>NZ_CP047047.1:0-609902 GCF_030408575.1 Corynebacterium auris
GTGGCGGAACAACCCATCGAAGCGCTGTGGCGCGACATCGTCGCAGAACTGCTGACTCTGTCGGAGCGCCCGAGCTCAGCGATTCCGACCCTCACGCCACAGGAGCGCGCCTACCTCCAGCTGGTGCGCCCCGTCATGCTTGTCGACGGCTACGCCATCCTGTCCACCCCGCACGCCGCAGCCAAGTCCGTCATCGAGGACAACCTGGCCCCCCACATCGTTGCGCTGCTCACGCGCCACCTGGGCACCCCGTGCAGCCTCGCCGTCTCCGTCCACCAGCCCGCGCCGCCCGCGCCACCTGCGCCGGAACCCGAGCCCGCGGGGCAGGAGTGGTACCCGACGACGTCCGAGTCCTTTCGCACCGAGCGCCCCCACCAGCCGGGAGAGCAGATCCCCATGGGCCTCGACGAGCTCGCCCGCATGCACTCTCAGCAGCAGGCCGCCTCGCAGCCGTCGGCACCAGCCCAGCGCATTCCCCGCGAGAAGCCGGCGCACGACCCGGACCGCGAGACCTCGCTCAACCCGAAATACACCTTCGAGAACTTCGTCATCGGCTCCTCGAACCGCTTCGCCAACGGCGCCGCCGTGGCCGTGTCCGAAAACCCCGCCCGCGCCTACAACCCCCTATTCATCTGGGGCGGCTCCGGGCTGGGCAAGACCCACCTGCTGCACGCCGCCGGCAACTACGCGCACGTGCTCCAGCCGGGCTTAAGGATCAAATACGTCTCCTCCGAGGAGTTCACCAACGACTACATCAACTCCGTGCGCGACGACCGGCAGGAATCCTTCAAACGGCGCTACCGCAACCTCGACATCCTCATGGTCGACGACATCCAGTTCCTCGAGGGCAAGGAGGGCACCCAGGAAGAGTTCTTCCACACCTTTAACGCCCTCCACCAGGCCAACAAGCAGATCATCCTGTCCTCGGACCGGCCCCCGAAGCAGCTGACCACCCTGGAAGACCGGCTGCGCACCCGCTTCGAAGGCGGGCTCATCACCGACGTGCAGCCGCCCGACCTGGAAACGCGCATCGCCATCCTGATGAAGAAGGCGGCGGCCGACGGCACCCATGTCGACCACGCGGTGCTCGAGCTCATCGCCAGCCAGTTCCAGTCCTCCATCCGCGAGCTCGAGGGCGCGCTGATCAGGGTCTCCGCCTACTCCTCACTCATTGAAGAGCCCATCACGCTCGAGGTGGCCCAGGTCGCGCTGCGCGACATCCTGCCGGACGAAAACGACATCAACATCACCGCCGCCGCCATCAAGGACGCCGCCGCCGAGTACTTCGGCGTCACCCTCGAGCAGATCACCGGCGCGGGCAAGACCCGGCAGGTTGCCCACGCCCGCCAGCTGGCGATGTACCTGTGCCGCGAGCTCACCGAGCTCTCCCTACCGAGGATCGGCGACGAATTCGGCGGCAAGGACCACACGACCGTCATGTACGCCGACCGAAAGATCCGCAAGGAAATGACGGAAAACCGCGGGACCTACGACGAGATCCAAGAGCTGACCCAGATGATCAAGAACAGGGCCCGGATGCTGTAACCCGGCTTCTCTTCTCCCTCGCCGCGAGCGCTGTTTCGGCAGCGCCCGCGGTTTTTTCGTACGCGCAGAGCCTTCTCCACAGGTTTGTGCACAGCTGTGTAATTCCACCGATGTGATTCCATGATTTCACGCACACTCTGACCCAGACCACGACGCAGCGTGGGTGTGGATAACTCGCGGGTTCGTGTGAAAGCCCAGTGGACAAGCCCCCACGCGCTGTGGAAGGACGCGACGCCTGGAAAGTTATCCACATCGGCCCCGGTTTATCCACAGGTTATCCACACCGGACGGCACACCCCGTTTTTCCGGCGCGACCACACCAAACCCTGGTTCATCCACAGAATGCACAGGACTTATTGCTGTTACCGACTCCTCACTTTTGTCATTCTCCCGAGGGAAAGAGGACCTGTGAGTCACGCCGCTCGGGACATCGACAAGCAAGCGAAATCCGCGACCCCGGTAAATGACACGGGTGGGCGCTGCGCCTAAGGTGGAGTGAAATTCCGTCATTCTGTCCGCTGCTTTCGGGCGCGGGCCAACGTGCAAGGAGCCGCTCGCCGCTATGGACGACAACCGCGTGTCATTTCGCGTTCACAAGGAAGACCTCTCCGACGCCGTAGCCTGGGTCGCACGAAGCTTGCCAACGAAGAACACGCAACCGATCCTCCGCGCCGTCGTCATCACCGTCGACGACGACGGCCTGGAGTTCGCCGGTTTCGACTACGAGGTGTCCTCCCGCGTGCGCATCGGCGCCGAGGTGGGCGAGCCGGGCCGCGTCGCCGTCGCGGGCAAGCTCCTCGCGGACATCGTGGGCAACATGCCCGCCAAGCCCGTCGAGGTCTCCTCCGACGGATCGAAGCTGCTGCTCCAGGGCGGATCCGCGCGCTTCGAGCTGCCGCTCATGCCGCTTGACGACTACCCGCAGCTGCCCACCCTGCCCGAGGTGACGGGCACGCTGTCTCCCGCGGACTTCGTCGGCGCCGTCACCCAGGTCGCCTCCGCCGCCGGGCGCGACGACACCCTGCCCATGCTCACCGGCATCCACCTCGAGGTCACCGGCTCCACCATGCAGCTCACCGCCACCGACCGCTTCCGCCTGGCGCTGCGCACCATTTCGTGGGAGCCGGTCGCCGAGTCCGTCCAGGCGAAGCTGCTCGTGCCCGCGAAGACGCTGCTGGACAACGCGCGCACCCTGGACACGCACATCGACACCCCCGTCGAGATCGCCGTCGGCGACACCGAGAACATCGGCGGAGACGGGCTCTTCGGCCTGCACTCGAGCAACCGCGAAACCACGACCCGCATGCTCGACGCCGACTTCCCGAACGTCCAGCCGCTCCTGCCGAAGTCCCACACCTCCATGGCGCGCGTGGCCATCGCGCCCCTGGTCGAGGCCATCCGCCGCGTCAGCCTTGTCGCCGACCGCAACGCACAGATCCGCATGCAGTTCCGCTCGGGCGAAGTCACCCTGTTCGCCTCCGGCGCTGATTCCGGCGAGGCCACGGAAACGGTCGAGGCGGAGTTCGAGGGTGCCGAGGGCCTGCTCATCGCCTTCAACTCCGGTTACCTCAAGGACGGTCTCGCGGTCATCCCCACCGACGACGTGGTCTTCGGCTTCACCGAAGCCTCCCGCCCCGCGATCATGATCCCGGCATCCGACGAACTGCCCGCCCCCGGGGCCGACGGCACGTTTGCCACCCCGCAGACGGACTTCACCTACCTGCTCATGCCGGTGCGCCTGCCGGGTTAAACCGTGTACATCCGCGAACTCGACCTACGGGACTTTCGCTCCTGGCCGGCGCTTTCGCTCACGCTCGAACCGGGAGTCACCGTGCTTTCGGGGCGCAATGGCCACGGCAAAACAAACGTCGTCGAAGCGGCGTACTACAGCTCCGTGCTGCGCAGCCACCGCGTGCCCACCGACGCCCCGCTGATCCGGGCCGGCGCGAGCGACGCGCGCGTCTCGGTGACCACCGTCAACGAGGGACGCGAGCTGACCACCCACCTGCTCATCAGGTCCAACGGGGCGAACCAGGCGCAGATCAACCGCACCCGCTTAAAGTCCCCCCGCGAGATGCTCGGCGTGCTGCGGACGGTGCTTTTTTCCCCGGAGGACCTGCGCCTTGTGGGCGGCGAGCCGGCGGAGCGCCGCCGCTTCCTCGACGACCTCGCGGCGCTGCGCACGCCCCGCCTCGGCGGGGTGAAGGCGGATTACGACAAGATCCTGCGCCAACGCAACGCCCTTCTGCGCAGCTCGGCGCTGAACCTACGCCGCGGCTACGACGACCCCGCGGGCGCCGCCGCGCTGAGCACCCTCGATGCGTGGGATTCCCAGCTCGCGCACGCCGGCGCGCAGGTCATCGCGGGAAGGCTTTCGCTTCTCGACGCCCTCGAGGCGCCCATCACCGAGGCCTACTCCGCCGTGGCCCCGGAGTCGCGCCCCGCGGCGGCGCGCTACCGCTCCACCGTCGACGACGCCGTGCACACCCTGCTCGGGGAGGACACCCGCGACCCGGAGGTCATCGAGGCCGCCATGCTCAGCGAGCTCGGCCGCAGGCGCACGGAGGAAATCGAGCGCGGCGCCACGCTCGTGGGGCCGCACCGCGATGACCTGCTCCTGCTGCTCGGCGACCAGCCGGCGAAGGGGTACGCCAGCCACGGTGAGACCTGGTCGCTGGCGCTTTCGCTCCACCTCGCCGAGTACACCCTGCTCGCCGCCGAGGGGGCCGAACCCGTGCTCATCCTCGACGACGTCTTCGCGGAGCTCGACTCCGCCCGCCGGGAGCGGCTGGTCAACGTGGCCGCCACCGCCGAGCAGGTCCTCATCACCGCCGCCGTGGGCGACGACCTGCCGGACAACCTCCACGACGCAGTCAGCGGGCGCTTCAGCGTGCTCATGGAGGAGGGGAGGTCCCGCATTGAGTGACCTGATCAAGAACACCTTCGACACCTTGCGCTCCACCGCGCGGCGGCGGGGCGGGAAGCTACCCGACCTGAAACGCCAGGGCACGAGCGTGATCCCCCGGCGCAGCGCGCGGCGCGGGGACACAGCCCCGCAGGTGACGGTGCCCGGGCTCAACCTCGGGCACGAGGGCGCGCCGGCGTGGCGGGGACGGGGCCGACCCACCGGGCCCGACGGGCGCCCTCTCGGGCGCCGCACCACAGTGCAGGGCTTCGGGGTGCTGGTGAGCAAAGAGATCCGCGAGCGCGACTGGACCCACAACATCGCCTACGGCTGGGTCATGGGCAACTGGGAGGGGCTGGTCGGGGAGAAGATCGCCCAGCACACGAAGGTGGAGATGGTCAAAGACGGGGAGGTGTTCATCTCCTGCGACCAGACCGCGTGGGCAACCCAGCTGAAGTACATGCAGGGTACGGTCCTCGCCGAGATCGCCCGCAAGGTCGGGCCCGGCGTGGTGACGAAACTGCACGTCTACCCGCCGAAAACGAAGAGCTGGCGCTACGGCCCGCTGCACGTCAAGGGGCGTGGGCCGCGCGATACCTACGGCTAACTCGCGCGTACCGTGGGTGGGATCACACGGTGTAAGATAGGACGGGTTAAGGTCCCGATAGCGCAATAGGAGAGTCCATCAAACGTGGCTAGCAACGAACCGCACTATGACGCGTCTTCGATCACCATTCTCGAGGGACTCGAGGCCGTGCGCAAGCGCCCCGGCATGTACATCGGGTCTACCGGTACGCGCGGCCTGCACCACCTGGTCTGGGAGGTCGTAGACAACTCCGTCGACGAGGCGATGGCGGGGTATGCGGACCACGTCGACGTGACGCTGCTTGCCGACGGCGGAGTCGAGGTCGTGGACAACGGCCGCGGCATCCCCGTTGAGATGCACCCCTCCGGTGCCCCGACCGTGCAGGTGGTCATGACCCAGCTGCACGCGGGCGGCAAGTTCGACTCCGAGTCCTACGCCGTCTCCGGCGGCCTACACGGTGTGGGCATCTCCGTGGTCAACGCCCTCTCCACCCGCGTCGAGGCAGACATCAAGCGCGGCGGCAAGCACTGGTACCAGCGCTTCACCAACGCCGTCCCGGAGGAGCTGGAAGAGGGCGGCAATGCCCGCGGCACCGGAACCACCATCCGCTTCTGGCCCGACGCGGAGATCTTCGAGACCGTCGAGTTCGACTACGACACGATCGCGCGCCGCCTCCAGGAAATGGCCTTCCTGAACAAGGGCCTGACCATCACGCTGAAGGACGAGCGCGTCTCCGAGGAGGAGCTCGAGCTTGAGGCCATAGTCGAAGAGGGCGAATCCGCAGCGCTGGTGGAGGGGGATTCCTTCGACGACGCCGCGGTCTCCGACTTGGACGTCGCCCCCGCCGCGAAGAAAAAGCGCGAGAAGAAGGTCACCTACCACTACCCGAACGGGCTGATCGACTACGTCGACTACCTCAACCGCAACAAGAACGCCATCCACCCCTCCGTGATCGGCTTCGAGGCGAAGGCCAAGGAGCACGAGGCGGAAGTGGCTATGCAGTGGAACGCCGGGTTCAAGGAGTCCGTCCACACCTTCGCCAACACCATCAACACGCACGAGGGCGGCAGCCACGAAGAGGGCTTCCGCGCCGCGCTGACCACGCTGATGAACCGCTACGCCCGCGAGCACAAGCTGCTCAAAGACAAGGACGCGAACCTCACCGGCGAGGACTGCCGCGAGGGCATCTCCGCCGTCGTCTCCGTGCGCGTGACCGACCCGCAGTTCGAGGGCCAGACCAAGACGAAGCTGGGCAACACGGAGATCAAGGGCTTTGTCCAGCGCGCCGTGGGCGAGCACCTGTCCGACTGGTTCGACGCCAACCCGGCGGAAGCGAAGGCCATCATCAACAAGGCCGTCGCCTCCTCCCAGGCCCGGCAGGCCGCGCGCAAGGCGCGCGACCTCGTGCGCCGCAAGTCCGCCAACGACATGGGCGGCCTGCCTGGCAAGCTCGCCGACTGCCGCTCCAAGGACCCGAAGAATTCCGAGCTGTTCATCGTCGAGGGCGACTCCGCAGGCGGCTCCGCGAAGCAGGGCCGCGACTCCATGTACCAGGCGATCCTGCCGCTGCGCGGCAAGATCCTCAACGTGGAAAAGGCCCGCATGGACAGGGTGCTCAAAAACGCCGAGGTGCAGGCCATCATCACCGCCCTCGGCACCGGCATCCACGACGAGTTCGACCTGAACAAGCTGCGCTACCACAAGATCGTGCTCATGGCCGACGCCGACGTCGACGGCCAGCATATTGCGACATTGCTTCTGACCCTGCTGTTCCGCTTCATGCCGGAACTCATCGAAAACGGCCACGTGTACCTGGCCAACCCGCCGTTGTACAAGCTCAAGTGGGCGAAGGGCGAGCCGGGCTACGCCTTCTCCGACGCCGAGCGCGACGCGGAGCTCGCGGCTGGTCTCGAGGCCGGGCGTAAGATCAACACCGACGACGGCATTCAGCGCTACAAGGGCCTCGGCGAGATGAACGCCGGCGAGCTGTGGGAGACCACGCTGGACCCGGAGCACCGGATTCTGCGCCGCGTCGACCTCGAGGACGCGCAGCGCGCCGACGAGCTGTTTTCCGTCCTCATGGGCGACGACGTTGCGGCCAGGCGCTCCTTCATCACCCGCAAGGCCAAGGACGTGCGCTTCCTCGACGTCTAGTTGTCCTGTCCGGTGAGCGGGCGCTGCCAGGGTGCGTTGAGCGCGATCATCTTCGCCGCCTCCAGGATGACGTCCGTGCCCGCCGGGTAGGCCTTTAAAGCGTAGTCGTTGCCGAGAGCCGACATCACGTGCCCCGCGATGCGGCGGGTGCGCAGCGGGTCCGCCGAGAAGGTCTCGCCCGCGAGGACGACTGCGGCGGGGTCGACCACCTGCACCGCGACGTCGACGACGCCGCCGAGGATGTTCGCCCTGTGGTCGAGGAGGGAGGCCAGTTGGGCGTCGAAACGCGCTGCTTGGACTAGCTCTGGCAGGGTTCGAGCCTGAAACCCGCGGTCGGCCGCGCAGGCCAAGAGGGCCGACACGCTCAGTGGATCCGTGCCATGCGGGGTGGAGGCCCCGGCAAGGGGGGAGTCGTGGAGGAACCTGGAGAGCAACGGGTTTTTGTGCCTGAGCCGCGGCCGGTGAATGCCGCCGTGGACGATCCACGCGTAGCTCACCACCTCGCGCGCATAGACGTACAGCGCGGAGCGAGTGTGAGCGCCGCCGTCGTGTGTGCGCAGGTCCATGTAGGCCAGCTCGGCGGCGGCCATCGCGGATACGCCCGTGCATACCTCGACCTCCACGTCGGGTGCGAAGTTCGAGTTCGCCGCGACCCGGCCGAGCGCCTCGTGGGTCAGGGCAAGGGCGGGCACGCGGTCCCAGCCGTACGTCGGGCTGGTGATGGTGCCGTCATCGCTGATGTCCGCGGAGAAGGCGACGCCCGCGTGGCGCACGGGGTGGGCGGACCGCTCGGCGAGGTGCGCCATGCGCCAGGCCAGCGTTTCGAGGGCGTCCGCGGGGCGCGCCGAGCTGACATCGAGGGCGATGCGGTCCTGGGCGAGGACCTGCCCCTGCAGGTCGGTGAGCGCGAGGTGGGTTTCGCGCTTGCCCACGTGGGCGCCCACCGCGATGAGGTCGGCGCCGTCGACGTAGAGCCCGGCGCTCGGGCGCCCCGGGCCGATGTCCTGCGGTTCTCCGAGGCGCACCAGGCCGGCCTTTTCCAGCCGGGTGATCAGCCGCGACGTAGTGGCCTGCGTCAGGCCGAGGTCTTCCTGCAGTTCGCGGCGGGTAATCCCCGGGTGGACGCGCACCTGCTGGAGGCAGCGCCCGGCGGTATCCGACGGCAGGTGGAAGTGAACCGGCCGGGGTGTCGCCTGTGTGATCGGGGGTACAGCCATAGGTCGATGATACGGCATAAAGACTAAGCGGTCTATCCGGGGGCCGGGGTGACCGCAGGGCAGTCATGGCCTTTGACCATAGTTTTATCCACGGTGAGTGGAACCCTGGGGTGAAAATAGACCGTGTGGTTTACTCGCCCTCATGCCACTCAAGGGAGGCGAAGCCGCCAGTGGCCAGAACGATTGGATGCTTATGCCGCGGAGAAAACCCACAGAAGGAGATGCAATGACGACCAGCACGCCGGCCCTGACCCGAACCGCAGTCAACCTCACGGACACCCGCGCGCTGCGCACCGCCCTCGCGCTCGCGCCGACCCCGTTGACCACCGCGGGAGCGATTGTCGACGGCTCCCCGGCCGGCATGATCATCGGCAGCTTCGTCGGCCACAGCCTCGAGCCCGCCCTGGTGAGCGTGAGCATTCAAAAGACCTCCACGACGTGGCCGCGCCTGCGGCGGGCTCCGCTCATCGGGCTGAGCATCCTCTCGGAGGCCAACCGGGACGCTGTGGCGAACTTCTCCCGCCCCTCCGCGGAGCGCTTCGACGGCCTCGAGTACGAGACGGACGGCAGCGCTATCCTCCTGCCCGGCGCCGCGTTCAACGCCACCGCAAGGCTCGTCGAGGAGATCGAGGTGGGCGACCACATCCTCGCCATCGCGCAGATCGAACGCGCGCACATCACCGCCACCGAGGACGGAGAAGGGCACCGGCCGCTCGTCTTCCACCGCTCCGCGGTCACCACCACCATCTAACCCCGCCGGCCCCGCACGCGGGCCGCGCTACCTGAGTACCTACCGAGGAGAACGAATGCTGGCGGACAACCGGTGGCGTCTGCGCGGCGTGCAACTATCCGTGCTCGTCGCGCTCATCGCCATTTGGTGGGCTATCACCCACTTTTCACAGATCAGCCCGGTGATCCTGCCGTCCCCGGTGGACGTGGCCAGGCAGCTGGTGGAGACGAACCTCTGCCAGGAACACGGCGAGGGCAGCGCCCGCCGCACCTGTGGCGTTCAGGGCTACTTCCTGTGGCAGCACCTGCTGGCCACCGTGCAACGCGTCGCAGTCGGCTTCGGCGCGGGCATCATCTTCGGCGTCGTGCTCGGCTGGCTGTTGGCGTCGAACCGCGTCGTACGAGCGATCATCGAGCCCTACGTCAGCTTCATGCGGGCGCTGCCCCCGCTGGGCTACATCGGCCTGCTCATCGTCTGGTTCGGCATCGGCGACACCTCGAAGGTCATCCTTCTGTTTTTGGCCACCTTCCCCGCTGTCACCGTCGCCACCACCTCGGGTGTCATCGGGGTGCGCCACGACTGGGTGCGCGCTGCGCAGTCGATGGGAGCGAACCGCGCCCAGGTGCTCCAGCGCGTGACCATCCCTGGGGCGCTGCCCGAGATCCTCAGTGGCATGCGCCTGGCCAACGGCATGGCGTGGTCGGCGATCATCGCCGCGGAGCTCAACGACGGGATCCCCGGGATCGGTGCGCTGGCCTTCATCTCCGGAACCCAGCTGAATACCTCTCTGACCATTGCCTCCATCATCGTTATCGGCGTGGTGGCCGTGGGAATGGATCAGCTTTTCCTCTACGCCGAACGGCGCTGGGCCCCCTGGCGCGGAAAGGGATAAGCCTTCGATGACATCCAAGATTTCGGCCGCCGTGCTCCTTGTGGCCGCGGCGCAGGTTTTGTGCGGGTGCGTGGGCACCCCGGCGAGCGAATACGAGCAGCGCGTCAACGCCGAGTGCCCCGTCGAGCCCTCTGCCGCAGAGGGGGAGATCCGGCTTGGCTACCAGGTGATCCTGGGCACCGAGCTCTACGTCCGTGACCGCGGCCTGGCGGAGGCGTGCATGCCCAACGCGGACCTGCGCTGGATCCGTTTCCCCACCGGCCAGGACGTGGTGAAGGGCCTCGCGTCCGACTCCATTGACGTCGGTTTCCTGGGCTCAACCCCTTCGGCCAAAGCCCTCAGCGAGCCGCTGAACCTCGACGTTGTCATCCCGCGCGTGAGCGCCGTCATCGGCGACACCGAGGCGCTCGTGGCCAAGGACGACTCGATCACGAGCATCACCGACCTGCGCGGCGCGAGGATCGCGGTGCCCTTCTCCTCAACGGCACACTACAGCCTCCTCAACGCCCTGCGCACGGCCGGACTGGACCCCACCCACGACGTGGAGCTGGTCAACCTCTCCCCGGATGCGCTGCCCGCGGCGTGGCAGTCCGACGACATCGACGCGGCCTACGTGTGGGACCCAGTCCTGGCCTACCTCGCGGACTCGGGGCACATCGTGCTCACCAGCACGGACGTCGCTGAAGCCGGGGCGCCGACGTACAACTTCACGCTGGCTGCGCGCAGTTGGACCGACGACAACCCCGAGCTGTTGGCAACCTGGCTCGACCTGCAGGACTGGGCGGCGCGGGTGAGGCAAGACGAGCCAGAGGAGTTCGCCCAGGGCAATGCCAACGAGGCGCAGCTTAGCGTCGAGGAGATCCTGTACCAGCTCGACGGCCTGCACATCGTGGGCGACGAGGAGCAGCGCGAGCAGCTCGCGGGCGTGCCCGAGGCGCTGGAGAGGACGTCCGCCTTCCTCGCCGGCGAGGGCGAGGTTGCCGCGCCACTGTCCAGCGAACAGGCGCGCGACGCGGTGGTGTTCACGGAGGAAGGAAACGCACAATGATCACGCTTGACAACATCTCCCACGTCTACACCACCGAGGACGGCGAGGAGGTGCCCAGCCTGCAGCGCTTCAGCCTCGACATCGCGGCCGGCGAGCGCGTCTGCGTCGTCGGGCCCTCCGGCTGCGGCAAGTCGACGCTGCTGCGCCTGATCGCGGGTTTCCTGCTGCCGAGCACCGGAACCATCTCGGTGGCGGGCAAGCAGGTAAAGGGCCCAGGCAACCACTGTGGGGTGGTGTTCCAGCAGCCGACGTTGTTCCCGTGGCTGCGGGTGAAGGACAACATCCGCTTCGGGGCGTCACTTAGCGGCGACGCCGAGCAGGAGAAGGCCGCCGACCGGCTCACTGAAGTCGTCGGGCTCACCGAGGCGCGGGAGCGGTTCCCCCACGAGCTGTCCGGCGGGATGCAGCAGCGGGCCCAGATCGCCCGCGTGCTGGCGCAATCACCCCGCGTGGTCCTCATGGACGAGCCTTTCGGGGCGCTGGACCCCTTCACCCGCGAACAGCTGCAAGCCGACCTGCTGGACATCTGGGCGGCGGGTCAGCCGAGCATCGTGTTTGTCACCCACTCGGTGGACGAGGCGCTGCTGCTCGGCCAGCGTGTGGTGGTGATGGCCGCGAAGCCTGGGCGCATCGTGGGCGTGTACGACGTGCCTGACTTCTACGCCGAGGAGCGCGACCTCGGCGCTGTGAGCGATCTGCCGGAGTTCCGCGCGCTGCGGCGCGAGGTGAAGGAAGCGATCAGCTCGGCCGCTGCTACGTCTTTTGTTTGAGAGCGGGATCACATTCCGCTGACTACACTCACCTGACATGGCTTCCGTCGATATCACGCTGCCCGACAGCTCTACCAGCACCGTTTCGCTCTTTCCGGCGCAGGGTAAGGAAAAGCCCCTGGTGGTGGTCTGGCCGGGCTTCGGGATGGGCGCCCGCTACTACACCCCAATCGCCGAATGGCTCAGCGGGCGCGGGTTTCCGGTGGCCATCGGAGAGCTGCGCGGGCAGGGCACAAGCACGGCGCGGGCGACGCGCTCGAGCACGTGGGGTTACCACAATCTGGTCACGGAGGATTACCCGCTGACCATCAGCGCCGCCAAGGACGTCCTCGGGTTACCCGCCGATCACCCTGTCGTGCTGCTGACGCACTCCATGGGCGGCCAGGTCGGAATCCTCTATCTCTCCAGCGCCCTCGCGGGGGAGCAGAACGCGATCGGGATGATGGGCGTGGGCACGGGCAGCCCGTACTGGAAGTCGTTTACGGGGCGCAGCAGGCGCCGCATCGGCTGGGGCGCGCCGGTCATGTCGGGTGTGTCGCGCACCCTGGGTTTTTGGCCGGCGGGCAGGCTTGACCTCGCCGGCTACGGCCGTCAGGCCGGCCGACACGTCCGAGAGTGGGCGCGGTTATCGCGCACGAACGAGATTGGCCACATCGCTGGGGCGGATTACCCCGCGGCGGTGGCGTCGGTACAGGTCCCGGTGCTGTTGACGCGCTTCGCCAACGACGAGGACTGCACGGTCGCTTCGGCGGAGGCGCTCGCGCAGCACGTGCCCGCCGCCGAGGCTGCGGTGGAACAGCTCGACGGGGGCCTCGGGCACAACAGGTGGGCGCGTGACCCGGAGGTCGTGGGGCGCCGGTTTGTTCGCTTCTACGAGGAGAAGCTGGCCTAGGCCGCGGGCCCCGCCCGGTTGCGGATGCGCGCACCGGCTGAGGCGTGGTACCCGTGGGTCTCGTTCGTTCGGGGCGGGGAGCCGTCGGCGGGGTGGTGTTCGACGCGGCCGGTGGTGCAGTTGATGTCCACGAAGCCCTTGTTGCGGTACCCGTCCCTGTCGTCGTTGACGCAGCGGTGGTGTTCGCGGCAGAGCCCGGCGAGGTTTGAGATGTCGGTGAGGCCGCCGTTCTTCCAGGCCAGGACGTGGTGCGCTTCGAGCTCCATGCCGGGGCGGTCGCACCCGGCCCAGGCGCAGACGCCCTGGGCGGCGAAGAGGGCGAGCTTGAGCCCGATGTTGGCAAAGCGGGTGCGGCCCAGGGCGAGGGGAAGTGCCGTGACGGGGTCGAGTTCGAGGACGAAGTCGGAGCCGCTGAGGCCGAGCCGGAGAATGTCGTGGGCGTCGAGGTCGATGCCGGTGTTGGTGGAAAAGAGGGTGTCGCGGTCGGCGGCAGTGAGGTCGTCGGCGGTCAGCGAGAGGATGATGGACGCAGCGCCGCGCCCGCGCTCCTGTTTGCCGTGCTCGTAGCTGCGGAGGATGGAGACGAACTGGTCGGCGCCGCGCTGGGCGCGGGTGCGGCGGTCCTCCGCCGGGGCGGTTGAGACGTTTGTGCCGGGCGCGTAGCCGGGCTGGATGAGTGCCTTGAGCAGGGCCATTTCCGCGCGGGGGAGCTGCAGGGTCACCCGGCCGAGTCCGTCGCCGTCGAGGCGGCCGAAGCTGATGGAGCGCTTCTTCCACGCCGCGTAGGGGTCCTTTTCGCCGTCGTAGTCGCGGCCGGCGAGGTTGGCGCGGCGGACCTTGTCGCGCAGCCAGCGGCGTAGGTCCTCCGGGCCGCGGGTGGTCGCTTCCTCGAGGGCGGCGGCGTGCAGTTCGTCGTAGCCGGGGTTGGCGTGTTCGTTAAGGTCGCGCAGGCAGAGCTGGATGATCCGCTGTTTTTCCCCGTTTACTGCGCCGGCGCGGGTGCGGGCAGCGGCGCGGGCGCGGCGGGCGTGCTTGAGGCGCCGGGCCTCCTGCGCGCGGGCTCGCTCGCGTTGCGGGTCCGGGTCGGGGTCGGCCGGCAGGGAGGGCACCTCCGGCTCGCCGAAGAGATCTTGGCCGCGTTTGATGCGGCTGCGCGCTTCGGCGCGGGAGAGACCTAGGACGTCGGTGAGGTACTGCGTCGCGTGGTTGGCGCCGACGGCCGCGCCAGCGCCGTCGCGGTCGGCGAGGAAGGCAAAGGAGGCGTCAATGCCCGCAAGGGCGTCGAGACAGGAGTAGAGGCGTTCCATATCGGCGCGCACGTCGGCGAAGGCGAGGCGCTCGGGCGCAGAGAAGAGCGCGGAGAGTTCTCCGGTGGCGTTCGAGATGGCGTCGACAAGCGAGCTCAGCGGCGTGGACACGGGCACCCCCTTTCCCTAGTACTGTGCCGCCTAGCCTAAAACTCGTCCCCGACACCACCTCCACACGTTCGAACATACAATCGAACAAGCCAGCAAGAAAAGGCCCCTACCAGGGGGCGGAGGACTTAGCTAGCGCCGCTGGAGAGCCGGAGGGGGATGGCGATGGCGCTGGAGAGGATGCCGAGGGAAGAGTTGATCAAGATCGCGGCGGTGCCGACCTTCAGCGCTTGCTCCGTGTCGTGGCGGTTGAGCGGGGACAGGCCCTCGAAGAAGTCTACGATGCTGGCGGGGATGTGGAGGCGGGAGCTGGGCTCAGGCGCCACGATCTGTGCGTTGGCGGCGGGGGCGAGGGGAGCGAGGATCGTGGCGGTTGCGGCGGCCGCGATCAGGGTCTTCTTGATGTTCATGGGAGCACCTTTGTACGTAGTGTGGCGGGGACGAGAACTATGCTACAGAACGGCAAGGCTCCGCGTAGGAAATCAGCAGTTGATATTCAGAAAGCGGCCCCCGCTCACAGGGGCCGCTTTTCGTTGGGGCTCTTCCGCCACAGGGTCGTAACGCGACCGTATGTCACATCCGCCACTGCAACCACAACAGCAACAAACCTAACACGGGGCCCGGGGTCGCGCCAGCCGCGCCCTCAGCCCGCGTCCACCCAGTCCCTGTACACCCCCGCGGCGACCTCGGCCAAAACGTCGTTGTGCCCTGTCAGCGGGCCGAGCGCGAAGATCGTCCGGCGCAGCTGCGAGGCCGCGGCGTCGCCCGAATCGAACACCGGGGCGCCGTGGATGCGCGCCCCGGGCACGGCGGCGCAGGCGGCGAGGGCTGCGAAAGAGCGCACGCGCACCTTATATATGCGGCAGACCTCGTCGGCAATGGCGAGCATCTGCTCGGCGCTCAACCCCTTCACGCGACTCAGGCCTCCCGGGCGCGGCGGATGCGTGCCTCGGTGGCGGCGTATTCCTGAGCGCGGGCGCGGGCCAGGGCGGTGACGGTGGCGTCGTCAAGCATGCGCGCGGCGGCGGTGGCGATGGCGCGGCGCGCGGCCTCCTGCTTGGAGCAGCCCCACGCGGAGGCGAGGAGGACGAGCGCCTTGTCCTCCTCCGTGGTCAACCGCAGCGTCATAGCCATACCACTGTGATACCACCACCGGGGGAAAAGCGCGCGAGGGCGGCTAGAATGACCGCAGGCAAAAGAAAGGTAACCCATGAGCGACGACACCCTCGGCGGTGACGAATACGACCGCATCAAACCCATTGACATCAATGAGGAGATGCAGACCAGCTACATCGACTACGCAATGAGCGTGATCGTGGGCCGCGCGCTTCCCGACGTCCGCGACGGCATGAAGCCGGTTCACCGCCGCGTCCTGTACGCAATGTACGACGCCGGATTCCGGCCCGAGCGCTCCTACGTCAAGAGCGTGAAGGCCGTCGGCGAGACGATGAGTAACTACCACCCGCACGGCGATTCCGCCATCTACGACACCCTCGTGCGCATGGCGCAGCCGTGGGCGATGCGCTACCCGCTTGTCGACGGCCAAGGAAACTTCGGTTCCCCCGGCAACGACGGCCCGGCGGCCATGCGCTACACCGAGTGCAAGCTCACTCCGATTGCGATGGAGATGGTCCGCGACATCCGCGAGGACGCGGTGGAGTTCTCCTCCAACTTCGACGGCAAGACCCGCGAGCCGGACGTGCTGCCCTCGCGCGTGCCCAACCTGCTCATGAACGGCTCCGGCGGCATCGCCGTCGGTATGGCCACGAACATTCCGCCGCACAACCTGCGGGAGCTGGCGGAGGCCATCTACTGGATCTTGGATAACCCCGAGTCCGACGAAAAGACCACGCTGGACGCCGTCATGGAACGCGTCAAGGGCCCGGATTTCCCCACGGCCGGCCTCATCGTCGGCGACCAGGGCATCAAGGACGCCTACACCACCGGCCGCGGCTCGATCCGCATGCGCGGGGTGACGGAGATCGAGGAGATCGGCAACCGCCAGGTCATCGTCATCACGGAGCTGCCCTACCAGGTCAACCCGGATAACTTCATCGCCGGCATTGCGGACCAGATCAACAACGGCAAGATGCCGGGCGCGGCCCGCATCGAGGACGAATCCTCCGACCGCGTGGGCATGCGCATCGTGGTCACGCTGCGCCGCGACGCGGTCCCGCGCGTGGTGCTGAACAACCTGTACAAGCACTCGCAGCTGGAGACGAACTTCGCCGCGAACATGCTCTCCATCGTCGACGGGGTGCCGCGCACGCTGCGCCTCGACCAGATGCTGCGCTACTACGTCCAGCACCAGATCGACGTCATCGTCCGGCGCACCCGCTACCGCCTCGAGGAGGCGGAAAAGCGCGCCCACATCTTGCGCGGCCTGGTCAAGGCCCTCGACATGCTCGACGAGGTCATTGCCCTGATCCGCCGCTCGCCGACGGTGGACGAGGCCCGCGCCGGGCTAATTGAGCTTCTCGACGTCGACGAGGTGCAGGCCGACGCCATCCTCGCGATGCAGCTGCGCCGCCTGGCGGCCCTGGAACGCCAGAAGATCGTCGACGACCTCGCCGCCATCGAGCGCGAGATCGCCGATTACAAAGAGATCCTGGCCAACCCCGAGCGCCAGCGCGCGCTCGTGGCAGAGGAGCTCCGCGAGATCGTGGACAAGTACGGCGACGAGCGCCGCACCCAGCTCGTCGCCGCGACGGGCGACGTCACCGAGGAAGACCTCATCGCCCGCGAAAACGTGGTGGTCACCATCACCTCTACCGGCTACGCCAAGCGCACCAAGGTCGACTCCTACAAGTCCCAGAAGCGCGGCGGCAAGGGCGTGCGCGGCGCCGAGCTGAAGCAGGACGACGTGGTGAAGAACTTCTTCATCTGCTCGACCCACGACTGGATCCTCTTCTTCACCAACTTCGGCCGCGTCTACCGCCTCAAGGCCTACGAGCTGCCCGAGGCCGGGCGCACCGCCCGCGGACAGCACGTGGCCAACCTGCTGGAGTTTCAGCCCGAGGAGAAGATCGCCCAGGTCATCCAGATCCAGTCCTACGAGGACGCCCCCTACCTCGTCCTAGCCACCCGCGAGGGCCGGGTGAAGAAGTCGCGCCTGACGGACTACGAATCCGCGCGCTCGTCCGGGCTCATCGCCATCAACCTCAACGAGGGCGACTCGCTCATCGGTGCCGTGCTGGTCAACGAGGAGGAGGACATCCTTCTCGTCTCCGAGCAGGGCCAGGCGATTCGCTTCACCGCCGACGACGAGCAGCTGCGCCCGATGGGCCGCGCCACCGCCGGCGTGAAGGGCATGCGCTTCCGCGGCGACGACCAACTGCTCGCCATGACGGTGGTCGCGGACGGGCAGTACCTGCTCGTGGCCACCACCGGCGGCTACGGCAAGCGCACCCCGATCGAGGAGTACAACGCGCAGGGCCGCGGCGGCATGGGCGTGATGACCTTCAAGTACACGCCGAAGCGCGGTAAGCTCATCGGTGCGCTCGCGGTGGAGGAGGAAGACCAAATCTTCGCCATCACCACCGCCGGCGGGGTCATCCGCACCGAGGTCAACCAGATCCGCCCGTCGTCGCGCGCCACCATGGGCGTGCGGCTCGTGGACCTGTCCGACGGCGTGGAGCTTTTGGCCGTGGACAAGAACGTCGAGGACGAAGGCGAAGAAGAGGCCACGGCGGTGGCAAAGGGTGAAAAGACGCTCCAGGAGGCGATGGAGATCACCTCCTCGGCCCCCGGCAAGCCAGAAGGTGAGGAGTAATCATGGCCGCTCGTACAGTGACCATTACTCATGTGAACGCGATCACGGCGTTCAAGATCGGGTCGATCCTCGCGGTCGTCGGCTTCGTCGCGTGGATGATCGCGGCGGCGCTCGTCTACGGCGGTCTCCAAGGCGCCGGGGTGATCGAGTCGATGAACTCGCTCATCGGCGGCGTGGGCGGCGACCAGGTCATCGACTTCCCGCTCTTCCTCTCCGCGGCGGCTTTGTTGGGGCTCGTCGGAGTCGTGTTCGTCGCCGTCATGTCCCCCTTGGTCGCGGTGATGTACAACGCCGTGGCGAACCTAGTGGGCGGGTTGTCCGTCAACATGGACAACAACGCGCGCTAAGGCTTAACGAGAGAACATGCCCCTGAACTGGCGATTTGGCGTTGCCGGGAGCGGTGGGTAATGTTCTATCTCGTTCCCAGGGCCTATAGCTCAGTCGGTTAGAGCGCATCGCTGATAACGATGAGGTCGCAAGTTCGATTCTTGCTAGGCCCACCACGGGGGATTAGCTCAGTTGGTAGAGCACCTGCTTTGCAAGCAGGATGTCAGGAGTTCGATTCTCCTATCCTCCACAGGACGTTAACGAAGCGCCCGGCTGCACGGCCGGGCGTTTTTTCATCCCACCCGCCTATTCCGCGACGATGTTTTCGGCGATCTGCTCCATCCAGCCCACGGCGTAGTCGTAGCCGGTCTCGCCCTCGATGCGGTACCCGCCGGTGTAGCCGTCCCTGTAGTACGCGAAGTGGTTCGGGCCGAAGTCGCCGAGGAGACGAGCGGTGGCGGCAAGGTCGGCGTAGCGCGGGTCGTCCATCAGGTGCAGCAGGCCGGCGCTCGCCGCGATGTCCCGGCTCGCGCGGGCGGCGGCGTCGTGCACGGCGTCCTGAAACGCGGGGGCGCGCCGCTCCGCGGCGTCCAGGGCGGCGGTAAGGGCCGCGTCGGTCTGGGGGGTTAGAGAGGCCGCGGCGCGCAGACCGCCGATGGATTCGCTGAGCACCCGGTAGGAGGCGGCCTCCCGCAGGACGCGGGGCAGCGCATGGAGCACGACGAGGGCGCCCATCTGCGAGGGGGTGAGCCCCTGGCCCGCTGTGGCGCGCGCGTTGGCGGCGAACAGGTGCAGCTCCGCCAGGGCCTCCCGCACGAGCCCCGGGGTGAGCACGGTGGGACCAGTTGCGGGGGAGGGGTCCTCGACGCGCTTTGCGACGTCGGTAAGCGAGCGCACGAGCGAGCCTTCTGAGGCGGAACACGCGACGTCGGCGGGGTTGCACAGCGAGAGCACCTTGCCGCGCAGGGCGGCAAAGGAGCCCGCCCGGGCCCCGGCGATGCCCACGCGGTCGGCGGGGAGCGCGTTGCCGCCGCTGTTGACAATCTCGTGGTTCGCGGCGAGGAGCCCCGCGGGCTCGGGCCCGTATAAGCGCGACGGAGCGGCAGGTTCCGCCGGGGGCCGCAGTGGCGAGCGGGCGGGGTCGGCGATGAGCGTCACGGCCGCGACGGAGTCGGCGCTGACCCCGGGGATTGCGCCGCTGGCGGCGAGGGCGGCGGCGTCGCCGATGATGTGGGCGCCCTGCGAGAAACCGACCAGGAGGAACCGGGTGCGCGGGCACTGCGCCGCCGTCGCCTCCAGGTGCGCGGTCGTGCGCTGGAGGCCGATCCGGTGGGATTCCCCGTACGTTCGGGGCTCGGTCCCGTCGTGGGGGTTGTCGCCGCCGGTGGCGTTGGAACCGGTCAGGCCGTTGAACCGGGCGATGGTGGAGGGGTAGGGCACGCGGAAGACGGAGACGTTGGCGGCGCCGAGGCGCTCGATGAGGTCGTGGGCGGGGGAGGAACCGTCGTCGAGAAGCGGGCGATGGGCGGTATCGGGGTCCCAGGAGTGCGAAGCGCCCGTCCCGGCGGCCTGCACGACGTGGACCGGGGTGCAGCGCGCGGGGACGCCGGCGTGGGCGGGCGCTGCGATCGTGACAGAAAGGACCAGAGCAGCGGCCCCAAAAAGAGTTTTCACTCGGAGTATCTTACCGGGCGGGGCGCCGACTTACCCCGGCCCGGAAAATATGCCCTACTTCTTGGGCAGGGTCAGCAGCGCCACGCCGGCCGCGGTGAGCCAGGAGTCCTTGGCCAGGGCGGTGCCGGACTGGCTCGGGCGGATGCCGTCGGATTCGGTGTTCTCCGGGTTGCCGAAGTACATGCTCAGCAGGCCCGCGGAGAAGGCGGTGAGGCCGAGCCCGGCGAGGCGGTTCGGGATGAACGGCAAAAGCAGCGCCGCGCCGAGCGCGGTTTCCCCGGCGGCGAGCAGCGAGGCGAAGTTCTTCGGCTCGATCTCCTTGACAAAGGGCAGCCCCGTGGCGGCCATGCCCTGCAGGCCCTCGGCAGTCTCCTGGTCGGCGTTGAACTTGCCCAGCCCGGCGTTGAGGATGTACAGGCCGATCGGGCCGCGCAGTGCCGCAGAGGTGAACTTGGTGTTCACCTTGTCCTGGGCGGAGGTGATGCCGGTGGGGATCTTCTTGAGGGGGTTAAACATGCGTTTCTCCTTTGGTTGTTGAGTGACGTTTCAGTGCTCGCGCACATCACCGAGGATAGGGGCTTTCCGTGGGCCGCGTCGGCGCGCAGGTAGCGTGGGTGAGCAGCGAAGGTTGGACAATCGCACACGTGAAACGGAAGGAGGGGTGCATGCGTGCCGACGCCAAACTCAAGCGCAAACAGCTCATCGCCGCCGCCACCGAGCAATTTCGCACACGCGCGAGCAACGAGGTGACCCTGGAGGCCATCGCCAGGCAGGCCGGGGTGGGCATTGCCACCCTGTACCGGCACTTTTCCACGCGCGATCAGCTGCGCCAGGCGTGCGCCATCGACCTCTTCGACACCCTAGATGAGGTGCTCGCCGAGACCATCGAGCGTTTCGACGCCGCCCCGCGCGCCGCGTGGGAGGGGGCCATCTGGCGCCTCGCCGACTACGGCGTCGGCGTCCTCGTCGACGCCCTGGCGCAGGAGGACCCCGACGCTGTCCCGGCGGAGCTCGTGGCCAAGCGAGCGCAGTTCTTCTCGCGGGTGCAGGAACTCCTCGACAAGGCCGCGGAGCACGGTCTGGTCCACCCGCGCCTCGGGCCCCTGGAGCTGGCCGCCGAGCTCATCGTGGCCACGCGCCCGCTGCCACGCGCGGCCAGCCGGTTGTTCCCCGACGTTCGGGAGAGGATGGTGCGCCACATGCTCGTCGCGTGGCGCCAGGAGGCGGGGGCCTAACCGGCGTTGCCGCGCTGCTCGTCTTCGAGGGCGTCGCGGGTGTCCAGGGTGGACAGCTGCTCGTCGAGCGAGCTGAGCAGCTCCTCGTCGCGCTCGGCTGGCTCCTCGCCGAGGGGGCCCGCCGAGCCGTGTTGTTCGGCCGCGCCGTGCGCCTCGGCAGGGGCGTGCGCGTCCTCGCTCGTGGTGGAGTACACCAACGTGGCGTGCCCGGTGGCCCCCGTGGAGGTCGGTGAGGCAGGCTCGGTGTCGGAGGGCTTCTTCAGGGCGAACTCGTAGACGGCGTAGGCCACCCCGCCGAGGGCTGCGATGGCACCGACGACGCCGAGGGCGGTCGCGGCGCGGCGAGCCGCGGCTTTGCGTTCTTCCTTCTTCTTTGCCTTGATCCGGGACGGGGCGGTTTTGGCGTCGTCAAGCAGCGCCTGGCGGCGAGCCTTGCGCGCGGGGGCGGCGGCGTCGAAGGAGGCGCGGCGGCGGTCCAGGCGGTCGTGGGCGTTGCGGGTCACTGCGCCGGCCTCGGCGCGCGCGGCGCCGTAGAGCTCGCGCAGTTCGTCGAGGTCGGGGGCGTCGACGGGATCGGTGGAGCTGTTTTTGACGGAGTCGACGACGGCGTTGTAGATGTCGCGCTGTTTTTCGTCGTCAAGCTTGCGAAAGTATGTGTATGCGGCGTTGGCTCCGCGCAGGGCCAGGCGCGCCGAGGTGAGGTTCATGGGGGGCTCCTTAGCTTCGTTGGGTACGTGCGCACCAGCCTAGCCACCGCCGGAGCGAAAGACATGCGAAAAAATGAACAGACCTGTTCATAAGGGGGTGCCGCCGGAAGAATTATATTCATCTATATCGCGGCGTTGACCTGCAAATTAGACAGCTCTGTACGGATCGCGTTGTGCCTGCCGTTGAGGGGCAATAACCTTAAGCAGCGTTGCACCGTAAGCGCCGAGCCCGGCCAGGAATCACCGCTGATGAAAGGTCTTTTTTCATGCGTGGAAATAACCCTCCGTCGCGGCTTTCCACGCCGGCGCACCGGGCCTGGGCCGCGCATCCGCTGGTCTCAGCCTCGGCGCCGCTGGATGGCCCCGACGACACACCACCGGCCCCGAAGCCGCACACGCGCACGGCGTTGAGCTTCGAGCTCATCCCGCCGCGCGATACCGCCGACGCCGAACGCCTGGGCAAGCTCATCCAGGGCTTGGCCGCCTACCGGCCCGACTACGTCTCCGTGACCTCCTCTCGCCGCTCGGGCTGGCTGTCCGGCACGGCGGATCTCATCTCGCTGCTTGACAGCACGACGAACCTGCGCACCATCGCCCACCTGGCCTGCACGGCCGGCACGCGCGAGGAGCTCACCGAGTGGATTCGCACGCTTCTCGACGCCGGGGTGCGCGGCTTCCTCGCGCTGCGCGGCGACCTCCCGGAGGGCGAAACCAGCCTGCCGGAGGGCTACCTGCAGCACGCGACCGATCTGCTCAACCTCATCCAGGACGTCGAGGAGGAGGAGGCGTTCCACCTCGCCGCGGGCAAGCTCGCGCTCTCCGTCGCCTGCTACCCGGCAGGCCACGCCGAGTCGCGCAACCGCGACGAGGACCTGGACGTGCTTTTGGCCAAGCAGCGCCTCGGCGCGGACTTCGCCATCACGCAGCTCTTTTTCGACGCCGAGGACTACCTGAGCTTCGTCACCACCTCCCGCATGGCGGGGGTGCGCATCCCGCTGATTCCGGGGATCATGCCCATGACCAGCCTGAAGCGGGTTGAGCGCATGGGCGTGCTGTCCGGGGTCACCGTGCCCGACCGCGTGATAAACCGCCTGTCCGCCGCCTCCACGCCGGAGGAGGAGTACGAGGTCGGCATGGAGCTCTCCGCAGAAATGACCCGAGCGATCCTGGATGCGGGAGCGGGCGGGTTGCACATCTACACCCATAACGACATCACGGTCACCCGTGACCTGCTGGACCGGGTGGGCATCCCGCGGCCCTAGTAGCCGCCCCACAGTTTTACCCACGACCTACTTTCTTAAGGACACCCCATG
Organism: Corynebacterium auris; assembly: GCF_030408575.1. Lineage (NCBI taxonomy): Bacteria > Bacillati > Actinomycetota > Actinomycetes > Mycobacteriales > Corynebacteriaceae > Corynebacterium > Corynebacterium auris. Next base: position 23,183 of record NZ_CP047047.1, read on the forward strand.
ACCACTTCCTTCCCCGCCGCGACGATCGAGGGCTACCCTCGCATCGGCGCCAACCGCGAGCTCAAGAGGGCCCTCGAGTCCTACTGGGCCGGGCGTATCGACGCCGAGACCTTCCGCACCACCGCCCGCGCGCTGCGCATCGACACCTACAACCGCCTGCGCGATCTGGGCCTGACCGAGGACTACTCCATCCCCGCCGACGTCGCCTACTACGACCAGGTCCTCGAGACCGCCCTGACCGTCGGCGCCGTGCCCGGCGGCACCGACCTCGATGAGGAGTTCGCCCTCGCCCGCGGCAACGACACCCGCGTCCCGCTCGAGATGACGAAGTGGTTCGACACCAACTACCACTACCTCGTTCCCGAGCTCGCCGCCGGCCAGGATGTCACGCCCGCCCCGGAGCGCATCGTGCGCATCGTCGAGGAGGCCCGCGAGGCCGGCCACACCGTGCGCCCCTACCTCGTGGGCCCGGTCACGCTCATCGCCCTGTCCAAGCCCGCCGAGTGGTCGCTGCTCAACTCGCTCGTGGAGTCCTACTCCGCCGTCCTGCGCGCCCTGAAGGACGCCGGCGTGGAGTGGGTGCAGGTCGCGGAGCCCGCCGTTGTCGCCGACCTGTCCACGCCGGACAATGAGCTCGCCGGCTACCTGCGCGAGGCGTGGACCGCGCTGCTCGCCCTCGAGGACCGCCCGAACGTGTACCTGACCACCCCCTACGGCTCCGCCCGCGAGGCGCTCGACGTCTTCGGCGAACTCGCGCCGGAGGCCCTCCACGTCGACCTCGCGCCGTGGACCCTGGAGGCCGACCCCGGCTACCCCGCCCGCGTCGCCGCCGCTATCCCCGCGAAGGTGCACCTTGTCGCCGGGCTTATCGACGGCCGCAACGTCTGGGCCGCCAACCTCCGCGAGCGCAGCGAGGTGCTGGCCTCGCTCCAGCGCGACTCCGTCTCCGTGTCCACCTCCACCTCCCTGCAGCATGTGCCCCACACGCTGAATGCGGAGCGCAACCTCCCGGTCGAGGTCGCCCCGTGGCTGTCCTTCGCCGACGAGAAGATCGGCGAGGTCAAGGCGCTCGTCGCCGGACCCGAGGGCGCCGTCGAGGCCTTCTCGCAGTCGGACCGCGCCGTGCGCACCCGCAGCGAGTCCACCACGATCCACAACGAGGCGGTGGCGCAGCGCGTGGCCAAGCTGCCCGAGGGCGAAGTCAAGCGCACCCCCGAGTTCGCCGAGCGCCAGAAGGCCCAGGACACCGAGCTCGGTCTGCCCAAGCTGGCCACCACCACGATCGGCTCCTTCCCGCAGACCACGGAGATCCGCAAGGCGCGCGCCGATCACAAGGCTGGCGAGCTCACGGATGAGCAGTACCGCGAGGCGCTGAGGGCCGAGATCAAAAACGTCATCGAGCTGCAGGAGGAGATCGGTCTGGACGTCCTCGTCCACGGCGAGGCGGAGCGCAACGACATGGTGCAGTACTTCGCCGAGCTCCTCGAGGGCTTCGTGGTCACCGAGAACGGCTGGGTCCAGTCGTACGGCTCGCGCTGCACCCGCCCGCCGATCGTCGTCGGCGACGTCTCGCGCCCGGCCGCGATGACCGTCGAGTGGTCGCGCTACGCGCAGTCCCTTTCGGACAAGCCGGTCAAGGGCATGCTCACCGGCCCGGTGACCATCCTGGCCTGGTCCTTCAAGCGTGACGACGTCCCGCTGTCCGTCTCCGCCGACCAGATCGCCCTCGCGCTCGCGGACGAGGTCCGCGAGCTCGAGGAGGCCGGCATCAAGGTCATCCAGATCGACGAGCCGGCGCTGCGCGAGCTGCTGCCGCTGCGCGCCGACGACCGCCCGGCCTACCTCGACTGGGCCGTCCGCGCCTTCCGCCTCGTTGCCCTGGAAGCCCAGCCGGCCACCCAGATCCACACCCACCTCTGCTACTCCGAGTTCGGCCAGATCATCGACGCTGTCGCGGGCCTGGACGCCGACGTCACCTCGATCGAGGCCGCGCGTTCCAAGATGGAGCTGCTCGAGGACATCGACGAGACCTTCCACGCAGAGATCGGCCCCGGTGTCTACGACATCCACTCCCCGCGCGTGCCCAGCAAGGAGGAGATGGTCGAGCTGATCAAGGCCGCCCTGGACAACGTCCCGACCGAACGGCTCTGGGTCAACCCGGACTGCGGCCTGAAGACCCGCGGCTACGCCGAGGTCGAACCGGCCCTGACCAACATGGTCGCCGCCCGCAACGAGGTCGCGCAGGGGCTGTAGGCCCTAGGCTCGCTGGACGCCCCCCGGGGCCGTGTGAACGGGCCCCGGGGGTTGTTGCGTCGTCAGGCGGGTTGGCTCGGTTCGCCAGTGAAACGCAGCTAATCGCTCTAATGCAGCGCCCTGGTTTCCGTTGCGCTTACTGAACGCCCAACCGCCGAGCGTCTGATTGTTGCTAGCGGGCGTTTTCCATCTGACATACCCGAATGACGCCCACGTCCGGTGGGCATACATCCGCCCCGTCGTGTGCAGACCGTTGAACGTTTCAGCCACCGTGTTGCCGCAGGAGCCGCCGACAGTACCGGCAGAGGGGTCAATCCCAGCTTGGGCCAGTGCTTCACCGTGACCGATCGGCACATGCCGCGAGCCATGATCACCGTGGTGGACAAAAAGGCCACCAGCGCAAAACAGTTCCAACAGCAATTCATCGGTGCGCATACTCGCCCAAGTCGCGGTGCCGACAATCGCGCGGGAGTACGCGTCCGTGACGAACGCGGTGCAGCCAAAACCCGACAGGGTGCCTGCATAGGTGATGTCACCGACCCACAGCCGGTGCGGCGCACGCGCTGTGAAGACACGGTTTACCAGTGCGAGCGCTCACAAAAAATCGACGCAGCTGGTGTTGAGCCGATCGTGGTAGCCCGGCTTACCCAAGAGCGGGCACCTTCGTTCAGACCCACACGCGAGCGCTGTTAAACGAATTGTTCCCGCGTATCCTGGATCACATGACTCAGAAGACGCAGACAATGACGTTGCACACCAACCACGGCGACATCGTCGTGGACCTGTTCGGCAACCACGCGCCGAAGACGGTTGAGGTCATCACCGGCCTGGCCAAGGGCACCCAGGAATACACCACCAAGAACGCCTCCGGCTCCAACGAGGGCCCGTTCTACGACGGTGCCATCTTCCACCGCATCATCCCGGGTTTCATGATCCAGGGCGGTGACCCCACGGGCACCGGCACTGGCGGCCCGGGCTTCCAGTTCGCCGACGAGTTCCACCCGGAGCTGCAGTTCGATCGCCCCTTCCTTTTGGCCATGGCCAACGCCGGCCCGGGCACGAACGGCTCGCAGTTCTTCATCACGGTGGACGCGACGCCGTGGCTGAACAACCGCCACACGATCTTCGGCGAGGTCACCGACGCGGATTCGCAGAAGGTTGTTACGGAGATCTCCCGGGTGCGCACCGGCCGCATGGACCGCCCCGTTGAGGACGTCGTCATCGAGTCCATCGACGTCCAGTAGCAGCAACCGCTGCCCGACCCGCCCCCGAGCGCCTCGCCGCGCCGGGGGTTTTTGCCTATGAATACACAGAGAATCTTTGCCGGTGCGCCCGTCACCGCGCTTGCCTGCGCGCTGTGCGCGATATTCTTCGTCGCCGCGGCGATCGCTGGGACCGGCCTGCGCGAGTCCATGCTCCTGTTCGGGCCGTTCGCGGCCGAGGGGTGGGGTTGGCTGCGTGCCCTGACCTCCGGGTTCATGCACTTGGACCTGCCGCACGTGGTGCTCAACGTTCTTATGCTCGCGCTCATCGGCGCGGAGGTGGAGCGCTTCGTCGGCCCCCGCTCCTACGCGCTGGCCTACGTCGCGGGGCTGCTCGGTTCCTCGGCGGCGGTGCTCGCCATGAACTTCACTACCCCCACCGCCGGCGCCTCCGGCGTTTTGTACATGCTCATGGCGCTGCTCGTTGGCATTGCTTATCGACGCCAAACCGACCTGCGGCCGGCCTTCGCGCTCGTAGCGGTGAACCTGGCGTACTCCCTCATTGCCCCCGGGGTGAGCCTGTGGGGCCACGTCGGCGGGCTCGTGATGGGGATCCTGCTGGCGTTTCCGCTGACCTCTCCCGACCCCCGGGTACGCGGCGCCGGCGCGGCGGGCGGGGTGCTGCTCGGGGGCGTGGCGGTGGCGCTTTCCCTCTTGGCGTTCTAGGCGGCGGCGTTGTTCACCGGTTTTCCCCAGGGCGAGTTACCCACAACTTTTCCCCACAATGTGGATAACTACATCGGTGTCATTCTTCGAACTCCGTGGCGATGAAAACTCCCCCGCGGCCTGATGACCAGCGGGGGAGTAAGCGTCAACCGAGCGGTGTTCGCATGTGGGTAAGTAGTGCACAGGGTTATCCACAGGTGGGGATAACCCTGTGACTCACAGATTCCTCCACACGCTGTGGATAACTCCACTCACAGTTAGAACAGGCCGGAGTTCGGGTTGCCGAGGTCCGTCACGGTGGCCTTGCGGGAATCGACGTTCTGGTCATTGAACGTCGAGGTGTCGCCCTTGAGGCGCGCGGTTTGGGTGACCGTCATGTAGTTGCGCAGCCTGCCCTCACGGGTGTTGCCGTCGCCGAAGTCGAAGGCGCCGAGGAGGACATCCTCGCCAGCGTTGACCGGGTTGGAGAGGGTGACCTCGAAGGTGCGGGTCTGGGTGGCAAAGTTGTAGCCGAGGTCGCGCACGTGGGAGCCGTTCGCGCCGCGGGCGGTGATGAGGCGGTCGACGCCTTTCGGGCCCTCCGCGGTCTTGACGTGCACTCGGAAGGTCAGCAGCGGGAACTCTCCCCAATAGCGCTCGGAGCCGTTGTTCTTCACGCGCAGCGCCACCGTGCCGGCGAAACCGGGGGATTTCAGGGCGGAGGTGGTGAAGTAGGGCTCGAGGTCGAGGGCGACAGAGTCAGCGGCGGGCGCGTCCGTGAACTCCTTGTTGGTCACGTCGGCGGGCTCGGAGTCGGCGACCTTCGTGACGTCGTTAAGCGTCTCGCCCTCGGTGATCTTCTCGGCGTCGGCGGCGAAGGAGGGGTTGTCCTTCTCGGTGACCTGCGCTCCCTTGTTCGGGGCCCAGGAACCGGCCGGGGTGGAGTAGTTCTTCACGCGAACCTCGTTCTTGACCGGCATGTTGGCCACCCATGCGGTCGGCGTGGCCCACGTGCCGTTCGGGCGGCAGCGCTGCTGCGTGCCGGTCATGGTGACGGTGCGGAAGCCGTAGGTCGCCTCACCCGTGTTGCCGGCTGGGACGTCGTACGGGCCGATCTTCTGGCCGGCCGTCCACGCGAGGGAGCCGGAGACGCTGAAGCCCAAGGTCTTTGCCAGCGAGTAACCGATTGAGCCCTGCATGCCGTTGCGGGAGCCGGAACCGCCGATGTTGAGCGTCTCGGTGCGCGAGCCGTTCACGGAGGCGGAGATGGACGCGGTGCGCGAGAGGTCCTGCGTGAGCGGGACGGTGCTGTCGCTCAGGTTGGTGGTGGAGATGGTGCCCACCGGCAGGAAGTTATCGGTGACCTTGTACACGACGGTGCGGTAGTCCTCCGTCGAGTTGCACACCGGGCGCGGGTTGAGGATGTTGGCCTTCAGGTGGTCGCTGCCGCGGTAGGTGTGGATGATCGGCAGGGCGCTGTTGGTGGCGGGGGTCTCGGGGTGAGAGACCTCGAGGGTCTGCGCTCCGGCGATCGGGGCGATAGCGGCGACGGCGCCTGCTGCGGCGAAAAGGGATACCGCGCGGCGCGCGAATCCGTTGAACTTCATGGACGGACCTTTCTTCCAGGGGGTCGGGATCTTTACCGAAGAAAGAACCTACGGCCGCCTGGAAGGAAGTTCAACAGGAGCTGGGAAACTTGGTACGAAAGTAGAAAAGCGCTGCCTACTAGCGCCAACCCATGGTCATGAGCAGGCCGAGGATGAGACCGGAGAAGCCGATCAGGTAGTTCCACGGGCCGAGCTCCGCGAGGAACGGGATCTGGTCGCCCGCGACGTAGAAGAGCACCAGCCAGGCCAGCCCCACGATCATGAGGCTGAACATGATGACCTTGTACCACACCGGCGTGCCGCCGGTGTTGATCTTGACCGGGGTGCGCGAGCCCGCCGCCGTCGAGGCGGTGGTGGCCGGGCGGGTCTGGGCGTCCTTGTTAACTTTTGCCTTAGGCATAGTGAAAACCCTTCGCTCTCAGGCGCCCGGCCCCGCGCCGGACGCGACGTGCTGTGGGCTGCAATTTTACCACCACGCCCGGCCGACAAAAGCCCTAGCGGCCCGGGAGCAGCTTCGCCGGGTCGAACTCCCAGAGGTTGTAGCCGATCTCCTGGTCCTTCCGGATGGTCTCTCCGGCCGGGACCTCCTGGTGGCCGATGCGCCCCTGGTCCACCACGGCGCCGGTGGCAACCGTCGGGCCCTCCACGAGGCGCCCGTTCCAGCCGGCCTCGCGCAGGGCGGAGTCGGCCTGCTGGGGCGTCATGCGCACGATGTCGATCATCTTCATCAGCATGCCGTTGGACACGCGCAGCTCGATCGTCGTGCCCCGGTCCACCTGGGTGCCCTGGCCAGCGGCGGCGACGACCTCCCCGCTCGGCAGCTCGGAGTCCACCTGGGTGACGGTGGCGTTCAGGCCGAGGGAATCCAAAAGCGACGTCGCCTGCTCGACGGTCATGCCCTCCATGGAGGGAACGTTGACTTGCTCCCGGCCGGAGGAGACCACGACGGAGACCTCCGAGCCCTTGGAAAGCTGCGAGCCGCCGGCGGGGTTCTGCGACATGATGATGCCCTCGGGGACGTCGTCGCTCGGCTCCGTACGGAAGTCGGTGTTGAGCTCTAGGCCCGCGTCCTCGAGCACCTGCGCCGCGTCCTGGGGGGTCAGGCCGGTCAAATCGGGGACGTCGGTGACCTCGCGCCCGGAGGAGACGGACACGGTGATGAGGGTGCCCGGGCGCAGCTGCGAGCCCGCCGTCGGGTTGGTGTCAATCACCGTCCCGCGCGGCACGTCGGGGCTCGGCTCGTCGCTCACCGCTACCTGCAGGCCCAGGCGCTCGAGTTCGGCCACCGCCTCCTCGCGGGGTTTTCCGGCGAGGTCGGGTACCGCCACCATCTGCTCCTCGACGTTGTCCTCGCCGGTGCGGTCGGTGAAGACGTTGTAGGCCACAACGCCCGCGGCGACGACCAAGATGAGCCCGAGCAGGATGGCGACCCACTTCATCCAGCCGGAGCCCTCCTCCTTTTCGTTGGCGCGGCGGTGCTCTTCGTAGCGGCTCATCCCGCCCGTGGCGGGGCGGGAAGCGACGGCGGCGCCGGAGACGACGGTGGCGTCCGGGTCGTCCGCCGGGTCATTTCCCGCGTCCGCGGCGGGGTAGGCCAGGTGGTTGCGCGCCGCGTTGGTCACGGCGCCGCGCTCCAAAAGCTCCAGGTCGGCCCCCATCTCGGAGGCGCTCTGGTAGCGGTCGGCGGGGTGCTTCGCCATCGCGGTGAGGATCACGGCGTCGAGGTTGACCGCCTCGCTTTCCGCGAGAGTGTTCACGAGGGTGCTCGGCGCCTCCGGGTCCTCCTGCACGTGCTGGTACGCCACGGCGAAGGGGGTTTCGCCCTGGAAGGGCGGCTGGCCGGTGACCATCTCGTACATGACGCAGCCCAGGGCGTAGACGTCGCTGCGGCCGTCGGCAGGTTTGCCCCGCGCCTGCTCCGGCGAGAGGTACTGCGCCGTGCCGATCACGGCGGCGGTCTGAGTCATGGCGGAAGTGGAGTCGTCGAGGGCCCGGGCGATGCCGAAGTCCATCACCTTGACCGTGCCGGTCGTGGTCACCATGACGTTGGCGGGCTTGACGTCGCGGTGGATAATGCCGGCGTCGTGGCTGGCCTGGAGGGCGTGGGTGACCGGCAGGAGCAGCTCGGCCGCCGCGCGCGGGGTGAGCGGGCCGTCCTCGCGGACGATGTCGCGCAGGTTGCGGCCGTTGACGATTTCCATGACGATGTACGGCACGTCGACGCCCTCGCGCTCGATGGAGCCGGTGTCGTAGACCGCCACGATGTTGGGGTGGTTCAGGCGCGCAGAGTTCTGCGCCTCGCGGCGGAAGCGCTCGCGGAAGTTCTCGTCCCGCGCCATGTCGACCTTGAGCATCTTCACGGCAACGGGCCGCCCGAGGGCGGTGTCGGTGGCCGCGTAGACGTCGGACATGCCGCCTGTGCCGATGAGTTCGGCGAGCTCGTAGCGGTTGGCAATCAGTGTCATGGGGTACCGCCATTCTGGGGGTTGAGCGGGTTATCGGTGCTCGTCTCATCGGCCCCGTCCTGGTTACCCGGAGGGGTCGGAGCGGGCGCCGGGGCGCCGTTGGTCGGTGGGGGCGTGGGCGCCGGCGAGGGGTTGGTGGGCGCCGGGGCAGGAGCGGGGGCCGGCTCGGAGGGCTCGTTGGCCGGCGGCTCGACGAAGCTCACCGTCCCCGGTGCGCTCTCGTTCGTGGTCACGCGCGGGGGCACCGTGGTCGTCGCCGTCTGCGTCTGCTGCTCCGGGGAGGGCGAGATGGTCTGCGTCTGCGTGACCACGCTGGTCTCCGGCGTCGTGGTCTCCGCCCCCGGCCCGCCAAGCGGCCCGGCGGTCAACGCCCAGGCCACCCCGCCGATGACGAGGAGGACAAGCACGGCGATGAGGACGCCGATGCCGAAACCGCCCTTCTTCTCCTTCTGCTCCGGCTGCGCCACAGCGGTGTGCTGCTCCTGTGCTAGGTCGCCCTGCGGGGGGCGCTCCTGCGGCTGGGCGGGGCGCACCGTGGTGGGCTGGGCCACGGAGGCGAGCATCTGCGTCGACTCCGTGGGGGAGGGCTCGACGGCGATCAGGGTGGTCTGGCCGCCGCCCGGCTGGGTGGGGCGCTGGCCGCGGCGCACCTGGGCCACAGCCAGCTGCATCTCGTTGCCGTCGCGGAAGCGGGTGGCGGCGTCCTTGCGCAAGGCGATGCCGATGAGCTCGCGGGCGGGCGCGCTGATGGACGTCGATAAGGCGGGCGGCTCGTTGGACACGTGCGCGAGCGCCACGGACACCGAGCTGTCGCCCGTGAAGGGGCGGGTGCCGGAGAGCATCTCGTAGCCCACGACGCCGAGGGAGTAGACGTCGCTCGCCGAGCTCACGCGAAGCCCCTGCGCCTGCTCGGGCGAGACGTACTGCGCTGTGCCCACCACCATGCCCGTGCGCGTCAGCGGCACGGCGGCGGCTGCCTTGGCGATGCCGAAGTCGGTGATCTTGACCCGCCCGTTCTGGGTAATCATGAGGTTTCCGGGCTTGATGTCGCGGTGCACCAGGCCCATGCGGTGGATCACGGCGAGGCCGTGGGAGGCCTGTTCGAGCACGTCGAGCGCGAGGTCCTCGTCGAGCTGACCCTCGCGCGCGATGAGGTCGGCGAGGGATTCGCCGCGGATGTACTCCATGACGATGAAGCACATGGCGTAGCCGTGGCCCGTGTCCACCTCGCGGTAGTCGTAGGTGGCCACGACGTTCGGCGAGTCGATGCCCTCGGCGGCGCTGGCCTCGTTGCGGAAGCGCGTGAGGAACTCCTCGTTGGAGGAGAACTCGGGGCGCAGCACCTTGATGGCCACCTCGCGGTCGTGGCCTGGGTCGTCGGTAAGCCACACGGTGGACATGCCGCCGTGCCCGATGACCCATTGCAGCCGGTAGTCGGGCCCGACGAGTTCTTGGAGTTCTTCCCTGTTGTCGGTGTGCATTAGTTCCCTCCTGCCTGTGCTGCGTTGAGGATGGCGCGGCCGATGGGGGAGGAGACCTGGCCGCCGGTGGCGCTGAGGCCGATGTTGCCGCCGTCTTTGACCACCACGGCGACGGCGACGTCCTTGTCCGGGTCGAAGGCGACGTACCAGGCGTGCGGGGCGGCGCCCTCGCCGTGCTCGGCGGTGCCGGTCTTCGAGGCGTAGCCGTTGCCGTTGTAGCCGTAGGTGGAGCGCTCGGAGCTGAACATTAGGTCCCGCAGCGTCGCGGCCTCCTCCGGCGTGATGGCTTCGTTGATCTCGCGCGGGCGCGTCTCTCGCACGGGCGTGAGGTCGGGGCGCACGATCCGGGAGACGACGTAGGGGGCCATGCGGCGGCCGTCGTTGGCCACCGTCGCCGTCATGACGGCCGCCTGCAGGGCGGTCATGGTGACGTCGCGCTGGCCGATCGCGGACTGGGCGAGCTCGGCCGCGCCGGGCAGGTCGCCCAGAGAGCCCGCCGCGGTGGGCAGCCCGAGGTCGTAGGTCTCGCCGACGCCGAAGGCCGCCGCGGCCTCGCGCAGCGGCTCGGTGCCGATGTCGATGGCCGTCTCCGCGAAAGCCGTGTTGCACGACAGCGCGAAGGCGGTGCGCAGGGTGACCGTGCCACCGCCGCCGCAGGCCTGCCCGCCGTAGTTGGGCAGCGTGGCCTCGGTCCCCGGCAGCGGGATCTCGGCCTCGCCGGTGACAGGCGAGTCGGGCGTGTAGCCGTTGCGCAGCGCGGCCGCGGTGGTGATGATCTTGAAGATCGATCCCGGCGGCAGCTGCTCCTGCGTCGCCTGGTTGAGCAGGGGGTTGCCCGGGTCGTTGTTGAGCTGCTCCCACGCCTGCTCGGCGGTGTCGGGGTTGACTACCGCGTTCGGGTCGTAGGAGGGGGTAGAGGCCAGGGCGAGCACCTCGCCTGTCGACGGCCGCATGGCCGCCACCGCACCCTCGTAGCCCGGGTCACTGAGCTGCTCGTAGGCCAGAGCCTGCAGATTCGGGTCGAGAGTGAGCTCGACGCTGTTGCCCGCCTTGTCCTCCTCGCGTCCGGTACGCACGAAGCGGGAGCCGCTCAAGGTGTCCTCCCCGATGAGTTCGGCGTTAAAGCCGGCCTCGATGCCGGCGGTGCCGTACTGGTCGGAGACGTAGCCCACGACGGGAGCGAAGGAGATGGGCAGGTTGGGGTAGGTGCGCTGGTAGAAGTCGTTTTCGTCCTTGTAGGACTCGGCGAGGACCTGGCCGCCGGCGTTGATGTTGCCGCGGTTGATCTGCTTGAGCTCGACGAAGGTGCGCGCGTTGAGTGGGTTCTGCGCGTAGCGCTCCTCGCGGAATCCCTGGATCACCGTGAAGTTGATGAGCAGGATCACGGTCAGGATGAGGGAGACGACGGCACCGAGGCGGATCGCTTTGTTCATCGGGCCACCTCCACGGGCTGCGGCGCCGGCTCAACGGCCGCGGCGGAATCGGAGCTCAAGGGCCTGTTCGCGGCGTTGGAGATGCGCAGAAGCAGGCCGAGCAGGATGTAGTTGGCCATGATCGCCGAGCCGCCGGCGGACATGAAGGGCGTGGTCAGCCCGGTCATGGGCAGCAGCGCGGAGACGCCGCCGGCGACCACGAAAACCTGGATGACGATTGTGGTGGACAGGCCCGCCGCGAGCAGCTTGCCGTAGGAGTCGCGCACCTGCAGCGCGGCGCGGAAACCGCGCGTGGTGAAGACGGCGAAGAGGATGAGCACGGCGGCCAGGCCGGCGAAGCCGAGCTCCTCGCCGAGCGCGGCGAGGATGTAATCGGAGTGCGCCACCGGCACCATGTCGGGGTGCCCGTAGCCCAGGCCGGTGCCGGTCACCCCGCCCCAGCTCAGGCCGAACAGCGCCTGGGAGGGCTGGTAGCCGCTGGTGTCGTAGTGGGCGAGGGGGTCGATGAAGTTGTTCACGCGTTCCTGGATCTTGTCGGAAACCTGGTACACGGCCCAGCCGCCGAGGGCGACGAGGCCGACGCCGATGAGCAGCCAGGAGGTCCGGCTGGTGGCGAAGTACAGCATGCCGAGCACGGTGGCGAAGAGCAGCAGCGCCGGGCCGAAGTCGTTGGACACAGCCATGATGAGGATCGCGATGGCCCACACCACGAGGATGGGGGCAAGATCGCGCAGGCGCGGGAAGCTCAGGCCCAAAAAGCGCCGCCCTGCCACGGTGAACAGGGAGCGCTTCTGCGCCAGCAGCTGGGCGAAGAAGATGAGCAGCAGGATCTTGGAGAACTCACCCGGCTGGATGGAAAACGGGCCGAGCCAGATCCAGATGCGGGCGTCCGCGTAATCCGGTGGTTGGGGCCAGACGAGCGGCAGCGCCAGCAGGATGAGCCCGGCCAGGCCGAGCAGGTAGGAGTAGCGTGAGAGCGACTTGTGGTCGCGCAGCGCCACGAGCGTGAGCACGAGGAGGATCACCCCGGCCAGAGACCACAGCACCTGGCGCTCGGCGAGGGGGCCGTAGCCGGGCCTGTCGGCGAGGTCGAGGCGGTAGATCACCACCAGCCCGATCGCGTTGAGGGTGGCCACCACCGGCAGCAGCAGCTGGTCCGAGTGGGGGGCGGTGACACAGATGGCCACGTGGGCGACGGCGTAGACGAGGACGAAGCCGCCTACGAGGTAGAGCATCTCGGTGGACAGGGTCCGCCCCTGCGACATCTCCAAGCCAAACAGCATGAGAAGCAGGAGCACGGCCGCGCAGATGAGCAAGAGGAGCTCGCGGCCGCGGGTATAGAAGCGGGTCATGTTAGTTCACCGTCCTGCAGGGTGTGCTGGGGGCCTGGCCTTCCTGCTCCGTGGGTTCGGTGACGCACACCGGCAGGGCGTTGTCGGCGAGGCGATTCATCAGGGCGACGGCGTCCTCGTAGGTGCCGCCCTGGAAGTCCTCGAGGGCGGAGCGCTGCGAGGGCGGCAGGTCGTCGGTGGTGAACACGGTGCAGTCGCCCGGCTCGGCATTGGCGTCGGCGACGCGGAGCTTGTTGTCCTCGTCAATGCAGGCCAGCTGTATCTCGGCGTGCTCCTGGGAGCGCAGCCCGGAAAGCAGCGAGCCTTCTTCGCGTGTGATGGTGATTTCGTTGTCCTCGTTCGCTTCGACGTAGTAGGTGTCTTCGGCGCGGCTGTCCAGCCAGGCGACGACGCCGACGCCGACGATGGCGACGGCGAGCAGCGCGACGACCCAGGGCCAGGGGGAGCGGCGTCGGCGGGGCTCCTCGTCGTCGCCAGCGTCCTCGCTGGCGGAGCTGGCCGAGCCCCCGTCATCCGACGCGGTGCGCCGGCCCGTGTACGTGGCCGCGTTCACCGCCGGGGCGGGGGCGGCGGCCGCGCTGGTGAGGGCTGCCGCGCGGCTGGCGGCCGAGTCGGGGTGGGTCGGTTCGATGTCGGGCGCGAGGGCGCCGGCGACGGCGGCCGCGGTGGGGAGCTGAGGGGCGTTGTCCTGGGCGGTATCGACAACGTCGGCGACGATCACCGTGATGTTGTCGGGCCCGCCGGAGCGCAGCGCTAGCTCGATGAGGCGCTGCGCGGCAGCCTCGGGGGTGCCGTGGCGCAGCGCCTCCTCGATGGTGGAGGCGGTCACGGGGTCGGACAGGCCGTCGGAGCACAGCAAGAAACGGTCGCCCGCGCGCACCGGGATCATCTCCAGGTGCGGGTCGACGGGGCGACCTGTGTAGGCCTTGAGGATCAGCGATTTCTGCGGGTGCGTGGACACGTCCTCCGGGTCGAGGCGGCCTTCGTTGACCAGGGACTGCACGAAGGTGTCGTCCTCGGTGATTTGGCTCAAGGTGGCGTCGCGAAGCATGTAGCCCCGGGAGTCGCCGACGTGGATGAGCCCGACCTCGGTGCCGTTGAACATGAGGGCGGTCAGGGTGGTGCCCATGCCCTCTTGGGCGGGGTTGTCGTCGACGGAGCCGGCGATCGCGGCGTTGGCGTCCTCGGCGGCCGCGCCGAGCAGCGCGAGGACGTCGGCGTCGGCGGGGTCCCGGTCGAGGTGCTCCATGTGCTCCACCATGAGCTGCGAGGCGACCTCCCCGGCGGCGTGGCCGCCCATGCCGTCGGCAAGCACGAGAAGGTGCGGGCCCGCGTAGGCCGAGTCCTCGTTGTTGCCGCGCACCAGGCCCCGGTCGGAGATGGCGGTGTAGTTGAGCTTCAGGCTCATGGCATCAACCTCACAATCGTGCGGCCCATCTTGATATCCGTGCCCACGGAAACGCGTTCTGGCTGGTCAATGCGGGTTCCCTGGACGAAGGTGCCGTTGCGCGAGTCGAGGTCCTCGACGAACCATTCGCTGCCGCGGCGGAACAGCCGGGCGTGTCGCGATGAGGCGTAGTCGTCGCCGAGCACGAAGTCGTTGGTGTCGGCGCGCCCGAGGGTGATGTCCTCGACGCTGGCGATGCTCATGTGCGAGCCCCGCAGCGGGCCCTCGGCCACCACGATCTGCCGCGCCTTGTCCCTTGTAACGGGGGCAGACGCAGTTGCTTGTCGACGCGCCCCAGACGCCGCCGACACGTCTCGGCGCACGCCCCACAAGACGAGCAGGATGAACAGCCAGAGAAGGATGAGCAGCCCGAAGCGGGAGCCGAGGATGATCGCTGAATCCATGCGTCTCCTTACGATTCTCGCTGGCCCGGGAGCGGGCCGCGGAACATCTCGGTGCTCGGGTAGGCCACGTCGTCGGGGTTGAGGCCCGCGTCCGAGGCGAGGCCCTTCTGCGGCTCGACGATACGCACCTCGATGTGGGAGTGGCCGACGGTGATGACGTCGCCGTCGGCAAGCAGCCAGTTCTCCACCGGTTCGTCGTTGACGGTCGTGCCGTTGGTGGACTGCAGGTCGACCAGAACGGCGGACTCGCCGTCCCACGTGATCTCCGCGTGCTGGCGGGACACGCCGGTGTCGGGGAGGCGGAAGTCCGCGTCGTTGGAGCGGCCGATGATGTTGGAACCCTCGCGCACGAGGTAGGTGCGCGACGAGCCGTCTTGGAGCAGCAGGCTTACTGTCGGCTCGCCAGAGGTGGTGGGGTCGGACATGTCATCCTCCTCTTCGCGGCCGGCGTCGGCCGCGATCTCGTTGTCATGTGTCGGTTCCGCAAAGATCGCGTCGAAGCCGTTGGGGACGTCGGGGGCGGCGTCGATGTACGACGACACCCGCAACTGCCCGGTCCGCAGACCGGACTCCTCCGCGACGCGCACGACCACCGGGCCGCCCAGAAACCAGCCTTGGTTGCGCACGTAACGCGTCAGCTGGTCCGCCAGCTGCGAGGGAAGGTCCGGGCTTTGGGAGAGGTTCTCCAGGTCCTTCGAGGACACCCCGACCGCGTACACATTCGGGACAAGAAGGTCGTCCTGGTCCGTCAGGACGACGCTGTCTTGCGCTTCCTGCTTCACCAGCTCTTCGATCTCCGCCGGCACAACCTTGCCGCCGAAGATCGCGGCCATGCTGTTGTCCAGGCCGCGCTGCATCGAACTGTCCAGTTTGGCCAGCCTGTCCATGAATGACATTGGCCCGCACCTCCTTCCACACTTCCTGACGACCCGGATCGACGATCTTCACAGCCGCGCGAGCGGTCAATAACCAAGACAGTATAGATGGGCGACGCCCATCGACATAGACGAAAGCGCCGGGTCGAGGCACAACCAGGTACCCCACCCCGGCGAAAAAAGCGCGATGGGCATGGGATTTGGTAGTTCGTCCTGGCCGGGTGCTATATTAATCAAGTCGCCCGCCCGGGTGGCGGAATTGGCAGACGCGCTGGCTTCAGGTGCCAGTGTTCGCAAGAACGTGGGGGTTCAAGTCCCCCCCCGGGCACGATCCGAATCGGTCGCCACGATGGCGGCCGATTTTTCTTGGGTTAAACGACAAAATGTGTGTCTGGTGTGAGGCCCCCCGACCCTGTTCCGGGCTCCCATTCCCCTTCGGTGCACACCCGCACCGCGGAGTCCGTGGGGCGGCGGCAGCTGCGCCGTTGCCCCGATCGTCTACTTTCGTCTCCACCCCCGCGGGCTCAACCCTCTTCCTTGGCGCCACAGGCGGCATTAATGTTCCGTTCCGGCACTGCACATGCGGGGCCGAAGACATTTCAGAGACCACCCGATTCCTGGAGAGACACCATGAAGATCCAGAAGGCCCTCCTGGCCATCGCCACCGCATCCACCATCGCAGTCAGCGGCGCGGCCGTCGCGAACGCGCAGGAAGACGAGAGCGGTAACCCCGCCCTCACCTCCGAGACAGCCGGCACCGAGACCGGCGCTGACACCGACAACGGCGCCGGCAGCGGCAGCAGCGAAAAGCCCGGGGAGAAGAAGTCCTCCTCCGCCGGCTCCTCCGACAAGTTCTTCGGCTGGGACGAGTCCACCACCGGTACCAAGAAGTTCGAGGATATCTTCGGCATCATCGTGAAGATCTTCAGCGGCATCTTCAAGGCCGTCAAGGTCTTCCTGCCGCTGTCCTCCTAGGAGTCCGTCGGCCCAAGATGCTGTGGGCACCCGAGGCCTACACCCAGCCCCTGTCCCGGGCCAGGGTGTAGGCCTCGTAGCGGTTGTGGGCGCCCACCTTGCTCATTGCGGAGGAGAGGTAGTTGCGCGTCGTGCCGGGGGCGATGTCAGCGCTCTTTGAAAAGTAGCCCAAAACGCTCTCCGGAAAGTAGCCCATCCGAAAAAGATTGGATGGGTGATTTCTTTGGACCAATGGGCACAGATCCGTTACCTGCGTGGGCAGGGTTTATCGATACGCAAGATCGCCAACGAGGTTGGTTGCGCGAAGAAGACTTTCGAGCGGGCACTCGCTTCGGATTCGCGTTTGAAGTACCCGCCGCGTCGGGCTAGAGCCACGAGTTTCGCCGCCTTTGAACCACAAGTACGTGCGTTGCTGGCTGAAACTCCACGTCTTAACGCAAAAGTCATCGGACAACGCGTTGGGTGGACTGGGTCAGAATCGTGGCTGCGCAAAAACATTGCCCGGATCCGACCCGAGTATCTTCCCGCAGACCCCGTGGACACGCTTACCCATCTTCCCGGGCGTGAAATCCAGTGTGACCTGACTTTTGCCGCCGGCGGGTTGCCCGATGCGAGCGGTGTGCACCGGCCATTCCCGGTGCTGGTGATGGCGGCATCGCATTCCCGATTCGCCGCAGCCTGTCTGCTTCCGACTCGCACAACTGATGATCTGATAGCTGGGATGGGTCAGGTCCTTGGTGCGGGTGTCGCTGACTGTGGCGTAGTCAGCCCCGCAGACGCTGTCTGCTTGGGTGGACAAGGATCTGGTTGATGAAGTCCTGCAGCATCTGACGTGTGTCTGATCTGGGGATGCTTGGGTGAGCAGCTCATCAAGGTAGGCGGTCGGGTCGATATGATTGGGTCCAGCGGCCATCGCGGTTATTCCTTTCGAGGAGATGTTGGAATTGATTCGAAAGGTACTGCGGTGGCCGCCTCACACATTCATGAGGCCCCTCACCGACAGTCACAGATACACCACGCTAACGGACGTAACCCTGGGATGTGACAGCTCATCGAGCGTGACTTCAAAGCCGTGCCCGACCGGCTGGTATGGGACCGGGAAGCTGGCATTGGGGCGATATCCCTGTTGGAGCACTCCAAGGCAGCAGAGATGGCTGCATAGCTCGCTCCGCTCAAACACATCGCCATGATGTCTCTGAAGTTGGCCATAAAGGCCCTCCTTGCAGTCAGAAAGTGGTGACACCCCGACACAGATTGAGCCGACGTCATCTACAAAAATGACCGAAAAAGAGGATCCCTACCACCTATCCGGAAAACCCCTACCAACTACGCAGATTGCCCCTACCAACTACACGGAAACGGCAGTCAGGTGCCACGACCCGCAGGACGGGCACTCATAGATCCGCAACGGGCCCGCATACGCGACCGCCACAGCGCGACATGCGCTGCGTCACCGTGGTCGTCATACTGCCGCTTCCCGGTGTCGGTGCAGAGGTCACGTGGCCTCGGAGGAGCACGCCTTTTCCTTCTCCGATGCCGAGCCACGCCCCGCCTCCTTAAGACCGATGCGGGCAGTCTAAGACCCTAAGAGTCGGGTGTCCGTGAGCCTTCAGAGCACGCTGCGCCCTATCCATAAGATGGTGGATGTGCCCCCGCCGTCCCGGCGATATCATCAGAGCATCGATACAAGTACCATCTGAGGACCGAAGGTGATGGCGAGATGACGGCTGTTGATTTGGTATTCGATGGCCAGTGCGGTTTTTGCACACGCGCCGTACTCGCGATCAAGCGCCTCGATCGTAATGGGCGGGTCACAGTCCATCCGTTTCAACGTGACGGAGTGCTGGATCAGTTCGACCTCACCCCGCCGGATGTCCAGAACGCGGCGTGGGCAATCTCAGGTACTGGTCGATACGGTGGTGCCGGTTCCATCAACATCGCGCTAGATGCCGCGCTTGGGATTTCGCTGTTCTCCCGATTCTACCGCCTGCCTGGAGTCCGACATGCGCAGGACCGCGTGTATGGTTGGGTTGCTTCGCGACGTTATCTTTTCCGCGGAGTGACACCATGGTGCTCTGCGAACGCCGACGACTGCGGCGCTGCAGTACCGGGCGCATCATGCGGCATCAATGCGCAGTCTACATCGGGGTCATGCCGATTGTCAGCGAGCATCAGTTGGACCATAACAGCCAGCGTATCGACAAATCGGCCGCATGACGGGGAGGAGCGCGCATGGATTTGTTCGTCGTAACTATCCAGGTGGTGCCGATGCTCTTCATTGCGATATTTCTCGATCGACGAGACGCCACGCCGGAGGAGCAGGGCGGAGGAATGCGCTACTTTCACCTAGTTGTGGCGCTGCTGGGTCTGGTAGCGTTCACGATCTCCGTGTACGTTGTCGGCGGCTCTGGAAGTCCGACGACGTGGATGAGAATTGTCGTAACGAGCGCGTTGGGCTTCGCGATGGCAGCTTTGTCAAGCCAAGTTCTCTATCGCGTGCTACAGAACGGGCCACGCCGAATCGAGCACCGCCAGGATGCTCCACCAGGCGACCCAGCCTACTGAAGTTCGGTACCGGCAGCCATGGTTATAGCCAATCATGCTCCCGGGCATAACGCGCAGCCTCGTGACGTGTGGCCGCGTGTGTCTTCTGCATCGCGCGGGATAGATAATTGCGCACCGTACCTTCTGCTAGGTGCAGCCGAGAGGAAATTTCAGCGACCGAATACCCTTCGGTGGTTTCTCTGAGCACGTCAATTTCCCGTTCGGTCAGCGGACAGTCATCCATGACTGCTAACGCGGACACTTCAGGGTCTATCCAGCGGCGTCCTTGATGAAGGGCTTGCACAACCTCGCCTATCTGTGCGGGTTCCGCAGCTTTGCTCACGAATCCGCGCACACCCAAGGCAAGTGCTTTGCGAAGGATGCCTGGTCGCGCGTGGCGAGTCAGCATGAGGATCGTCTGCTCCGGGCATTCCGCTAGTATCGCTTCTGTCGCGTCGAGCCCGTCCATCGTTGGCATCTCCATGTCGATGACGAGTACATCGGGTCGATGCTGCAGGGTCACGGCTACGGCTTCGCTGCCGTCAGAAGCCTCCGCGACAACCGTTATGTCCGATTCGAGCGGGAGGATGGCAGCGAGGGCGCTGCGCAGTAGGTTCTCATCATCGGCGAGGACGATACGCGTGGTCATTTTTCACCCTTTCTCAGTGCCGGGGAACGTAGCAGCAGTGACAAACGACCTCCCGCACTTTGCTATCTCCATCTCTCCGCCCCGTTCACGAACGCGCGTTCTCAGTGCCGCTAGCCCACGCAACTGCGGTGCTGGCCCGGGGGCACACCCGTCGTTTGTGATTGCGATGGAAGCCCGATTCAGCACAATCCCTACGGACCGGGCTTCGGCGTGTCGCAAGATGTTAGTCGTCGCCTCGCGCAGAACTAGACTCATTGGTTCCTCGAACTCACCACGTATTTTTTCCACTTGATTGACATTTACGCGGATACCCGCTGCTTCGAAAAGATTTTTAGCGTTTTCAATCTCGGCGGAAAGAGTCAGACGTCTGTTGCCGTACGCTAACGTATTCGTCTGCGATATCGTCTCGGAAATCAGCTCCTGTACCTGTCGGAGTTCCTTGTCTACTCGCGATGGATCCTCGCCGACGAGTTTCTGGGCCAGTGCTGTTTTCAGTTTGACCACATGTAGCGTGTGACCCTGGATATCGTGCAGGTCGCTTGCGAACCGGACGCGTTCTTTCATCAAAGCCAGTTCAACCTCGGTCTGCCGCTTCGCGTCGAGCTCGGTGAACAGCCGCCATGCGGTTGCGTTAAGGCAGAATACGACAGTAAATAGAGCGGCTCCACCGATGGCGATAAGCAAATATGGGCCGGAGACCTCCGGCCCGCCGATAAGGGTGAGTAGGCCAGTAGCGAGGACGACAACCATGAGCAGACCAGCGGCGGGGCCTTGCCACCGGGGGAGTTTGGAAATTGTCACGGCACCCACTACGCAGAAACCTAAGGCAAACACCGGCCCAAGAGTGAATAGCGCGCCAAAAAGCCAGGTTATTTCGGTGACGACGAGGCCAATCATCGCCACCCGTAAATTCAGGGGGGTATGCCATCTGGCCGCCTCCCAGACTGCCACGGCAATACTCGGGGCGGCTATCAGCGGCTGCCATATTGTCGTGGACCCAACCACGATCAGGACGCCAGCCGCGATTCCCACGGCCACCACAAAGGTCAGGGTGGCGATCGACCGCATACGAGCCAGTGGGGTCGATTCCCTACGGCTCATCGTTGATGGCTGCCCTTCACTGTTGGACTGATTTCTGCCGCTCAATGGTCTGCTGCAGTGCCCATGAGGCGAACGCGGCTGCGACGATAACAGTCACAGCGGCGGCAATCAGCCAGGCTGCGCCAGGGCTGTCGAAACTCGGAAGCCAGTCCGCGACCCAACCCGGTAGCAGGTCCCGCGTCGCGGGAATCAGCTCTAACAACATGATGGTGCTGATGACGCCTGCTGCAATGATTACAAGCGCGAGTAAATACTGAATAGCTCTCATGAGTACGTTCCTTTCAGACAACCGGGGCGTTAGGGCATCTTTACCCTATGTCGATCTTCCCGGCAGCAACAGTGACGCTGCGTCACTTCCGTGAGTCGCGGATGTCACTCATTATTGGTGACGCCGCAGAACTGTCGAACTAGCGACTTCCGAAGTTAGGTAGTGGCATGGGTGAAAAACCAGTGATTGAAATCAATGATCTCGCCGTCAGCTACGGTTCTTATGAGGCAGTTCGAGACATAACCCTGTCGGTCGCGCCGGGCGAATTGTACGCGCTGCTCGGAACGAATGGGGCGGGAAAGACCTCAACCCTCGAAACGATTGAGGGGCACCGGAAACCCTCACGCGGTACGGTGAGAGTCTTCGGCCTCGATCCCACTGATCGGCGGCGTGTGCGGCCGAGAGTCGGGATCATGCTTCAAGAAAGCGGATTCGCTCCTGACCTTACTGTCAGTGAGACCGTCCGTCTCATTGGCCGCCTCACTCGCCGCAGCGATGATTTGGATCGCGTTCTCGCTGTCGCAGATCTCACGGCGAAACGCACCTCGAAGGTCGCTCAGCTTTCTGGTGGTGAAAAGCGTCGATTGGATTTCGCAACCGCGATATTCGGCAGCCCTGACTTGATCTTTCTCGACGAGCCGACCACCGCGTTGGATATCCACGCGCGTGACGCCCTGTGGGCTGCCGTCACGCAGATGCGCCACGGCGGAACAACGATCGTCCTGACCACACACTACCTCGAAGAAGCCCAACAGTATGCCGACCGAATCGGTGTGATGCATCGAGGCCAGTTGCGCATGGAAGGCACCGTCACCGAACTCACGCAGATGCTGCCGGCCACCATTACCTTCCGCCTCCCACCCGGCACCGCCACACCGAGGGGAGCCGTTCGCCGCGACTCGGCTGGCGAATCCGCGTGGGTGATTGAGACCCAGGATTTGCAACGGGATCTCCACCTACTGCTCAATTGGGCCGCCGAACGCTCCATTGCTTTCGACGACCTCGCAGCGGGTCCCACCAGCCTTGACGACGTCTTCCGCGCCCTGAACGACTGACCGACGAAACAAAGGAGCCTAGAATGCGCGCTATTGCTCTCAGTGAACTGACCCAGTTCTTCCGAAACCGCCTTGTAGCGGCCACCGCGGTGCTCGTGCCCCTATTCTTCGCTGTCGTGTTAATTGCCACACGAGACAACTTCGGAGGTTCAGCCGTCGTGGCAGCACTGGTCACCGTCGTCGTCCCAGCGATGGGCACGTACATCACCGCGACCACCACCCTGGCGTCGCGACGCCAGACCCTCTTCCTCAAGCGGCTTCGTTCCACAGCGGCTGGGGACGCCGGAATTGTCGCCGGTATACTGGTGCCTTTGGTCGTGATCAACGTCGTCCAACTCGCCGTCATTCTTGCCGCGTTGGCACTGATCGACCAGATGCCCGCCAACTTCGTCGGACTCATCCTCTGCGTCGTGACCATCGAAGCGCTCTTCCTCGGATTGGCCGTGGCCACGTCGGGATTCACGAACTCGCCCGATCACGCGCAAGTGACCTCTCTGCCGGTCTTCATCATCACCGTCGGTGTCGCCATGTGGATCGCCTTCACCGGGACCGAGGACCTTCTCATGGTCAAGCGGCTCATCCCCGGTGGCGCGCTCACGGAGCTGGTGATCGCGTCCTGGAATGGCATCGAACCAGCCTCAATGCTCGCCCTCCTTTTGCCGACGCTGGCCTGGGTCTTCGTCGCGTTCGTCGTCGCAAGTCAGCTCTTCCGTTGGGAGCCCCGCCGCTAATTCTCAAGATCGGAGCAAGCACATGTTCACCAAGAGCCCTCATCGCGACCCCGTATCAGACACGGCCCGCGCTTTCTCGGCGGGGAGCAGGATCACCGCCGTCGGCACGTTCATCAGCGCCGCCGAAGAGTTTTCCCGCTCACGGGAGATGAGCGACACAGGTCTGTTCTCCTGGCCTATTCGACGCACCGCCTTTCGAACGTTGAGTCACCCGAAGCTCGAAAAGCCGCTGAGAACTCTTGGACACCCCCGATACCGCTGGTTAGTTGGCGCACGTGCCCTGGCTTCACTCGGGGTGATCGTCGCGCCTCGTCGATCCAAGTCACGCCTCGTGTCATTGTTCGCCCTCTCAGGCCTTTTGCTCGTGAAGAGCTACCGATCCTCCTACGGCTCCGATGGCTCGGATCAGATGTCCTTCATCTCCGCAGCATCGACGGCCATCGCTGAGACTCCGCGCCTGACGCCTCAACAGCAAGACGTGATGTCGGGGTTCGTGGCGTTCCAAAGCGTGCTGTCCTACTTCTCAGCCGGCGTCGCGAAGTTGCGGTCACCCGTATGGCGCGACGGCTCTGCGATCGAAGGGATCTTCCGGACCAAGACGTACGGCGACGAGTGGCTGTATCAGTTCGTCCACCGTCATCGGTGGGCACGGCTGACCTTGGCGTGGTCCGTGATCGTGGCCGAGACCATCTTCCCCATCATCCTCGCCCTGCCGCCCGTCGCACGGCGAGCACAGTTCCTCGTCGCCGCAGGTTTCCATGTCGGCAACGCGCGCTTCATGGGCCTCAATCGGTTCTTCTGGGCGTTTCTCGGCACATACCCCCACGTCGAACACAACGCAGCGTTCCTCCGCCAGGCATGGCAAGAGCAATCACGAAAGTAACCAGCAATGACCCCTCGTCTCGATCCAACCGCCCCGGCCTCCCCTCTTCCAGGTGCATTCGTAACTGTGACAGGCCGCTCCGTGCATGTCCTCACTCACCTCGAACCAGGCGGCAGCACCCCGAAAGTCGTCTTCGAATCCGCCCTCGGCTGCCCCTGCACCGAATGGGTCACCGTACAGAGAATCCTCGCAGGAAACGGGGTCAGCTCACTCGCCTACGACCGCCCAGGCGTCGGATGGTCTCCACCGGCGCGAGGCCCCCTGAACAGCGAGGCACAGGCAGCTCTACTTAGCGAACTAATCGGTTCCGTTACGACCGCTCCCGTCGTACTCGTAGCTCACTCGGTAGGTGGACTGCTCGCACTGTCATTCGCTGGACGATTCCCGAAGCAGATTGCCGGAGTCGTGTTCATCGATTGCACTCACCCCGAGCAGCACCTCCGCTCATCTCGCCAGCGAGAAGCGTTGAGGAACTTGCGGCACCAGCTCCGCCGGGCACACCGACACCCTCGTCCGGACATCGCCGGGACGGACGTCGAGATGCTTCCCCCGCCATACGACGAGCTCACATACCGCATGGCGACAAGCCCACGAGGCATGCGGGCCGCATTGGCCGAGGTTGACCAGAGCACACGCGCATGGGCGCCTGACGCCGCGAACCATCGCCTGGACGGTACTCCGCTGACAGTACTCACTGCTGGTTCGGTCGCCTACGATGACCCTTCACATAGGGTATTGCAGCGCGAACTCGCGGCCCTGAGCGCTGTCGGTCGACATCACATCGTCCCAGAAGCCACCCATCAAGGCATCGTCATGAACCCCTTCCACGCTGGCAAGACCGCAGGCGCGATCTTGTCGATGGTCCCACAGCAGAAGGAGACGTCATGAACACCGCAACAGCCAGCCAGCGCGGACGCCTATCCACAATCTTGTTCGCCGCGCCGGTCACGATCTGGGCCGCCGCGACGATCGCCGTCCAACTCGGCAGGGGCGAGAAGCTCGTGCGTCGAGTTGACCCGACCGGGCTCTACGTACCGGACTGGCGATTCTTCGCCCCGGCACCGGCCGAGCATGAGTATCACCTTCTCTATCGGCACGAACTCGAGGAGGAACTGACCCCCTGGCAGGAAATCGGCTTCTCACAACGACGCTCGCTGCTTCACCTCATCTGGGCACCCCATCGGCGAAGCGAGAAGGGCCTCTTCGATGCCGTCAGCGAGCTGATCCAGACGACGAAAGCCGCGAAGAACCTGGCCTCAATGAAAATCACCCCGGCCTACCTCGCGCTCTTGAACGTCGTCACGCATCAAGTCGTGGCCCCAGAAGAGGCCAGGAGGGTGCAGTTCCTCATCATTCGGGCCGCCGAGTACGAGCCGACAGTGATCCCTGACCCCTTGTTCTTATCCGACCTCCACCGAATCGAGGTGGCATCATGACCACAGCAGACCCGTCAACCGGGAGCTATGGTGACGAACTCATCGACGTCTACGATCTCATGTACGCCGGTCGCAGTGACGTCCATCTGCTTCCGGATTTCTGTCGTCAGCTCGACCCAGCGGCAGCCCGCGTGCTTGAGTACGGCATCGGAACCGGACGCCTCGCGCTCCCGATGGCCCGTTCCGGGTATGAGGTGGCCGGCATCGACTCCTCCGTCGCGATGCTCGATGTGCTCTCATCTCGCATTCAGGGGCTGCCCGTCACAGGTGTCCACGGCGACTTCCGCAGCACGGTGATATCAGAGCAGTTCGACATCGTCCTCATCCTCACCAACACGCTCTTCATGCTTCCAGCTCTCGACGAGCAGCGTCGCGTCATCACCCAGGCAGCGAACAACCTCACCCAGACAGGCAAGCTCGTCATCGAGACATACGACCCCCAAGTCTATCTGGAACGACAGTCGCCGTTCTCCGTAACGGTGCCACTGGCGCCATCCATGCTGCTGACCGACACAGTGATCACCGACCGTCGCGAGTGCAGGGTCACCCAGATCCATGCCGTCTCCAGGCCCGACCGCATCGATACCATTACTGAGGAAAGCCACTGGCTCACGCCACGCGAACTCGATCTCGTGGCCGAGTCCGCCGGCCTCCAGCTCACGCACCGTTACGCCGACTTCGATCGGTCACCAGTCACCGAACACAGCCGTAACTTCGTGTCGGTTTACACACTCCGGACTGAACGTGACGGAGCACCATGATCACCGTGTTGATTCTCGACTCCGAGGCGGATAGCATCATCCTGCCATCCCGGATCGCCCTTCCTGATGGCGAGACCATCGTCGTCCGAAAAGGCGACGAGTACATTGGCATCGATGCTGTCCTAGCCGACTACGCCACTTTCTGCCAAACCAGACAGAAGCACACCGCAGCCTCACGGGTCGTTGACGCGCATCCCGTCATTGTGGCTTGCGCCGACCCGACCTACGCGGTCGACGCACTTCATGACGGCGCGGCAGCGGTCATTGGTCTTCCTGTGGACGCAGCTGAACTCACAAGCGCTGTCTACGCGATAGCTAAACCAGGCAGGTACCTCTCACGGCGAATTCTCGCTGCCTCTGCGGCACGGACAGCAAGAGCCGCCGACGGGTCTCCTCATCTGTCGCCACGCGAGGTTCAGGTGCTCGCCCTCTTGTCAGCGGGCCTGTCGGATACTGATATCGCCACCGAACTCTTCGTCACTCCCGCGACGGTCCACACCCACCTGCTCAACCTCCGGCGGAAGCTCGATGCGCGGAATCGAACTCATGCGGTTGTCAAAGCTATCGAACTCGGCTTCATACCGCCCACGTTGCCGATTGCCGATGCCGCCACGCACGGTTCAGATCTCACGCGGAAAGGGAGCCGAACCCCTTGATGATATGGGGTCCGACTCCCTTGGGGGACGAGGCTCAGACGAGCATCGCGTCCTTGCGGGCGGCGAGCATCTCCGAGACGGGGGCGTCCTCATCGATGCCTGCCATCACCTCGTCCGGCCGGGAGCTGTGGTAGCCGGCGGCCGTCGTTGCGGTGGTGGCGGTCGTCGCCGTGATCGTCGTGGTGATGATGGTTGCGAGCACCGGCTCGCTGTCACCGTAGAGCGACCCGACCTGCTGAAGGTCCGCTTCGTCAGCGAACTTGGTGATGTTGTTCCTCATGATCGATCTCCTTTGTCCGTCAGTCGGCTGATGGCCTATCGGGAAGCCTTGCGAGCAACCCCGATACCCATAGGCTACGGAGCCTGGCCCTCGTCATCATCCACAGAACTATGGATCTTGTGGCGCGCGTCTCATCCTTCTTCTGGAGGGATTGCTCGCATCCTTAGCAATGTCGGACCACAGCGCCTTTACGAGATACTCCTTGGTGGCGTTCGGCCCTCGAAGCATTGCATGCGCCGTGCCTGAGACTCTGCGTTCGAAGTCCACGACAATGCATGAACCGGAATCGCGCCCCTGTCCCGTGTGGTACACAACGCCCCTGCGCAGCACAAACCAGCCAATCCGCGATTCCAACTCCAACGAGTCTTCTGCGAATCTCACTAAATCGTCCGTCGTGGACCATAGCCCTCCCGCGGGGCGATAGGCGCTTGTCGAGATTGCCCAAGGACGACGAGGTAGCCCAAGCAGCCTGGAGGCGAGGGGCTGACCGCTTTCCGGTGTGACCGTCACCGTTGGATACCGATGAGGAAGTAGCACAAAATCACGAACGAGGGTAAACCAATCAGTCGCCATTGCGCGCTCGATAGCGATTCCAAGCAGTGCGTATCCAACGTTCGAATACGCGAAGCCCGACGGACTCACCGGCCTATCCAAGGCGGTCAGGCTAGTTAAGAGTGTCGAAGCGTCAACCTCCCCATAAGGATCATGCAGCAACCACGACCGCGCGCCGGGATGAATATGCGGCAGTCCTGAGCGATGAAAGATCAAGTCTTGCAAAGTTGCATTGAGGCCGGTCAGTTCAGGCACTAGATCGCTCACCGGAGTTGACAGTGGGAGCTGTCCTTCTTCCGCCAATACAGACGCGAGACGTGCGGTGACGGGCTTGGTGAGGGAGGCCCACTCTACAAGCGCTCCACCGCGATAGATGGAGCTGTGACTTAGAACCTCGCGCGAGCCGGATTGACTGCTGCGCACGGCGTATAGCCGCCGACTATCACGCATAACACTTATCCACGCCTCTCACAACAGAAACCATAGTTCCAGGCGCGGGAGTCGACATCAACAGAACTGTGGATGCGAGGGATGGTCGCTGCCTCCTGATCGGCTCCAGTTCAGCTCACGCATGCTTGGCGGGGCCAAGGCTTTCTCTATCGCGTCAAGCTTTCCGACCGCTTACGCTGCCGAGTCATATCCGATAGGCTGAGGGCGCGCACAGTAGGTATCTCCCTTGAGCATGTTCGGCTCGTCGAGGAAGAGCACGCTAGGTTCGCCGAGCAGCGCACACGCCAAATCGAGGCGGCGCTGCTCTCCCCCGGAAAGCGCGCCCACCGTGACGTCGTCGCGGTGGCTTAGCTCCACTTCATCCATGACTTCGCCAACCGGTCGCGGCGTAGAGCAGGTGCCCGCCCACATTGCCAGCGATTCCTTTACCGTCAGCGCCTGTGGCAGCCCTCCCGATTGCAGCATGATCCCCAGGCGCGGGCGCACCTTGGCGTGCTGCTGGTAGGGGTCCATTCCGTTGATACGCACTCTGCCCCCGTCAGCTTTGGCCAGACCCTCCACTACCTCGAGAGCTGACGTTTTGCCCGCCCCGTTTGTACCTAGCAGGCCGAAGACCTCTCCGGGGTGGACCGAGAAACTGATCGAGTCCACGGCGGTGTAGTCGCCGTACTTTCGCGTGAGTTTGTCTACTTCAATGTCGTTGCTCATGTTTACCAGCGTGCCTGTGTGGCGTTTCCGCCGGTAGAGATGCTTGTCACGAGTTCTGTGTGACATTTGTCAGCGAGCGGCGGCGGTCGGGGTGGCGCGCACAATTGCTTGATTAACGGCCTGCGGGGGCAACGCCTCGAACTGAACCGTCATGGTTTTTGCCGCCTTCCAATGGGGAAGGAACAGCGCCGTGAAGAAGTCTTACGACCTCGAGTTCACGGGTCGGCCCGTGCGGCTGGTCCGGCAGCGCCGTGTTGATTCCCGTTTGCTGGCTGCGGCGTCAATGGCCATGGTGATTAGATGGGAGTTTTTCCGAGAAACGCTGCGTAATTGGGTTCAGCAGGCTGAGGTCGACGCCGACCACGCGCCCGGTGTCACCACCGAGGAGGAATAAGGAAGTGACCCGGCTGCGGGCGGCTGAGGAGATACTGAAAAACGCCATCGGCTTCTTCGCCGTCGAGCCAGCGTGTGGTGCCTGCGTACGCAAGGCGCGCAGGTTGTGACGGGGTTCTACCGGCGCCGACAGGGTTACTCGGTGGCGCACTGGGCCGTTAACCGTTTGACGTGAGTAGCCGGGATGGACGGTATCTCCAGGCGCCGGATAAAACCCCGCATAACGATTCCTGGGGCCCGGGGTGAGTGCCCCGGGTCTGCCCAAAAGGGATGTCACCGCCCAAGCCCGGCAACCGGATGTGTGTCGCCTTCATCGTCGGCTGTCATGCCCAGACCTTTCGCGGGGTGGAACTGGTGCTCGCCCCGCTGCGCCTGGCGTTGTGGGAATGCGACCGAACCCACCACTCGGGTGCCGGCGGTTAAGTACACGGCGGTGGAATTCACCGACAACGTAGCCGTGCAGGAGATCGCGCCGCAGGTCTGCAGCGTGGGTGATGCCTATGACAATGCGCTGACGGAGTCGATCGTGGATGTCGGGCTTGCGACTATGCCGCCGGTGCAGTGTCACAACAACCGACGATCGCATTTTACCCTGCGCATGCTCCCTCCCGCGGAGTACAAAAGACCTACTGGGCTGGGCGCGCTACAATCACTGAGCCCCGTGAAGGCGGCGACGCCAATCTAGAGGCGCAACAAAAGCGTGACGGTTCGCGACCATACTCACTCCTCTTCACCCGCGAAGCTCCGCGCATCGAGCTCATCAGCAGCGTCGCCGCTCGCCTTTCCATTACCTCGGGTGCTGGACTTCGTGTTGCGACCGGCTATTTGGTAGCAGCGTCGTGGCTTTCCGGTAGCGCTTCAGTGAGTATCCGGTAGCAGCTCAAAGCGCTCAAGGTGATACTTCCGGTAGCCGCACCACTCGGGTGCGGCTCGTACTGGAAGGAGTCCGCTTATGACGGATTACCGTGCGGTGATGACGCTGCTGATTCGGCAGTGTTCTTACCGCCAGATTGAACACCAGCTCGGATGCTCGCACCGCGCGATTTCACGAGCGAACCAAGCACTGCGAAGCCTTGGTCTGACCACTGTTGAACAGGTCGCGGCGTTGACTGCCGTTTCCGTGTAGTAGGTAGGGGCAATCCGCGTAGTTGGTAGAGGGTGTCAGGAAGTTTGTGTGTGAGGCTCTGATCCAGAAGGAGTTTCACTGATAATGACTACCGTGTCACCGAAGAAAGGCCATGACCCGAGCAGGGTCAACGAGATCAGCGCGAAGCTGATGGAAAACCCGGAAATCGCCGCACTGATCGGCGAGCTATCAACCTCCGTCGACGATGCCAGCGACCTGGTCAAAGGTCTATTGCAAGCCTCGATCAACGCGGGTCTGCAGGCGGAGATGGACGCCCATTTGGGGTACGGGCACTCAGATCGCGCGGCCAAAGCCCAGGTAAGCCCCTCAAACGGTGACAATCACCGCAACGGGTCGTACACCAAAACTGTGGGCACCGGCTACGGCCCGGTGGACATCACAGTGCCTCGGGATAGAGCGGGCACGTTTCACCCGGTCATGGTGCCGAAAGGGGCACGCCGG
Source organism: Corynebacterium auris (assembly GCF_030408575.1). NCBI lineage: Bacteria > Bacillati > Actinomycetota > Actinomycetes > Mycobacteriales > Corynebacteriaceae > Corynebacterium > Corynebacterium auris. Next base: position 53,437 of record NZ_CP047047.1, read on the forward strand.
CTGACAGAGCTCGATGACATGATCGTCTCGCTCTACGCCGGCGGAATGACGGTACGCGATATCCAGCACCACCTGGCATCGACCCTGGGGGTGGACATCAGCCCGGATACCATCAGTACCATCACCGATGCGGTCCTCGATGAGGTGATGGTGTGGCAAAACCGTCAGCTCGATGAGTTCTACCCGGTCATTTTCCTCGACGCGCTGCGGGTGAAAATCCGCGACGGTCACCGGGTGGTCAATAAAGCCTGCTACATGGCTGTTGGCATCGACATCGACGGGACCAAACACATCCTGGGACTATGGATCGCCGACAATGAAGGGGCTGCATTCTGGGCATCCGTGTGCGCGGACCTGGCGAACCGTGGAGTCAATGACGTGTTCATCGTCTGCTGCGACGGGCTCAAAGGCCTGCCTGAGGCCGTGGAAGCGACCTGGCCGAACTCGATGGTACAAACCTGCATCGTGCACCTGATCCGGGCCGCCAACAGGTGGGTGTCCTATAAGGACCGCAAATCTGTATCCAGCGCGCTGCGGCAGGTCTACACCGCACCGAACGAGGACGCCGCTTGCGCCGCCCTCGATGCCTTCGAAGCCTCGGAACTGGGGCGGAAGTACCCCCAGTCGGTGAAGGTCTGGCGTGATGCGTGGGAGAGGTTTATACCGTTTCTGCAGTTCCCGCCTGCAGCTCGCCGGGTGCTCTACACCACCAATGCCATCGAGTCGCTTAACGCTGAGCTGCGGAAAGCGACCCGCAACCGTGGCCAATTCCCCACGGATGCTGCGGCGTTGAAGACGCTGTGGTTGATGGTCTGCAACATCGAGGACAAACGCGCCGCCCAACGCGCGAAAAAAGCGAAGCGGGCAATCGACTGCAACGGCTATATTGAAGGGGCGAAAACCTCAGGGTGGAAACAAGCCATCAACCAACTATCCGTGGCCTACCCAGACCGGTTCGCCAACTACTTGTAAACCAAGCCCCCGCACACAAACAAACGGACACTCTCTAGTTGGTAGGTGGTTTGCCCCAGGTTTAATGGAGGGTGGGAATGTGGAAAAGGAGCCCTACACATGCCCTCGAAGTACACGCCTTAAGTTGAAGCAGCGCGCCATCGAACTGGTGCTGCACGCGCAAGCTGACCCTGACACGTCTCGCGGTACGATCACCCGCATCGCTGTCGAGCTCGGAATGAGTAAGGAAACTCTGCGCGGCTGGGTCCGCGCTCATAAACAATCCGGCGCGGCAACCCCGGCTGAATCGGTGGATTGTGCAGCGGAGAACCGCAGACTGCGAGCTGAACTGATTGAAGCGAAGCGCGCCAACGAGATTTTGAAAAGAGCATCAGCTTTTTTCGCGCCCGAGTGCGAGCGCCCACACAGGTAGTCGTCCGGTTCATCGACGACAACCGGGAGGAATTCGGGGTCGAGCCGATTATTCGCGCCTTGGCGGCAACCGACGCGAAAATCGCCCTGAGCACCTACTACGCCTACAAATCCCGGCCTGAATCATCTCGATCTATCCGCGACCGACAACTACGCAAAGCTTTGCGTGCCATCTACGACGACAACTACTCCTGCTATGGAGCGCGCAAACTTTGGGCTGAGATCAATCGCCAAGGTGACTTCGGTCACGTCGCCCGGTGCACCGTCGAGCGCCTCATGGCACTCGAAGGCATCCGTGGTATCCGGCGCAGGAAGAAAAAGCCCTCCACCCGCAGCGCTGCCCCCGATAACTGCCCAGTCGACTTGGTCGAGCGCGACTTTGTGTCGATGCGCCGAACCGGCTGTGGGTCGCGGATATCACATACATCCCCACGCGTGTCGGGTGGGTATACGCCTCGTTCGTCCTCGACGCGTATACCCGGGAGATTGTTGGCTGGCAGATCACCAACCACATGCGCACATCGCTGGCTAAAGACGCACTTGACATGGCCTTGTCAGCGCGCCTGCGCGCCGGTGAAGATGTCTCCGGTCTGATCCATCACTTTAGACAGGGGCGTGCAGTACAGGTCGGTTGTCTACGGAGAGACCTTGGCTCAGTCGCAGGTTATCGCTTCGGTTGGCTCGCGGGGAGACTCCTACGACAACGCGATGGCAGAAGCGCTGAACTCAGTGTTCAAAGCTGAACTCATCGACCGTAGGACCTGGCCGGGGCTGCGAGATGTTCTCGTCGCGACGTCGACATGGGTCGGCGGGTACAACAACCGTCGTGTGCACTCGGCGCTGGGGTACCGCCCACCCCGCCAGGTCCATCAGGAATACACCGCCGCGAACACCCAAGCGGCCTAATCGACAACAATAGGACCCTCTACAAAACTCGGGGCTTGACAAAGGACCAAACATGCGCCTGACCACCATCGCATAACAACCGGCAACGCCTGAGTGAGATACCGCTACCGGGTACCCACTCAGGCGCTACCAGATACTCACCACACCGCTACCATTTCGGTCTTCTGAACAACTTCGTGCCTGCCTGAGACCATCGAGGAATGGGTCGGCGTCAAGGGACTCCCTGCTTTGAAGGCTGGGAACATAGTCGGCGGTTCGCCTACATCGACGCCAGCTGGTCAGGTGCGAGGCTCGAAGCCCTCGGCTCCGCGCAGCGTCCCGAGCCCCGAGTGATGGGCCGAGGGCCGGCCGGGCGTCTTCGCAAAGATGTCGACCAATAACGGCGAACCCGAACCGGAAACCTGGACCTCCAGAAATCAGTGAGCTCGTGCAGGATCAGCCGCCTCATTCCTCGACCAGCCCGGGCGGGCGCGTATCCCAATAGTTATGTCCAGGTGGAGCAGGCGGCGGCATGTTGAACTGGAGGAATCAATCGCCTAATGCTTTATACAATGTGAGCGCCAACGCTGTTCTGTCCCGTGCGGCGAGTTTTCGCAGGAGTGCCGAGACATGGTTCTTGACGGTTCCCTCGGCGAGGACGAGAGTCTGGGCGATCTCAGTGTTTGTCAGCCCACGGGCAACGAGTTCGGCCACCGTGCGTTCACTGCGAGTGAGAATCGCCAACGGTTCGTCGTGGGAATCCCTAGGGCGTATCGCTGCCTTCGCCACCCGTGGATCGAGGATCATCCCGCCGTCAATAACCGCGTGTAATGCAGCGGTGAGTCCCTCGACAGATGTGTCTTTGAGCAAGAAACCCGACGCGCCGGCAGCAAGTGCCGACTGCACCAGCGCATCATCATCGAAAGTGGTCAGGACCAAGACCGGCAGCCCAGGGTAAAGGGCGGCGCATTGTGCTGTAAGTTCTACGCCATCCATACCGGGCATCCGTGCGTCGGTGAGCACCACATCCACGTCTTCTTTGGCTAACGCTTCGAGTGCGGTCTTCCCGTCCGGTGCCTGGGCCACGATATCGATCCCGCCGACGGTGCCGAGGAGCAGGGTCAGGCCGCGACGTATCAGTTGTTGGTCTTCGACCAGCAGTACTCGTGTCGCTCTTGAGTCGGTCACGGGGTCTCCTCTCGATCGGCTACTCCAGAACCACCGAGTGGCACAATGACGTCGAGGTGGAACTCGCCGCTGATTCGGCGTGCGCGCATGGAGCCGCCGTGCTCTGCGGCGCGGTCGGAGATGCCGCGTAATCCGAACCCGAACTCGGGTTCTGCTTCTGGCAGCTTGGTTGCCGAAACCCGTCCGAAGTCATTGATGATGGCAAGCTTCAGGCGGCGGGCCTCCACGCTGAGGAAGATGCGCACTGTTCGGGCGCGGCTATGCCGCAGGGCGTTGGTCAATCCCTCTTGTACTGCGCGGTAGATCAGCAGCGAGACCGCGTCGTCACTGGCGAGTTCGTGGTCTGAGGCTTCATCCCCGGAGACGTCTACTGTCAGGCCGGTGCCTCGAAAAGATTCGGCAATGAGTTCAAGTGCGGCAAGCCCTCGGGCACCGGCATCGCGGACTGGGTTCAGTGCACGCACCCACATGCGCATTTCGGCAAGAGCATCACTGGTGGTGTCTTTGGCGGTGCGGATCTCTTCCCACGCCTGGTCAACATCGGCTCCACGCATTCTTTCAGCGAGCTCAAGGCTCATCGAAATCAGGGTGAGTCGGTGACCAAGCCCGTCGTGAAGTTCCCTGGCGCTTCGTGCTCGTTCGTCGGAAAGAAGGAGCTCCTTTTCTATCTCCGCGGCGTGGCGCAGACGATCAATCACCTGCTGATCATCATGCCGACGTTGTTCAAAACTGCGAAGCGAAAGGCCCAGCGCGATCCCAAAACACAAGAGCACAGCGACGGGAACGACGTTGATCAGGCCCTGTGCCGCGCCGACGAGGAACTCATCCCACGACCCCGTGTTGCTGAGTACATGCAGTGCGAATCCGACGCACGAGATCCAAATGGTTGCGTAAATACCGGCTCTGAGGGAAACGTCAATGACCGCGAACGCGACCACCAGAAGCAGGACGGGGATCGTGAAGTCCAGGGTGCCGAAGACGGCGACCGGAGTGGCCAGAACGACGGCCAGTATTGTCCATTCGACTCCATGGCCGACGCGAACCATGCACGGACGTAAGGTCCAGAGAGCGGTGATTATCGGTACGAGTGCCAGCCACGTGAGAGCGACGAAGAGCTCGCTTCCTGTTTGCGCGGAGTCTGCGATGCCCAGGACCGCTGCTGTGAGCAGGCAACAGAGCGCGACTGCCTGGAGCACCACTAGCGTGCGCTCGACACTCGCGTGGAACGAAACCATGCCGTTAAACCTAGCTTCGCTGACAGCTGTGCGCCCATGACTGTGGTCATGAGAATGTCGTGACCATGGGTAGATGTGCTATTTCGCACACCGGCATAGCGTAAACCACACATCGACCGCTGGAATTTGAAGAACGGGGAAGGGTGAAACGATGCCACTTGATATTCAGTATCTGCGGTACTGCCAGCCAGGGAACCCCTTCTATGCTCCTGCGGAGATTGACCAGACAGATGGGGTCTTCGACGTCTCAACTCATGCGCCAGCCGGGTGGAGTTCGAAAATTACTCACCCGTGGATCAATTGGATCCCGGATGAGTGGCCGTTCCCGAGGCAGGGATGGAAGATTCATATATCGGCGACATCCGAGAACGCTAACACCGTGCTCACATCCGTGGCGCGATTTTGCTTCAGCACCGGCCTGCCGTTCAAACATCTAGCATCCGCCCGCGACCTCCTGACCCAGAACAGCAAATATGCGGACCGGTCTGCTGCCGGAAAATTCATCACGGTCTACCCGAGTTCTGATGGGGAGTTCACGTCCGCGCTTGAGGGGCTTGACGCGGTCCTCGCTGGTAATGAAGGGCCGTACATTCTCTCCGACAGGCGATGGAGATCCGGCCCGGTCTATTTCCGGTATGGCGCCTTCGTGCCGCCGTCCGATGACGCTCCGTTCGTTTCAACGTTGATCGACCCAGAGGGCAATGAAGTCGAAGACCTTCGCCGGCCGGCATACACGCCCCCAGAGTGGGCTGTCTTGCCGGAAAAAGTGGCCGCATCGACCGGTGACGAAGAGGTTCACTTCCCCTTTACGATGCGCTCTGCGCTCCATTTCTCCAATGGCGGAGGGGTATACCTCGCTGAAGCCACTACGGACGAATACGTGTCGGCGGGCACGCTGATCGTCTTGAAGGAAGCCCGCCCGCACGCGGGTTTGGACGTCGACGGAACCGACGCAGTGACCAGGCTGAAGCATGAAGCCGAGGTGCTCGAAGGGTTACAAGGGCTGGGCTGCGTTCCAGCCTATTACGGGTCATTCACCGCATGGGAGCACAGGTTCCTCGTCATGGAACACGTCCGGGGGCATGATCTCAAACGCGAATGGATGACCCGCACCCCGGTACTTCGACCGGCACCGTGGCGCCTTCGCGACAGGGCGTTCGTGAATTGGCTCGCCTCAACTGTCGAACGCCTGGACCGCGCGCTGGCCGCCGTACACGATGCGGGATGGTTGCTTGGCGATATTCATCCCAAGAACGTCATCATGCGGGACGGAACCATACCGGTTTTCATCGATTGCGAATTCGCTCACAGCATGGACCCCGACTGGCGCTGCCAGCAGGGCGCTCCCGGGTACGAACCCTATTTTGGCTTGACCGGCGTTGCTGCTGATCAGTGGTCGATGGGAATGCTGAAACTGGACCTGATCTACCCCCAGACCACGATTACCGACCAGGGCAACGCCTGGAAGATCGAACAGTTGCTCAACAGCGGAGTACAGTCCCTTGCTGTGCCCGACTCGGTGCGCACCTCGATCCGCAGCGCCACGGTCGATGTGTTGCCGGCGACCAGAAGAGAAGTGTTCAACGAGCGAGTTCGGGGAATCGAAGCTCTCTCTGATATCGGGCTGCGCGAGGAGATCGCACGCGGGCTTTTGAGCCTGCTCGACTGGAGCGATGAGGGTCCGCTCGCACCGGGAGATATCGCCCTGTTCGCCCCAGAGTGCCCGGGTTGGCCCAGCTCGATCACGTGGGGCAATTGCTAAGGCGCGCTCACAACCGGTGGGCGCGATTCGGAGTGCACACGTAGTCAGAATCGTGCCCACCACCCAACTCACGAAAGGAACTTCCTTGACCACCACGCTCAGCGCCACAGACCTTCGACGAGTCGTGAAATCGGGGCCGAGCACGACCGAGATCCTGCGCGGATGCAACCTCGATCTCCACGGTGGTGGTCTGACGGCGGTGGTGGGGCATTCCGGCTCAGGAAAGTCGTCATTGCTGATGTGCCTCGGCGGCCTCGATGAACCGACGTCGGGAACAGTGACTATTAACGGGCAAGACATCTACCGCTTATCGTCAAACAGACGTGCGAGCATGCTTCGGACCCAAATCGGATTCGTTTTCCAGCAGTACAACCTTGTTCCGTTCCTTACCGTCGAAGAGAACATTGCGCTTCCATTCCAACTCGACCGGGCGAAGGTGCCCCGCGACACGATCAACCAACTCATCGAATCGTTTGGTCTCGGCCATCGTCGCCGCGCGTCTGCGAGGTCGCTCTCCGGTGGCGAACAGCAGCGGACCGCGTTGTGTCGCGCTCTCGCCCGGCGGCCCGGCATCGTCTTCGCAGATGAGCCGACTGGCGCACTCGACTCCCAGAGCACCGGCATCGTCCTCCACACGTTAAGGCAAATGGCAGATGACGGGCAGATGATCGTCATGGTTACTCACGACCTAGAAGCAGCGGCCTGCGCTGACACAGTCATCGTGATGCGCGATGGATGCACCGTTGAGACAGTCGGTCGCACCACCAGCCAGGATCTGCTGCACATCATGTCCGGTCTCGGAGCTTGAGCCCATGCAACGCTACGTTCTGAGAATGTTTGCCGACGAATGGCGGCAGTGGGCACCCGCCATCGCTGTCGTTACCGTGATTGCAATAATGATCGGACTCTGCATCAATCAATTCGCTTGGACGACGACACCGCAGTTCCGTACCGCGGTCTCCAATGCCAGCGTTCCCCTCGCGGAATTCCAGATTCTCTCGGTCACCATCTACGTGGTGATCGCCCTCGTCTCCTGGGTTGCCTTGACCGTGGTCGGCCGAGCAAGTATCCAAGCCACCCGTCACTCCCATGCGCTCTGGCTCCTCCTTGGAGCATCTCCACGAACGGTGTTCCGGTCCGCTCTGCTCGTTCTGCTCCTCGTCAGTCTCTGCGGTGCAATCCTTGGCGCCCTCGTCTCGAGTCTCCTGAGCTTCTGGGCGATACCGGCGTTCAATACGGCCGTATCGTCCGCGGTCAACCTGCCTGGATTTACCATCGCAGCCTGGGCTCCTATGGCGATCATCCTCGTCAGTGTCGTCACCACCATGGTCGGTGGACTGTTACCTGCCCGGCGGGCATCCCGTATTCAACCCAGCGTCGCCCTGCGCACGTTCCATCCACCCGTCCAGCGTAGCCCCTCGACGGTCTTCCGGATCATCTGTGGGTCGTTCTTTCTGTTGGTCGCCGCGGCGCTGGTCGTGGCGTCGAGCTTTGCCTCCCAGCTCGGTTCCACTGGCCCCGGCCCGATGTTCAACCTCGCGATCAACGCCGGTAGTTCGGCGCTGATCGCTGTCTACCTGTTCTGTCCCGAGATTGTCAGATCTGTCTTCTGGATCCTCCACAAGCTCTTCACGAGTACAGGATTGGTGATCTCGGCATTGGGCACGCGAGCCGCGGCTGCCCGAGCACAAATCAGTGCCACGACGATTGCCCCGCTGGCTGGCGGTCTCGGCGGAATCGGCCTGCTGCTGTGCGCTGTGAACTCGGTGGCCGCGATGACCCAGATACTTCAGCCCGGCACCCCGACGGATCTCACCGACGTGTGGACGATCGTTGCTGTTATCGCCGTGTCAATGCTCGCCACGAGCGCGGCAGTTGTCGCTCTCTCGGCCCACGGACGAGGACGCGAGATCGCGCTGCTCCAAGCAGCCGGCATGCATGCTCGCCAGGTCCACATTCTCATCGCCGCTGAAAGCCTCGCAATGTCCGCCACCGCCGCAGTGACGGCAGTCGTCCCGGTGGTCATCGGCGGCTTGGTCTGCGCCTTCGTGTCGGCGGCTACTCTCGGCGGTACCTCCGTTGTGGTGTGGCCTCTGCCCAGCATGCTTACCGGTTTGCTCGCATCCTGGCTCCTGCTGTTCCTCATTCTGGTCATCCCAACGATCGCGCCTCTCCGCGAAGGGCCGGGCTCACACTTGCGGGAGCAGGTAATATGATGGGTCAAACTGTTGTCGGAGTCATCGCGCCACGCATTCGTGCTTTCGCCGAACACCTGCGCGCGCTCGAAACACTCCGACCATGGGAACAGGACCCAGCGCAGACACCGCCAGAGCGCGTCCACACCATTCTCTCAAGCCCCGAGTTTTGTAGAGGGTCCTATTGTTGTCGATTAGGCCGCTTGGGTGTTCGCGGCGGTGTATTCCTGATGGACCTGGTTCGGTGGGCGGTACCCTAGCGCCGAGTGCACACGACGGTTGTTGTACCAGCCGACCCATGTCGACGCCGCGACGAGAACGTCTCGCAGCCCCGGCCAGGTCCTACGGTCGATGAGTTCAGCTTTGAACACTGAGTTCAGCGCTTCTGCCATCGCGTTGTCGTAGGAGTCTCCCCGCGAGCCAACCGAAGCGATAACCTGCGACTGGGCCAAGGTCTCTCCGTAGACGACCGACCTGTACTGCACGCCCCTGTCTAAAGTGATGGATCAGACCGGAGACATCTTCACCGGCGCGCAGGCGCGCTGACAAGGCCATGTCAAGTGCGTCTTTAGCCAGCGATGTGCGCATGTGGTTGGTGATGGGCCAGCCAACAATCTCCCGGGTATACGCGTCGAGGACGAACGAGGCGTATACCCACCCGACACGCGTGGGGATGTATGTGATATCCGCGACCCACAGCCGGTTCGGCGCATCGACACAAAGTCGCGCTCGACCAAGTCGACTGGGCAGTTATCGGGGGCAGCGCTGCGGGTGGAGGGCTTTTTCTTCCTGCGCCGGATACCACGGATGCCTTCGAGTGCCATGAGGCGCTCGACGGTGCACCGGGCGACGTGACCGAAGTCACCTTGGCGATTGATCTCAGCCCAAAGTTTGCGCGCTCCATAGCAGGAGTAGTTGTCGTCGTAGATGGCACGCAAAGTGTTGCGTAGTTGTCGGTCGCGGATAGATCGAGATGATTCAGGCCGGGATTTGTAGGCGTAGTAGGTGCTCAGGGCGATTTTCGCGTCGGTTGCCGCCAAGGCGCGAATAATCGGCTCGACCCCGAATTCCTCCCGGTTGTCGTCGATGAACCGGACGACTACCTGTGTGGGCGCTCGCACTCGGGCGCGAAAAAAGCTGATGCTCTTTTCAAAATCTCGTTGGCGCGCTTCGCTTCAATCAGTTCAGCTCGCAGTCTGCGGTTCTCCGCTGCCAGATCCACCGATTCAGCCGGGGTTGCCGCGCCGGATTGTTTATGAGCGCGGACCCAGCCGCGCAGAGTTTCCTTACTCATTCCGAGCTCGACAGCGATGCGGGATATCGCACCACGAGACGTAGCAGGGTCAGCTTGCGCATGCAGCACCAATTCGATGGCACGCTGCTTCAACTTAAGGCGTGTACTTCGAGGGCATGTGTAGGGCTCCTTTTCCAAATTCCTACCCTCCATTAAACCCGGGGCGAACCAGCCGTTTGTCACGGATGCAGATGACAAATGTCACCAGCGCATCGCTTAACGACGCCCTCCCAGCGCCCGGCCCCGTAGCCTGAGCTTCCCCGGGTTCTGCTGCACCTGGATCCCGGTAATTCCCCCGCCGACGATTTCCAGGGTCACCGCTCGCGTCATGTCGATCGATTCCGCCACCAGTACCGGACCACCGATCGCGTCATCCACCCTGAAGCGTGGCATTCCCCACCGGCCTATGATTCCGGCGAGGAATCGCGTCACCTTATCCCTGCCGCGAATCGGGTTGAGGGCCGCGCGTGCGGTGCCTCCCGCGTCAGTCCAGAGCACCGCGCCTTCGGACAAAATGTCCGTCAGCGCTTCGAGTTCGCCGCGATTCAGTTTCTCCGCCAGAGCTCGCAGAGTCTCCTTGTCCGCTACCCGCGGCGCCCCCTCAGGCTCCCGCAGGATCGAACGGGCGCGGGAGATCCGTTTACGCACCGCAGACGGGGTAAGCGCCGTGAGCTTACCTGCTTCGGCGGCAGAGAATCCCGCTGCCTGCGTGAGAACGACCAAGACTCGGTCGACCGGTGAGAGATCCTGGATGAGGCGGCTGAAAGCTCGGTCGAGATTCTCGGTGGTTACCGCCCTGTCCTCCGGGCCACTTTCTGTGGTAGCCACCTCGGGCAGCCAGGGGCCGACATAGTCGGTGCGGGCGCGTGCGGGTGCGCGTACCAGGTCATAGGCGGTGCGTGCAGTGACCGTTGTCAACCAAGCCTCGGGATCGTCAATATTTTCGGCATTGGCGAGGCGGAGCCAGGCCTCGCTCGCTGCGTCCTCTGCATCATGGAAGCTGCCGGTGATGCTGTACGCCAGGCTGATCAGCCACGCCTGTCGCTCCCGCCATTGTGCGCTGTTCACTTTCCGGATAGTATCCCGATCCGGTTCCACATGTTGATGGCGGTGATCGCGGCGATGAGCTCGCCGGTTGTCTCCGGACCGAATTCGTTATGTACACGCTCCCGGATGTTCTCCCGGTAGGACAGGGGAGTCTCGGAGAGGAGGGTGCCGGCATCGGTGAACTCGAGGATGAGTCGTTCTCTCTCGCTCATATCACCTGCCTGCCATTCACCCGGCGCGGTGTCCCGTAGGATCGCGATTTTTTGCTCGCTCCAGCCTGACTTGCGGGCCTCTTTCGTGTGCATATCAATGCAGTACCCGCAGCCGTTGAGAAAACTGGCGCGCAGCTGGACCAGTATCCGGGTCTCACGGGAAACGGCTCGCGAGGCCGCCTCGAGCGCGAGTGCTGCAACGGAGAATCTCTTGTGGATGGGGGAAGGGGGTATCTTGTTCATGCCCTCTTGACGCGCGAGGGACTGTAAGTGTGACAAACGCCAGGCCAGGAGGATGCTGACTGCACTTTGCCGTAAACGGTGCACCACCCGCAGATTCTTCGATCGGGGTGGCTGCGCCTGCTGTGTGCGTTGACGACAGCAGGGTTCACTTCAGCTCTCTACCGTTGCCCGGCGCTCATCGTGATGGTGCTGGGCGTGGTTCCGGTGCACACCGACGCCGTGATCGTGGCCGCGCGGGACATGCGCGCGAGCTCAGCCAGGAATCTTGCGTCGGAGACCAGGGCGCGCGTGCCCATCCCGCCGGGGACGAGCAGCACATCGCCGTTCATGTCGGCGAAGCTGGCGTGGGCCAGGATGTCGACCCCCTGGCTGCTGCGCGCCGCCGCGCCGTCCGGGGAGATCAGCTGCACGTCAAGGCCCTCGAGGCGCGCCAGGATCTCGACGGGGCCGGTGACGTCCAGCAGCTCGAAGCCGTCGAAGAGCACGACGCTGACGCGTTTCGGTGTCATGGGCCCGAGGGTATGCCCGAAGCCGGCCTACTTCCCGCCGGACCCGGGCATGCCCGCCGCCCACAGCGCCGCGGCGATGAGCGCGGGCTGCCCGAACAGGCGGGCCAGACGCTTGCGGTCGGTGTCCAGGCCGAAGGCGTCGTTGCGCTCGGCGTACTGGGCGATGTTGCCGGGGAAGATCGCGGTGTAGAACGCGGCGAGGGCGGTTCCGGTCAGCGTGCGCTGCCGGGGCAGGGCGAGCAGGGAGGCGCCGAGGGCGATTTCGGCGACGCCGGAGCCGAGGACCACGAGGTCCTTGTTCAAGGGGAACCAGTCGGGCACCTGGGCCTGGAAGTCCTTGCGGGCGAAGGTGAGGTGGCTGGTGCCGGCGAAGCTCATGAAGGCGCCGAGGGCGAGGCGGGCCAGGTTCTGCGAATCAATTCGCATGGATTAGTCCTTTCAGGGCTTGAGGACGACCTTGATGCAGCCGTCCTGCTTCTTCTGGAACTTCTCGTACATGGCTGGGGCGTCGTCAAGCGGCGCGGTGTGGGTTCTCAGGTCGAGCACGCCGAGGGGGTCGGAGGGGTCGTCGACGAGCGGGAGGAGGTCGTCGGTCCAGTTGCGCACGTTGCACTGGCCCATCCGCATCTGCACCTGCTTGTCGAACAGCGTCATCATCGGCATGGGATCCTTCATCCCGCCGTAGACGCCGCTGAGTGAGATGGTGCCGCCGCGGCGCACGGCCTCGATGGCGGTGTAGAGCGCGCCGAGGCGGTCCACGCCCGCCTTCTGCACGGCGGCGCGGCCGAGGGCGGAGGGCAGTAGGCCGGCCGCGGCCTGCGCGGTGCCGGCGACGGGGGAGCCGTGGGCTTCCATGCCGACGGCGTCGATGACGGAGTCGGGTCCGCGGCCGTCGCTAAGCTCGCGGAGCTTATCGACGGCACCCTCGCCGCCCTCGACAACCTCGATGCCGTGGCGGGCGGCCATGGCGCGCCGCTCGGGGACGGGGTCGACGCCGATGACGCGGTACCCCAGGTGTGCGCCGATGCGGGCGGACATCTGCCCGACGGGGCCGAGGCCGAGCACGGCGAGGGTGCCGCCGTCGGGGACGTCGGCGTACTGGACTGCCTGCCAGGCGGTGGGCAGCACGTCGGAAAGGAAGAGGAAGCGCTCGTCCTCACCGACGTTCGGGACCTTGATGGGGCCGTAGTCGGCATGCGGGACGCGCAGGTACTCGGCCTGGCCGCCGGGCAGCGAACCGTAGAGGCGGGAGTAGCCGAGGAGGGTGGCGCCGCTGCCGTACTCGCGGACCTGAGTGGTCTCGCACTGGGATTGCAGGCCGCGCTCGCACATGTAGCAGTGGCCGCAGGAGACGTTGAAGGGGACCACGACGCGGTCGCCGGGGGAGAGGTTGGTCACCGCGGAGCCGACCTCCTCGACGATTCCCATGGGTTCGTGGCCGATAATGTCGCCCTTGTCCATGAACGGGCCGAGGACCTCGTAGAGGTGGAGGTCGGAGCCGCAGATGGCGGTGGAGGTGACGCGGATGATGGCGTCGGTGGGCTCGATAATTGTGGGGTCGGGGACTTCTTCGACGCTGACGGTGCGGGCGGCTTGCCAGGTGAGGGCTTTCATAAGGAACCTTTCATGCGACGGTACGGGTTCGAGAGTAATCACGGCTACACTGGGCGCGCCACGATTTCTCCCGCCGTGTGCTCTTCGCGGTATAAAACAATAGCTATGTGTCGGGCGGCGGAAGCTGCCTGCCGGGCACGGGAAAACTGGAGGTCAACGCGGTGCGAAGAACACTACGGATGGCGGCGCTCGCCCTCGGCGCCTCGCTTCTCGGCGCCTGCGGGTCGATCCCCGCCGACTCCGAGGGAACCTATGACCGCGCCCGCGGCGCCACCCTCGTGGTCGGCGTCTCCGAGCACCACCCCTGGGCCGTTGTGGACGACGGCACGGGGGAAGTCACGGGCGTCGAGGCCGATGTGGTGCGCGGTTTCGCGGACTCCATCGGCGCGGACGTGGAGTGGAAGGTGGGCCCCGAAAGCGTGCTCGCCGACTGGGTGGATAAGGGCGAGGCCGACGTGATGATCGGCGGGCTGACCGCGTCCTCGCCGTGGTCGGACACCGTCGCTCTGACCAGGCCGTACACCACCGTGGAGAGCGCGGCGGGGGAGAAAGAGAAGATGGTCATGGCGGTGCCGATGGGCGAAAACAAGCTGCTGGTCGCCCTGGAGCGCTACCTGGCGCGCGAGGCGGGGGAGATCTGATGGGCACCGTCAACGAGGCGAGCACCGGCTCGGGCGTCGAGGTGCTGCCGAAAGAGGTCGGTGAGGTGCTGCGCCGGGCGGTGCGGCTTAACCTCCTGAGCCTGCTCGTCCTCGCGGTGACGGTGACGGTGGTCGGGTTGGTCACCGGGCAATCCCAGGCCATGAAAACCGCCTGGTTCGAGGACCTGTTGTCGTTCCTTCCTCCCCTCGCGTTCCTTGTGGGCACGCGGGTGATCAAGAAGCGCCCCGACGCCAAGCACCCGTACGGCCACCACCGCGCCATCGAGGTCGGACACGTCGTCGCCGGGGCGGCGCTTCTGGCCATGGGCATTCTGCTGCTCTACGGTGCGGTGAAGGGGCTGGTCGGGCAGGAAAAACCGCCGATCGGCACCGTGGTGCTCTTTGGCCACAGCGTGTGGTTGGGGTGGCTCATGGTGGCGGTACTCGTGGTCACGGGGATCCCGCCGGTGATCCTCGGGCGGATGAAGCTGAAGCTGGCGGAGCCGCTGCACGACAAGGTTCTCTACGCCGACGCCGACATGAACAAGGCGAACTGGATGACCTCGGCGTCCACCATCGTTGGTGTGCTGGGGATCGGTGTGGGCCTGTGGTGGATGGACGCGGTTGCCGCGTCCATCGTGGCCGTTTCCATCGTGCGGGACGGGGTGCTTAACCTGCGCACCGCCATGCTCGACCTCACGGACGCCCGCGCGACCGACTTGGACGGCGCCCCGCACCCGCTGATCGAGCGCATCGAGCAGACCGCGCGCGGGACGGACTGGGTGGACACGGCGGCCGCGCGCGTGCGCGACGAGGGCCACGTGTTCCACGTCGAGCTTTTCGCCGTCCCGCACGAGGGGCAGGACCCGTCGGTCGCGCAACTGCGCGAGCTGCGGGAGTCGCTCCACGCCGTGGATTTCAAGGTGCACGACGTGGTGGTCGCAGCCGTGCGCACGATCCCCGTGTACCTGGAAGAGGAGGACAGGTAGCCGGCTAGGAGTCGCGCACCTCGAGCGTCGTGCCGGGCGGCAGGGCTTCCAAGAGCCGGATCTTGGCCAGCAGCGGGTTCTGCTCGAGGACCTTCGCCGTGCCCAAGCGCGCGCGGGTGATCTTGACTTCGGTGCGGGCGCGCTCGAGGTCGGCGGCGGCGGTGAGCTTGTCCACTTCGGCCTGGCTCAGCGCCTCAGAGACGGCGTACGGCAGCGAGAGGTCCTTGAGGTGGACTTCGTCCTCCACCGCGAGGCCGACGTCCAGGCCCGCCGTGGCGGCGGCGGAGGCGACGGGGGAGAGGTCGATGCGGGTGCCGATGAGCTCGGAAAGCTGGGTGGTAGAGATCAGCTCGCGCAGCGCGATCTGCGCCGCCAGGTACACCTCGCTGGCCGGGTCGGCCGAGGCGCTGACGTAGCGTACGGCGTCGGCGACGCGCACCGTGAGCACGAAGGTGAGCGTCACGTCGAGCCCCTCGGCGGTGGGGATGCGCTGCGGGGCGAAGGAGAGTTGGCGGCGGCGCTGGTCCACCTGCTGGAACAGGTCGGAGGGGCGGGCGAGGCCGGGGCGTCGCAACGCGGTGACCTCCCCGTTCCGGGAGCGCAGCACGATGTGGCCCGGCCGGGGGACGGGGCTGCGCGGGAAGGAGGGCTGCCAGGCCTCGAGGTCGTATTGGCGGGTGAAAAGACCGGAAAACATTGCCACCACCGTGCCTTCGTATCGTGAGCGTGTCGTGAGTGTGTCGTGAGGTGTGTATGGTCCGCGCCGCGCGGGGCGTTCCCGGGGCGGGGCACTGGCGCGTTGTCGCGCCCGCAGGCGTGAGTCGGTGCCGGGCCGCAGGCCCCGAGAACGCGACGTCCCGGGCGGCGCGGAGAGAGATGGGTAAAGAGGACTCGAACCTCCTTGGGCGCAAGGCCCGTGCCGTGCGCCGGTGGTCCATTATCCGGAAAACGCCCCAATAAAAAGGGGGACGCCCCATAACACCCAGTCCGGCGCTTCGACCAGCATAGCGCTGGGGACTATGGTATGGGGCATTACCACGTATTTTTCGGTCAACTTTTTACCATGAGCAACTTGTCGACGCCCGCCCAGCGCTGGGGCTTTTTCGCTGTCATTTCTCTGGGCCTGTTCATGATCGGCCTGGACAATTCCATCCTTTACACTGCGCTGCCCACGCTCGAGGCGCAGCTGGAAACCTCGACCACTGAGGCGCTGTGGATCATCAACGCCTACCCGCTCGTGCTCTCCGGCCTGCTGCTGGGCACCGGCGCGCTGGGCGACAAGATCGGCCACCGCCTCATGTTCGTTATCGGGCTGGTGATCTTCGGGGTGGCTTCGCTGGCGGCGGCGTACTCGCCGTCGCCGCTGGCGCTCATCGGCGCGCGGGCGCTGCTCGGGGTGGGCGCGGCGACGATGATGCCGGCGACGCTGGCCCTGATCCGCCTGACGTTCCCGGACGAGCAGGAGCGCAACACCGCCATCGGTATCTGGGGCTCGGTCGCGGTCGTCGGCGCCGGACTCGGACCGCTGGTGGGCGGCGCGCTGCTCGAGGCATTCTGGTGGGGCTCCGTCTTCCTCATCAACGTGCCCATCGTGGTGCTCGCGCTGCTGCTCACCCTCGCGCTCGCGCCCGAGAACGTGCCCAACCCGGCGAAGCACTGGGACGTCATCTCCTCCATCTATGCCCTGGTCGCGCTGTCGGGCCTGACGGCCACGATCAAGGAGGCGGCCAACCCGGAGCGCTCGATCGCGTTGCTGCTCGCCGTCGCGGCGGCGGCACTGGTGGGCGGGGCGCTGTTTGGGCGTCGCCAAACAAAGCTCGATGACCCGCTCTTGACCTTCGACATCTTCCGCTCGCGCCTGTTCACCGGCGGTGTGGTTGCGGCGGCCGGCGGCATGGTGGTTATGGCTGGCACCGAGCTCAACACGACGCAGAGGCTCCAGCTTGTCGACGGCTTCACCCCCCTCCAGGCCGGTACCGTTCTCATCGCCATGGCGGCTGCGGCTCTGCCGGCCTCCGTGCTCGGCGGGGCGAACCTGCACCGCGTCGGTTTCCTGCCCCTCGTCGCGGGTGGCTTTACCGCGGCCGCAGCGGGCCTCGCCCTGGCTACTTGGGCCTCCCGCGCCGACAACCTGGTGGTTTTCGTCGTTGCGCTGGTCGTCCTGGGGTGGAGCGCAGGCTCGATCATGTCGGTCGCCTCCGTGGCCATCATCGGGGCGGCGCCGATGTCGCGCTCCGGCATGGCGGCCGGGGTGGAGGAGGTCTCCTACGAGTTCGGCACCCTGCTCACCGTCTCGGTCACCGGCTCGCTCCTGCCGGTCTGGCTGGCCCGCAACCTCGAGGTGGCGGGCTACAACGAGGCATACGTGGGGGCCTACAACTCCGTGCTGCTGCTTCTGCTCGGAGCAGCGGTTGTGTTCGCGCTGGTGACGTGGTGGTGCTTCCGCGATAACCCCAAGTCGGGCGAGGTGCGCCCGAGCGCATAGAGAACGGGCGCATAGAGAACGAGCGCATAGAGAACGGGCCGCCCCCCGCAGCGGGGAAGCGGCCCTGGGGTGTTCTACACCCGTCCTTACTTAGTGGAGGACAGGATGGAGGAGAGCTGCTGGCCGGCCTCGACGGGCAGGCGCAGGAGACGGACGCCGAAGTTGAAGATCGTCTCCAGGATATCGATGAATGACTCGAACATGGTGTTGTCCTTTCTGGTGAAGGGGTGGACGTTCTTGCGCTTTTGAGATTAAAACAACTGCGGCGGGGATAGAGATACGCTGGGGTAGCGCTGTGAAAGATTTCGTAGAAAAGACTAACAGGTTAATGGAATATGTAACGTCCAATAAGTAATATCTAATAGGTTTCTCCAGCTCCCGGAGGTGGGGCTGTGCCGGCCGTGTTCTGAATGGGCGGCGCCGGGCCGCCGCCCATTCACAGGAAAGTGACCTGGCGCACCCTCCCCCGAATTGGGGTAAACGGCATTTGAGCTGGGCAAATGCAGGGTCCTGCCGCCATGGCGCGGCACACGAGGCACCGGAAACGTCAGGTGAACAAAAAGCGCCCCCGAACCCCATGCTTAACGGCATGATCGAGCGCGCAACCCGACCAGCGCGTCGTCATTACACTGGCCCGCATGACTACTCCTGTGCCCGAATACCTGAACCGCATCCTCGACAACGTGCGCGACCGCGACGGCGGCGAGGTGGCGGACCATATTGAGGACCTCAAGAACGCGGACCCGGACAAGCTCGGGCTTGCCGTGTGCACCGCCACCGGGCACGTGTACTCAGTGGGCGACGACGAGTACGAGTTTTCCATCCAGTCCATCGCCAAGCCCTTCGTGTACGCGCTGGCGCTGGAGGAGCTCGGCCCGGACACCGTGCACGAGCGGGTGGGCGTGGAGCCCTCGGGCGAGGCGTTCAACGAGCTGTCCCTGGACGAGGAGACGCACATCCCCTCCAACCCGATGATCAACGCGGGCGCGATCACGGTAAACCAGCTGATCAACGGCCCCGACGAGACGGTGGAGCAGCGGGTGGAAATCATCCGCTCGTTCTTCTCCCGCCTGGCGGGCCGCGAGCTGAGCATCGACGAGGACCTCGTGGAGCACGAGATCACCACCGCGCACCGCAACTTCGCCATCGCCTTCCTCCTGCGCGAGTTCGGCATGCTGAGCGACGAAGCCCACGACGCCGTCAACAGCTACACGCAGCAGTGCTCGATCCTGGTGACCATCAAGGACCTCGCCATCATGGCGGCCACGCTCGCCAACGGCGGGGTGCAGCCGGTGACGGGGGAGCGCGTGCTCTCGGCGCGAGCGTGCCGGGTCACGCAGGCTGTGATGACCTCGTGCGGCATGTACGACGGCTCGGGGCGGTGGATGGTCAACGTGGGCATCCCGGCGAAGTCGGGCGTGTCCGGGGGGCTGATCGGCACGATGCCGGGGCAGCTGGGTATTGCGTCGCTAAGCCCGCGGCTCAATAAGGAGGGCAACTCCGTGCGCGGCGTGGAGATCTTCCGGCAGCTGTCCGCGACCTTCGGGCTGAACCTCATGTCCTCGGACTACTACGCCGCGCCGGGCATCAAGTCGGTCGACCGCGGCCGCGACCGCACGGTGGTGGAGCTGCAGGGGCTGATCAACTTCACCGCGGCGGAGAAGATCATCCACGACCTGACGGACATGAAGCTGGAGACGGACTACCTTGTCCTCGACGTCTCGCACGTGACCAGCTTCAACAAGGCGGGGCGGATGCTCATTAAGGAAGGCTTCCGCGAATTCCGCGACGCCGGCTGCGAGGTGAAAATCTACGACCCGGACGGCGCGATGCTGGACTACGAGTTCTCGGACGGCACCTCCGTGGAGGCCATCGAGGACTTCTCCACCTCCTTCGAGGTGCCTGCCTCGCGCGAGAAGGTCTACCGCGCGATCTCCAACCCCAAGGAGTGGTGGCAGAACGCGACGATCGAGGGCAAGGCAGACGAACGGGGCGACGCGTTCAAGCTCGACGAAGAGGAGCAGCACGCCCGCTTCACCGTGGAGGAGGCGAGCGATGGCGACCGGCTGGTCTGGCACGCCGAGCCGGAAAACGGCGAGGACGAGGACACCTCGTGGAGCGGCACCGACATCATCTTCGAGCTCGAGGAAGGCGAGGGCGACGAGACGCGCGTGACGCTCACCCACCGCGGCATGCTGCCCCACGACGAGCGCTACGAGGAGATCGCCGACGGCTGGCGCAAGCGCATGGACGAGCTGAAGCGCCGCTCTGAGCAGGACTGATAGGGCGAAGAGCACATGATCGAGCAGACCATCTGGTGGCACGTCTACCCGCTCGGCGCCACGGGCGCGCCCGTGCGCGAGCGCGACGGGAAAGACGCCGGGCACCGCCTGCGCGCGCTGGGGCCGTGGCTCGACTACCTCATTGAGCTCGGCTGCAACGGGCTGCTGCTCGGGCCGATCTTCGAGTCCGTCGGCCACGGCTACGACACCCTCGAGCACTACGCCATCGACTCCCGCCTGGGCGACGACTCAGACTTCGACTGGCTGGTGCGCGAGTGCCACAGCCGCGGGATCAACCTCGTGCTCGACGGCGTGTTCAACCACGTGGCGCGCACGCACCCCGCGGTGGCGGACGGTCTGGCGGGCCGGTCGAGCTGGGAGGGCCACGAGGAGCTGGCCACCCTGCATCACGACGACCCGCGCGTGGTGGACCTCGTCGCCGACGTCATGGCGTTTTGGCTGCGCCGCGGCATCGCCGGCTGGCGCCTCGACGTGGCGTACGCGGTGCCGCCGGAGTTCTGGCGCGCGGTCCTCGCCCGGGTGCGCGAGGAGTTCCCGGAGGCGCTGTTTCTCGGCGAGGTCATCCACGGCGATTACGCGGGCATCGCGGAGGCCGCCACGCTGAACTCTGTCACCCAGTACGAGCTGTGGAAGGCGCTGTGGTCCTCCATCAAGGACGTGAACTTCTGGGAGCTCGACCACGCCCTGGGCCGCCACAGCGCGGTGTGCGAGAAAACGCTGCCCAACACCTTCGTGGGCAACCACGACGTCGACCGCATCGCCAGCACCGTCGGCCCGGACGGCGCGGTCCTCGCGCTGGCCCTGGTGATGGTGCTGCCCGGCATGCCCAGCATCTACTACGGCGACGAGCAGGGCTTCACGGGCCTGCGCTCCGAAGGCTTCGCGGCGGACGACGCCGTGCGCCCCGAACTTCCCGCCAGCCCCGCCGAGCTCTCCCCGCTGGGCGGCTGGATTTTCGAGCAGCACCAGGCGCTCATCGGCCTGCGCCGGCGCAACCCGTGGCTCACCCGCGCGCGCGTGGAGGTGGTGGACAAGACCAACGAGACCATTTCGATCCGCAGCTTCGACGCCGAGCACGAGCTGCTTATCGACGCCTGGCTTACCCCCGCCCCCGGCATCCGCGTCAGCGCGGGCGGGGAGACGCTCCACCGCTGGTCGGCGGGGCAGTAGCGTAAACCTACGCCCCGAGGAAGCGGCGCACCAGCGAGCGGTATGCCTGGGCCGTCAGCTCGACGTCCTGGACCTCGACGTATTCGTCGTGGCCGTGCAGCTGGTCCAGGACCCCGCCGAGAGTGGCCGTGCGGTGGAGGGCGAAGCCGTAGCCCACGCCGCCCTGGCGGCGGCCAAAGCGCAGGTCGGAGCCGCCGGCGGAGAGGATGGGGACGACGGGGACGTCGGGGAAGAACTCACCGATGGTGTCCACGATCGCGCTGAACAGCGGGCCCTCGGCGGGGGAGACGGTGGCGTCCTCGGTGATGAGGTGCTCGATTTCGACGCGCTCGGCGAGGTCCCCCAGCCCGGAGCGCAGCAGCGCGTCGATGTCCTCTTGGGTCTGCCCGGGCAGGGGGCGGATATCCAGTTCCAGGTAGGCCGTCGAGGGCAGCACGTTAATGGCGGAGCCGGCGCGCAGGACGGTGGGTGAGATGGTCAGGTGGCTCATGGCGTGGGAGTTGCGCGCTAGGTCGCCGAGCGCGTCGTAGTTGCGCCCCTCGAGGAGCTCTTGCTCGGTGTCCGGGTCGAAGCGGAAGGCGCGCACGTAGTTTTCCCACAGGTCGTCGGAGCGCACCTCGGGCTCAAGCGCGGCGACGCGCCGGGCCACCTCGGCGATGAGGGCGATGGCGGATTCGCGGCCGTAGGGGATGGAGCCGTGTCCGGCGTCGCCGCGGACGGTGAGGCGGCGCTGCGCGGCGCCCTTCTCGCCGACGACCACGGCGATCGCGTCCGAGCCGTCGGCGACCGGCAGGTGGGAGCCGCCCTCCTCGGAGAGGCAGTTTTTCCAGCTGAAAGCGTCCGCGGCGTTTTCGGCGAGCCAGCCCGCGCCGAGCCCGCCGCGGGCCTCCTCGTCCGCGCAGCCGACGAAGGTGAGGGTGCCGCGCGGCGGCGTGTCGGCGAGCGCGACCTCCCTGGTCACCGCCGCCATGGCGGCGGTGATGTAGAGCATGTCGGTGGCGCCGCGGCCGTAGATGCGCCCGTCCACCTCGTCGGCGGCGAAGGGGTCCTGCGTCCACTTCCCGGTGTCGGCGGGCACGACGTCGGTGTGGCCGAGCAGGGTGAGCGGCTCCGCGTCGGGGTCGCTGCCCTCGACGGTGAAGGCGATGGAGACGCGGCCGGGGTGGGGCTCGAAGCGCTGCACTTTCACGTCGGTTCCGTCGAAGAAGCGCGCAAGGGTGTCGGCGTTGCGCACCTCGTGGCCGGAATCGGCGGTGAGGTCGTTGACGCAGGCGTTGGAGATGAGCTCCTTGAGCAGGTCCAGGGTTGAGTCTGTAAGGGAGGAAGCCATGCTCCGACGTTAGCGCGCCGCACAGCGAAACGCTGAACACCGTTCAGGCGATGGGTTATAGTATTGCCACCCCAACTGAACGGAGTTCAAGACATGTCTGCATCGATCCTCGACGTCGCCCGCACCAAGGTCCTTGAGAACGGCGAAGGCCTCAACGAGGCCGAGCTGCTGGAGGTCCTCCGGATCCCGGACGAGCACCTGCAGGAGCTGCTCGATCTCGCCCACCAGGTGCGCATCCGCCACTGCGGTGTGGAGGTGAGCCTGGAAGGCATCATCTCGCTCAAGACCGGCGGCTGCCCCGAGGACTGCCACTTCTGCTCCCAGTCCGGCCTGTTCGAGTCGCCGGTGCGCGCCGTCACCCTCAACATCGCCGAGCTGGTGGAGGCCGCGAAGCAGTCCGAGAAGATGGGCGCGAGCGAGTTCTGCATCGTCGCCGCCGTGAAGGGCCCCACCCAGAACCTGCTGGACCAGGTGCGCGAGGCCATCACCGCGATCACGGCGGAGGTGGACATCTCCATCTCGGCCTCGCTGGGCATCCTCACCCGCGAGCAGGCGAAGCAGTTGCGCGAGATGGGTGTGAGCCGCTACAACCACAACTTTGAAACGGCGCGCTCCTTCTTCCCCAACGTGGTTACCACCCACACCTGGGAGGAGCGCAAGAACACCCTCGAGTTCGTCCGCGCGGAGGGCATGGAGACCTGCTGCGGCGGCATCATCGGGCTCGGCGAGACCCTGGAGCAGCGCGCGGAGTTTGCCACGCAGCTCGCCGCGGTGGAGCCGCACGAGGTGCCCATGAACTTCCTCGACCCGCGCCCGGGCACCCCGTTTGCGGACCGCCCGCTCGTCCCGCAGGGCGAGGCGCTGCGCGCGGTCGCGGCGTTTCGCCTGGCCATGCCCACCGCGCAGCTGCGCTTCGCGGGCGGCACGGAGCTCGCGCTCGGCGACGACGGCACGGAGGCCGGCCTGCTGGGCGGCGCGAACGCCATCATCGGCGGTAACTACCTGACCACCCTGGGCCGCCCGATCGAGCGAGACCGCGACCTGGTGGACAGGATCGCCCCGCGCCGCAACCTGGGCATCACCCCGCTCGAAGAGACCATCAAGGCCCTCTAAACGTGAGGGTTCCCGAGAGCACGGAGCTTGCCGACGCCATTCTGTCCGGCTCGGTGACTTTTAGCGTGCGCGCGGATCGGCCCTACGACGCCCCGCGGGTCTGCCCGCTGTGCGGGCGCCGCATGGTGGTCAAGATCAACCCCTTCGGTTGGGAGGCCGCGTGCTCGCGCCACGGGTTGTTCCGTTCGGAGTGGTTGGAGCGCTAAGAAATTATAGACAGACTTGTACATTAGTCTTTGACTAAAAAGTCTGTTGTGTCTACCTTGGGTGTCACGTACGTTGCCGCACCTAAGGAGACCACCTTGTCTGTTTCTAAGAAGTTCGCCGCCGGTGTCCTCGCTTCCGCCCTGGCCTTGGCCGGGTGCTCGTCCGCAGAGGACGACGCCAACACCATCCGGGTCGCCACCTCCCCGGGGCCCTACTCCGAGCTTTTCCAGCAGGGCATTGACCCTCTGCTGCAGGAGCAGGGCTACTCGCTGGAGTACACCAACTTCTCCGACCTGCAGCAGGCGGAGACCTCGGTGGCTGAGGGTGACAACGACCTCATCGTGGACCAGCACAGCGCGTACATGGAGGTCTTCAACGACGAGACCGGTTCCAACCTCGCTGCCATTATCGAGGTGCCCACGGTCCCCTCGGCGCTGTACTCCAAGCAGCACGCCGGCCTCGATGACGTTGCGGAGGGCCACAGCGTGGGCATCCCCCAGGACGCGTCGAACAAGTCCCGCGCGCTCAACATTCTCGTCGACGCCGGTTGGGTCACGCTCAAGCCCGACGCGGACCGGGCCCTGCTGAGCGAGGCGGACATCGAGGACAATATCCACCAGCTGGAGATCCGCCCGATGGATTCGGCGCAGCTGCCGCGCGCGCTTGACGACGTTGACTGGGCCGTCATCCCCGGGTCCATCTCCTATTCCTCCAACGTCAACCAGGACTGGAGCCACTTCCAGGAGAACTTGCGGCCGGAGCTGATCCTCGTCGCGGCGACGCAGGAGGAACAGGTGGACTCGCAGTGGGCCCAGGACGTCGCCGACGCCTACCAGTCGCCGGAGTTCGAGCAGTTCATGGCCGAGGAAAACGAGAACGGCTACTGGTACATCCCGGACTACAACTAAAGCGACATGGCCAACGAACCCATCATCACGTTCCACGACGTTACGAAGAGCTTCGACGGCTTCAACGCCCTCGAAGGAATAAACCTCGCCGTCGCCCGTGGTTCCATCCACGGCATCATCGGCACCTCCGGGGCCGGCAAATCCACCCTGTTGCGCACGATCAACGGGCTGGAGCGCGCCACCCGGGGCAGTGTCGAGGTCCTCGGCCAGGACCCGTCCCGGCTCGGCCGCAAGCAGCTCTCCCAGCTGCGCCGCTCGGTGCCGATGGTGTTCCAGGCCGACAACCTCCTCGGCTCGAAGACGGTGGCGGAGAACGTGGCCATGCCGCTCGTTCTGGCCGGCGAGAAGAACGCCGCGCGCAGCCCCCGCGTCGCCGAGGTTCTGGGTCTGGTGGGGCTGGGGGACCGCGCCGAGCACTACCCCTCGCAGCTGTCCGGCGGCCAGCGGCAACGGGCCGGTATCGCGCGGGCGCTGGTGACCAACCCGCAGGTCGTGCTGTGCGACGAGCCAACCAGCGCACTCGACCCGGTGACCACGACGCAGATCCTCGCCTTGCTCTCTGAGATCAACACGGAGCTGGGTATCACTATCGTCATCATCACCCACCAGATGAGCGTTGTCGCCCGCCTCGCGGACTGGATCACCGTGCTCGACGCGGGCGCGATCGTGGAGGCCGCCCCGGCCCGCGACATTTTCATGCGCCCGCAGGCGCCGGTGACGAAGGACTTCGTGGGCTCGGCCGCGCCCCAGGCCCCCGGCGGAGACGAGGGCGAACAGCACGCCTACCCCCGCGTCATCCGCGTGAGCACAACCCACGCGCCGCAGGACATCCTCTCCAGCGTCGCGCAGTCGGCCAACGAGGCCCCGGCACTGATCCGCGCGGACTCCTTTGAGCTGCGCGCCGAGGTTGTGCACAACTTAACCCTGGGCCTGTCGCGGCCCTTCGATCCCACTGCCCTCAACGACGAGGCCACCACGGCGGAGGAGGTTTCTACCCCATGAATCTGCTCGATTCCAGCGTGACGTTCGACCAGTACGTCCAGGCCGGTCAGGAAACCCTCTACATGGTCCTTGTCTCCTTGGGCGCGGGCAGCCTCCTCGGTATCCCGCTGGGGCTCGCGCTCGTGCTCACCCGCCCCGGGGCGTTGCGGGGCAACCGCGTTGCCTACTCGGTACTCAACGTGCTGGTCAACATCGTCCGCTCCCTGCCCTTCGTGATCCTGATGGTGGCCATCGTCCCCTTCACCAGGGCGCTGGTGGGCACTGCGATCGGCACAACCGCGGCTCTTGTGCCACTGACCATCTTCATCGCGCCGTTCATCGCCCGGCTGCTGGAGTCCGCGTTTTTGGACATCAGCCCCGGCATCTATGAGGCGGCGGAATCCATGGGGGCGTCAACCTGGCAGACGATCCGCCTTTTCCTCCTGCCCGAGGCGAAGCCCTCCATCATCCTCGCGCTGACCACCGCGACGGTCACCCTCATCGGCGCCACGGCCATGGCGGGCACCATCGGCGGCGGCGGTATCGGCGACCTCGCCATTTCCTACGGCTACCAACAATTCGACTCGGTGGTCATCCTCATCACCGTCATCATCCTGGTCATCGTGGTCCAGGGCATCCAGAGCCTGGGCAGCGTCCTGGCGAAGCGGGCGCGCCACTAGCGCGTTGGGGGGGGGAGAGATCACGCGTCCCATACCCACTGGTACGCGCCGTGCGGTGGCGCTACATGACTGCTAGCGCACGAAGTTTTTTTTAGGTGGCCTTTCGATGAGGGCGATTGCGCTCGCAGAACGCTGAATATATAACGAAGGTCACTATCGGGGGTACCCAGTCGCGAGACCAATTTAAATCGTACCTATAAGTGATATTGCGCTGCGTATGCAGCGGCGATAAACGAAGCTTTATGTATGTTTGGGCCGTCGCAGGAGCCAGCCCAGCCAAAAAGTGATGCGATCAATTGCTTCTAGCCTTCTGACAGGTAAAGTACGGCGAGGCACAGTTGAATGCCAAGTCAACATAAAGGTCAATAGTGAAGGGCTGAGAAGCATAAGGCTATAACTCTCCCTTCACAGTTTCACCCACGAGTTTTCCGGCGCTCCTCTTCGCATGGCGTTATATTTCGGCATGTGTAGACGATTTCTGCGGCAGATTCACAGGGTGAGGGAAGGTTCTCACGTTGCGAATCCACGCGTGCGACACATACAACGCCCACCGATCGAGCGGATCGGCCTGGCGGGCACTGCTGCTCGTCTTCGCTGTCTTTACGGCATCGGTGGTTGTCGTGCCCGAGAGCGCAGCGCAGGCACAGACGGGAACGCCTGCAGAGTCCGCCGTCGCTGGGGAAACAAGGCTTGAGGCCGGAACGGACTATGACGACACCACAACCACGCGTCTGTTTGGGCCGGTTGAGCATTCCGTTTCCTTCACCGCCCGAGACGGCCAACCATCTCGAGACCTGGTGATCACCCGCGTCGAGATAACCTCCACGCTCCCCGCGGACTTTGACGGCAGCTGGTCCGTCTCGCGCAACGCCGCCACCTCCGGCGCCGGTTTCCGTGAATGCCGCGATTGCTCCGGGGGCGGGCAGTCGCTCGAGGTCGACTTGGCGGAATCTCACAACGGCAGCACCACGCTGGCTCTGCAGCCCGGTGACACCCTCGAGGTGACCTTTTCCGACAACGCCGCCGAGCCGGCCTCTCGCTACGACTACGAGGTGTACGGCTACTACGTAAGCCACTCTGAGCCCGAGGTCCAGGAGACCACCGGGGACGGCTCCGAGTCGAGCGGCACGGCGACAGAGGAACCGGAGCAGCCCGGTCAGGCGCGCGCCGCTGCCGACGGCGAGCCCCGAAACGCCGAGGCGGAGAATGCAGAGGTAGCCTCCCTTTCTACGCTGCTGCGTGAAGCACTGCCGATCGCGCTGTCCCTCTACGCTGCAGAACCAACCCCGTATGCGGCACGGGCGGCGGGGCCAAATGTCTACGCATCTCCGTGGAATCGGGACCCCGGCCCCCTGGCGTCATCAACCCACACGTTGACGGCACTCGACAACCGGGTATGGCAGGACCGGTTCGACCTGGGGGGCTCGCAGGGCGCAGTGATTTCGAGCATTACGTACGAGTACCTCCGGCCGAACGGGCTGGCCTTCCAACGCAGCTTCACCAGCGACGACGCCTTCGCGTTCAACATCAGCGGGGTTATTAACAGCGATGCCGTGCCGGCAGCCGAGCGGACCCCAATTTTTCTGTGTGATGGGCGGAGCACCCGAGTCTCGTGCCCTTACGGCCAGCTCTACTACGGTGTGCGGCCGGACCGAAACAACCCGGCCCCGGGTGAACACGTCGGGTGGCGCTACCCGGTGCGAAGCGGTGCGACGGGTAGCCCCGTCGTCTACGTCAACGCCATTATCGGGCACCAGCTCAACGCGCGCCAGAACGTCAGCTTTCGGCCGGAGGTGACGTTCACCTTCAGTGACTCCAATAATCGCCCCACCACCCTCGAGGTACCCGCGAACACGCAGACCACGATTCGCTACACGTGGAGTAACTCCCAGAGCAGCAACCCCCCGCAGGGCAACCAGGCGAGGCTGACGGTTACGGGCAATACCGGCGGTACCTCCACGCCCCCGCCCCCACCCGGCGGTCCGGATCCGTCCTTCGACCCGACTCGGCCAGGCGGTCGGTGCGCGCCCCGAGGCGGCACCGTGTGGGTCAGCGCGTCCGCCCACACGAACCCGGACGCGACGTTCAACGACCGCAATACAACCCAGCTGTACCGCCAAGTTTACGGCAGCACGACGTTCGAAACGGTCGGGCCTGTTACGAACTGGGTGTATAACGCTTTGGCGTACAACCCGAGAGACGGTTACCTCTACGCCGTCAGCCAGGGCCGCATCCGGACCCCCGCGTCGATGTCGGGCAACGCGAACACCTACGACGAGGACCCCCGTTACCCCGCAGGCCACCTCCTGCGCATCTCCCCGCAGAACGGCTCCGTGCAGGACCTCGGAAAGATCGAGGGGATCCAGCAGCAGCGGGTTGGCACATGGCCGAACGACCTGTGGGGTGGCATCACCTCCGGCGTGATCACCGCAAACGGTCTGTTCATCTTCGGCAACGCTTCCCTCTCCGGTACGGGAGACCGCTACACGTTGGACCTATCGAACGTCAACGCGAATACAAGCAATCAGTGGTGGGCCAACCGAATCACGGCCCGTCTGCGCTCCAACGACTACGCGTTCTTTGGAGACAGCTCCGACGGCTACATCTACGGCATGCGCAACAACACGACCATCCTGGAGCGTATCAACATTGCCGATGGTTCCGTGACTGAGTTCAATATGGCGGGCATTCAGGGCCCGCTCGGCCGGACCATGCCCAGCGGTCTTTACGGCACGGCCTGGACGTTCCCGAACGGAAACCTAGGTTTCGGTTTGAACTCGGCAAACACCTCGTATCAGATCGAGATCTATGACTCGACGCCCACGAGCTTCAAGGCCCGGCTTGTCTCCGTGGCGCCCTCCCCGACCTCGCAATCGAACGACGCTGCCTCGAACGCGCTCGTCGTTCCCCCAACGGACCTGGGGATAGCGAAGAGGCTGGTTTCTCTCCAAGGTGGCGTGGCCACGTGGGACATTACCGTGACCAATCATGGCCCCTGTGGCTCGTCCGGATTCAACGTCGTTGATCAGGTTCCCGCCAGCTACACCAACGTTCAGGTGCAGGGCGACGCCAGCGGTTGGATCCAGACCCAGTCGACGCGCGGGAATACCGTTGTTGCGCTGCACGGTCCCTTGGCAGCTGGGCAAACTGCGACATTCCGTTTGACGGCTGGGTACTCGGCGAGCAACGACGCTTGTGTCAGCAACACTGCGTCCGTGCTGGGCAACGAAAGAGACGAGAGCACGCAGAACAACATGGCTTCGGACGGCGCCTGCGAAATTGTGGTCGAGAAAACCGTCGTTGACGTCAACGGCGACGGGGTCATCGATGGGGTTGATTCCAGCCAACCGGTGCCGGGGTCGACGGACAGGACGATCCAGTACACCATCACGGTGAGAAACCGCGACCCGAACAACGCGAGCACCTACA
The DNA here is from genome assembly GCF_030408575.1 of Corynebacterium auris. NCBI lineage: Bacteria > Bacillati > Actinomycetota > Actinomycetes > Mycobacteriales > Corynebacteriaceae > Corynebacterium > Corynebacterium auris. Next base: position 83,240 of record NZ_CP047047.1, read on the forward strand.
ACCTTATTGAGTCTCCGCAGTTCTCTCGGCTGGTCGAGGTGCAGGGCGGCACCGTCGTGTTCCCCGACGGTGGCTGGTCTACCCTGGGCAAACCACAGAACCAGGAGAGTATTCGCTTCCCGCTCGCGCAGAATAGAAGGATCGGACCGGGAGAGACACATACCTACCGTGTGACTCTCCGTTACTCGGCTCCGCCCCAGGGCGCGGACTTTTCCACGGCCGAATGCCAAGCCGGCTCTCCTCGTCAGGGCTTGTTCAACGAGGCGAGTGTGACCTATCCGGGCGGAAGCGCAGCGGACGATGCGTGCGGTCCGATTGTCAGGGACGAAACAGTAACGCTGTTCCTGCAGAAGGTTGGCAACGACAATCGCACTACGCCGTTGGCCGGTGCAGCTTTTGAGGTCCGTGCCGAGAACGGCGAGGTTGTCGCCGTGATGAACACCCCGGACACCGCGAACGAAGGGCTCTACTCCGCGTCGGGGCTGCGCAAGGGCACGCAGTACTACCTTGTGGAGACCCAGTCGCCGGAGGGCTACTCGCTGCTGCCGGAGCCCATCGCGTTCACCATCACCAACGATGACAGCGGCAACGCCAGAGTCGACGTGGCGGACAACCTCCACGCAATTGGGCTCGTGACCGACCCAGACCACGACGGGGCATCCCCGCGCAGCGCGTACATCACCATCGCCGATTTCAGGCAGGGCGACCTGCCCAAGACCGGTGGTAACGGGTACCTGCCGTGGGCTCTCATCTCCGCGCTCCTCGTACTCGTAGGCAGCCTAACCGCACGCCGAAAGGACATCTAAGACATGAGTTGCCACAGCCACGCATGCTGGTCCCGAGCTGGCCCAGATCGCGACCGCACCGTGCACACCTGCCGATAGGTCACGCACCCGAGCCCCCGTAGCGGGCCACCCCCCTTTTCCCGCGCCTTTGCGCGCATGCTTTGAAAGAGAGTTTCACCATGCGATTCGTCGCTTCTTCCCGCACCGTCGCCGCCTGCGCGGCGGTGGGCATCGCCCTGGCGTCCTCTGCCGCCACCGCCCCGATCGCGTTCGCGCAGGACACTCCCCAAGTTCCTGGCCAGCCGAGCGTGCCGGCTGCCAACATCGACCCCAGCCGCACCGGATCGATCACCATCAACAAGCGCCTGAACCCGACCGAGCTCCGCGAAGCTACCGGCGCCGTGGACCCCCAGGCGTCGGGTGCCCCCCTCCAGGGCGTGACGTTCACCGCGACGAGGATCAACCGCGATATCACCACCGCCGAGGGCTTCGCCGCACTCGCTCAAATGACGCCGGCCACCGCCGCGGAGAACCTCTCGCCGCTGCCGGCCGACCGCCGCACCGGTACGACGAACGCCGCCGGCCAGGTGCAGTTCGAGGACCTGTCCGTCGGCGCCTACTTGGTTGAAGAGTCCATCACCGGCACGGTGTCTGTCGGCGGCCAGGAGATTCCCGCTGGCTCCGTGGTTCCGGGCTCTGCATTCATCGTGTTCGTGCCGTTCACGCAGCAGAACGAGAACAACGCTGGGACGTGGAACTACAACCCCGTTGTCTACCCCAAGAACACCTCGCTGACCACGCAGAAGAGCGTCGTCGACTCCTCTGACGACCAGGGTGACAACGTCGGGGACACCGTGGAGTACCAGATCCGCTCGACCATCCCGGCGGTCCCCCAGGGCCAGACGCTGGGCCAGTACCAGATCCACGACCGCTACAACCCGACCGAGCTGGGCGATGTCACGGTTCAGTCCGTGTCCATCTCCGGTACTAACCAGGCGCTCACTCCTGAACTCCACTATACGGTCAACGACACCCTGACTCAGGACGGCAGGGCGCAAAAGACCATCGACTTCACTGCAGCTGGTCTGGCTCTGCTGGCGGCTAACTCGGGCCAGCAGGTCGTGGTAAACCTCGAGGCCGACCTCCTGGCTATCGATGAAGGCGACGGCGAGATCGTCAACGAGACGCAGACCACCGGTTTCACCCGCGAGGGCGACACGAACCACGAGTTCCAAACCGATAACCAGCAGGTCAGAACCTACCTGGCTAAGCTCCGGGTGGTCAAGCACGTCCAGGGCAACGAGGAGACCCGCCTGCAGGGTGCGGAATTTGAGCTCTACCAGACGGAAAACTGCACCGCCGAAGGCGTTGCGGACGAGGAGCCGCTGACCGTGGGCGGCGCAAGGTCCTGGACCACGGGAGCGGACGGCACGTTCACCATCGATGGGCTCCACGTCACCGACTTTGCCAACAATGAGGAAGCGGAACTGCCCAGCTTCTGCCTTCTGGAGACCGAAGCCCCCGCAGGCTACGCGCGGCTGACGCAGCCGATCGAGGTCAGCCTGACGCGCGCAGAAACCCGCGTCGTCGGCCAGACGGTCCCGCTGAAGAGCATCAACGTCGCCAACGTCCAGTCCAGCACTCCGACGCTGCCGGCCACCGGTGGCGCGGGCGTCGCCCTGCTGCTGCTCGTCGGCGCCGGGATCATCGGCGGCGGTGTCTACGCAGCCCGCCGTAACTCGGCCGAGGCCTAAGGGCTAAAGCCACCGGCCGTTTTCGGCCGGGGCACTTGAGGGGCCGCATCGCGCCCCTCCCTCCCCGGGGAAGGAAAACCCCGGCCCCTTTTCCAACAACTGCACACCCACCACCTCACTCGGGAGATTTCATGAGCACCACTATGCCCAACGGCACTGCCGGCGGCAGACACCGGGCCGCGTCGGCCGGACACTCCGTCCTGCGCCGCATTGTGGTGCCCGCGCTCCTGATCATCCTCGGCCTTGCCGTCATGCTGTACCCGGTCGTCGCGTCGCAGTGGAACAACTATGTTCAGCGCAACGTGGCGCAGCAGTACGACGAGATCATGGATCAGCAAAAGGCGGAGGACCCCGAGCTGATCCAGCGCACGCTCGTGGATGCCCGCGCGTACAACGAAACACACACCGACGGGCCGATCCTTGACCCGTGGCTCGCGCGCGTGAGCAAAGACAACGGCGCCTACCAGGAGTACCTTCAGCAGCTCTCCGGCCAGCCCGCCATGAGTCAGGTGACCATTCCCGCAATCGACTCGAAGCTCCCTGTCTACCACGGCACCGACGAACGGACCTTGCAAAAGGGCCTAGGGCACCTCTTCGGCAGTGCCTTACCCGTCGGCGGGGCGGGTATGCACGCAGTAATCACCGGGCATACCGGGATCACGAATGCCACGCTCTGGGACAACCTGGTGGAAGTACAGGTGGGCGATGACATCTACGTCAGCACCTTCGGCGAAAAGATGAAGTACAAGGTGTATGACATCGAGACGGTGCTTCCCAACGAAACTGACTCCCTCAAGGCACAGCAGGGTCGCGACCTTCTCACGTTGATCACCTGCACCCCGTACGGCATCAACACTCACCGATTGCTTGTCCACGCGGAGCGGGTGCCTCTTGACCCGGAGGACGAGCAGATCATTGCGGATGCGGGCGGTTTCACCATGCAATGGTGGATGTGGCTGGTCTTGGCCGTAGCGCTCGCAGTTGCGGTCGCCTTGATCTGGTGGATCCGACGCACAATGGCCAGCTCGAAGGAGAAGAGCAGTGAACAAAACTAAAATCGCGGTGCTTCTCGTCGCCGGAGCTTTAGCTTTCGCGCCAGGGGCGGAAGCAAGGACAGTGACAGGCAAGACCGACAACGTCGCCGTCGAAGCCATCGACTCCACCCGCTCCGTCGATTTGACCATCACAAAATCGCCCCGCAACCCCTACGACGATCCGCCGCCCAACATGCTGCCCGACGGCGGCCTCGCCGGCTTCACGTTTGAGCTCCGCCGCGTGGAAGGCGTCGATCTCACCACCGCTAGTGGGTGGGAGAAAGCTCGGGCAATGAGCCTCGATGAGGCACGGCAAGCAGCAAACGGGCCGCGCTACACCGCCACGACCGATTCGACCGGTACCGCCCGTTTCACGGACCTGCCAATCGGCCTGTACTACGTCGTGGAAACACCGCCCGACAGGCCCGGCTACACCTGGTTTTACGGCGGCCCCTTCCTGATCACCCTGCCCATCGGGGACGCGACTGAGACGCAGTGGCTATACGACGTCACCATCAGGGCGAAAAGCCCCCTGCCCGGAACCCCTCCAACGACGACCCCTCCAACAGCGACACCCCCACCGGCGACACCGCCAACGATGACCCCTCCAACGTCGACCCCGCCGACCACAACTCCACCGCAACCGCCCAGTACAATGCCCGGTCCGGGCCCGACACCTGCCCCCGGTGACACTCCCACCCCCGGGGCACCAGTTCCCGGCGAGGGGCAGCCAGGGGACGTCCCCCGACTGGCCAGCACCGGCGCGAACGTGGTCACCATCGCCCTGCTTGGCCTCGCGATGGTTCTGTTGGGCATTGTCCTCGCGCGCCGACGCCGCTCGGAACGCTAGCACCCCAGCCCGCGCAGCCGCGCGAGCAGCTCGTGGCCGTCCGCCCCGTGGATGGCGGGCACGCCGCGGTAGTCGCCGGGCTGCTCCATCGTGGAGGCCGTGCCGTGGGCCAGAAGGTGCTGCGGGGCGGTGAGCTCGCGCAGCGCCACAAGCTTCACGCGCCCGGGGTGTTCGGCGACGAGGTTGGAGTAAATCATCGGGTCGTGCTGGCCGTCGTCGCCCACCAGCGTCCAGGTGATGCGGGGAAAGTCGATGAGCAGGTTGCGCAGCTGTACCCGCTTGTGCTCCGGGCCGGAGCGAAACAGCGCCGTGGGGGTCGGGCCCCAGTCCGTCAGCAACATGGGGCCGGTGGGGAAGCCGTGGCGCAGCATGAAGTCGTGCAGCATGCCATAGGTGTTCCACGCCCCGGTGGAGACGTAGAACACGGGTTCTCCGGGGCCGCGGGCGGCGCGCAAAAACTCGGCCATGCCGTCGACGGGACGGCGGTTGGTGGCGCGCAGCACCCAGGAGTTCCACGCCGCCAGCAGGGCGCGCGGCAGCTGGGTCACCATGATCGTGTCGTCAATATCGGAGATGACGCCGTGGGTGACATCGTCGGCGATAACGCATACGGGGGCGCGGGCGGGGCGGGCGCAGAGCGGGACTCTGAGCAGCGCATCGTGCCAGCCGGGCTGGCACCCGTGGTCGGCGATGAGGGCGACCACGTAGCCCTGGTCGTCCGTGCGCGTGTGCACGGTGCGCGCGCCGAGGCTCACTGTGACGGGAATGTCGGGCACCGGGGTTGTCAAAAACTGCCGGTAGCCGCGCTGCAGGCGGGAGGAGGGCGCCGGGGCATCGGGGTCAGCCATGAGTACGCGGCCCACTACCCGGGCCCGGCTGGTGCTGCCGTAGCCGGTGAAGCCGGTGGGGGCGGGCAGCCAGGACGCGCTTGCTTTCCGGCGCACTCCCGCGCGCCGCACCCGCGCCTCCACCCACCGGGCCGCATCCGCCATTGCCATGGGCCCCAACAATAGTGGGACGCACGTAGGGTGGGGAGGCATGGTGAATGCAGTGGACGTGGATGGGGCCGTCGATAAGCTCATTGCGCTCTACGAACGCTCGTGCCAGCTCGCGCGCGAGGTCGTGGACTCGGGGGGCTACGAACGCTACGACGACGTGCGCTACCCCAAGATCAGCGTGGACATCAAGACCTGGGTGCCCATCGACCGCACGGAGCCGTTCGGCTACGTCGACGAGGCCGGGGTGTACTCCGCCGTTGTATCGCGGCCCGACCTCATGGCCGGCTACCTGCGCGCGCAGCTCGGCGCCCTGTGCGCGAACTACGACACCGAGATCAGCGTCGACTACTCTGACGTGCGCATCCCGCCCGAGTACATCCGCGGTATCTCCCGCCCCGACGGCGCCCACGCGATCCCCCGGCCGACATTGGACTCGGTGCACGACGCCATCGTCGACGGGGCGTGGGAGGCCTTCCACGGCGCGGAAAAGCCGCTGTTCCACTTCGGCCCGCAGCGCTTCGACCTCGCCTGCGCGCGCCTTGAGCACTACACCGGCATCGAGGTGGACTCGCTGCAGAAGTACATCCTGTTCACCAACTACGCCATGCACGTCACCGAGTTCGTGCGCTTCGGGCTGCGACAGCTGGCCGACCCCGCCTCGCGCTACAGCGCCCTGCGTCTGCCCAGCGGGGAGACCGTCTCCGATACCGTCGCCTTCGAGGACCTCGACCTCGCCTCCCGCTACCAGATGCCGCGTTACGACCTCATCACCCCGGAGGGCGACGGCATCACGATGATCAACATCGGCGTCGGGCCCTCCAACGCCAAAACCATCACCGACTCGCTTGCGGTGCTGCGCCCCGAGGCGTGGATCATGATCGGCCACTGCGCCGGCCTCGACGGGCGCATGCGCATCGGCGACCTCATCCTGGGCAACGCCTACGAGCGCCACGACGGCGTGCTCGACGAATACATCCGCCCCGACTCGCCCATCCCCGCCGTGCCCGAGATCCAGCGCACCCTGGAAAAGGCGGTACGCGAGGTCTACGGCGAGGACGCCGAGCTCATGCGCACCGGCACGGTGCTCTCCGCCGCCGACCGCAACTGGGAGTGGAAGACCCCACGCGACCTGTGGGAATGGCTCCGCGGCTCCACCGCCGCGGCCGTGGACATGGAATCCTGCGCCCTCGCCGCGAACGGCTACCGCTACCGCGTGCCCTACGGCACCCTGCTCGCCGTCTCCGACCTGCCCCTGCACGCCGTGCCCAAGCTGCCCGCCGCGGCGCAGGCTTTCTACTCCAACTCCAAGGAGGCGCACGTCATGTGCGCGGTCCGCGCCATGGAGCGCCTGGCGGAAAACCCCGAGCGGCTGCGCACGAGGAAGCTGCGTCGCACGATCGGCGAGGTGCCCTTCCGCTAGCCGCTACGCTTTCGGTGTGATGGAGGACAGGACCCACTTCGCCGACCCGGCGATCGCTATGGCGCACCGCAGCGCGGTGCGCTCCATTCAGCGCGTCGTGGTGGAAACAGCCACGCCGACTGAGCCGCGCCGGGCGTTGCGCCAGGTCACCGAGCAGCTGGCGCGCGGCAGAGTGCTCGTGATCACCGGCGCCGGCATGTCCACGGAATCGGGCATCCCCGACTACCGCTCGAAGGGCGGGCGGCTGACCAAGGGCCGGCCGATGACCTACCAGGAGTTCGCGCACGCCCCCGAGCAGGTCCGCCGCTACTGGGCGCGCGCCTTCGTGGGCATGCGCTTCATGCGCGCCGCCTCGCCCAACCGCGCGCACTTCGCGCTCACCGGCCTCGAGCGCGCCGGGCTGCTCACCGGCGTGGTCACCCAGAACGTCGACGGCCTGCACACCCAGGCCGGCACGCGCCGCCTGCTGGCCCTCCACGGCGACATGAACCACGTTGTCTGCCTCGATTGCGGCTTCGAGGAGACACGCTCGCTTTTCGACGCCCGACTGACCGCCGCCAACCCCGACTTCTTCGAATCGGTCGAGGTGACCGGCTCGATGATCAACCCGGACGGCGACGTGGAGCTGCGCGCCAGTGACGTGGAACGCTTCCGCATGATCAGCTGCGTGCGCTGCGGGGGCCACCGGCTCAAACCCGACGTGGTGTACTTCGGCGAGGCGGTGCCGAAAGAGCGCCGGGAAGTGGCGAACGGCTGGCTTGAGGCGTCGGCAAGCGTGCTCGCCGTGGGCACCTCGCTGGCGGTGATGAGCGGCTACAAGTTCGTCCTCGACGCGCTGAAGCAGGACAAGCCCGTCGCAGTGATCAACGGCGGGCCGGGGCGCGCGGACCAGAAGGTGAGCACGCTGTGGCGCGCCAATGTCGGTGATGCACTCGGCAGCGTGCTGGCGGAGCTGGGGCTGTAACGCATCCAAAGCGCGTGTCCAGGGATGTAGATAAAGTGGTCTGCGTTATAGGCACGGTTGCGAAAGGACTGCACCACACAATGGATCTTTACGAATACCAGGGCCGGGCGCTGCTGGCGAACCACAAGGTACCGGTTCTGCAAGCGCGCGTGGCCACCTCCACCGAGGAGGCGCGCGCGGCGTGGGACGAGCTGGATTCCGAGCTCGTCGTTGTCAAGGCACAGGTGAAAACCGGCGGGCGCGGCAAGGCCGGCGGCGTGAAGCTGGCCCGCTCCGCCGAGGAAACCGTCGAGGCCGCCCGGCAGATTCTGGGCATGGACATCAAGGGCCACACCGTCCACCGGGTGATGATCGCCGAGGGGGCGGACATCGCGGAGGAGTACTACTTTTCCATCCTGCTGGACCGCCCGGGGCGCAAGTACCTGGCCATGCTCTCGCGCGAGGGCGGCGTGGACATCGAGGCCCTGGCAAAGGAGCGCCCCGAGGCGCTGGTGCGCAAGAACTTCACCCCGCTGGAGGGGCTGACCGAGGACCTAGGCCGCGAGATGGCCCGCGAGGCCGGCTTCAGCGAGGAGGAGGCGGACAAGCTGGTGCCCGTGATGCAGCGCCTCTACGCCGTCTACGACGCCGAGGACGCGCAGCTGGTGGAGATCAACCCGCTGGTCAAGACCACCGACGGCGAGATCATCGCCCTCGACGCGAAGGTCTCCCTCGACGCCAACGCGGCCTTCCGCCACCCCGACCACGAGAAGTTCGTGGACAACTCCGCGACCGACCCGCTCGAGGTACGCGCCCAGTCGCTGGGTCTGAACTACGTCAAGCTGGACGGCAACGTGGGCATCATCGGCAACGGCGCCGGCCTGGTCATGTCCACGGTCGACGTGGTCGCCTACGTCGGCGAGGACCTGCCCACCGCGCCCGCCCCGGCGAACTTCCTCGACATCGGCGGCGGCGCGGACGCGACCGTGATGGCCAACGGCCTCAGCGTCATCCTGAGCGACCCGCAGGTCGATGCCATCTTCGTCAACGTCTTCGGCGGCATCACCGCCTGCGACCAGGTGGCCAGCGGCATCGTCCGCGCCATGGACATCCTGCGCGAGGCGGGCGAGGACCCCCAGCCGATCGTTGTGCGCCTAGACGGCAACAACGCCGAGGAGGGCCGACGCATTCTCGACGAGGCCGCGCTCGACTTCGTCGAGCGCGTTGACACCATGGACGGCGCGGCACAGCGCGTCGCCGAGCTCGCAGACCAGGCCGCAGCCGAAAGGACCAAGTAAATGTCGATCTTCCTCAACTCTGATTCCAAGGTCATCGTCCAGGGAATGACCGGCGCCGAGGGGCAGAAGCACACGCAGCGCATGCTGGACTCCGGCACCGTCGTGGTCGGCGGCGTCAACCCCCGCAAGGCCGGCGAGACCGTTTCCTTCAAGGGCGGCACGGAGGTCCCCGTTTTCGGCTCCGTGGCGGAGGCCGTGAAGGAGACCGGGGCGAACGTCTCCGTCGTGTTCGTTCCGGCGCGCTTTACCCGCGACGCGGTGGTGGAGGCCATCGAGGCTGCGGTCCCGCTGGTCGTGGTCATCACCGAGGGCGTTCCGGTGAAAGACACCGCCGAGTTCCACGCCCTGGCGCGCAAGTCCGGTACGACGCGCCTGATCGGGCCGAACTGCCCCGGCATTATCAGCCAGGAGCAGTCGAACGCCGGCATCATCCCGGCGGAAAGCGCCCCGAAGAAGGGCCCGATCGGCCTCGTGTCTAAGTCCGGCACCCTGACCTACCAGATGATGTTCGAGCTGCGCGACATCGGTTTCTCCTCCGGCGTGGGCATCGGCGGCGACCCGATCATCGGCACCACGCACATCGACGCGATCCGCGCCTTCGAGGAGGACCCGGACACCGAGTACATCATCATGATCGGTGAGATCGGCGGAGACGCGGAGGAGTACGCTGCGGAGTACATCAAGGAGCACGTGACCAAGCCGGTCGTCGCCTACATCGCGGGCTTCCGCGCCCCCGAGGGCAAGACCATGGGACACGCCGGGGCGATCGTCTCTGGCGGCTCCGGCACCGCGGCCGGCAAGCAGCAGGCCCTGGAGGCCGCGGGCGTGAAGGTGGGCCGCACCCCCTCGGAGGCGGCCCGGCTCATGCGCGAGATCGTCGAGTCCCGCGCCTAAACAGCCTGATTATCACACGCGCGCCTCGGCGGCGGTGGTGGTGGCGTTGTCCTCCCACGCGGAGTCATCGATGATGCCCTCGCGCTTGGCCACGACCGCCGCCACCAGCGCCTGGCCGGTGACGTTGACGGCGGTGCGGCCCATGTCGACGATCGGCTCGACGGCAAGAAGCAGGCCCACGCCGGACAGCGGCAGGCCGAGGGTGGACAGGGTGAGCGTGAGCATGACTGTCGCTCCGGTCGTGCCCGCGGTGGCGGCGGAGCCGAGCACCGAGACGATGACGATGAGCATGTAGTCGGTGAAGTGCAGCGGGATGCCGTAGAACTGCGCGACGAAGAGGGCGGCGATCGCCGGGTAGATGGAGGCGCAGCCGTCCATCTTCGTTGTCGCACCCAGCGGCATGGCAAAGGACGCGTACTCGCGCGGCACGCCCATGGATTCCTCGACGGTGCGCTGGTTGACGGGCATGACGCCCATGGAGGAGCGGGTGGCGAAGCCGAGGGTGGTCACCGGCCACACGCGGCGGAAGAACCCGCCCACGGGCAGGCGGTTGAGTGCCAGCACCGCGGGGTAGAGGGCGAAGATGACCAGCGCGAGGCCCAGGTAGATGGCCAACACGAACATGCCCAGCGAACCGAGGGCCTCCCAGCCGTAGGAGGCCACGGCCCGGCCGATCAGCGCGGCGGAGCCGATGGGCGCGAGGCGGATGATCCACCACAGCACCACCTGGATGACCTTGAGCAGGGACTCGGAAAACTCGAGGAAGGGCTCGGCGGCCGCGCCGGCCTTCACCGCGGCGACGCCGATGAGCAGGGAAATGATGAGGATCTGCAGGACGTTGAAGGTCAGCGAGACGCCGCCGTCGTCGGTGACCTCGCCGGTCAGGCCGAGGAAGTTGGCGGGCACGACGGACTGCACAAAGCCCAGCCAGGAGCCGGTCGTCGAGGGCTCGGCGGCCGCCTCCGGGCTGACGGTGGAGTTCGCGCCGGGTTGCAGGAGCATGCCGACGCCGATGCCGATGAGCACCGACACGAAGGCGGTGATGGCGAACCAGATGAGCGTGGTCACCGCTAGGCGCGCGGCGTTGGCGACCTTGCGCAGGTTGGCCACCGAGGTGACCACGGCTGTGAACACCAGCGGCGGGATGAGCAGCTTGAGCAGCTGCACGTAGGCGGAGCCGACCCAGGACAGCGTCTGGGTGAGCCATTCGACCTCCGCGCCGCGCGCGATGAAGCCGAGGATGAGGCCGACGATGAGGCCGGCGATGACCTGGGCGCCGAAGCCGGTGGCCCATTTTGGTAGGTGCATAACGTTCCTCGCTTAGTAGACCGTTCGGTCTGTATATTGTATTCTCGGACCGGAACAGTACACCACGTAGCGCAAAAACGGTAGATCGGCGTTCGTGAACATAAGTAGACCGGATAGTCTATATCGGCGCTGCGGGTAAGGTGGGCCCAACCGCAACAGCACAAGGAGCACGCCGTGATCTACGCCTTTGAGGGGACCCGCCCCACCATCCACCCCACCGCCTACGTCGCCGCCGAGGCCACGATCATCGGCGACGTGATCATCGGGGAAGACGCCAACATCTGGCCCGGCGCCGTCATCCGCGGCGACGTCGGGCGCATCCGCATCGGCGCGCGCACCAACATCCAGGACGGCACGGTCATCCACGTCGACACCGGCGCGGAAACGGTGCTCGAGGACGACGTCACGGTGGGCCACATGGCCATGGTGCACAGCTGCCACGTGGAGGCGGCCTGCCTGATCGGCATGAGCGCCACGGTGCTCTCGCGCGCCCGCGTCGGCGAGGGCTCCATCGTCGCCGGCGGCGCGGTTGTCCTCGAGGGCCAGGACATCGCCCCCTACAGCGTGGCCGCCGGGGTACCGGCCAAGGTGCGCAAGAGCCTGGACGAGGCCACGCGCGCAGACCGCCTGGCGCACGCGGCGCACTACGTCGAACTAGGGCAGCGCCACCGCAAGGGGCTCACGAAGCACGAGGTCTAGCGCCACGGCCCGGGCGATGTCGCGCACCACCTCCCGGTGGGTGGGGATCATGCGCAGGCTCACCTGCGTGCCCGCGGGGGTGCTCTCGCGCACCGCCCGCGCGAACGGGGCGGGGGCGAGCGGGTCGTCGATAAAGGCGGAGCCGGCCACCACGACGGTCGCCGGGGTGTGCTGCTCGTAGAGCTGGGCCGTCAGCTCGCCGAGCTGCTGGGCGCGGCGGTTGAGGGCGGGGCGCGTGGCGGTGCGGTGGGCGCTGGTGAGGGCGTCGTTAAGCGTGCGAATGCCCGGGATGCCGATGGCCCTGATGAGGCCCTGCGTGGTGAGGTCCTCGCGTGCGACGGGGACGGGAACGACCTCCTGGCCGGAGGCGACGGCGCACGCGATGGAGTCGTCCGCGAACAACGCCATGATGCCGGGGCTGTCGAGAGTGTCGCGCGACTGCGCCTCGCTGCCGACGATCGCGGCGGCGGCCGAGGTCACCGCGACCGGCACCCCGAACTGCTCGCGCATCTGCGCGCCGATCTTCACACCGTGCCAGTTCAGGTTCGGCGCGTAGACCACGCCGTCGCCCGTGACTGTGCCCGAGGTGGTCACCCCGATCGTGGCCAGGGGCCTGTCCAGCCCGGAGCGCAGCCGGTTGAGACCCGCCATGATGTGCTGGATGAAGGTGTCCTCGCTCAGGCGCGCGACGGGGATGTCGATGTCCATGCTGCGCAGCGCCTGCCCGCGCAGGTTGAACAGCGCCACGTATGTGGACAGGGTGCCGACGGAGATGCCGGCGTGGAGCGCGCGCGGAGAGCCGAGCGTCAGGGGGATCGTGGGCCGACCCCGCCCCTTGGCGCGGATGAGGTCCGCGCGCTCCGTGACGTAACCCGCCGCGATGAGCGCGGCAATGGCGCGGGTGATCGTCGGCTGCGACAGTCCGGTCGCGCTGACGAGCTCGCTTCTCGACGTCACTTCCCGCAGCCGGATCACATGGAGGCACTTTGCTGCGGGGGTGCTCGGGCGCGAGAAGACGGAGCCGGTTGCGATCATGTCACATATTCTAGCGTCCTAATAGACCGCTTTGTCCATGGAGTCGAGATAAGGGGTCTAGAAAAGGAGTTTGGGCAGGGCGTTCGCGGCGGTGTCCTCGATGACGATGCTGGCGATGCGAGACAGCTCGGTACGCAAGGGGGTGACCTCGATGATGGGTACCCCGCGCCAGTACGCCTCCACCGGCAGCCCCGCCGCCGGGTAGACCACCCCGGAGGTGCCCACGATGACCACGGCGTCCGCCTCCGCCATGCGCCGCTGGGCCTCGTCCCACTCCCGGTGCGGCAGGGCCTCGCCAAACCACACCACGCCCGGGCGCACCAGGTTGCCGCACAGCGGGCACTCCGGCGGGGCGATCGCCGCGACCGGCTCCTCGGGGAAAGGCGGCGTGCCGCGCCACGGGCGCGAGCAGATGCTGCAGCGGAAATCGAACAGCGAGCCGTGCAGGTGCACCACACCCTCGGAACCGGCGCGCTCGTGCAGGTTGTCGATGTTTTGCGTGGTCACCGTCACCCGCCTGCCGGGCGTGCGCGCCCACTCGGCGACAGCCAGGTGGCCGGCGTTCGGCTCCGCCGCGTTGACCAGCGAGGCGCGCCACAGGTACCAGGCGAACATCTCCTCCGGGCGCTCGGCCCACGCGTCCACGGAGGCCAGCGCGGTCGGATCCACGTTTTCCCACAGGCCCGTCACCGCGTCGCGGTAGGTGGCAATGCCGCTGTCCGCCGACATGCCCGCCCCCGTAAACACCTCGATGTGCTGCGCCTCTGCCAAAATGCTGGCTGCCTGCTCGTACGCCGTCTCGCTGCCCCGCGTTCCCATGACCCCACCTTAAACTCAGGTGGGCAAATGCGGGACCGTTCACTAGACTTTCCGCTCATGAGTGTGGATGCCCAGGACGGCACGCGATTTGCCACGACCATGGACGCGCGTGGAGAGGACTCCGCTGGCCCCGAAAGGACCCCGTCGCTTCTCGACGCCACCTGCGAAGACTTCGTCTACGACCTTGCGGCGCTGTCGCCGACCCTGGCCACCCGCGTTGGGGTGGACGGCCACGACCACGAGCTGCAGGACTTCAGCCCCTCCTACTGGGATTCCGTGGCGGACCGCGTCCGCGACATCGTCGCCGACGTCGACGCGCTCAATGACGCCACCGACGACTCGGACGACGAGGACGACTTCGACGCCGTCGACCACCTCACCGCCGCGATCCTGCGCCAGCGCATGACCCTGGAGCTGGAGCTGCACCACCGCGGCGAGTACCTGCGCATGCTCAATAACATCGACTCGCCGATCCAGCAGATCCGCGACGCCCTCGCGCTCATGCCCAGGGTCACCGCCGAGGACTTCGAGAACGTCGAGGCGCGCCTGTCGCGCGTGCGCACCGCCCTTGAGGGCTACCGCGAGTCTCTGGCCGAGGCGGCGAGCCAGGGCAACGTGTCCACCCACCGCCAGATCGACGCCGTGATCAACCAGTGCGAAGCCCTCGGCGACGACGACTCCTTCCTGGAGCGCCTCGGCGTCCCGCCCGAAAGCAGCGTCGTCGACGACGCCAAGGCCGCCTTCCAGGAGATGGCGGACTGGCTCTCCACCGAGCTCTCCCCGCAGGCCGAGTACGGCGACAGCGTCGGCCGCGAGCGCTACGAGCTCTTCTCCGAGTTCTTCCTGGGCACCAAGGTGGACCTGGACGAGGTCTACTCCCACGTCATCGAGGACCTGCGCGAGACCGCCTCGCAGCAGCTCGACATCGCCCACTCGATGTTCGGCTCCGACTGCACGGTGCAAGGCGCTTATCGACGCCTCAACGAAGACGACCAGTACACCCTGCGCGGCACCGACCAGCTGCGCGACTGGATGGAACGCACCACCCGCGAGGCCGTCGCCGCCGCCCGCGACTGCTTCACCCTCCCCGAAGAAGTCGGCAGGATCGGCTTCGCCGTTGACAGCCAAGGCACCGGCGGCGTCTACTACTCCGCGCCCAGCGACGACCTGCTGCGCCCCGGCACCCTGCGCTGGTCCGTCCCGGACGGCCGCGACGTCTTCCACTCCTGGCAGGAAAGGTCCCACGTTTTCCACGAGGGCATCCCCGGCCACCATCTGCAGCAGACCATCGCGCTGACGCGCCGCACCGAGCTCAACCTGTGGCGCCGCGCCGTGAACTGGAACTCCGCCCACAGCGAGGGCTGGGCGCTCTACGCCGAGCAGCTCATGGGCGAAGTCGGCGCCTTCGAGGACCCGGCCACGCGCCTGGGCATGCTCAGCTCGCGCCGCCTGCGCCTCGCCCGCGTCGCCGTGGACATCGGCGTCCACCTGAGCAAGAAGACCCCCGACAAGACCGGCACCTGGGACGCGCAGTACGCCAAGGCCTTCCTCCGCGACAACGCCGCCCTCCCCGAAACCGGCCTGGCCTTCGAGCTCGACCGCTACATGGGGTGGCCCGGCCAGGCGCCCTCCTACGCCGTGGGCTACCGCGCGTGGCTGCAACTGCGCTACGACGCCTTGGCGAAGGGCATGGACCTGCGCGAGTTCCACGACCGCGCCCTGGCGCTCGGCTCTATGCCGATGGCGCTGCTCTCGCACGAACTCCTGCGCGGTTAGCGCGCTGCAGCCGCGCGGCCGAAGCGTGTAGCCTCGGGCGCACATGATGGGAGAGGAGGAGTAAGCGATGAGCACGACACCATCGAACAAGAACGACCGCCGGAACACCAAGAACACCGAAACCGACAAGGTCCAGGACCAGAAGGGCCAGGACCAGAAGGGCCAGGACCAAAAGGGCACCCTGGACCAGGATGAGCTCGTGGACGAGCAGATCGACCAGAGCTTCCCGGCCAGCGACCCGCCCGCCTCGTACTAGTCCCCCCGAAAACACGAATCAGTCGCCCGTCGCCCGCCGCACAATCTGCGGCAGGTAGGCGGCGACCAGCATGATGGCGATGAGGCGGATCAGCTGCAGCGTGATCACGGCTGGCCCGGCCCCGCCCTCCGCGGACAGGGCCAGCACCGTTTCGATCGCGCCGGGGCTGGTGGCCAGGTACCCCTCGAAGAAGGAGACGTCGAGCCACCACGCGATGACCCCGCCCAGCCCCGCGCACATGGCCATCATGGCAAGGATGCAGCCCACGGTCAGGGGCAACAGCGAGCCGAAGTGCTTCAGCGAGGGCACGGACAGCCCGCCGCCGCACACCCAGCCGATGGAAAGGAAGGCCACGACGGCGAGGGCCGCCGGGACGGTGACCGCCACCGGCGTGAGCGCCCCAATGAGAATGGTGGCCAGCAGGGGGCCGAAGACGCTGGGGACGGGAATGTGGGCCTTCTCGGCCAGCGGCCCGGCGCCAGCGGCGATGGCGAGGACCAGCAGCCACATCCACCACGGGGGCGTTTCGGCGACCGGCGGGGTGTCGGCAGGCGTCTGCATGAGCGAGGTCACCAGCGGAAGCGTGATGGAGACGGTGAGCAGCCGCAGGTACTGGGTGAGTGCGACGTAGCGCATGTCGGCGCCGAGCTCCTGGGCGATGACAGGCATCATCGACGCCCCGCCCGCGAGCATGGACAAAATGCCGGTTTCCCTGCTCACTTTCCCGAAGCGGGAGAGCAGGTAGCCGGCGAGGAAGCCGAGGCCAATGGTGACGGCCGCGACGACGAGCCCGGGGAGCAGAAAGCGCACGAGCACGCCCGCAGGGATACCGATCAGCGGCACGGCGGCAAGCACGCCGATGATGCCGCGGCACAGGGCGTAGAAGTGCGTGTTCACCTTGAGGTCGCGCCCAGTGCCCAGGGCCATCGCGCCGGAGCAGAGGATCGCGCCGAGGATCCACGCGGCGGGGACGTGCAGGTAGTTCAGGAGCCACCCCAACGCCACGGAGGCGGGGGCGACAACGAACCAGCGATTCATGGGGGCTGATTCTACCGTTCGTGCACCCTCACGCTCCATGAAGGCGGGAAGCGGGTGGGTGCGGTGGGCATCGCGGCGCTGGTGGGCGCGGCCGCGCTCGCGGGCTGGGTCGACGCCGTGATTGGCGGGGGAGGGCTCGTGCTCGTCCCCGTGCTCATGTCGGTGACGGGCATGCCCGCGGCGGCGGTGCTGGCCACCAACAAGGTCGCCGCGGTGACCGGGACGGCCTCGGCGGCCGTCACGATGGTGCGCAGGATCGGCGTCCCCGGCTACACCCGGGCCTACGCGGTGGTGGCCGGGGTGTTCTCCGCGTGTGGGGCGCTCGCGGTGTCGCTGGTGAGCGACACCGTCATCCGCCCGGTCATCCTCGTGCTGCTCCTCGCGGTGGGGGTGGTTGTGGCGGCGCGCCCCGCCTTCGGCGCGGGGGTGGGGCAGCCGCGAGAGACGGGGCGGCGGATCGCGGCGGGTGCCGCTGTCACCGCCGCCGTGGGGTTCTACGACGGGATCTTCGGCCCCGGCACCGGGATGTTCCTCATCTTCGGGCTCACCGCCGTATTCGCCCACGCGTTTTTGCGCTCGGCGGCGATGGCGAAGGTGGTGAACACAGCGACGAACCTGGGCGCGCTGGCTGTGTTCATCGCTGGCGGCTACGTCGTGTGGCCCCTCGCTTTGACGCTGGCGGTGGCGAACGTCGTCGGCGCCCAGCTGGGCGCGCGCACGGTGCTGGCAGGCGGTTCGCGCCTGGTGCGGTGGGCTCTTTTGGTGCTCGTTGTGGTGCTGTGCACCCGGCTCGGGTGGCAGGAGTGGATTAGTTCCGCAAACCATACTTAGGCGCTACGAATCTGTGTCATAGTGTGGCAATGGCACCTGGAACACCGATCGCCGCCGGGCAGCGGCCGAAGCGCCGGCAGGCGACAGAGGAGAAGATCTACCGCTCGGTGCTCGCGTTGGCGCGCGAGCAGGGCTTCAACGCGGTGACGATCGACGCGGTGGTCGCGCATTCAGGGGTGGCCAAGACCACCATCTACCGCCGCTACGGGGACCGCAAGGAGATGCTTGCCGACGCCCTATCGAACGTCGTCATCCGCATCCCGCAGAGCTACCCGGAGACGTACGAGGAGTTCGAGGCGTTCCTCGTGCGGCTGCAGGAGCACCTCGAAGAGGAGATCGGCATCCGGCTGATCGGTTCGCTCTTGGCCAGCCGCGAGGAGTACGTCGACGAGTGGAGCGACAGGCTGACAGACGAGGTGCTCAACGGCCTGACCGTCTACGTGCGCAAAGGCGTCGAGCGCGGCATGTTCGCCCCGGGCGTGGACGCGCGCACGATCGTGACCATGGTGGTGGGCAGCATCCTCGTCCGCGCCGCCTTCGAGTTCGGCGACCCGAAGAAGCACGCGCGCTACATCGCCCGGCTGGTCTGGCCGATGCTGAGCGGCGCGGAGGGCACGCGCGTGGGTGGTTAGGTGAGCGTGAGTGTGCCGTCGATAAGCCCCGCGATAGCGAAGGTGGCGGCGGCGATGACGACGGCGACCACCACCCACTCGAAGGGGTTGAACACGCGCTGGCCGTTCGCGCGGCGGGTGAGCACGTAGGGGAGCAGCCCCGGCACGACCGCAAGCGCGCCGAGCAGCACGTAGACGGGGTCGGCGGCGTAGATGAGCCACACGGAGTAAACGAAGGCGAGCGTGCCGAGGAGGAAATGGCGGCGATTCTCACCAGGCGTGGTCACCTCGAAGCGGCGGCGGCGTGCGGTGCGACCGGCAAGCAGCATGAGGTAGAGCGAGGAGAAGATGTAGGGCAACAGGTACATGATGGTGGCCAGCTGGACCATCGCGTTGTAGGAGGCCTCGGAGGCGAAAAAGATGATGACGAAGAGTTGGATCACCGCGGTGGAGACCAGTTGCGCCAGCCACGGGGCGCCGCGGCGGTTCGTGACGGCCAGTTTCTTGGGCAAAAGGCGGTCGCCCGCCATCATCACCAGCGGCTCCGCGCACAGCATCTGCCACGACACGTAGGCGCCCAGCACCGACAGGCACAGCCCCAGCGAGATGAGCGCCCCGCCCCACGGGCCGACCACGGCCTCGAGGACCGCGCCCATCGAGTTCTCCGGAAGCGCCGCCAGCTCCTCGCGCGTGAGCACGCCGTAGGACAGGGCGGACACCGCCACCAGCAAAAACAGCACAGAGAGGAAGCCGATGACGGTGGCGCGGCCGACGTCGCGGCGTGTCTTCGACTGCTTGGAATACACCGACGCTCCCTCGATACCGATGAAGACCCACACCGTAAACAGCATGATGCCCTGCAGCTGCTGGCTCAGCGGGATGCCGGAGCGCTCGCCCCAAAAATCCAGCGTGAACGTGTCCCAGGAAAAGCCGAGGAAGGCCACGAGGACGATGAAGCTCACGATGGGCACGAGCTTGGCAACAGTAGTCACCAGGTTCAGCACCGCCGCCTGCCTGATCCCGCGCGACAGGCCGGCGAAGATTAGCCAGGTCAGCGCGGATACCGCCACGGCCAGTACCCACTGGTTGCGCAGCGCGGGGATGTAGTAGCCCAGCGTGCGGAAGAACAGCGTGGCGTAACCCACCTGCGCCATCACCGAGCCCAGCCAGTAGCCCCACCCAGCGGTGAAGCCGATGAAGTCGCCCAAACCGGCGCGCACGTAGGAGTACACGCCGGAATCCAGGTGCGGCTCGCGCCGGGCGAGCACCTGGAACACGAACGCGATGGAGAGCATGCCCACGCCCGCGATGACTCAGCCGACGAGCATCGCGCCCGGGCTGGCCACCGAGGCGATGTTTTGCGGCAGCGCAAAGATACCCGACCCGATGGTCGAGCCGATGATCAGGGAGACCAGCGTCCACATGGTCACCGTGTGCGTCTTATGCGCGGTCGTCATGGAGGACAAGAATACTTGGTGCGCCCCAATTTATTAAATAGGACGCTCCCCTGGTACAGGAAAGACCTCCGAATCTCAAGGAAGCCGGTACTTTCGTACCCGTTTTTTAGACTTTCGTGTAAAAAACGCGCAAGTGAGCCGGGAAAAGCGCGGGTCATCTCTAATCTAAAAAAGCGGGGTGCTCACCAGGGAGTGGAGGGGCGCTCCGTGGAACTGCGCCACCGCACAACGTGTGGTTCGGCTTCATTGCTCTGTACATATAGGTTTCCTTGGAGGTCTCTCATGAAGAAGCGCGTCTCAGTTTGCCTGTTGTCTGCGTCGATATTACTGACGCCACACACACCAGCGATCGGGGCTCAAAGCAATAATCCTCACGCCGCGTCGATGACCCCCACGGCTGCGCACACTGATCTTGGAATTTCCAATGACCAAGTCGAAGAATTCCTCTACATTGTGGATTCGATTCCAGACGAGGTGCTGGCTGAAGGGGACGAAGCCACCGCAGAATGGGTTCGAGAAAAGTATCTCAATACAACTGTTGTTCCATATTGGGCTACGGAAGCAGCCTGCGCCGGGGCAATCGCGTGGGCGATCGGTTCAACTTTGATCCCCGTCGCAAAGATCCTCAAGATTAAACGTTACATTCAGCAGCTTGGTGGGCTCAAGGCTGCGGTTCCGCAGTTGAGGGCGCACAATTTCAGTTGGCCGAGCATACAGCGTACCGGCGGTGCACTCCGTGACCTCGGTGCTGAGATTATCGGCGTTGCTGGGGTAGCCGAGTACTGCTTCAACTCTTGATCAAGGGACGGGGAGTGAATGTGAGGTGAACATGGCAAAGCTGTACTTGGTTGCTTCCGTACTGATGGGAATCGGGGGCATTTTAGTGCTACCAAGCCAAAATCTTTTGGCTTCGGCTGCGATGCTGGTGGCTGCTGGTTTGGCGGCTGATCATTACCGGCATGTAAAAAGAAGCCAACTGGAGCCGGGTGATTCTTCTCAGCTGTGACCGATAACTTTAGGGGCGGAAAACGAAGGCGATGTGGCCTTGAAGCGTCCTGGGTTCGGTGCCGATTAATTCTAGAGAGATTGGTGACAAGCTCGGCATCTGCGCGCACACGCCGAGTAATCGGTTTAAGCCTTATAGGCCGTCACACGACGTCGAGTTCAGTTCCGGCGAGTCAGCCGATAAACGCCTGCACAGGGCTAACGAGACCCCAAGGCCGTGGCAGCTTTTCCGCAACGGAACTCGGCCGTCCCACCAGAAGATGACCGAATACACCGATACGTATCGCGATCGCTTCGGGCTCGAGGCTACCTGTGGATTTATCACATCACGCGGATGCAGGGCGGGGAGAACGCAGGGCCCAGCCGGCCAGGAGAATGTCGGGGCGCTGCTCATTGCCGAACTAGTGAAGGGCTACAAGGACAACCTGAAGCGTCTACGGGGTACGCCCGATGCGGAAGGCCATGCAGCGCGCCGGCCGGGGTATCGGTTGTGATATTGAGGGGGCGCAGGCATGCGCGCGCATCGATTACACCACGTCGGGCCAACGTGCCGGATTGTCGTCCTGATCCGGTTAACCGTGGCTTCACTGCGCAAGCACCGCACCGGTTGTGGGTCGCTGCGATCACCTATGTATGCACCCTGTTGGGTTTTGGCTGCACCGCGTTTGTCACTGACGCGTACTCCCGCGCGATTGCCGGTGTGGCGACTCGGGCGAGTATGCGCACCGATGAATTGCTGCTGGAACTGTTTCACGCTGGTGTCCTTCGTGCAAAAGGGCTTATCCACCACGAAGATCGTGGCTTTCAGTATGTGCCGATCCGCTACGGTGAAGCACTTGGCGAAGCTGGGATTGAGCCCTCTATCAGTACTGTCGGCGACTCCTACGACAACGCGTTGGTTGTAGCGGTCAACGGTCTGCACAAGACGGGGCCGATGTATGCCCACCGGTGGTGGGCATCATTGGGGTATATCACTCCACAGGAGACGGGGGACTCCTACTGCCAACACTCAGACGCTCGGTGGTTGGGCGTTTAGCAAGCGGAACGGAAACCAGGACGCTTCAGTGTTTCGGCTGCAGCGGCTGGCCCGTACTTGGTGCGTATGTCGGGCCATACCCGGCATAATGCGCTTACCAAGCCACAAGGAATTACTGCTAGTGGTCTGCGCCGGGGATCGCCTCCTTGTGGTCGCGTACCTTCTCGCCCTCGGCGTAGAGGGGCATGCCCTTTTTGGCCTGGTAGAAAGGCAGGTTCAAAGGCGCGAGCGGTTCGCGGCCGCGGATCAGGTCGGCGGCCTTCTCGGCCAGCATCATCACGGGGGCGTAGATGTTGCCGTTGGTGATGATCGGCATGACGGACGCGTCCACCACGTAAAGCCCCTCGGTGCCGTGGACCCGCATGGTCTCGGGGTCGACGACCGCCATCTCGTCCTCGGCCGGGCCCATCTTCGCGGTGCACGAGGGATGCAGCGCGGTCTCGCCGTCGTTGCGCACCCACTCGAGAATGTCCTCGTCGGTCTGAACGGCCGAGCCGGGGGAGAACTCGCGGGCGCCGTGCTCGGCCATCGCGTCGGTGGCCATCAACTCGCGCGCCTTGTGGACCGCCTCGACCCACTCGCGGCGGTCCTGTTCGGTGCGGAGGTAGTTGAACAACATCTTGGGCTTGGCGTGTGGGTCGGCCGACTGGATGCGTACCCAGCCCTTCGTGTCTGAAAACATCGGGCCCACGTGCCACTGGAAACCGTGCTTTACCTTCGCAGGGGTGCCGTCGTAGCGCACCGCCATGGGCAGGAAGTGGAACATGAGGTTCGGGTAGTCCTCGTCGTCGTTCGAGCGCACGAATCCGCCGGCCTCGAAGTGGGAGGTGGCTACCGGCCCCTTCTTGGTCAAAAGCCACTGCAGGCCCATCAGCGGCCAGCGCCACTTACGCAGGTACGGCTGGGAGGAGTGCGGGGTGTCCACCTCGTACTGGATGTAAACCTCCAGGTGATCCTGCAGGTTTTCGCCCACTCCGGGCAGTTCCTTGACTACCTCGATGCCATGCTGCTCCAGCAGCTCGCGGGGGCCAACGCCCGACAGCTGCAGGAGCTGCGGGGTGTTGATCGCCCCGCCGCACAGGATCACCTTGTCGGCCAAGACGCGGCGCGTGGCACCCTTCCACTCGTATTCGACGCCGACGGCCCTGTGGCCGTCGAAAAGCACACGCGTGGTGAAAGCCCTGGTGCGGATGTCGAGGTTCTTCCGGTTCTTCACTGGGTGGATGTAGGAGCGTGCTGAGGAGGCGCGGGCGCCGTGCTTAATGTTGCGGTCGAAGGGGGCGAAGCCCTCCTGGCGGTAGCCGTTGACGTCGTTGGTCAGGTGGTAACCCGCCTCCTGCACGGATTTGAACAGCGCCTGGAACAGGGGAGTGGTGGCCGGCCCGCGGGAGAGGTAGAGCGGGCCGTCGTGGCCGCGGCGCGGGTCGTTCGGGTCGGCGGCCTTAGCTGTCTCCATCTTGTTGAAGTAGGGCAGGCAGTGCGCGTAATCCCAGTTGCCCATGCCGGGAAGAGCCCCCCACTTCTCGTAGTCCATGGGATTGCCGCGCTGGAAAATCATGCCGTTGATGGAGCCGGAACCGCCGAGGACCTTGCCGCGGGCGTGGGGGACGCGGCGGCCGTTCATCTCGGGTTCCGGCTCGGTCTCGTACATCCAGTCGTAGCGCTTGTTGCCGATGGGGAAGGAAAAGCCGGAGGGCATGTGGATGAACAGTTCCCACAGGGAGTCCATGCGGCCCGCTTCGAGCACCATCACCTGCGTGTCCGCGTCCTCGCTCAGGCGGTTGGCCAGGACTGAACCCGCGGAGCCGCCGCCGACAATTACCACGTCGCGGCGGCGATCCTCCACGGTCTCACCCTCAGTGTCGTTGTGGATTTTGGTGAAAACGGAGGACAGAAAACCCCTCAACGCCATCAGTTTTTTTCTTCCCTTCATCACGTGGTAGCCGGGGCATCCTGCAGCGGCCGGCGCGCTCTCGTGAGAGCAAAAAGCGGACGCCGTTCAATCATCGGCATCGCGCACGGCGGCCCACACTACCAGATACGCCGTTGACGTGGCCGAACGGTCGATATTCCTGGCGGCGCCCCAGCTCCTGGTGAAAAAACCTGTGTCCTCTGTTTTCCTGCGCTGGCGTTTGTGTACCGTTGAAAGGTCGCAGGCTGCCCAAGTCCCCGGTACCGCCGCGGGAGGGACGGGTAGCGTTTACACATTTGCGCGCGGTCCGCCACCGCGCTGAGGTAAGGAGCCGGGGAACACGTATGGGAAGGCCTGAGGGAGAGCAGCCTGTAGGCGAGGGAATCAGCCGTGCGCAACCGGATAACCGGCCGGAGGTGATCATCGGGTCCTACCGTGTCGGCAGTGCCGATGCCTACACGCCGGGCGCCGTGGAGGCCCCGAAAGTCAACTGGCCCGTATTCGTCACTGCAGCTGCGGGCGTGCTGGCCGTCGTGCTGTGGGCGTGGATCGCGCGCGAAGACGCCGCGGAGACGTTGGAGTTGGTGACCGAGTGGATTTCCACCAACCTCGGATGGTTTTACATCCTTACCAGCACGGTCGTGGTTGTGTTCGTGATCTGGGTGGCGCTGTCGAGGGTCGGCTCCGTCCGCCTTGGCCCCGACCATTCGCGCCCCCAGTTCCGCCTCTTCTCTTGGGCGGCGATGCTGTTCGCGGCGGGCATCGGCGTGGACCTGATGTTCTTCTCCGTGGCGGAGCCCGTCACGCAGTACCTCGCCCCGCCAACGCTCACTCCGGAGTCGCGCGAGGCCGCCGAACAGGCCGTTGTGTGGGCACTGTTTCATTACGGCATCACGGGGTGGGCAATGTATGCCCTGATGGGGATGGCCTTCGGCTACTACGCCTACCGGCTCAACATGCCTCTGGCGATCCGCAGTGCGCTCGCACCGCTCGTGGGCAAGCGGATCCACGGCCCGATCGGGGATGCCGTCGACATCGCGGCCGTGCTCGGCACCGTCTTCGGCATCACCGCCTCGCTGGGTATCGGCGTGGTGCAGCTCAACTACGGGCTGAAGCTCATGTTCGGCATCGAGCAGACGGTGGCTGCGCAGATCGCGCTGGTAGCGGTGAGCGTGATCGTCGCGATGTTCTCCGCCGTCTCCGGGGTGGACAAGGGCATTAAAATGCTCAGCGAAATTAACGTGTTGCTCGCCTTCCTGCTCATGGCATGGGTGGTTTTCGCCGGAAAGACCGCCTTCCTCTTTGACGCGCTGGTTATGAACATCGGAGACTACATCTCCAGGTTCCCGAGCATGACCATGCAGACGTTCGCCTACGCCGAGGACCAGGAGGCGGTCAACGCCTGGCTATCCAGCTGGACGCTGTTTTTCTGGGCGTGGTGGGTCGCGTGGGCGCCTTTCGTAGGCCTGTTTCTGGCCCGCATCTCGCGAGGGCGCTCGCTGCGCCAGTTCGTCGTCGGCGTGCTCACCATCCCGTTTCTTTTCATCCTCGCCTGGATGAGCTTCTTCGGTAACTCCGCACTTGACCGAGTGATCAATGAAAGGGACACCGCCTTCGGCGAGACCACCGTCGCCGCCCCGGAGCAAGGCTTCTACGACTTGCTCGCGGCTTACCCCGGAGCGACCTTCCTCATCGGGCTGGCCACGCTGATTGGCCTGCTGCTTTACATCACCTCGGCCGACTCCGGCGCCCTAGTGCTGTCCAACTTTACCTCGCGGATTACGGACAGCCGCCAGGACGGCGGGATCATCTCCCGCATTTTCTGGTCTGTACTCGTCGGCGTGCTGACGGTAGTGCTCCTGCAGATCGACGGCGTTGCCACCGTCCAGTCCGCGACGGTGGTCATGGGCCTGCCCTTCGCCTTTGTGATGTATGGCATCATGCTCGGCCTGGTGCGCTGCTTCCGGCTCGAGGCGTCCCAGAATGACGCGCGCCTGGTCTCCCTGCACGGCGCGATGTCGGGCCGGACGGGCACGGACGGCCAGCCCCAGAGCTGGCGCCAGCGCCTGCGCCGCGCCTCCACGTGGCCCAGCGCGAGCCACGCCCAGGAGTACCTGGAGCGCGTGGGCAGGCCAGCCCTCGAGCAGGTCACGGACGAGCTGGAAAAGCAGGGCATCGAGGCTGTGCTGGTCAGCAGCCCCGTCGCTGGTCTGGGCGTGTCCCAGCTCGACCTCACCGTGGCGCTCGGCACTGAGCAGGACTTCCGCTACCAGATCTATCCGGTGGAGTATCCAGTGCCCTCGTTCACGCGCAACGCCGGCGACGGGGAGGTGTACTACCGCCTGGAGGTGTTCGACCGGACGGGATCGCTGGGCTACGACGTCTTCGGGTACACACAGAACCAACTGATCAACAACGTGCTCGACCTCTACGAGCGACACCTCGAGTTCCTGCACATCCAACGTGATCTGCCCGGCACCTCCGACGTCACGGACGGGGTGGAGCCCGCTCGCGAGTGGTCCGAGGACGCGTAACCGGCCCGATTCGTACCCTGGAGTGGTGTGGCAGGACGTGCCATACCGATCAACCCCGGACTGACTGGAGTACTTAATTTTGACCCCTCTTATCGATCCGACGTCAGAGCTGCTGCGCGGCACCCTCACAGATGGCGCCCCGGCGTCGCTCTTTATCGGCGGCGAGTGGCAGGCCGCGTCAAGCGGCGAGACCCGCACCATCGTCAACCCCGCGGACGGCTCGACCGTCGGAGCCGTCTCAGAGGCAGGCGAGGAGGACACACTCCGCGCGATCAAGGTCGCGCGCGAGGCCTTTGACAAGGGCGAGTGGTCGGCCGTGCCCGCCATGGAGCGCGGCAAACTGCTCCTGCGCGTCGCCGAGATGATCCGTGAGCACTCCGAGGAACTGGCCGCCGCGGAGTCGGCCGACACGGGGAAGCGCTACGCGGAATCCCTGATCGACATGGACGACATCGCGGGCGCCTTCGACTACTTCGGCACCCTCGCCTCGCACGAGGCGGGCAGGGTGGTGGACCCGGGCAGCGACACGGTGCGTTCGCGTATCGACGCGGAACCCGTGGGCGTGTGCGCCCTCATCACCCCGTGGAACTACCCGCTGCTGCAGGTCAGCTGGAAGGTCGCCCCGGCGCTGGCGGCCGGCAACACCTTCGTGCTCAAGCCGGCCGAGCTCACCCCGCACACCGCGATGATGCTTATGACCATCTTGGAGCGCGCTGGCCTGCCCGCCGGGGTGGGCAACCTCATCACCGGCGCGGGCGCGGCCTGCGGCAACCCGCTGAGCCAGCACCCGGACGTGGACATGGTCTCCTTCACAGGCGGGCTGGCGACCGGGAGGATCATTGCGAAAAACGCCGCCGAGACCGTCAAGCGCGCGGCGCTTGAACTGGGCGGAAAGAACCCCAACGTCATCTTCGCCGACGCGGATTTCGACACGGCCGTGGACAACGCCATGACCGGAGGGTTTTTCCACTCCGGGCAGGTGTGTTCGGCAGGCTCGCGCATCGTTGTGGAAGAAAGCATCCACGACGCGTTCGTCGCGGAGTTGGCCAAGCGCACCGCGCTGATCAAGATCGGGGGCCCGCGCGACAGCGTCGCCGAGACCGGCCCGTTGATCTCGTCCGCACACCGCGACAAGGTCGCCGCCTACGTAGATACGGCCCGCGAGCAGGGCGCAAAGGTGCTCACCGGAGGGCGTACACCCACCGCCGAGGACAACACGGGCGGCCACGGCACAGGCGAGACCGACCTCACCGCCGGGGTGTACTACTTGCCCACCATCCTGGACAACTGCACCCGCGAGATGGATTGCGTCCACGACGAGGCATTCGGGCCCGTGGTGACCATCGAGACCTTCACCACCGAGGAGGAGGCGGTCGAGATTGCCAACGATACCGAGTACGGGCTGGCCGGTGCTGTGTGGACTACCGACGCCGGGAAGGCGGAGCGCGTCGCGCGCAAGCTGCGCCACGGCACCATCTGGATCAACGACTTCCACCCCTACCTGCCGCAGGCCGAGTGGGGAGGAATGAAGCAGTCCGGCAACGGCCGGGAACTGGGCCCCACCGGGCTTGCCGAGTACCAGGAACACAAGCACGTGTACACGAACCTCGCGCCGGGTGTAACCGGCCAGTTCAAGGGGTAGCCGGAGGCGTGCGGGAAGCGCACCGCGGCCACTCCGGCAGCGGTAGCTCGGCGGCTCCCACGCTCAGGGGCGGGTCGAGGCTTCTCCTCAGTCCAGAGGCGTGCCCGTGGGAAGCGCGCCACCTACCGCGAGGAGCGGATCGTCAGCGCGAGCGCGGCCGCGAGGACGCAGGCGACGGTGCACGCCTGGTACAGGCCGGGGTAGCCGCCGAGGAAGCGCAGCGCCGTGGCGGCAAGGAGGCCGGCGAGCATGTTCGCGATGCCTTGGGCGAGGGTCATGATGGAGACGTCGCGGGCGCGATTGAGCTTCGACGGCAGTGACTCGTTGATGGTGGCCTGCTCCACCGCGGACCACAAACCCCACGCCAGGCCCAGCACGGCGGCGGCCACCACCACGGTGCCAACGCCCGCGGCGAAGGTCATGAGGACGGTGGCCAGCCCCATGGTCAGGGCGGCGACGATGAGGAACACGCGGCGCCTTTCCAGCCTGTCGGAGAGCACGCCGGTCACCGCGGCGGCGGCCATGGTGACCGCGGCGAAAACGACGGTGAGGATGAGCACCCACGTGTCCGGGTCGCTCACACCGATGTGGTCGCGCAGGTAGTACAGCAGGTAAAACAGCGCGGTGTACTGCGTGGCGTGCATGACAAAGCGCGTGACAAAGACCGTCCAGTAGTTGCGGTAGGCACCCGCCGGGAGGGCTTCGGTCGCGTTTTCGTCGCCGTCGGTGCCGCCGCCGCTGCTGAAGACGAGGGCACCGAGCTCCGCCTGCTGGTCGAGCGTGGAGTGGTGCACTGCCGGGTCGATGGCGCCGCGCCCGAAGCCCAGCTGGATCACCAGCCAGGGGAACACGGCGGCGATGATGATGTAGGCCCAGGTGAGGTCCACGAGGCTGGCCACCGCTGTGCCACCGACGAGCCCGAGGACGTAGGTCACGCCCAACACGCTCGAGATCGCCCCGAAGCGCTTTTGCGGCACCACGTCGGCGGTGATGGTGAACAGGTTGTTCGTCATGAAGGCCACGAAGCACTGCACCAGGCACCACAGCACCACCAAAGGCCAGTAGCCGGGGGTTGTGGACATCGCGAGCATGCCTATCGACGCCAACGGGACCGCAAGGAGGATCCACGGGAAGCGCTTGCCCCAGCGCCGCGCCATCCCAGAGGCGTTGGACAGCCGCGAGCGGTCCGAGATCAGGCCGACGACCAGGCTCGCCACCACCGCGGTGGCACCGCCGCAGATCATCAGCAGCGCGAGGGCGCCCTCGTAGTCGTCGGGGCGCACCGCGATCATCTGGTTGGCCAGAAGGAGCTGGGAGGGGGCGACCCACACGAGGCAGGTGCCGAAGTAGGCCAGCGCGAACTTGCGGAAAAACGCCCCCGGTTCGCGCTGCGCGACGGTTGTTGCCATGGCGCCGGCCCCGCCTACTCCGCGCCCAGGGTGTTCTTGGCCGTGGGCTCGCGGTAGGTCGCCTCGATCTCGGGCGTGATGGCGCCCGCGCGGTTGAGGTCGCGCAGCATGTAGCCGGCTGGCTTGACGTGGCGGTCGAGGTTGTCGTCGAGCGCCACCACACCGAAGTGTTGCGCCATGCCCTCGGACCACTCCCAGTTGTCCACGAAGCACCAGTGGTAGTAGCGCTCCACGGGCGCGGCCTTTTGCTCGGCGCCGTCGCGCGAGGGCAGGCCCGCGTTGAGGCGGGCGAGCTCCTCCAGGTGGTCGAGGACGAAGCCGCAGCGGAAGGACTCGCTGTTGTCGGCGGTGCCGTTTTCCGTGATCCAGATGGGCAGCCCGTACTCGCGGGCGAGCGGCGCGGAGACCTCGACAATGCCGCGCGGGTAGATCTCCCACCCGAGGTCGTTGGTGGGGCGGTTCGGGAATGTGGCGTCGTTTAGCCCCTTGACCGCGGTGCGCGAGTAGTAGTTGATGGCGATGGCGTCGGCGTAGACCCCCTCGGGCGTGAATCCCTCGGGCAGGGCGCGCGGGCGCCCGAGGACGGGGTCGAACACGCCGCGGTAAAAGGCCTTCTCCAGCGCGCCCTGGAAGAGGTATTCCACCAGCGGGGTGAGAGCCCGGTGCAGCGGGTTCGCCCGGTTGGCGGGGGCGAAGACGCGCTTGTGGTGGGCGAAGGTCACTTTCGCGTTATCCACGCGCTCGTGGATGAGCTCGTAGGCCTGCAGGTGGGCCGCGGCCATGTTCTGCAGGCAGGTGCGCACGGCGCGGTAGCCGCCGCGGCCGGGTGGGGTGGAGCCGAAGAGGTAGGCCTCGGTGGCGAAGACGTTGGGTTCGTTGATGGTCACCCAGTCGCTGACGATGTCGCCGAGTTCGTCGAGCACCCGGTTGACGTAGCGGAGGTACAGGGCGACGACCTCCGGGCTGGTCCACCCGCCGCGGCGCTCCAGCCAGAGCGGCTGCCCGAAGTGGTGGAGGGTGACCAATGGTTCGATTCCCCTGCTTTTCAGGTCGCGGTACTCCTGCGCGTAGCGGGCCAGAGCCTGCTCGTCGAACTCCCCGGGGTGCGGCTCCACGCGCGACCATTCCACGCCGACGCGGGCGATGGGGTACTCGAGGCGCTCCATGAGCTCGTTGTCCTCCCGCCACCGCCGCCAGTGGTCGGTGGTGGGCTCGGGGGTGGTGCCGTCGGCGATGTTGCCGGCGGCTGCCCATTCGCTCCAGTTGCTGGGCTGCGGCGAGCCCTCGATCTGCAACCCGGCGGAGGCGGTGCCGATCTTCATGCCGCCGAGCGGGATCCCGGCCGGGTCGGTGTGTGTCCTCGGGGTGGTGGCCATGGGCCAAGGGTAGCGGGCGCCGTGGTGCGCCGCGGGCGTTTCCGGGCGGCTTTTTCGCGCCGGAAATAAATAGCGGGGGTAAAGCGCCTCACATTCGCTTTTTCGTCCGCGCAGTGGCTACCGCTGTCCACGGGTCCTCGGGCCAGGGGTGCTTGGGGTAGCGCCCCCGCATTTCCCTGCGGACATCCTGGTAGGGCCCGTCCCAGAAGCTGCGCAGGTCATCGGTCACCGCCAGCTCGCGCCCGGCGGGGGAGAGCAGGTGGAACAGCACCCGCACGCCGCTGACGGTGGGGCTTTCCGCCAGTCCGAAGCACTCCTGCAGCTTGACGCGCACGACGGGGCGCCCGGTGGCGTAACTGACGCGCGGGTGCGAGCCGCTGGGCACCTCGAGCCGGGCGGGCGCGAGTTCGTCGAGGCGCGCGGCCTCGGGCCAGGGCAGTTGCCGCATGAGCGCGGCGCGCATGTCGAGCTCGCTTATCGACGCCCCCTCCGCCAACCTGGCCACCTCCGGCGAGTAGTCGCCCTGCTCCACATCCGGCCAGGGCTCCCCGAGGACCTCGTGCAGGAAGTCGAGGCGTTCCTTCAGCTCGCGCGCCGCCTCGTCGAGGTGGAAATCGGCGAATCCGACCCCCTGCAACGCCTCGGCGGCGTCGGCCGGGTCGAGGCGTATCGGGGTGGAGGTCAGCTCGATCGCGCCAACGGCTGTGACTTTCCGGGCGCGGACGGAGCCGTCGATAAGCGAAGCTCTCGTTTCGGCGGTGACCATGTGCTCCGGGAACTCGATGGGGGCGGCCGAGCGGATGACGGCGCCGCCGCGGGTGAGCTGCACCTCGGCGCACGCGATCCACTCGGGCGCGCCCAGCGGGACGCCGAGGCGGGCGCGCGTGCCGCTGGCCAGCAGGTACTCCTCGCCGACGCGGCGCGCCACCCACTGGGGGAAGGCGGTGGCGATGACGTCTCCCGCGGCTACGGCCGGCGTCTGGCGGACCAGCGTGGCCAGCCTGTCCACCTGGCGCTTCGATGCCCGCGCGGTGCTGATGTCCCCGCTCATCCCCTCCGCAAGCGCGGCGACAGTCGGCGCCGCCCCCGAGCCGTGCCGCACGAGTGCCGCGCCCAGGCGCGGGTCCACGGGCATGCGGGCGAGCTGTTCGCCCAGGCCGGTGATGGCGCCGGCGCCGTCGAGGGCCCCGATCAGGCGAAGCGTCTCGGCGGCTGCGCGCCGGGCGGGCTCGGGCGGCGCGGTGAGAAGGGGCAGGTCCGGCGAGCCCCACGCCGCCATGGTCAGCACCGCTGCGGTGAGGTCCGCCGTGGTGATCTCCGGGGCGATGTCGGCCTGGAAGTGCTGGTAGTCGGTGTGCGAATAGGCGCGTACCACCTCCCCGGGGCCGAGGCGGCCGGCGCGGCCCGCGCGCTGGTCGGCGCTAGTTTTCGCCGCCGAGACCGTGACCAGGCCCGTCATGTTGCGGGCGGCGTCGCGCCGGGGCACGCGCGCAAGGCCCGCGTCGACAACGCGGCGCACCCCCGGCACCGTCAGCGAGGACTCCGCGATGGAGGTGGCCACGACCACCCGGGCGCCACCGTTGAGTGCCTCGTCCTGCTCCGCGCTGCCGAGGCGCCCATGCAGCGGGGCGGCGTCATCCAGGTGCTGGCAGACAAGGTCAACCTCCCGCGCGCCGGGCACGAACACGAGCGTCCTTTGGGTGCCGCGTTGGGCCAGCTCAGCGACGTGCCGGTAGAACTCGCGGGTGCCCTCGGTGCGCCCCGGGTGCGGCGCGTAGCTCACCTCCAGCGGGTGGGTCACCGCTTCGGTGCTGAGGATGCGCGCGCCCATGTTCGCCGCAAACGTCTGGGCGTCGAGGGTGGCGGACATGGCGGCCAGGTAGAAGTCCTCGCGCAGGACCGCGAGCTCCATGCACATGGCCAGGACCAGGTCGGTGTCCAGCTGGCGTTCGTGCACCTCGTCGATGACCACGGCGCCAACGCCCTCGAGGCCGGGATCTTTGATAAGCCGGTTGAGCAGCACGCCCGGAGTGACAAACTCCACCAGCTCGCCCGGCGTGTGCTCGCCGCGGATGGAGTAGCCCACCCGGTTTGTCCCCGGTTGGGTGTCCAGTTGTTTCAGCCTGTTCGCGGCGGCGCGCACCGCCACCCTCCGGGGGGCCGTGACCAGTGTTTTCCCCTTCAGGTTGCTCACCGCCGGGGGGATGAGCGTGGTCTTGCCGGTGCCGGGCGGGGCCTCGACGACCAGGGGGCCCTCTTTGGGCAGGTCACCGATGACCCGGCTGACCGGCAAACCCGCGCCGATGGCGTCCAGGTTGAAAGGGTGCATGGGGAACAGGGTAGTCGGTGGGCTGGTACGGCCCTGCCGGGGGAGAGAAGGATCCGGCGAGGCTTGTGCGAGCCGCTCATCAAGGTAGGCGGGCCGCCTCACACAATCGTGAGGCCCCACGTCGGAAGTCACGGATGCATCACGCTAACGGACGAACCCGCGCACAGCAGCCCTGGCGGGTACGACGCTGACGTGCGGGTGGTTTTCGCGCAGTTGTCTCATGGCGCTCGCTTCACCTTCGCGGTCGGCGACGTTTCGCAGTGCATCAACTTCCGAGGCCGTCAGGCGGGGCGCTACTTCGGTGTCCCGCTTGGGCAGAAAGTGGAGAACCGCCAAAACTCCTGCGACGACAAGACCAGCAAAACCAATGAGGGCGCCGGGATGACCGGGGGACTCGGAATACGCGATCACAAGGCAGCTGACGACGAGGACCAGCACAAATACGGACAGACGAATGCCTTTCACGATGAGCTCCCTTCTACGGCACCGGATGGATCAGTGCCGAGAGCATGTCCAGTCATGGTGAGGGTCTCGGTGGAAGAATTCGAGACCGTCAGTGTCGCTGTTTGTGTTTGCGCGGCGCTGGTGATGGGGATGTGGACGGCCAGTGCGATCGTTGCGATTATTGCTGTCCATCGTTTTTGCATGGAGTCTCCATTTCGCGCAGGGGTCGTCCGTAGTGGGAAGGTGGCAGGCTATGGGGGGCGAGGCCTGGCGCTATTCGTGTTGTTAGGCCCGCTTGAGAAGTAGCCCACCGACGGAGATTGGATGCGTGAATCCCGCCGTTGTGGGTTACGCGGCTGCGGCCGGTGCCGGGCGGGGCCCCGACGGCCAGGGGCCCTCGATGACCAGGGGCTCAGGGCAGCCAGATCGCCGCTCGCCGCGGAGACGGGTAGGTCATCTCCAATGGCGGCGAGGCCGAAGGGAAGCATCAATGACAGGGTAGCGCCAACAACTCCAAACAACTCGCTGAGGTGCAGGTATGGCGCTTTTTGGCACCCCCCGGCCACAATAGTTGTTGCAGAGTTGTTGCGGCGGGTGTTTTCCGGCGCCTCAAACAACTTCCTGGGGAAATGCAGGCTGTGGTCTGTAGACTTTGCGCCATGGAGTACGCAGCGGGCAGCCGCTACAGGGCGCAGCTACCGCCAGAACTCGAGGAGGCACTCGAGACGATCTGGCTGGGGAGCCCGGCAGGCGAGGTTGAGTCCGAAACAGTTGAGATCAAAGAGGACCCGAGCCGCACGGTGCACAGCTCCCACGGCAAAAAAATCGGAGGAAACCCCGCCGCGGCACTTACGGAGAAGCTTATCGACGAGGCGATATGCCTCGCGAACGGCGAAGCTGCAACGGGGCATATCGTCGTGGGCATCAGTGACAAGGTGGGCGGCCCCGATGGTTTTACCGGCACCGACCTCGACACCGACTGGATCGAGAGAAAGATCTTCGGGGGAACGAGACCGAATCTCAGAGTGGAAGCGTCGGCCGTCGATTTCCGCGGCAAACGGCTCGTGGTCATCCGCGTACCGGAGGCCTTGAGCCTGTATACGCGCACCGATGGCCGCGCAAAGCGAAGGCGGCACACAGACTGCGAGACGCTCAGCGAGCAAGAACGCACAGCTATCGCCCGCGAGCGAGCAAACCCCGATTACTCCAACGGCGCATCGCCTTTTGCGGTCGAGGACCTGGAGCTGGCGGTCATCGATGAAGCGCGACGTCTGGTCAGGGCGAAGCGAAGCCGTACCGACGGCACCTCCTTCGCCCCGAGCACAACTATTGGGTTGCTCCGCGAGCTGGGTTTGGTGCATGGGGACGGACAAAGTCTGAAACGGGCGGCCGACATTCTCCTGCGGGCGGCGGAGCCTCCGTCCCTGACGGTTCAGTACCTGTGGCGCCCCATTGTTGGGGCGGACCCGCAAGTGACGGAGATCAGCCAGCCTCTCATCGTGGCCTTACCGCAGTTGCGCCGATTGATCGGGGAGCGCGCCTCGCAAGAGATTGAGCGGGTGCATTTTGCCGATGGGCAGGAAACAGCAATCCCGCGCTTTCCCGCTCAGGCGATCGATGAGGCTGTCACCAACGCGTTCATTCACCGGGATTGGCAGCTCAGCCGTCCTGTGGTCGTTGACCAGTCTCCGCGAACGCTCAAGATCTGGTCGCCGGGATCGCTTCCGCCAGGTGTGGACAAAGAGCACTTGCTGACGACGCAATCCGTACCCCGCAATAGCCGCCTGATGGCAGCGATGCGTGCTTTGGGTCTGGCGGAAGAATCCTCCCGTGGGTTCGACCGAATGTGGTCGGCGATGATCGGTTCTGGGCGCGACGTCCCAGTGGTGCGCGCCGAGGATACTTTTGTGGAGGTCATCCTGTCCGCTGGCACGCCGGACGTCGGGTTCATCACTATGCTGCACAAGCTGGAGGCAACTGTGCCAGCGGAAGTGGTGTCAAACGTCAATACGCTCATTGTGCTGAAGCGTCTGTGGGATGCGCCTCGCATTACCCGAGCGCAGGTGGAATCGCTCACCCAAGTGTCGGCTCCCGAGGCCGCCGAGCTGATGGAAACCCTCCAGGAACACGGGATTGTGAAGCGACTGGGCGGTTCTCACGAATGGGCGGCGGGGGCGGCGGTGGCCACACCCGCCGAGTCAACTGCGGATGATGACCTGCCGAGTGTTCCCGCGATCGAGTGGCTGCGTTCCAAGCTCGCCCAGGGGGAGCCGGTGTACGCCGCAGATGCAGCAGAGGCGCTTGGGCTTGAACGCTCCACTGTCACTCAGCTGCTCAGGCAGTTGCGCCAGGACGGAGTGGCGCGGATTGATCCTTCGGGTCCTCAACGCGGCCCGCGGACGAAGTGGATCGGAGTAGTTGGGCGGTAAAACAACTCCAAACAACTCGCTGAGGTGCAGGTATGGCGCTTTTTGGCACCCCCGGCAACAATAGTTGTTGCAGAGTTGTTGCGGCGGGTGTTTTCCGGCGCCTCAAACAACTTCCTGGGGAAATGCGGCTTGTGTGCCGTGGGGTAGCCTCGCTAGGCATGAAAAGGTTGTTCGCGGCGATTTTGCTTCCCGACGCCGCACGGGAGCACCTGGTCACAGCCCTGCGTCCCCTGCGTGGCCGAGAGCTGCGCTGGACGGAGCCCGATAACTGGCACATCACGCTGGCCTTTTACGGCGACCAGCCGAACGACGCGGGCCGCGTCAGCAACGCCCTGGCGCAGGCCACCGCCTTCCGCCGCCCGCTCACCCTGCACCTTGCCGGGGCGGGGTGCTTCAACAGCCGGACCCTGTGGGTCGGCGTGGGCGGGGACAAGGAGCACCTGCGTGATCTGATGGCGGACTGCCTGCTCGATCCCGCCGAGCGCCACCGCCAGCGCGCGCACGTGACCGTCGCCCGGGGCCGCGACGGCTGGCTCATGGCCGACCACGCCCACGCCCTGAGTGTCTACCGCGGCCCCGATTTCACCGCGGACGAAGTCGCGCTCGTGGAGTCGCACCTGGGCCAGGGCCGCGGCGGCGGGCCGCGCTACGAGGTGGTGGACACGTTCTACCTGCGGTAATTGCTGCCGCGGAGGGCGGCGAAGAGCGCCACAAGGCACGCCGCCAGGGCCACGAGCGGGCCCAGCCAGTTGCCCTCGGAAAGCAGGAAAGCCGCGGCCACGACGGCGGCGATCGTGGCCACGACCGCGACGATGTTTACCTTGTTCTCCATGGCACCGAGGGTAGCCTGTGAGCATGCTTTTCGACGCCACAGACCTCCCCCGACCCCCGAGCCGCTTAGCCGAAGGCGTCGTCCACCTGCCCTCCTTCCTCTCCCCGGACACCCAGGCGCAGCTGGTGGAGCAGGCGCGCTCGATTGCCCGCGGCGTCGCCGGCACCCCGGTTGCCATGCGCCGCCCCCAGGTGGGCCAGCACCAGATGAAGGCCTACCTGATGTCATTGGGCTGGTTCTGGGCCACCAACCCGTACCGCCTGACCCAGAACGTGGACGGCGCGCAGGTCCCGCCCATCCCGGAGAACTACCAGGCGATCGCGGACGCGGTGATCGCCGAGGCGCGCAAGCTCGACCCTGTGCTGACCCCCATGACGGTGGAGACCGCCCTGGTGAACTTCTACCCGCCGGGCGCGGGGATGGGGGACCACGTCGACGCCCAGGAGGAGGCGGAAAACCCGGTGGTGAGCCTCTCGATCGGCGAGGAAACCACCTTCCGCATCGAGGGCCACAAAGTGGTGCTCATGTCCGGCGACGCGCTCGTGTTCGGCGGGCCGGCGCGCCGGGCAAAGCACGGCGTGAGCGCGCCGCGCCCCGGCACAGGACCGGAGCACACGGGGGTGGCGGAAGGACGCATCAACATCACCATGCGGCAGGTGTATCCGTCGTAGACTCGCAGGGCATGAGCAAAGTTGCAGTAGTCACCGGCGGTTCGGCGGGCATCGGGGAGGCGGCCGCGCGGGCGCTGGCGCAGGACGGGTGGACGGTGTACGTGGCGGCGCGGAGGCTGGAGCTCTGCGAAAGGGTCGCCAGCGCGATCGGGGGAGTTGCGGTGGAGCTTGACGTGACGGACCAGGGGAGCGTCGACAAGCTTGCGAAAAAGCTCGACCGCGTCGATCTCCTGGTCAACAACGCGGGCGGCGCGAAGGGGCTGGACTTTTTGCGCGACGCCAGCGAGGCCGACTGGGAGTGGATGTACCAGACCAACGTCTTCGGCACCGCGCGCGTGATCAAGGCACTGTACCCGCAGCTCAAGGCGTCGCGGGGGCTGGTGATCAACATCGGCTCCGTCGCTGGCACCGACGCGTACAAAGGCGGCTCCGGCTACAACGCCGCGAAGTACGGGCTGCGGGGGCTCACCCGCGCGCTGCGCCGGGAGGAGGCGGACAACGGCATCCGCGTCACGGAGATCGACCCGGGCCGGGTGAAAACCGACTTCTCCCTCAACCGCTTTTCCGGCGATGCGGCGCGCGCCAGCGCCGTCTACGAGGGCAAGCTCAACCTCACGGCGGACGACGTCGCGGAGGCGATCCGCTGGGTGGCCAGCCTGCCGGGGCACGTCAACATCGATACGCTCAACATTATGCCCGTTGACCAGGCGGAACGCTAGCCTTCCGGGGAGAGCGCGCGCTTGACCACGGCGGGCACCCCCGCGGCCAGCGAACCCGCCGGCAGGTCGCGCGTGACCACCGCGCCCGCCGCGACGACGCAGCGCTCACCCACGTTCACCCCGGGCATGACCATCGCGCCCGCGCCGAACCAGCAGTCGTCGCCGATGGTGATGGGCTCCGCCTTCTCCCAGCCCTCGGCGCGCTTGACGTGGTCGGCGACCGGGTGGTCGACGGTGATGAGCTGGCAGCCCGGGCCGAACAGGCAGCGCGCGCCGATGGTGACCGGCGCGATGTCCAGGATGGTGCAGTTGAAGTTCATGTAGCAGCCCGCGCCGAAGCGCGTGTTCACGCCGAACTCGAGGTGCAGTGGAGCCCACACCTCGGGGAGGGACTCGCTGGCGGGAAACATCCCGCACAGCAGCTCGCGCGAGCGCGCCGGGTCCGTGTTCGCCAGCGCGTTGAACTCGCGCACCAGACCCCAGGTCGCCAGGTGCCGCGCGTCGGCCTCCGGGTGGTTGTCGGGCAGGTACCAGCGTCCGGCGGGATACATGGGGGCGACTTTACCTGCCCGCTAAGCTGGTGCGCATGGACGTTGCCATCAGCGGAGAGTCGATCAAGCTCGGCCAGTTCCTCAAACTCGCCAACCTCGCCGAGACCGGCGGCCACGCCAAGGAGCTCATCAGCGCCGGCGAGGTTGCGGTCAACGGGGAGGTGGTCACCTCCCGGGGCTTTTCGCTTCACGACGCCGACACGGTCACCGTCTCCGGCGCCACCGTCATCGTGGTGGCGGGCGCTGATGGGGAGGACTACTTCGACGAACGGACAGCCAACGACGACTTCGACCCGGAAAAGTGGAGGAACCTGTAAATGCCCGCATTCGAGGCCGTGGAAGGCATGCCCTACTGGATAGACCTGGCCACCTCCCAGCCGCTGAAGTCCACCTACTTTTACTCCCGCCTGCTCGGGTGGGACATTTCCGAGGACGCCTACCGCATCGCCCGCAAAGAGGGGCTGCCGGTCGCCGGGTTCATTCCGCAGCGCGACGGCGCCACCGCCACCGCCACCGACACCTGGGTCGTCTACTTCTTCACCCGGGACTTGGCGCGCGACCGCGCGGCCGTGGAGAGGCTCGGCGGAACCGTGCTGGCCAGCTCCGAGGTCGCCCTCGGCGAGATGAGCCTGTGCGCGGACCCCTCCGGCGCCATGTTCGGACTGATCCGCCCAGCGGGCGAGGAGCAGTTCATCGCCGCCGGTGAGCCCGGTACGGCTGTGTGGCACGAGTACGTCGCTGCCGGCAGCGCGAAGGAGTGCATCGACTTCTACGGGGAGCTGCTCGACTGGGAGGTCCGCTACAGCGCCGACTACTACATCGCGCTGCGCGACGGCGCCCCCTTCCTCGGCCTGCGCGACCTGTCCAACGAGGAACGCTTCCGGGATATGGCCGGCTACTGGGACGCCTTCCTCGGCGTGCCCGACGTCGCCG
Organism: Corynebacterium auris; assembly: GCF_030408575.1. NCBI lineage: Bacteria > Bacillati > Actinomycetota > Actinomycetes > Mycobacteriales > Corynebacteriaceae > Corynebacterium > Corynebacterium auris. The sequence goes on from NZ_CP047047.1 coordinate 122,868, forward strand.
CAGCCGCAAGCCGCGTGCAGGGCCTCGGCGGCACCGTCACCGCCGGTCCTGCGGCCAGCCCCTTCGGCCCGCTCCTCTTCGCCGCCGACGCGACCGGCGCGAAGCTCACCCTCTGCGAGGTCGAGGAGCCCGCGCCCGAGGAGTTCAGCGAGGCCGACTCGATCCTGGACCTCTAGTGGGGCCCGCGGGGTGAGGCCCCGCGCCGCAAAAACTCCGCGACGTCGCGCACCCGGCGCCGCGCCTGCTCGGGTGTGGAGACGAAGCCGCGGGTGAAGTAGTCCTCGCGGTGCTGCACGTAGTCAGCGCCGCCGCCCCGCGAGGGGAAGGTGAGCACGGTCGCGTCGGCGTCGGCCGCGGCAAGCCAGCCGAGCCCCCACAGCGTGACGCGGGTCGCACCGTGCTCGCGGGCGGAGGCGACGGCGGCTGCGGCGCCGCCAGGCGTATCGACGTCTATAATCCGCGCCCCGGACAACTCCGCCGCGCCGGCGACCTCGGGGCGCCAGGCGTGCTCGCGCGCCTTCGGCCCCAGCTCGGGGGCGCAGGAGACGGCCCACGCCCCGCTCGGTGTCGAGGGCGTGAACACCACGCCCAGGTCCGTCTCCTCGACGCGGACGTCGCCGGGGAAGGCCACGCCCGGCATCGCGTGGTCCACCGCCGAGCCGAGCATGAGCATCGCGGCGTGCGTCAGCCGGTCGGGCAGAAGAGCCAGGTACGTATCGGAGGGCTCGCCCTCGACCGGGTACGTGGCCTGCATGTACGACCAGATCTGCTCCAGCTGCAGGGCATCGGGGAGCAGACGCTCGACGCCGCCGACGTTGAAGGCGGCGTCGCCCTGGACGTTCTCCGGGTAGGCCGCGTCGGGCGCTCCCTTTTCCAGCGGCTTTCTCACCAGATGGTCACCCTGTCTGCGGGGGCGACCCACACGCGCGAGCCCTCCTCGACGTCAAACGCCTGGTAAAACTCCGGCACGTTGGCGGCGATGACGTTGCAGCGGAACTCGTTCGGCGAGTGCGGGTCGATGGCCAGCAGCTGCGCGGCCATCTCCGGGCGCACCTTCGAGCGCCACACCCGCGCCCAGGACAAAAAGAGGCGCTGGAAGCCGGTGTACTCGCCCTCGACATCGGCGACGGGCAGCGCCGGGCCGTCGTCAAGGCCCTTGTCCTTCAGGTAGAGCTTGTAGGCCACCACCGCGATACCGAGCCCGCCCAGGTCGCCGATGTTCTCGCCGAGCGTGAACTTGCCGTTGACCCCGCCGATGTCCTCGCGCCCCTCGAGGACGGTGGGGATGAGGCCGTCGAACTGCTCCACCAGCTTCGCGGTCAGCTCGTCGAAGCGATCGCGGTCCTCGTCGGTCCACCAGGAGTTGAGGTTACCCAGGCCGTCGTAACGCGAGCCCTGGTCATCGAAGCCGTGGCCGATCTCGTGGCCGATCACAGCGCCGATGCCGCCGAAGTTCTCGGCCGCGTCCGCCTCCGGGTTGAAAAACGGCGGCTGGAGGATCGCAGCCGGGAAGGTGATGTCGTTGACCACCGGGTTGTAGAAGGCGTTGACCGTCTGCGGGGTGGTCACCCACTCGTCGCGGTTGGCGGGCCGACCAATCTTGTCAATCTGGTAGGCGTGCTCGAAGGCCGCGCCGCGGCGCACGTTGCTCAACAGGTCCGCGCCCTCGGGGGAAAACTCCAGCCCCGAGTAGTCGCGCCACCGGTCGGGGTAGCCGATCTTGGCGTTGAACTGCCCCAGCTTCGCCAGCGCGCGCTCGCGCGTGCCGGTGCCCATCCACTCCAGCGCGGAGATGCGCTCGTGGTAGGCGCGCACCAGGTAGTCCACCAGCTCAAGCATGTGCTGCTTGGAGGCAGGGGGGAAGTGCTTGTCGACGTAGCCCTGGCCGATCTCCTCACCCACCAGCGACTCCGCCAGCCCCACGCCGCGCTTCCAGCGGTCGCGCTGCTGGGTCGCGCCCGAGAGCACGGTGCCGTAAAACTCGAAGTTGGCCCGGCCGACCTCCTCCGGCAGCACGCCGGCGCGCGCGCGCAGGATGTTCCACGCGCCCCACAACTGCCAGTCCGCCAGCGCCTCGGGGCGCAGCATGCCCGCGAGCTCGTCGGTGAACGTGGGCATCATGTTGATTACCCGGCCCTCCTGCAACCCCGAGGCGCCGAGCAGCGTCTGGATGATCGGCGGCAGCTCCTTAAACTCCACCGGGTTGTATGTGGCCACCGCGTCGCGCGCTGCCACGACGTCCCAGTGGCTGTGCGCCAGCTGCGTCTCCAGGGACACGATGCGCTTAGCCGCGATCTCTGGGCTCAACCCGAACAGGTGCGAGGGGTCGAGGAACCCGAGCATCCGCTCCACGTGGTGGCCGTATTTCTCCAGCGTCTCGGCGTGCTCGGGGGAGTGGTAGTAGGCCTCGTCGGGCAGCCCCAGCCCGCTTTGCACGAGGTAGGCCACGGAGTTCTCCCCCTGCGAGTCCTTCTCCACCCAGTAGGTCAGCGGCGCGCCGACCCCCTCGCGTTCGAGCGTGCCGAGGTTAGCCGCGAACTCCTCCACATCCTTGGCGGCAAGGCGGGCCAGGTCCTCCTCGAGTGGGGCCAGCCCGGCGCCGTTGACGCCCTCGGTGTCCATGAAGGACAAGAAAAGGTCGCCGCCGCGGCCGACGCCGTCCTGCAGCAGGGCGTGGACGTCCTTTTCCGCCTGGTCCCGCAGTGCGTAGAAGGCACCGTCGATGCCACGGTCAGCGGGAATGGTGTGGCTCTCGACCCAGCGGCCGTTGACAAACTCAAAAAGGTCTTTCATGCCCACCACTCTAACGCGGCGCCCGACACCGCCGTGGCGGGTTGAGCGCCGCGCGCGCGGGTTAGGGCGCGTTGGGGTCGCGGATCTTCATCGGGCCGGGGGTCCACCAGCCGGTGCGGGTCACCTCCTCGTGGTCGATGGTCGCCACCTCCGGCTCCTCTCCCACGGAGTTCGGGCGACGCTCGTAGCGGGCCACGGAACCCCAGTCGCGCTGCCAGTCACCTACGAGGTAGCCCGGGATCTCGTACGAGTGGCTCACGGCCTCGGCGGTGGCCAGGGCGCCGCCGCCGAGGAAGTCCATGAACCCGGAGAGCTGCTCCTTACCGGGGGCGTCCGGCATGATGCGGTACTCGGGGATCTCGGTCACGCCGGCGAAGTGGTTGAAGGTGCGCTGGCAGGGGTACTGGAAGGCCACGGCCCAGTCGAGCAGGCCGGGCTCGTCGCTCGGGAGAACCTCGCCGAGCGGGGCCAGGGTGGGAATGCGCAGCGGCGTCAGCGCCAGCCAGTCCTCCCGCTTGAGGGAGGTGTCCTCGGCGACGAGGCGCACCACGTCGGCCTCCGCCGGAAGGTCGGCGAGCGGGTAGCGCAGGTTGCGCCACGAGGGGGTCGGGCCCTGGTCGAGCATCTCCACCTCGCCGAGAACCTCGACGGTGCCGTCGCCGGAGCGCGTGCCGTACTCGAGCATGAGCTCGTTGCCGTCCTGCTCCACCCCGTTGATGTCGTGGTGGGCGATGCGCCCGGCCACGGAGGTAACCAGCAGCGGGGCGTTGTCGCGGGCCGCGGGCAGCTCGTACCAGGAGGTCTCGATGTAGGCGGAGCCCATCGGATCGTCGGAGAAGGTACCCAGCACCGGCACGCGCGTGTAGTCCAGGTTGAACGGCAGCCGCACGGTCGAGCCGTTGACACCGCGCAGGTGCTCGGGCCTGTTGCCCTGGGTGTTCGTGCGGGTGGTGGACTGCTCCTGCTCGGAGGCGTCCGAGGGCTGGGCCGCGTTGTCGGCCTGTCCGCCGCCGTCACCGGGGCCCGTCGCGGTGTTATCCGCGGGCGCGACCGCAGCGGCTGCGCCGTCGTCGACGGTGGTGCGGGGGTCGGAGGTGGCCACGTTGTCCGCCTCCGAGACGATGTAGGCGGGCACGCCGTCCGGGGTAAAACCGCGCTGCTCCCCGGCGTCCAGCGAGCGCCCGAGGGGGACGCCGCGGACGGGGGTGAGGAAGGAATCGTTCGTGTCCGTCTCCAAAACGACGTCACCGCCGAGGGCGCACACGTTGCCGCCGAAGGATGCGACGTTGCCCATCCCCACCGAGTACGCGGGGGCCTGGTCGATGAAGGCCTTGAGGAAGGTCAGGCACGAAAACGCCACCATGAGGATGGACATCACGGCAATCGGGGCGGACATAACACCCGCCCAGCGGCTGCGCTCGCCGGGGCTGAGCGCGCCGTCGCGGCGCAGGCCCTGGACCACCCCGATCATGAGCACCACGAGAGCGATGGCGAGCATGACCGTGTTCGCCTCGATGCCGCGCAGCTGCACCGTGCGGTCCCACCACGGCACGCCGAAGGAGGACACGTACCACCAGGCGTTCCAGCCGCCCAGGGTGAAGGCCATGAGGAACAGCACGGCGGCGATCGCGAGGGTGCGGTTGCGCGCCGAGCGCAGCGCCACGGCGCTGAGCACCACCGCGCCGACCGCCGCGGCCGCGCCACCGACGCCGGCGAAGATGCCGAAGTGGTGGGTCCACTTCGTCGGGGTGAACATGAAGAAGAAGGCGCTCAGGACGATGATGGCCACGAGCCGCTGAACCGGTGCGCGCGTGGCGCCGGGCACGCGCCCGAAGCGAGCCAGCGCCCACAGGATCAGCGCGAGGGCAAACAGCAGGATGAATACCGGGAAGCGGCGCGTCATCGAGCCGTCGACCGATTCCTGGAAGAGGGTGTAGTAGCGCGCCGGCTCCGCGTACCACTCGAGGGCGGGGCCGACCTCGGCGCGCACGGCGGTGGCTTCGATGACGGCGGCGAGGGTCTGATCGTGGAAGACCGGGATCATCACGGCTGTGCCCACCCCGAGGAACACGCCGATGTAGGACACCCAGGGCGCGTAGATCAACCGGCGGTGCATCGTGCGGAAAATCGCCGGCAGGCAGATGAGGAAGACACCCACCGCGGCCAGGCCCGTCGGCCCGCAGGCCAGGGTGAACGCGGCGAGCAGCGTGCCCACCGCCGCGGGGAAGAGGCGCTGGGCGGCGATGGCGCGCTCGAAGGCGGCCCAGGTGGCGATGAGCCCGAGGGCGATGATCGGCTCCGGGCGCGTGCCGTTGTTGTAGGGCAGCCAGAAAGCGAGGAACACGAAGGCGGCGGTCCAGTACGCCATCCGGCGCTGCCCGATGGCCTCCCCCAGGCGCGGCAGGATCTCGCGCGAGAGGATCCACCAGATCAAAATGCCTGCGATGAGGGTGGGCAGGCGCATCCACACCGACGCCCCGGACACCTTGGCCAACAGCGCCAGAAGGTCGTAGAAGGGGGAGCCGAAGGGCGATTCCGGCACGCCGTACCAGCGGTAATAGTTGGCCATGTAGTCGGACTCGTTGGCCACCCGCGCCATGGTGAACAGGTAACCGTCGTCCGAGGTGTTGGCGCCGAACACGTGCCAGAAGCCGAGCACCGCCAGCACCACGGCGTCGAGGGGGGTGAAGGTGCGCCAGGTGCGGGGGAAGAAGCGCCAGCGGCGCCCGTCGAGCCGGTCGAGGCGCCACAGGCTGTAGAGGGCGACAAGAGCGGAGATGGCGCCGAGCACCATCGCGGCGATCTTCGCGGCGGTGGGGGTCGAGGTAAACCGGGAGTTGATCTGGACCTGGGCGCTGAGTCCGCCGTCGATAAGCGCGGCTGCGTCCCCCTCGAGCTCGGTGTAGATGCCTGTGACCTGGGGACGCAGGTCCTCCTCGCCCTCCTCCGAGTACGAGGTGCCGGGGACTTCGACGGCGGTGCCCTCGCTGGTGGCGGTGACCACGACCTCGGCGTCGTCGGGGAGTTCGGCGACTTGTTCCGGGGTGAGCTCGAAGAGCACCTCGTTGACGGAGTTGACCACGATCCCGCCGTCGGGTGAGGTGATGAACATCCCGCGGTCGAAGGCCTCGGTGGAGGTCTCCGGCAGGGTGCCCACGATCATGCTTTGCCCCTCGCGCAGCGAGTCGATCGCGGAGAGGGGGACGGTGACCTCGATCTCGTCGGGCGCCAGCGAGATCAGCGGCGCGTTCACCGAGTTCAGGGTGCCGCCCTGCGGCCAGCTCAGCGAGGATTGGACCTGGTTGACGGGGAGCAGGGGGGTGAGCACGAAGCAGAGGAACGCAAGGAGCCCGGAGATCGCGGCAAGGCCCGCAAAGCTTGACGACGCCCTCCCGCCCGCCTTCGTGGCCCCGCCCGGCTTCGGCTGGTGGTCTGTTTCAGGTGCTGTCACGTCGTGTAACTCTACTTTCCGTCTCACTAGTTCCGAACCGCGACCACGAAGGGCCCAATCTGCTCCACGGCCCAGGCCGGGGAGTCGAAGGATTCGGGGTTGAAGAACAGGGCCTCGTAGCGCACGTTCGGCTCGCTCGGGAAGATGTCGTGGGCGATGTGGGTCTTCCACGGCTCCTCCGGGGTGTCCAGGTCGCCGCGGAAGATGAAGGCCTCGGGCGCGCGCCACTGTGCGTCATCGAGCGCCGCGAGGAACGCGTCCGGGTGTGCCAGCTCGGCGAAGGAGCCCTCCGACCAGGCCGACAGCGCCTCGTTGCGCAGGTCGAACTCACCCAGCGGGTTGGCGTAGTGGCTGGTGAACGCGTTGAAGCCGTAAAAGGGGTTGTACGCCATGAAGTTGATCTCGTCGGTGTAGACCACGGTCTCGGTGGGCGCGTGGCCGTGCTCGCTGAGAAAGTCCACGATGTCCCCGTAGTACTGGCCCGGGTCCGGCGGGAACCTGTCGGCGCGCTCGCCGTAGCCGTCGGTATCGGCGTAGGCTTGGTCGATGTGCGGCTCGTTTTCCTTCGGGATCTGCTGCACCATCGCCAGCGTGGCCGTGCCCATCACGATGGCCACGACGGTCGCGGCGATCGAGCGCGCGGCGGGCTTTTCCCGGGCGGGGAAGGCGACGTCGGCCGCCCAGAGCCGGATCTCCGGCAGCGCGAGGACACCCGCGGTGACGAAGATGAGCGTGATGATGACCTCGAGGCGGAAGCCCAGCAGCGAGGTCCCCGCCAGGGTGGCGAGCATGGAGGCCAGCGCCCACACGTAGGACACCACCGCGGCGATGAACAGGCCCGTGTAGTTGAGGTTGCGGAAGCGCAGCAGCACGAAGACCAGGCCCACCAGGCTGAGCAGTCCCACGAGGGAGAAGGCGAAGAAGGGCAGGGGGAAGACCGTGCCCTCGACCGGCAGGAAGCGGTTCGCGGTGCTGTTGACCACGTAGTCGCCGAAGACCAGGTTGTACAGGTACGGCCCCCACGAGACAAGCGCGATGAGGCAGGCGCCGACGCCGATGACCGCGAGGTGCGCCAGGGCCGTCAAGTCCCGCCACCGGCGGGCCCAGAGCACCAGGGCGAACACCACGACGCTCAGGGCGGAAATGGCGGTGAACAGGGTGTAGAACGTCGCGGAAATACCCAGGTAGACGGCGAGTGCCACCGTCGCCGGCCAGGAGCCGCGCAGCGCCCGCGAGGACATCGCGGCGGCCGCGGGCACGAACAGCGCGACGAGGGCGGCGTAGGGCTCGTCGGGCGTCAGGGTGAGAACGACGGCCGTGGTCACAGCGGCGATGGCCGTGGCAAGCGGCAGGGAGCCAGTGAGTTTCTGCCACAGCGGAACCAGTGCCGCCGCCCCCGCCGCGAGGGACACGATCGCCCAGGGCTGGTAGACCTCCCACCCGGGCATACCCAGCAGGTCGGCCATTCGCCCGCCAAGCCAGAACCAGCCCAACGGGTAGAAGGAGGGCAGGTCCAGGTAGTTCATGTCGTGGTAGCCCAGCTCCGCCGCCATGCGGGAAAGGAACTGGGTGCGAAAACCCTGGTCAACCTGGATTCCGTCGAGGTAGAGCCGGGTCGCGCTCAGCGGCACGCCGAGCGAGGCCACCACGAGCCCGGCCGGGGAGAGCACGGCGACGACCTCGGTGAGCCACCGCCGCCAGGCGGGGCGGGAGCCGGGCGTGTCGCGGTGCCACAGCCACAAAAGAAGCGCCGTGAGGAGGACAACCGCGAACGCCCCCGCGGTGGCCAGCGCCCTGGCCACCATCGACGTGTTGAACGCGGGCAGGGACGTCACCCGCAGGGCGAACCACGCCGCGAGGGAGACAACGCCCGCGCCGACCACAGCGGCGGCCATCCGCCACGCCGTGGCACCGGAGCCCAGCGCGTCCGGGGCGCCGGAGCCCGGGCGAAGCGGGGGCGCTGCTTCCGTGTGAGAAAACTGCATGGATAACAGTGTGTCACACGGCCCGGACATCGCCGCCTTAGAAGCTCAGGCGCCGCATGATGGGGGCGGGGATGTGCTGCAGCACGAAGGAGATCGGCCCGAACAGCTTGTGCACGAACACCGTGCGCTCACCCTGAAGCGCGGCCTCCACGGCGGCCTCGGCGACCTCCTCCTTGTTTACCGTCAGGGGCGCCTCTTTCAGACCGGCGGTCATCTTGGTGCGCACCTGCCCGGGGCGCACCACGGTCACGTGGACCCCATCGCCCCGGAGGGCCTCGCCGAGCTGCAGGTAGAACCCGTCCATGCCGGCCTTTGCCGAGCCGTAGACGAAGTTGGAGCGGCGCACCTTCTGCCCGGCCACGGAGCTCAGCGCGATGATCGTGCCGTGCCCCTGGCGGCGCATCGCCTGGCCCAGAAGCACCCCGACGGAGACGTAGGCGGTGTAGTTCGTCTGGGCGGACTCCACCGCGAGGGATTGATCCTGCCACAGGGCCTCCTGGTCGCCCAGGGTGCCAAAGGCCACCACGGCGACGTCGACATCCTTGACCGCGAAGGCTTCCTTGATGATGTCGGGGTGGGAGGCGAAGTCGGTGGCCTGGAAGTCCACCACGCGCACCTCGCCGGCGCCGGCGCGGGTGAGCTCCTCGACGGCGGCCTCGGTGCGCGGGGACTGCGTGCGCAGCGCCAGGGTGACGTCGGGCGAGGCGCCGCGGGAGATGAGCTCGCGCACCGTCGCGAGTCCGATCTCGGATGTGCCGCCGATGAGCAGGATGTGCTGGGCTTGGCCTACTGCGTTGAGCATGTGGTTTCTCCTTGGGGTTCGGGGCTGTTCAATGCCGGGCGCAGCCGCTAGCTGAGCTCGAGGCGGCGGGACATGTCGGAGGCGAAAACGCCTGTCGGGTCGATGGCGCGGCGGGTCTCAAGCCACCCCTGCATGCCGGGGTACATGGCGTGGAACTTCTCCGCCGAGGTGCGGGACTCCTTGGCCAGGTAAAGGCGCCCGCCGAACTCCATGACCTGCTCGTCGAGGCGGTCGAGGAAATCGCCCAAGCCGGAGCGGATGGGGAAGTCCACGCACACGTTCCACCCCTTCATCGGGTAGGACAGCGGGGCGCGGTTGCCCTCCCCGAACAGCTTGAACACGTTGAGCGCGGAGTAGTGCCCGCTGGCCTGGATTTGGTAGATGATGTCCTTGAACGGTTCCACGGCGTCGGTGGGCACCACGAACTGGTACTGGAGGAAACCGGCCGAACCGTAGCCGCGGTTCCACTCGCCGATGAGGTCGAGCGGTTGGTAGAACTGCGTCAGGTTTTTCACCTGGTTACGGGCCGGGGCGCCCATCAGGTAGTACGCCTCGCCGATGGCCATGAGCGAGAGCTTGTTCATGGTCCAGGAGGGGAAGATGTCCGGCACCGTCATGAGCTGCGGGGCGTTGAACTTCAGCGGGTCCTTCGCCAGCTTGGGGGCGAACTCCTCCAGCTGCGCCAGGGTTGCCAGGGAGCCGCGGGAGATGGTGGAGCGGCCGGTCTTCGGCGGGCCGGAGATGGCGTCGAACCAGGCCGAGGAGTACTCGTAGTTGACCTCGGAGCCGTCGGAATGCGCGGCGATGGTCTCGTCGAGGGTGTCGGTGCGGTCGGTGTCCGCGATGAAGTAGGCGGTCTCCGTCTTGGTCATGCGGATGCGTGCGCGCAGGATGATGCCGGTCAGGCCCATGCCGCCGACGGTGGCCCAGAACAGGGTGCCCTCGGGGTCGTCCTCGCTGCCCTCGGGCGTGAGGTGGAGCACGCGGCCGTCCGCGACGAGGAGCTCGAGGGAGACGACGTGGTTGCCGAAGGAACCGGCGGTGTGGTGGTTCTTGCCGTGGATGTCCGGCCCGATGGCTCCGCCGATGGTGACCTGGCGCGTGCCGGGCAGCACGGGCACCCACAGACCGTAGGGCAGCGCGGCCTTCATCAGCTGGTCGAGGGTCACGCCCGCGTCGACGTCGACAAGCGCGCTCTCAGGGTCGATCGAGTGGATCTGGTTCAAAGCTTGCATATCGACGACCAAGCCGCCGCCGTTCTGGGCCGGGTCGCCGTAGGAGCGGCCCATGCCGCGGGCGATGACGCCGCGGCGGCGGTGCGCGGGAAGAGCCTCGTTGTCTGCGGCGACCTGCGCGACGGCCTTCTTGATCACCTCGACGTCCGGGGTGGACAGGACGTGGGCCGTCGACGGGGCGGTCCGGCCCCAGCCGTGGAGCGATTCAACGGTTGTGTGAAGTTGCATGGTGCTTCAGCGTTCTCCTTGGTTAGTCCTTCGCATGGTGCGTCCTTCGCGTGGTGTGTCCCCGGCGTGCCGCGCTTTCGCGGCTGGGCCGCCGCACGGGCATGAGCAGCGCGCCCCAGCCTAGTCCGAGGCCCCGGCGCGCTCCTACAGGTCCATCAATTCCCGAATCTCCACGGGCAGTTCCTCCTGCGAGGAAATCACCGGCCGACCTGCCGCTTTGTGCTCGCGGAGGAGCTCGTAGACGCGGGTGCGGGACGCGGAATCGAGGAAGGGCAGCTCCTCCGCGAACACGCGCGCCATGAAGTCCGACAACGGGGCCTCAATGCGCTGCGCCGCCTCGTGGATCGCGTCGGGGTCGTCGCCCTTGTAGTGCTTTCTCATAAACGCACAGCCTAATGCGTGTCTACGATGGGCCGGTATGGACGCACCCGAAAAGATCGACTACAACGCGCTGGACAACACGTTCGGCGGGCAGCTCATCCAGGCCGGTTTCATCCTCGCCATCTACGCCGCCGGCGACCTGCCGCGGCGCACGGGGCTTACCCGCGCCGGGCTGGTGGCTGGCAACATCGCGGCCATCGGCGTGTTCAACGCGTTCGACGAGGATCCGGCCAACGACCTCACCGCGGTTGTCAGCGAGCGCGGCTCGAGAGCCGGCGGGCCCGCCGCGACGTGGGCTCTTATCGGCGGCCTCGCCGGGGCGGGCCTGGGTGCGGCGGCTCTGGCAGCCCGGGCACACCGGGCCGCTGCCCGGGCGCTGGCGCGCCGCGGCGTGGGGGCGCCGTGGACGCTGATAGGGGCCCTCGCCGCCGGCGGCTACCTCGCGGTGAAGGCGATCCCCTCCCGGCGGTAGTCATGAGCACTGCGATAGGTCGCACCCGCGCGCCCGTCATCAACCTGGCGCTCGCCCGCGCTCGCCGCGACGCCACGAGGCGCGCGCGCTCCACCCTGGTCGCCCGCGTGTCCGCGATGGTGGCGGACGAAGAAATCTTCCGCTACATCGGCTTCGACGAGGCCACGCCGCTAAGCGACGTCCAACGCATCCTCGCCACAGCATTTTCGCTTGACGACGCCCCACCGGCCCCCACCCACTTCAGCCGCGCCGGCCACACGATCGGGGAGGTCCTCCGCGGACACAGCGAGCCCCTGTTCTACAGCTGGGGCCTGTGGCGCTTTACCTTCCAGCTGGTGGAGCTCTACCCGCGCGACCGGGCGACCCCGCCCGCCGTGTGCATCGCCGGGTCCGGCGACTTCGGCGCCGCGCCCTTCGACATTGCGGAGGTCAACCGTCGCCTCATCGGCGAGGACCGCGCCGCCGATGTCCTGCGCTCTGTGCGCCCAGAACTGCGGGAGGTGGTCACCCGCTCCCGCATGTTCGACTATGTCCTGCTTTTGCAGGCCCTGGATGTGCGCCGCGGGGGCGTCGACAAGCAGGCGCGAAACACGGCGGCCCGCCTGCCCCGGGAACAGACCGCGAAGGGGCGCGATGCGTACTGGTGCGTGCTGCTGGGCCTGGCGTGTTTCGCGGACGAGGAAACCACGGACGCGATCATCGAGTCGACCTTCGCGGCCCTCGGCTGGGAGCCGTGCCCCGCTGACAAGGTGCGCGCTCTGTGCGCCGGCTCCCTGGTCAGGCTGGCTGGGTTGGGGGTCTACGGGCCCGCGGAGTCCGCGCCGGTGGAGCGTTTGGATGTCTTCCGCGAGCTCATGCGGGGGTAAACTGATCGCCCGTGTCCAAGGAGTACCGGCAATCCGTCCAGCGCCAGCTCGTGCCGTTCGTCATCATCGGCGTTGGTTGCGCCATCATCGACTTCGGCATCACCTACACGCTCACGGAACTCAGCCCCCTGTCGCGCGGCGCCGCCAAAGCCGTGGGCTGGGTCTTTGGCACCATCGTCGCCTACCTACTGAACTCCAAGTTCGCCTTCCAGGCGCAAATTAACGTGAAGAAGGCAGGCGCGGTGTTCATGCTGTACGCCGTCACCTTTGGGGTGCAGTGGTTTCTCTACCAAATCACCGACGCCCCGCTGCAGGCCCTCGGCCTCGTCAACCCGTTCAAGGACACCGTCTCCTTCATCATCGCCCAGGGGGTGGCCACCGTGACCAACTTCGTGCTGCAGCGCCGCGTGATCTTCCGGGAAGAGTCGAAGATTGTGATGGAGCAGGACATCACCCCGCGCCCGACTATTCCGGGCGACGGAAATCCTCCCGCGCCCCCCGCCGCAGGAGCCTGATCCACTGCGCAAACCCGCGCGGGTTCTTTTCCTGCACCAGGAAAAACCACCCGAAGCGCACCACCTCCTGCAGCTTCATCTTCCGCATGCCCCGCTGATTCATGAGGTAACCGCGGTTGCGGTAGGTGAAAAAGCGCTTCACCTCGTTGTCCGGCCACTGGGCGTGCGCGCGCCCACCCATGATGGGCACGAATTCCCCCGAGCCGTCCGGGTGCAGGTAGGCCGTGTTGAGAGCCGTACCGTAGCGCAGGCCCGACTGGGCCAGCCGGCGGTGGTACTCCACCTCATCGCCCCGGATGAACAGCCGGTAGTCCGGCACGCCGATCCTCTCCATCGCGGACGCGCTGATCAAAGCCCCGTTGAACAAGGAGGCGTACTGCGGCAGGAACTCGCCGTCCAGCTCCGCGGTGGAGCGCTTCCAGGTCAGGCCCTGGCGAAGGGGGAAAGCGAGCCGCGTGGGGTCCTCGAGGTTGAGCACCAGCGGGCTCACCTCGTGCAGCCCGTGCTGCGTGGCCGCGGCGTAGAGGGTGGCCAGGACGTGCTCGTCCGCCGGGTGGCCGTCATCATCCGCGCACCACACAGCGTCCGCGCCCAGCGCCAGGGCGTGCAAAAAGCCGTACGCGAAACCGCCCGCCCCGCCCAAGTTCGTCTGCGACGCGAGGTACACAGCCCTCTGGCCAGCGAGTTCCTCCACCAGCGCGCGGACCTCATCCTGCGCCGCGTTATCGACTACGATGACCCACTCCGCCGGGTGCGTCTGCCGCACAACCTGCTCCAAAGAGCGACGCAGCAGCTCGACGCGGTTATGGGTGACAATCACAGCCGCGGTCGTCCCGCGCGGGTTCAGTGGGGCAGTCATGGGCTCCATTGTGCACCAGCCCCCGGCGCGCCCAACCGTGGACACCGCGCCACGGTGAGAGCAGGTCGCCGAATCCCCGTGAGCCAAAGCTCAAGCGTTGCTAGGGGGCGCTCTCGTGGAAAGAGCGTTTGCCGCTGGAATTGTCATCATGGCGCCGGGTGCCGTGCTGTTTTTCCCCGGGCACTACTGTGGAGATCCTCGTCATACCGTTAGGGGCGCGTAGATCCTGGCGAGCGTTATTTTCCAGGCCGGATATGACTGGTTCCAAGTCCGAGCGGAAGGGGCGCCACTTGGGAAATCAGGTGGCAGTCGCCGTTGTTCTTACTGCCACTAGAGATACGCCAGGTTTCCTGGCGGTGCTCACTTATCGCGCGAGGCACTCTTCAGCAACGAAGCAAAGCTATTGCTTCGTTAAAACCGTGTGCGCTGTCGGGGTGGCTTTCAAGCGGGGCGCGCACCACGGTGTTGAGAAATTTTCGCGCGGTGGGCTGCTTTTCAAGTGCCGCTAACAGTGGGGCCATTGCTAGGGTGAGTCTGCATTGCGGACTGTTGCTGGCGGCAGCTGCGGGGAAAAGTCCGCATTGCGGACCGGCTCGGCCTTGGTGGTGTTCGCGATCGTCCGCATTGCGGACTTTCGCGGTTAATCAAGTAGCCCTATGGCCCGGGGGGGGCGTGGCTGGTCTCACCCGGCTACGTTTGGCAGAGGGCCGAGAGGCCCGCACACTGCGCTTGCGCAAAGGGGGGGCTGCGCGAGGTCTGGTATCTGCTGCTCCCCGTGCTGCACTGCTAAGGACAAAACGCGGTGCCGAGTTCTTGCAGGGATTGGACTTTGCGCCCGGGGTTCGTAGGAGGCCCTGGCCGACCGAAGAGAGCTGTCAAACAACCAGCCATGACAGCGGCAAGCGTGCGCCCGGAGGGATTCGAACCCCCAACCTTCTGATCCGTAGTCAGATGCTCTATCCGTTGAGCTACGGGCGCGTGGCGGAGACGACAGGATTTGAACCTGCGGCCCTCCGCAAAGAGGGCAACTCCTTAGCAGGGAGCCCCATTCGGCCGCTCTGGCACGTCTCCAAACCTTGTTGCATATTACCCAACGCGCCTGCCTGTGACAAAACGCCCCGTTCGTGGGGCCTGGGGCGGTGAAACACCTGCCGGGCGGTCGGATTCGGGCTACTCTCTGGCTGTATGACTGATCTGCCTCGCACTGACATTGACCCGGACGGCCTGCTCGAGTACTCGGTGGTCTTCACCGATCGCTCCCTGAACCACATGTCGCAGAAATTCATCGCGGCGGCGCAGGAAATACTGCAGCTTTTGACGTCCACCTACAACGCGGAGTCTGCAGCCCTCGTGCCGGGCGGCGGGACCGGCGCGATGGAGGCCGTGGCGCGCCAGCTATTCGGCGGTAAAAAGGTCCTCATCCTCCGCTCGGGGCTTTTCACGTTCCGCTGGTCGCAGATCATCGAGGCCGGCTCTATTACTAACGACGTCAAGGTCCTCAACGCCCAGCCGACCTCGGGGTCCGCCACCCCCTCCTTCGCCCCGCCCGAGCTGGACAGCGTGCGCGAGGCCGCAGCCGCATTCTCCCCCGACGTGATCGTCACCGCACACACCGAGACCGCCGCGGGGCTGACCCTGCCCGAGGACTACCTGCGCGGTTTGGGTGAAATCGCCAGGGACAGCGGTGCGCTGTTCGTCCTCGACTGCATCGCCGCCGGTGCCTCCTTCACGAATATGAAAGAGACGGGGGTGGACGTGCTGGTCTCGGCCCCGCAGAAGTCGTGGTCCGGCTCTCCCGCGACGGGCTACGTCCTGCTCGGGGAGCAGGGGAGGGCGGCCGTTGAGGCGTCGACAAGCAGCTCTTTCACGCTTGACCTGAAGAAGTGGCTGGAGATCTTCGATGGGTACCGCGAGGGCAAGGCGGGGTACCACTCGACGCTGCCGACGGACACGATCCTGCACAACCTGGAAGCGATGAAGGAATCCACGCGCGTTGGCCTCGACGTGTTGGCCGCGCGGCAGCGCAAGCTCGGGCGCCTCGTGCGCGAGGCCGCCTACGAGCGCGGGTTCGTTTCCGTCGCCGCGGAAGGCTACGAGTCCAACGGCGTGGTGGTGCTCTACGCCACCTCGCCTGAGCTGCAGTCGGGCGCCGCTTTCAAGGCCCAGGGTCTGCAGATCGCGGCGGGCGTGCCGCTGAAGATCGACGAGGGAGCGGACTTCGCCACCTTCCGCGTCGGCCTGTTCGGCCTGGACAAGTGGGCGGACCCGGAGGCTGCGGCGGAGCGCTTCATCGAGGCGCTGGACCAGGTGGGGTCCAGGTGAAGACCAGGTGAAGTAGGCGGGAAGAAGGGGTGGCCCCCAAAGCCAGCGGGGCCACCCCTTTACTGTGCGGAGACGGCGGGATTTGAACCCGCGGAGGTGTGACCCTCGCCGGTTTTCAAGACCGGTGCATTCGGCCGCTCTGCCACGTCTCCAGCGCCCCGATCTTAGCCCGGGCGGGCGAAACTCCGATAATCTGGGGCGGCATGAAGGCTATCACTCTGACAGATCCCAACGATCCAGGCTCCCTCGCGCTGACCGAGGTGAGCACCCCCCAGCTGCGCCCCGGTGAGGTGCTCGTGGAGGTTAGGGCGGCGGGCGTGAACCGCGCCGACCTCGTGCAGGCGCAGGGCAACTACCCGCCGCCCAAGGGTGCCTCCGAGATCATCGGCCTGGAGTGCGCCGGGGTCATCGCCGATGCGGGAGATACCGGCCGCAGCGTCGACGAAGAGGTGGGGTGCCTGCTGGCCGGCGGCGGTTACGCCGAATACGTCGCCGTGCCGGAGGGTCAGCTCACGCCGGTGCCGGAGGGCTTCAGCCTGGAGCACACGGCCGGAATCGTCGAGGTGGCGGCGACGGTGTGGTCTAACCTCGGAATGGTGGCGGGGATCCAGAAGGGAGACCGCGTCCTCATCCACGGCGGCTCCGGCGGCATCGGGTCTTTCGCCATCCAGCTGTGCAAGGCGCTCGGCTGCGAGGTCGCCGTCACCGCCGGCAGCCAGGAGAAGCTGGATTACTGCCGGGAGCTGGGGGCGGACATCCTCATCAACTACAAGGAGAAGGACTTCCTCGAGGAGCTCGAGGGCAGCCGCGACATCATTTTGGACGTCGTGGGCGGCGACTACCTCGAGCGCAACATCAAGTGCCTCGACCTGGACGGGCGCCTGGTGGTCATTGCCCTGCAAGGCGGGCCGAAGGGGACGCTGAGCCTGGGGCGGATGATGCCGCGGCGTCAATCCGTGCATGCGACGACGCTGCGGGCGCGCCCGGTGGAGATGAAGGCGCGGATTGTCGCCGACACGGTCAAAAACGTCTGGCCGCTGCTGGAGGACGGCAGTATCACGGCGAACGTGACGCGCACGTTCCCGCTCGCGGAGGCCGCCGAGGCGCACAAGTACCTCGACACCGACTCGCGCACCGGCAAGATCGTGCTCACCGTGTAAAACGAGCTACGCCAGCGAGGCGACGGCGCGGATGAGGTGGTCGACGTCGCCCGTGGTGTTGAAGGGGCCGAGGCCGATGGTCACGGCGCCGCCCATCTCGGGCACGCCCATGTCCTCGAAGAGCGGGCTGGTCGGGGTCTGTGTGGCGACGATGCCGTTGGCAAACAGCCGCTGGTTGACGGTCGCCGAGGGCACGCCGCGGACGCCGAAGCTGAGGCGGGGGATGCGGTCGATCGTCGCGCCGTCGGCGGCCTCGCCGGACACCCCGACGATGTGCACGGCGGGCAGGGTGCCCAAAAACGTGTGCATGTCGTCGCGCAGGCCGTTGAGGTAGGCGGCCGTGTCCGCCATGGAGGTCAGAAGGCGGCCGCGCCGGGTGGTGCGGCCGGCCGGGGCCGACGCGGAGAGGGCGGCGTAGTGCTCGACAAGAGCGGACACCCCGCCGGCGAGGCCGGAGGAAACCTGCTGGGCCAGCTTCGCCGCGCCCGTGGCCTCGGGGCGGCCGAGGGCGTCGAGGCGCCCGAACATGGCTTCGTCGCGCACGACGAGCGCGGCGATCTGCGGCCCGCCCATCTCCGCGATGTCGATGGCCACGGCGTCGGCGCCCCAGTCGTCGACAGCAATCGGACGGTAGGGCGCGTAGGAGGAGGCGTCCACGAGGACCCATGCGCGGGAGCGGCTGCGGACGCGGTCGACGATGTCGGCGACGGCGGTGACGTTGCCCAAAAGGCCGTTGGCCGCGGGGATGGACACGAGCCGCGTCGTGCCGTCGACGAGGGTGTCGTACTGCCAGGCGGGCAGCTCGCCGGTGCCCAGGTCCGCCTGCGCCCAGCGGGGGGATGCGTCGGTGCGCAGCAGCGCCGCCGTGAGCTCGGTCCTGTCCGCGTTGTTGAGCACCACGGTGGAGTTGTGGCGAAACATTGGGCGCATTGCGGCGGCGAGCGCGGCGTACAGCGCGTTGAGGCTCGGGCCGAGGGCCACGCGGCGCGGGGTGGTGCCGACGAGGTCGGCGACGGCCGTTCGGGCGTCGTCAAGCAATGCGAGCCCCTCGGGCTGGCCCGCGAACGGGCGCGAGTGCGAACCTCCCGCCGGTTCCGGGCGCGCGACCGCAGGCGACATGCGGAAGGAGCGGGAGACCGCCGCCGAGACCCGTTCCGGGATCTGGGGGCAGGCGTGCGCGTTGAGGTACGTCCAGCCATCCGACAGGGAGGTGTAGAGGCCGCGCACGCTGGCGACGTCGTAGGCCACGGATCGCACCTCCCACTGATGCCGAGAAAGCCCCTGCAAAAACAACGAATCCAATTATGCACGGGCGTCCGCCGCGATGCACACCCCCTGCTAGGGTGCTCCCGCGACGGGTGCGCGCCCCGCCGCGCGCCGCCGCTACGGCTCTCGCGGGCCTACACGATAGGGTTAGCCACGTGCAGGACAAGAAACAATTGCGCGCCGACGTTTCCCGGATGACCTCGGCGGCCGCCGAGGACACCCCGCGCTCGCGCTCGCGGACCCTCGGGCGGGCGTGGGCCGACCTCACTCACGGCTGGGGCCAGCACGAGCTGTGGCTGCAGCTCGGGTGGCAGGACATCAAGCAGCGCTACCGCCGCTCGACGCTCGGCCCGCTGTGGATCACCATCGCCACCGGCGTGATGGCGCTGGCGCTCGGCCTGCTCTACTCCATGCTCTTCCAGATCCCGGTGCGCGATTTCCTGCCGCACGTCACCGTCGGGTTCATCATCTGGGGCTTCCTCGCCGGCTGCATCAAGGAAGGCGCGAACGTCTTCATCGAGAACGAGGGGCTGATCAAGCAGCTGCCCTCGGCGCTGTCGGTGCACGTCTACCGGCTCGTGTGGCGCCAGCTGCTCTTTTTGGCGCACAACATGGTCATCTGGGTGATCCTGGTCATCATCTTCCGCATCCGCCTGTCCTGGGAGACGCTCCTGGCGGTGCCGGCGCTCGCGCTGCTGGTCATCAACGGCGTGTGGGTGGCCATGCTCTTTGGCATCGTGGCCACCCGGTTCCGCGACGTCGCGCCGCTGCTGGAGGCGCTGGTGCAGTTGCTGTTCTACGTCACCCCGATCGTGTGGACGACGGCCACCCTCCGCGAGCAGGGCGGCGAGGTCGCCGAACGCGCCCGCATCGCAGAGATCAACCCGCTCTACCATTACCTCGAGATCATCAGGGCCCCGCTTATCGACGAACCCCTCGCCGCCTACCACTGGGGCATCGTCGGGGCGTGCACCGTCGTCGGCCTGATCCTCGCGCTCGTGGTCATGCGCCAGTGGCGCTTCCGCGTGCCGTACTGGGTGTAAAGGATTTCACTGTGGTTTCCATTGACACGTACAACGCCTGCGTCGACTTTCCCATCTTCGACGCAAAGTCCCGGTCGCTGAAGAAGGCCGTGATGTCCACGGCTGGGGGCGCGATCGGCAGAAACGACTCCAACACCGTCGTCGTCGAGGCGCTGCGCGACGTCAACCTCCACCTCCGGGAGGGGGACCGCGTCGGGCTCGTCGGGCACAACGGGGCGGGCAAATCCACCCTGCTGCGGCTGCTCTCCGGCATCTACGAGCCCACCCGGGGCGTCGCCGACGTGCGCGGCCGCGTCGCGCCGGTCTTCGACCTCGGCGTGGGCATGGACCCGGAGATCTCCGGGTACGAAAACATCATCATCCGCGGGCTCTTCCTCGGCCAGACCCGCAAGCAGATGAAGGCCAAGATCGACGAGATCGCGGAGTTCTCCGAGCTCGGCGACTACCTCGACATGCCGCTGCGCACCTACTCCACCGGCATGCGCGTGCGGCTCGCCCTCGGCGTGGTCACGTCGATCGAGCCCGAGATTTTGCTTCTCGACGAAGGGATCGGCGCCGTCGACGCCGCCTTTATGGCCAAGGCCCGCGTGCGCCTTGCCGAGATGGTGGAGCGCTCCGGCATCCTCGTCTTCGCCTCCCACTCCAACGATTTCCTCGCCCAGCTGTGCACCACCGCCTTGTGGGTGGATAAGGGGGAGATCCGCCAGGCGGGCCTCGTCGCCGATGTGGTCGAGGCCTACGAGGGGCCCGAGGCCGGACAGTACGTCGCGGAATTGGTGGAGCGTTTTCACGGCTAACACTCACCGAGGCTATGCAAACACTTATTTAAATTCAGGCATGCCCAACACCTAGCACAGTGCCCTGGCAGCGAGGCTGAGTACATAAAGAGGGTCGCTATTCGACGGGGCGCGCGCGCCGCGCCCCACCGCTTTAAGAAGGAGAGTGCTAGGTGTCCACACCTTTGCGCATTGCGGGCCTCGACATCGCCCGCGCACTAGCGATTATCGGAATGATAATCCTGCACATGGCCTCGCTGCTGTGGAGCACCAAGGTCATCTTGTCCGGGCTTCCGGCCGCGCTGTTTGCGATCCTCGCGGGCGTGACCCTCATGATCATCGGGCGCTCCTACACCACCACGACCTTTCTGCGCATCGTCGCCCGCGGCGGCATCATCGCGCTCATCGGGCTGGCGCTGCTGCCCCTCGGCGGCAGCATCCAGGTGGTCCTGGTGGCCATGGGCATCACGATGATCATCGTCTCCTGGGTGCCGCCGCTGAACGTGTGGTGGAAGCTCGGCCTGTTCGCCTTGGCCGCCGCGGCCGCGACGGTGCGCTACGCGCCGTTCACGCTGCCGCAGGTCTATCCGATGCTGACGTGGATCGCCTACTTCCTGGCCGGCATGCTGCTCTTCGAGGTCTACATCCGCACCGAACGGACCGCGGTGCAGTGGGCGGCCACCGCCGTCGGCGCAGTGGTCGCCGTGGCAGGCACCTACTTCCGCTTCACCACCGACATCCCGAACTGGCTGCGTTTTACCGGCCACACGGGTGTGCTCGGCGAGATCATGCTCTCCGTCGCGGTGGCCGCAGTGGTGCTGCACCTGTGCCTCCTCCTCGGGCGCCACGCTGGCGCGCTGACCTACCCGCTGCAGGCGATGGGAGCGATGTCGCTCAGCGTCTACATCCTGCACGTGATCACAGCGTTCTTTTGGCAGCAGAACGTCTCGCTGCACTCCACGCCGTGGGCCGTGGCCTTCATCGTGCTCTTCCTCGTTTTGGCCACGCTGTGGCGGAAAGTGGCAGGTCAGGGCCCCGTCGAGCGGCTCGTCTCCCGCGCCATCAACCTGGCCGTTCCGGCAGTCGCGCCCGCCGCGAAGTCGACGGCAGCACCGACTGTCACGCCGACCGCCCAGCCCGCAGTAGAGAGGGTTTAACATGTTGCACAAGAAAAGCGCCGCCGGCCTAATTAGCGCAGGCATCATCGCCCTGAGCGCCGCCCCGGCGGGGGCCCTGGAGTTCGGCGAACCCGCCCCCGACAACGCCGAGTCCCGCACCGTCGCGTCCATGCGGATCGGCCGCGTGGGCAACTTCGGCGACTGCACGGGCACCCTCGTCGCCGAGCAGTGGGTGCTCACCGCCCGCCACTGCCTCGAATCAGTCAACAACGAGGGCACCCAGGCGCGCATCGGCGGCCGCACCTACGACGTCGACTCCTGGGCGCTCTCCCCGGTCTCCGACGCAGGCCTGGCCCACCTGACCACCCCGGTCACGGACGTCGAACCGGCCGAAATCGCCGACACCGTCCCCGAACCCGGGGACCGGGGCACGCTCTACGGGTGGAGCAGCAGCTCCTCCATGGCGCGAAAGGGACAGCTGCCGATGGCGGAGATGGAGATCGTGGAGATGCTCGGCGGGCCTCCCATCCCTGTCGACGAGGCCGAGGTCCCCGAGGGCACCCTGAGCGTGCCCGCCAGCGAGGCTATGCCGGGTTTGGATGTGTCGGGTTTGGGTGCGCCGGGTGAGGCAGTGCCGGATATGGAGGTCCCCGAGGGCACCCTGAGCGTGCCCGCCAGCGAGGCAGTGCCGGGTTTGGGTGCGCCGGGTGGGGCAGTGCCGATGATCGAAAACGCCATCCTCGACGCCCACTCGACCTCCGGTGCCGGTATGCAGGGAGG
This sequence comes from Corynebacterium auris, assembly GCF_030408575.1. Classification (NCBI taxonomy): domain Bacteria; kingdom Bacillati; phylum Actinomycetota; class Actinomycetes; order Mycobacteriales; family Corynebacteriaceae; genus Corynebacterium; species Corynebacterium auris. The sequence continues at coordinate 144,920 of NZ_CP047047.1, forward strand.
AGACTCGGGCGCCCCGTTCTTCCTGGACGGCAAGCTTGCCGGGCTGGCGACCGCGGGCACCGCGAACGGCGACCCGGACCTGCCCTCGCCGAGCGCGGCGATTACCGCCTTGGCCGGCACCAAGGACTGGATCGAAGGCGTGATCAGCGGGCGCGACACGCAGTCCGTGCTCACCGCGGAGACCACACCGAAGCCGGCCGTTGTGCCCCAGGTGGCCAGCGAGCACCTGTGGTTGTATCTGGCCATCGCCGTCGGCGGGCTGGGCGTGGCCATCATCGTCGGCCAGCAGCGCAAGCGTGACGCCGATGCGCTCACCGGCGTGAAGGGTTAGGCCGCTGCGCCTTCGGGGTCCGCGTCTGCAAAGATGAGTAGGGTGTGCGCCCTGCGAGGTTGCCCACGCCGCTCGGCCCTTCGGGCCGACACCAGACGACCACCGCGATCTATCGCCGGGCCCCGCGCTGCCGGGGCCCGGCACCCGGAGGGAGCACGCTAATTATGCGCTTGAAAAAGTTCCGACGCCTGGGCCGGCGCGATGATGTCAGCGCGGAAGAGCTGGCGCAGATGCAGCACCAGCTCGATGAGATGGCGCTGCGGGACATCACCAACCTGGTGGAGCGAATGCCCTCGGTCGACGGGGCGAAGGTGCTGCGGATGCTGCCGCCGGACCGTTCCCTGGCTGTGTTCGACGTGCTCGATCCCGGCCACCAGGCGGAGCTCGTGTCGGCGCTTGGCGACGACAGGGTGGTCGCCTACTTCGATTCGATGGGCGCCGAGGACCGTGTCGCCCTGCTCGATAACCTGCCGGCGCAGATCGCGGAGCGGCTGCTTCTGGACCTCGACGAGGACGACCAGCGCGTGACCAACGTCGTCCTCGGCTACGGCAAGGGCACCGTGGGGCGCACCATGTCGCCCGCCGTGCCGGACGTCACGCCGCAGATGTCGGTGCGCGAGGTCGTGGAGATGCTGCGCGCCGACGTCGAGGAGCTGGAGACGATCTACACCATCCCGGTCATCGACGACGACCGCGAGCTCGTGGGCATGGTCAGCCTGCGCCGCCTCTTCCGCGCCCGCGGGGAGCAAACGGTCGGCGAGGTCATGTACGAGCCGGAGTCGGTTCAGGCCACCGACGAGGACGAGGGCGCCGCGCGTTGGCTGATGTCCACGGACCTGCTTGCGGTTCCTGTGGTCGACGAGGACAACCGGCTCGTGGGCATCTTCACCTACGACGAGGCGCAGGACGTCGTCGAGCTCGCGGACACCGAGGATTCCGCCCGCGTCGGCGCCTCGGAGCCGCTGGGCAAGCCGTACCTGTCCACGCCGGTGACCCAGTTGGTGCGCAGCCGCGTGGTGTGGCTGCTGGTGCTGGCGATCTCCGCGACGCTGACAGTGAAGGTCCTCGACGTTTTCGAGGAAACCCTCGAGCAGGCCGTCGTCTTAGCCGCGTTTATCCCGCTGCTCACGGGCACAGGCGGCAACACGGGCAACCAGGCAGCCACGACCGTCACCCGCGCGCTCGCGCTTGACGACGTCCGAAAGCGCGACGTCTTCCACGTCATGTGGCGCGAGCTGCGCGTGGGGATGATGCTCGGTGCCGTGCTCGGCCTGCTCGGCGTTCTCATCGCAAGCCTCGTCTACACCACGCCGATCGGCCTGACCATCGGGGCGACGCTGTTCATGATCTGCACGGTTTCCGCGACGGTGGGCGGGATGATGCCGATCGTGGCCAAGGCGGTCGGGGCGGACCCGGCCGTGTTTTCGAACCCCTTCATTTCCACCTTCTGCGACGCGACGGGTCTTATCATCTACTTCCTGATCGCGCGCGCCATCCTGCAAATCTAGGATCAAGCAGGCGTTTTGGTAGACGTTGGGGGCCGGTGTAGAGTTCTTTTCGTTGTCGGCAAAGATAACGACCACACCGCGCCCGTAGCTCAACGGATAGAGCATCTGACTACGGATCAGAAGGTTGGGGGTTCGAATCCCTCCGGGCGCACGTTTGGCCCCCGAGCGAAGTGTCGCTCGGGGGCTTTAAGTTTGTCGGGCTTTAGAACACCTCGATCCGGGCGCCTAAGGACTCGATCTGCTTGAGGTCGCGCACCCAGTTGGGCGAGCCGGGGTGGACCCGCATGACGGGGCGGGAGGAGATGCGCACCGGGGAGACGGATTCGCGGCGCGCCCCGGAGCGGGCGTTGAAGCGCGTGTAGGCGCGGTGGCCGGACTCGGCGAGTTGCTTCATGTCGGGGTGCCCTGTGGCGAGGCCGTCGCGGGCGCTGCGGAGCAGCTCGATCAGCTCGTCGATGGTGGGCACGAGCGCCGCCGCGTTGGTTTCCACCATGTTGCGCACCAGCTGTGGGTCGGTGCCGGCGACGCGGGTCGCGCCCTTGAAGGAGCCCGCGGCGAGGGACTGCGCGAGGGTGTCGCCCTTGTCGCCGACGATGGACAGGGCCTCCGCGATGACGTGGGGCAGGTGCGAGACACGGGCGACGGCCTCGTCGTGGCGCGCCCCGGAGACGGGGACGGCCTCGGCGCCGGCGAGCGCGGCAAGCTGGCAGACCTGGGTAAACAGCTCGGCCCACTCGGCGGGGACGGGCTGGCCCGCCTCGTCGAGTTCGGCGGCCCAGTCGTAGGTCACCGCCCAGGCGGCGCGGCGAAACAAGCCGGATTGGGAGGCGCTCCACCCGGAGTTTTCGGTGCCGGCCATGGGGTGTCCGCCGACGTAGCGGCTCTGCAGTCCGCGTTCGACAACGAGGTCGTAGACGGGGCGCTTGACGCTGACCACGTCGGTGATGCCACACTCCGGGGCGTGCTCGGCGATGGCGTCGAGGACCTCGGCGACGGAGTTCATGGGGGTGGCGATGACGATGAGGGCGTCGTCCGCCGCAGCGCGCTGGAGAGTTGCGGCTAGGTCTGTGGAGACGTCGAAGCCGTCGCGCTCGGCCTGGCGCGCGCCGGAGCGCGAGAGGGTGTGCCCGAACGCTGCGGCGTCGGCCGCGGCGGCGTCGCGCATGAGGGACCCGCCGATGAGGCCGAGTCCGATGATGCAGAGGGGCCGGAGTGGTTGCGGGTACTGTTCAGTCACGGTGACAAGTCTTGCACACCCCGGCTATCCTCACTAGGCATGAGCCAGGATTACGAGGACGGATTCGCCGTCACCGTCGCCGCCCGCGACGGCCGCTGGGTGGTGCGTGAGTTCGAGGACGATTTCACCTCGCTGTCCACCTCTGTTTCGGCGGTGCGGGCGCTGCGTAGCGAGGGGCCGGCCTTCGCCATCCTGAACGTGGAGGAGGACTACTTCGTTGTGGTCCGGCCCGGCCCCTCGCGCACCCGCCTGCTCATCTCGGACGCCACGATGGCCGTTGACGATGACTTCGCGGCGGACGTGCTCGACGAGGCGGGAATCGACATCCCGGACATCGAGCCGGAAACGCTCGACGACATCGACGGCTGGGCGGACGGAGACTTCGACATCTTCGCCGACCTCGGCCTGTCCGAGCAGGTCTTGAGCGTCCTCCTCGACGGCGACGACGATCCGTACGTGGCCATCGAGCGCATCGCCGAGGAGATCGGCTTTTCCGACGAGCTCGCACAGTGCCTGGACTGAGCCGGGCCGACGAGCCGACACGGCGCGCGCAGGCGCGGATGGCGGCCGCGATTGAGTTCGCCAAAAGCACTCCGCCCGACGACGTCCCCGTGGGCGCCCTCGTCTTCGACGCGTCCGGGCGTGTGGTGGGGCGCGGGGTGAACCGTCGTGAAGCGAACTGCGACCCCACGGCCCACGCCGAGGTCGAGGCGATCCGCGAGGCGGCGCGGGCGCTGGGGGCGTGGCGCCTCGACGGCTGCGAGCTGGTGGTCACCCTGGAGCCGTGCACGATGTGCGCGGGCGCGATCCTCGGGGCGCGGGTAAAAAGCCTGGTCTTCGGCGCGTGGGAGCCCAAGACGGGGGCCGTCGGCTCGCTTTTCGACGCCCTGCGCGATCCCCGCCACCTCCACCGCGTCGAGGTGCGCGGCGGGGTTCTTGAAGAAGAAAATGCGCAGCTTATCACAGGTTTCTTCGGGGAGCTGCGCGAACTGAGATAAAATTGTTACTTGCGGGTGGACGGAAGTGACTATCGTTGTATCTGTTAACGCGAAAGCCGATGAGAAAAGGAGAATTATCATGGCTCTTGAAGGTGCAGGCGACCAGCTGAAGGGCAAGGCTAAGGAAGCCGCCGGTAACGTCGTCGACGACAAGAACCTCGAGAACGAGGGCAAGGCCAACCAGCTTGTCGGCGATGTCAAGGACAAGTTGAGCGACGCACGTGACGCCGTCAAGGACAAGGCGAACGAAGTCGCCGGCAAGATCCAGGACAGCCGCGACGACCAGTAAATTTGGTTCCTCGGCCGCCCAGCCGTTAGTCTGATACGCGGTAGCGTGTCCGAGCGGCCGAAGGTGCTCGCCTCGAAAGCGAGTGTGGGTAAAACCACCGCGGGTTCAAATCCCGCCGCTACCGCCACAGACGGAACATAGCCCCCGACCAGTACGGCGGGGGCTTTGTTGTGCCTCCCTATATAATAGGGCAGAACGCAATAATTCACCCTAACTAACATTGGAAACTTATGGCGAAACTTCTCTTCCGGCTTGGACGCTGGTCATACCTACACAAGTGGCGCGTGATTGTCACCTGGCTCCTGCTGCTGGTCGCGGCCGGGACGGGCGCCGCCACGCTGGCAAAGCCGTTCACCTCAGAGTTCGCCATTTCTGGTACGCCGTCCATCGACGCCCTCATCACCCTGGACGAAAACTTCCCGGGAGCGGGGGAGTTGGCGACGGCGCCGACGGTCAACCTCGTCTTTGCGGCGGAGGAGGGCGAGACCCTCGACAGCCCGGAGAATATGCAGGCGATCGACGAGACGATCGCGTACATCGAGGACAACCTCGACGACATTGAGAACACCATTCGCTTCGGCAACCCCGTCGAGGTCAACGAGAAGGTCACGCAGGGCCTGATCGGCCAGATGACCGCGCTGGGCGTGCCGGAGGAGACCGCGCGCGCGGACGCCTACAACGTGCGCATGCTTTCCGATGACAAGCGCATCGGCTACACCGTCTTCGACTTCGGCGCCGAGACCGCCATGACGGTGTCCGAAGAGGAGCGCGCCGTCGTCGACGAAGCGATGGATATCGGCCGCGAGGCCGGTCTGCAGGTCGAGGCCGGCGGGCCCGGCTTCGGCGGGCCCATCGAGATCAACACCGGCAGCGAGGCGATCGGCCTCGCCGTGGCGTTTGTTGTCCTGCTGATTACCTTCGGCTCCCTGGTCGCGGCCACCATGCCCGTGGTTACGGCCGTGATCGGCGTGGGCATCGGCGCCCTGCTGATCCTCGTGGCCACCCAGTGGGTGGAGCTCAACAACGTCACCCCGGTGCTGGCCGTCATGCTCGGCTTGGCCGTGGGCATTGACTACGCCCTGTTCATCCTCTCGCGCTTCCGCCAGGAGAGGAAGACACTGCCCGCCCCCGAGGCCGCCGGCCTGGCGGCGGGCACGGCGGGCTCCTCGGTCGTCTTCGCGGGTGCGACGGTGTTCACCGCGCTCGTCGCGCTCTCGCTCGCCCAGATCGAGTTCCTCACGTGGATGGGCCTGGCGGCTGCCGGCACCGTGGCGATCGCGGTGCTCATCGCCATCACCCTCATCCCGGCGCTCCTCGGCGCCTGGGGCGAGCGCTCCTTCGCCGTGCGCATCCCCGGGCTGGCCGGCAACCCCGGGCCGGGCAAGCGCCCGGCGAAGGACCTGGACGAGAAGTCGCTGGGCCGCAGCTGGGCCCGCTTCGTGCGCCGCTTCCCGGCGCTGGTGCTGACCGTGGTGGTGCTTGGCCTCGGCGCCCTGGCGCTGCCGGTGCTCAACCTCGAGATGGCCCTGCCCTCCGACACGACCGCAGAGAGCGACTCCACCCAGCGCAAGTCCGCCGACCTGCTGGCGGAGGGCTTCGGTGAGGGCGTCAACGCCCAGTTCCTGGTCATCGTCGACGCGGACGGGGTGAACCCGGACGCGGAGATCATCCAGCCCTACATGGACGTCATCCCGGACGACGTCGGCGGGCAGGCCACCCAGGCCTCCCTGGCCTCCTTCCTCTACGCGGTCAGCGAGGTCGGCAGCGTCAACGGCGTGCGCCACGCCCAGCTGGTCAACGTCAACGAGGACGTTACCGCTGCGATGGTGGTGGCCACCCCGGTCGCCGGCCCGGAGGACGAGTACACCCTCGGCGTCGCCGAGGCGCTGCGCGAGACGGCGGCACAGGTGGAGGACGCGACCGGCGTGGAGGTCGGCCTGACCGGCCTGACGGCGGTGCAGATGGACATCACTGACGAGCTCGCCGCGGCGATGCCGCTCTACTTGGCCATCGTGGTGGGCCTGGCGATCATCCTGCTCATCGTGGTCTTCCGCTCGATCATGGTGCCGCTGGTCGCCGGCCTGGGCTTCCTGCTCTCAGTCGGCGCCGCCTTCGGCGTGACGGTGGCGGTGTTCCAGGAGGGCTTCGCCGGTTTGGTGGACACCCCGGGCCCGATCCTGTCCTTCATGCCGATCTTCCTCATCGGCGTCACCTTCGGCCTCGCCATGGACTACCAGGTCTTTTTGGTCACGCGCATCCGCGAGCAGTACCTCGAGGCCCGCAACCGCGGCGAGAAAGACCCGGTGGCGGCGGTGGAGACCTCCACGGTCGAGGGCTTCTCCCAGGGCGCGCGCGTGGTCACCGCGGCGGCGATCATCATGATCGCGGTGTTCGTGGCCTTCATCGACCAGCCCCTGCCGTTCATCCAGATCTTCGGCTTCGCGCTCGGCGCCGCAGTGCTTTTCGACGCCTTCTTCGTGCGCATGGCACTCGTGCCCGCCTCGATGTACATCCTCGGCCGCGCCACCTGGTGGATGCCGAAGTGGCTCGACCGCATCCTGCCCGACCTGGACGTCGAGGGCACGGAGCTGGAGCGGGAGTTCGAGGACCGCCGCAGCGACAACCCGGACGGGGACTCGCAGGACGGGGACGAGCCGGACGGGCAGAAGCAGGACAAGGACGAGAAGGAAGAGGCGAAGGTCTAAATGGAGGACCTGAGCTTCGAAGTGAGCACCACCCTGGCGGACGAGCCGGGCAGGCACGGGCGCACCGGCGTGATCCACACGCCGCACGGCGACATCGCCACGCCCGCCTTTATCCCCGTGGCCACGAAGGCGACGGTGAAAACGCTCACCCCGGAGCAGGTGCGCTCCACCGGGGCCCAGGCGATCCTCTCCAACGCCTACCACCTCTACCTGCAGCCGGGGGCCGACATCGTCGACGAGGCCGGGGGAGTGGCCGCCTTCGAAAACTGGCGGGGCCCGACGTACACGGACTCCGGCGGCTTCCAGGTGATGAGCCTCGGCGTCGGCTTCAAGAAGGTCCTGGCCATGGACACGGCGGGGCTGGCGGACGCCGACATCCGGGCGGCGAAGAAGGACCGCATGGCTCGCGTTGATGACGACGGCGTGGATTTCAAAAGCGTCATCGACGGCTCGGCCCACCGCTTCACCCCCGAGATCTCCATGCAGATCCAGCACCAGCTCGGCGCTGACATCATGTTCGCCTTCGACGAGCTGACCACCCTGGCCGACACGCGCTCCTACCAGGAGCACTCCGTGGAGCGCACGCGCCGCTGGGCCGAGCGCTGCCTGGCCGAGCACGACCGGTTAACCGCCCTGCGCGCGGGTAAGCCGAAGCAGTCGCTGTGGGGCGTGGTGCAGGGCGCGCAGTACGAGGACCTGCGGCGCGCAGCCGCGCGCGGGTTGCTCGCCCTCGACGAGGCCGCGCGCGCCGAGGGTCGGCGCGGCTTCGGCGGCTTTGGCATCGGCGGTGCCCTGGAGAAGGAGAACCTGGGCACCATCGTGGGCTGGGTGACGGACGAGTTGCCCGTCGATAAGCCCCGGCACCTTCTTGGCATCTCCGAGCCCGACGACATCTTCACCGCCATCGAGGCGGGCGCCGACACCTTCGACTGCGTGGCACCGACCCGGCTGGGCCGGCGCGGCGGCGTGTACACGCTTCACGGGCGGATGAACCTCACCGCGGCGCGCTTCCGCCGCGACTTTTCGGGGGTGGACGAGGAGTTCGGCGGCTACGTCTCCGAGAATTACTCGCGCGCCTACATCCACCACCTGCTCAAGGCGAAGGAATACCTGGCAGGCACCCTGTGCACCCTGCACAACCTGGAGTTCATGGTGCGGCTGGTGGACAACATCCGCGCGGCCATCGACGCCGGGCGCTACGCCGAGTTCCGCGACGAGTTCCTCGGCCGCTACTACGCGGCCTGAGCCTCCGCGCGGCGCACCCAGGCGACGGCGGCGTAGGTCAGGGGCATGACCACGACCTCCATGAGCGTCTTCCACACGAAGCCCACGAGGACGTAGTTGGCGAACTGCCCGGGCGTTTCAACCCCGATCACCCCCGCGGCGATGGCGCAGAAGATGAGCGTGTCCGCGAACTCGCCGACGACGGTGGAGCCGAGCAGCCGCGCCCACAGATTGTTGGTGCCGAAGCGCTCCTTCATCTTCTGCAGCACCCACGCGTTGAGCAGCTGTCCCACCACGTAGCCGGCCAGCGAGGCCACCACGATGCGCGGCAGCAGGCCGAGCACGGCGGCGAAGGCCTCCTGCCCGTCGTAGAAGTCGGCGGGCGGCAGCCAGATGGCGATGTAGAAGGACACGACGCCCAGCACCGCGATGCCGAAGCCCGTGAACACGGCGCGCCGGGCCGCGCGGAAGCCGTACACCTCGGCGATGATGTCGCCGATGACGTAGGACAGGGGGAAGAGGAAGAAGGCGCCGTCGGTGATGAGCGGGCCGATTTCCACGCCCTTTTGGGCCGTGATGTTGGAGATGAGGAACACCGAGCAGAACACCGCGACGAGCACGGGGTACGGGGAGCGGGTTGAGGTAGGAGTCACCCGTAATATCCTAGGCCCATGGCAGCAGGCAGATACGCCCCCTCGCCCAGCGGCGACCTCCACCTTGGCAACCTGCGCACCGCGGTGTTGGCGTGGCTGTTCGCCCGGCGATCCGGCCGCGACTTCTACCTGCGCGTGGAGGACATCGACTCGGAGCGCTCCTCGCCGGAGTCGGCCCGGCGCCAGATCACCGACCTTTCCTCGCTGGGGCTCGATTACGACCCGCCGGTGGTCTACCAGTCCGAGCGGGGCGCTCTCTACGAGGAGGCCCTCGCCCGCCTGCCCGTCTACGAGTGCTACTGCACGCGCCGCGACATCCGCGAGGCCGCCAGCGCCCCACACGCCCGGCCCGGCATGTACCCCGGGACCTGCAGGGACCTGACGGAGGAGCAGAGAGCTTTACGACGCCACGAGCTCGCCGAAGCCGGCCGCATGCCAGCGCTGCGCCTGCGGGCCTCCGCGCGGGAGTGGACCGTGCGGGACGTCTACCACGGCGAGGTCACGGGCCCCGTCGACGACGTGATCCTGCGCCGCGGCGGCAACCTCAACCAGGCCCAGGCCGGCGACTGGGCCTACAACCTCGCCGTCGTGGTCGACGACGGCGAGCAGGGCGTGGACCAGGTAGTACGCGGCGACGACCTGCTCAGCTCCGCGCCCGCCCAAGCGTACCTGGCGCACCTGTTGGGCTACGTAGAGCCCGCGTATGTGCACGTGCCGCTGGTGGTCAACGCCTTGGGTCAGCGCCTGGCCAAGCGCGACGGGGCGGTGACCCTGCGCGAGATGGGGCTGGGGGCGGCGTGGGCCGAGATCGTGCGCTCCATCGGGTGCGAAGGCGTCGGTTCGGCCGCTGAGCTGCTCGAGGTGTTCGAGCCGAAGGGCCTGCCGCGCGAGCCGTGGGTGTGGCGCTAGATGTACTTCCTCGGGAGGTTGTGAACGGTGTGAACGAAAAGGGGAAGCCTCCGGTAGAGGTGTAGGTATCCACACGAACACCGATCCGGAAGGCTTCCATGACACACCGTAACGCACCTTTGACCCCGACCGGCAGAGCAAGGATGGTTGAGCTGGCCATCACCCACGGATGGACGCAGCGCCGAGTCGCTGAACGCTTCCAGGTCTGACCAGCCACCGTCAACAGGTGGGTGAGCCGGGCACGCCGTGGCGAAGTGCTCACTGACCGGTCACACCGTCCCCGCACGTGCCCGCACCAGCTGCCGGTGCGCACCCAGCGCCGCATCATCACACTGCGGTTTACCCGCCAGTGGGGCCCACACCGTATTGGCTACCACCTGGGAATTCCCCGTTCCACGGTTGGTCGAGTGCTGGCACGCTACAACATGCCGAAACGAGCCTGCATCGACCAGGCCACCGGCCTGCCGGTGCGCACAGCACCACCAGTGCACTATGAACGCAGCCAACCCGGGGACATGATCCATGCAGACATCACAAAGCTCGGCCGCATCCCCGACGGTGGCGGCTGGCGCGTGCACGGGCGTGGCTCTGAACAGGATCGCCGGGCAGGTCGCGCCCGCAACGCACAAAGACAGGCTGGTGCGCCCGCGGGGCGGGGATATTCCTACCTGCATCACGCCGTGGATGACTACTCACGGATGGTGTACTCGGAGATCCTTCCTGACGAGAAGAAGCACACCGCCGCCGGGTTTATGCGGCGCGCCTGCCAGTTCTTCACCGAGCAAGGCATCGACGTGACCCGGGTGATGACGGATAACGGTGCCTGCTACCGTTCCACGGCGTTCAACGCTGCCCTGGGCACGATTAAGCATGTCTACACCAAGCCGTACCGGCCACAGACCAACGGCAAAGTAGAACGGTTCAACCGCATCCTGATGCAGGAATGGGCCTACATCCGCCCATACGCCAGCGAAAAGGCCCGACAGCAGACGCACGCGGAGTTTATCCACGAGTACAACTACCATCGAGCCCACACCGCTATCGGAGGCCTCACCCCCGCACAACGCGTTCACAACGTCACGGGGAAGTACAGCTAGAGGTTTCACGTGGAACGCTGCTTTTAGGGGCAGCGTGGCAAAGCGGGAAGCGCGGGGCTTTCCACGAAACCGAGTACCCCTCAATGAAAGGCCACGCTCGTTTCTCGATAGTTGCTCTTAGCCGGTTCTAGAAGCGCCCAACAAACGGTGAATACTAAGTTAAATATTGCACGGTTACCACTGCTCGGGATGCAGATCAGCGGGGGGCTCTTATACTGACTGCGGACACAGTGAAAAAAGCCAACAAGATTCCTTGGCTTCGAGTATAGAAAAACTGCCTGTATGATGGGAGAAGCATGGGTAGGGGTAAAGTATCACTTGCGATTTTTCTCGGTACCGCGATCGCTTTACAGCACTTAACTGCCGCGCCGGCGCAAGCTAATGATTACTCGGGCGAGTTTTCTGCACGAACTGACCCGTCCTTTACCGGGTCCAATACATCCTATGAGAACTCTAACGCCGCTTCGAGTCTCCCAACGGAGTTGCAGGAAGAGCCTGGTAACTTTTCCCCGTCCTATTCGGTCCTATTTGCTCGACATGGATCCCGTACAGCAAGCGACACGGGCTACTATGACAGGCTGATAAGCAGCCTCGAATCTGCGGGGCGATCTACTCCGTGGTCCGACGCGACGCAAACCGAGCTGGGGAAAGAAGTCGAAAATTACCTTCGGCAGCTCCGAGCAATTCATAACCAGATCGGGGGCGGGGATCTAACTGAACTTGGCAGGCAGGAGTCGCGGGAGCTCGCAAACCGATTTGCTACAAGGAATAAAGAGCTACTCTCAAGGCCTGAGGCGTCGATGCGGTTGGAGGCTTCAACGAAAGCGCGCTCGATAGAAACAGCCGAGATTTTCGCGGGGCAGCTCTCATCTAGTGATCTTGTCGCTGCCCAAATCCCGGATGTAGTGGCGCAAAATAAGGAAGTGCTGCAAAATCAGGATGTACCCGAATCGCCTGCGGAGCAGCGTCGCCAAACCTATCTGCGAACTGATCCGGGTTATCAGGCGGTAAAGGATATACCGGAAAACTGGACAGCGCAGGTCGCACCACATGCGGACCAGGTATTTGAGCAGCTCCACGGCTCCCGAAAACCCTCCCTTTATGGATACTGCGGTGGGCAAGCGCGGGACCTTTTCGAAGCGCGCGCATTCGCAGAATTGATGTCTGTCGAGCGCGAAGCTGCTGGAGTGGGAGAGTTCCCCGCGATTCCAGGAGCCGAGGAAATGTATCGGTCGGTTCAGCAATGCACTGCCATTGATGAATTCTATAAACGGGGTGTTGGGCTCGAGGGGCAGGATCACTCGAATGCCAATGGGCTACCCCTTCTCCGGCAAATTTTTGCAGGTATCGACGCGTCTGCGAACAATGACGAGATTGGGCAGCTGCTGTTCAGTCACAACGAGATTCTCACGCCGTTTAACGCGGTTTTGGCAATACCAGAGATCGGAGCAAACCAAAAGTTTCGGCCCGGTGAATTGTTTAACTACGAGACGTATCCGCTGCTGAATCAAGCGCAGTCGGATCCGATGATGGGAAACATCGAATGGAACGTCTTTGAGCATGAGAATGGGACCCGGCTGGTTCGGTTGCAGCATAATGAGCGGGCTGTCCATTTCGGGCGTTCCTGCAGGCCTATTAGTGAGGAGTTCGACTACTTCTACCTGTATGAAGAGTTGAAAGCCTGCTTGCCTGATGCAGGGCAGAGCATCCCGTCTGCCGACGAGTTGGCCGACGCGCGAGAACTCATGCTAGAAGCGCTCGCGGATACCGAAACAATCGAGATTCTTTCGGTTACCGAGAATGAAGACGGTTCAACGACGATAAAGCTATCGACTGGGCAAGAGATCGTAGTTCCCCCTAATAGGAAGATTGCTGCGGTAGAGGAAACCGAAAACGCCGTAGTCATTGAGTTCAATGATGGGTCGCGTATCGAAATACCCAAGGGGCCCAAGGGTGAGCCTGGTGAACGGGGACCCAAGGGTGAGCCTGGTGAGCCAGCGAAAATAGTCGACCAGTATAAAGACGATGCTGGTAATACAATACTCAAGTTTTCGGACGGCACCGTTGTTACGATTCCGAGCGCGTCACTCTCCATCGAGCGTCAGTACCTGGATGCGGAAGGCAATACGGTGGTCGAATTCTCAAACGGCGAGAGGATTGTGATTGCCCCAGCGCCGACGCGACAGTCTTCTCTGGGGTCGTCGGGGTCGTCATCGCTCGATACTTCTTCCCAAGCTGCGCAAGGCTCCGCATTCTTCACAGGGGCCGGCCTGGTCCTCGCGGTCCTGATTGCTGTTGTTGGCACGGTTGCAGGGGTCCTGGGTCACGTAGCTTTGGCACCTCCAATCCAAGAGCTCATCCGAGTCGCACTGCGCTGATGTTCACGTCGAGAAAAGGTCCCCTGTTTCAGCGGAATCTGTCTAGGACTTGTGTAGATTTTTGAAGGGCACGTGTTAGTAGACGTGGGCATAAGGTATTTGGATGTCCCTCTAGTCGGACAGCCGGCTAACCTAAGTGAGCTACGTCTCTATCCAGACGGCCAAGATACAGATTCATAGAAGTGGCGCGACGTTCGTCCTTGGTCATGGTTGGGTATGGTGCGGATTTCGACGGCATTGATTCAAAGTGGTGCGGCGTCGACCTTAGGGCCGGAACGCATGGGAGGGGCGTCGACAAGCAAGTTGTACCGATGATCAGCGTTGAGTCCAGCGGACAAGCGCGACCGGATACCCGCGCCCTTGCTTCGATAACGGTTCGTTAAAGTGTGAAAAACGATTGCAGGGCCTTACTTCGGTTTGTAATATTCACATTATGGTCGCGGAAAAGTGGAATAGCGCTACGGTCGCTGCAACGTTGGAGGATCTGCGTGCCTTCGGGGCGAGTACCACCCCGATTGCGTGCAAGCGGGTGGCGGGGGGACTGCCCGAATCGCTGGGGCGAACGCTGTGCGCGTTCGCGAATACGCCGAGCGGGGGCACGATCGTGCTCGGGGTCGATGAGGAAGCGAACTTCGAGGTCACCGGCGTTCACGACGGCAACGCGGCGCAGGAAGCTGTAGACGCCTTGTGCCGAAAGGCGGTGGAGCCTGCGCCGCACCTTCTTTTCCACTCGGTGGTGGTCGATGGCTCGACGGTGCTCGTCGTCACCGTGGTTCCCCTCATAGACGCGCTCAAGCCCGCGCTGTACCAGGGCAGGGCGTACAACCGGCAGGCGGGCAAAGATTGCGCCATGAGCACGGACGACCTGCGGATGATGGAGCTGGCAAAGCGCACCACCGCGGAGCGGCAGCCGGCAGACGCGGTCGTTGTAGAGGGCCTGGGACGCGGGGCGCTTGACGACGCACTGACCGACGCCCTCCTCGCCAGCGCCAGGCAGGGAGTCCGCCGGCTCGGTGGCGTCGAGGAGGACGCGCGGGTTCTCGAGGTGCTCAGCGTCACCGCAAGCGGCGGAAGCGTTCGCCGCGCCGGGCTCTACGCCGTGGGTTTCCTCCCGCAATCGGCATTTCCGGCGCTGGGGGCAACGGCGCACGTGACCGGCGGGGCGGATCACCCCGCCCGCTTCGTCGGCCCGCTGCCGGAACTGGTGGAAGAAAGCCTCGAGTGGGTGCGCAGCAACACCGGCCCGGGCGCCGGGGAGCAGCCGCACGCTGAGTTGGAGCTGCCGCTGTCCGCCGTCCGGGAGGCGCTGTCCAACGCCTTCATCCACCGAGACCTGGGCGTCTCCCTCGACGCCGGCAGGCAGGTGGAGATTCGCCTGAGCGACAACGAGCTCACCATCACGAGCCCCGGGGGCCTGAAGAACCTGACCACGCGCCAGCTGGAGGAGGCGGATCGGGCAAAAGCCCCCGTCAACCAGCGCTTGTACGGTATCGCGCGCCTGCTGGGCACAGACGACGGTGCGCCCCTGGTGGGGGCCGCGGGCGGGGGAATTGTCGACATGCTCCGGGCCGTGCACGAGGCCGGGCTGGCCAGGCCGCGCTTCGTTGACGAGGGGACGGCCTTCCGGGTTGTCTTCCCCCGCGCGCCCAGGCTGAGCCGCGAGGACCGCGACTGGGTGGATGGCCTGCCTGGTCCGTTCACACGCGTGCAGGAGGACATCCTCGTCATGGCGCGCCGCGGGGAGGACATCTCGCTGCAGCAGCTGCGCACGAAGTTTCCGTGGTGCGCGGACAAGGCATTGGAGGAAAGCGTGAGCGGCCTTGCCGAGAAGGGGCTTTTGCCCAAGGGCGCCACAACCGGCGAGGCCCCCTTCGCCGCCGTTTTCACCGCCGATGACGCCGAGCTGGAAAAACTGGGCAAAAACGTCCCGCAGGTCATTCGGCTGCTCAAGTCGGGCGGGCAGCAGAGCATCACGGAGATGCACTCGGCCACGACCCTGTCCGAAAACCAGGTGCGCTACGCCGTCAACTCGCTCCTCGACGCCGGGTTGGTGGGCATGGACGGCGGGCGTGGAAAGCGGACCACGTATTTCCTGCTCTGACCGGCGCTAAAACAAACAATCCCGCCCCGGCGAAAACCGGGGCGGGGCAGGGGCGGAGGATGTGGGATTTGAACCCACGAGGGTATTGCTACCCGCACGCGTTCCAGGCGTGTGACATAGGCCGCTAGTCGAATCCTCCATGAGAAACGCCGTTGGCGTCGGGGGATTACTCTACTGCACACGCCGAGCGGAAACAAAATCGCTGCTCCGCCCGTTAGCCGGCGAGCTTTTTGTGTGCCCTCCGGCGAGCCGCTAGAGTGTGGGGCAGGATCCCACGCGGTGCTTATCTTGTGAACTCCCCCAGGGCGGGAACGCAGCAAGGGTCAGCGAGCTCTGGCAGGTGCGTGGGGTCCCTTTATTTTTCCCCGGCGCGCGGCGGCTCTTCGCCCGCGATGAATATATGCCTGCGCGATCTCGGCACTGCGAGGGAATTGTTCAGCACACTGGAACAAACGCTCCTGGATAGAAGCCGAAAGGAAAGTGGGTGGGACCCATGGCCGCAAATACGTACCGCTCAACAGTATTCGGATACACCCCTAGCCGAGTCGCGATCGCCCTCGTGGCGCTTGCGCTGTGCATCTACTTCCTCACCACTAACGAGCGCGGAGCCTTCATCGTGTGCGCCCTCATCGTGGCCGTGCTGGCCCTGTTCAACGTCGGGGCCCGGGTTGACGGCGACAGCCTGCGGGTTTCCGTTCTGGGGCCCCCGATCAAGACCGTCAGCGCGGAATCTGTGACCGGCGTGAAAATCCTGCAGTCCGCGCCCACGCAGGAAGCCCGGACATTCGGCGTCCACTTCCTGGACGGCGCGCTGCCGATCCATGCCGGCCCGGCCAACGTTCTCGCGCACCGCGGGCGGAAAAGCCGCTGCGCTTTACGGTGGATGACCCGGCTGCATGCGCCCGCGCGCTGGAGCGGCACACCGTCGGCGTAGCCGCGTAGGGCGGTGGGCTGGGCGTCGAAAAGCGAGCCCTGCGGGGGCCGCAAAGGTGCGCGCGCGGCGGGTAGCATACATGGGACAGTTATATAGGCGACCTTTTTCACGCAACCCACCAGACGGAAGTGATGCCCCATGTCCCTGCTTGACCTTGAGCCCAATGAGCTGGAGCAGCTCGCCGCCGACGTCCGCGCCCGCTACGAGGACCTCAAGGCGAGGAACCTCGACCTCGACCTGACCCGCGGAAAGCCCTCGAGCGTACAGCTCGATTTCAGCAACGAGATCCTCGAGCTGCCGGGCCGGGAGAACTACCGCGATAAAACCGGCGCGGACGTGCGCAACTACGGCAACCTGGTCGGAATCGCCGACATCCGCGACATCTGGGCGGAGGTGCTCGGCGTGTCGGCCGACAACCTCGTCGCGGCGGATGCCTCCTCGCTGAACATCATGTTCGACCTGATTTCCTGGTCCTACGCCTTCGGCAACAACGACTCGCAGCGGCCCTGGAGCGAGGAGGAGGCGGTGAAGTGGATCTGCCCGGTGCCGGGCTACGACCGCCACTTCTCCATCACCGAAAGGTTCGGCTTCGAGATGGTCTCCGTGCCGGTGCTCGAGGACGGCCCGGACATCGCCGCCATCGAGAACCTCGCGCAGGACCCGCAGGTCAAGGGCATGTGGGCGGTGCCCATCTTTGGCAACCCCACGGGTGTGAACTACTCCCGCGAAATCACGGAGCGCCTCGCCGCGATGGAAACGGCAGCCCCCGACTTCCGCGTCGTGTGGGACAACGCCTACGCCGTGCACACGCTCACCGACGAGTTCCCGGACAACCCGGACGTCGTTGCGCTCGCGGCGGAGAAGGGCAACCCGAACCGCTTCTGGTACATGAGCTCCACCTCCAAGATCACGCACGCGGGCTCCGGCGTGTCATTCTTCGCCTCCTCGAAGGAGAACCTGGACTGGTACGCCTCCATCGCCGGGATCCGCGGGATCGGCCCGAACAAGGCCAACCAGCTCGCCCACGCCGCCTACTTCCGCGACGCGGAGGGCGTGCGCGCGCTCATGCGCAAGCACGCGGACTCGCTCGCGCCGAAGTTCGCGGCGGTCATCGAGGTGCTGGAAAACCGCCTAGGCGGGTACAACGTCGCCTCCTGGACCACCCCGGAGGGCGGCTACTTCATCTCGCTCGACGTTCTCGACGGCACCGCCACGCGCGTGTGGGAGCTGGCGAAGGAGGCGGGCATCACGCTGACCAAGGCGGGCGCGGCGTTCCCGCACGGCAAGGACCCGCGCGACCGCCACATCCGGCTTGCCCCCTCGATGCCGCCGCTCGAGGAGGTCACCGAGGCCATGGACGGCGTTGCCACCTGTGTGCTGCTGGCGGGCGTCGAGAAGCTTGGTGCCTAAGTGACGGGCGACGAGGCCGTCGCATGGCTCGCCTCGCTCGGCGAGGGCTTCAGCCTTTCGCTTATCGACGCCACCCCCACCGCCTCGGCCACCCTCGCGGGCCGGCCGGCGGCGATGACGGTGGGCTTCAGCGGCGTCGACACCGGGCTGACGCTCGACTCCGACCCGTCCACCGCGGTGCGCTGCGAGCTGGTGTGCGCCGCCGCGCAGCCGCCGTTCGTGCAGGCCAGGGCCGTCGCCGCCGCCGCGCGCGAGCTGGTGGATAAGGGGCTTGCCGCCCAGCCCGGCGTGCTGCTGGAGGGCCTCATCGACGACCTCGCCGTGGCGGGGGAGCCGACGGTGCGCCACGGCTTTTTGCGCGAGCCCCAGCTTTTCGAGCGCGGCACCCCCACCTACACCGAGCCGGGCCAGCTCACGCTGCTGCTCGAGCTCGTGGCCCTGACGGAGGAGGAGCGCCAGATTGCCGCCGCCCAGGGCGCGGCCGTGCTGGAGCGCCGCCTGCGCCGCCGCGGCGTGCGGGTGGGGGACTGGTATCGCGAGGAGTAATTTTACGAGCGCATTTTGCACTTCTTGTGCAGGATCTCCGCGCGAAATGTACCATCGAGCCATGTTGCTCTCTCTGGCGGTCGAGAATTACCGCTCTTTCGGCAAGGAGGCTGTCCTCGACATGCAGCGCCGCAGCTTTAAGACGCTGCGTCCCCGCAAAGGCGAATCCTGGACTGAGAACACCTGGCGCAGGGCGGGCATCTTCGGCCCTAACGCGTCTGGAAAATCGAACATCCTCCTGCCGCTGTCCCTGCTGCGCACCGCCATCATCCATTCGCTCACCAGCGAAGCTCACGTACGGCGGTTGCGTGATCCCCACATGCTGCAGCAGGCGAGCCCGACCCGATTCGATGTCGAGTACGTGGCCAATGATGTCAGGTACCGCTGGATCCTGGTCGTGGACAACGGCGGAGTTGTCTCGGAGAGCCTTGACGCCAACGAACGGGGAAGGTTCAGCAGCATCTTCAACCGCGAGCGCAACGAGATTACCTTCGGCCAGCGCGCGGGCCTGCACCAAGCCGCGAAGGAAAACATTGAGCAGTTTCTGCGCAGCTGGTCGCTCGTATTTTCCGCGTGGGCCACGGTTAAAAATCCGGGGAGACACGCGGCGGCCATCGACTGGTGGGGAAGGATGCTGCCCCTGATCACGGGGGAGAACGATCGTCACAACAGGCACCAATGGCTCATCGAGCTTGCCCACCGCGACCCCCACTGGCTGGGAGTTGTGAAGACGGTCATCCGCGTCGCGGATGTTGGCGTGCGTGACGTGGGCATTGAAGAAGCCGAAGTGCCTCCGGAGGTGCGGCGTATTCAGGAGCTGTTGCAGGGTGGCGGCGACTCCCATGACGCAGAGGTGGTGAAGGCGGACGACATTATCGAGTATTTGCAGTACCTCCGCTTCGAGCATCACGGATGCGACCAGAGTTTCTACCTTGATGAGGCGGACGAATCCCTGGGCACACGCACGTGGCTTGATCTCGCCGTACCAGCGCTGTTCGCGCTGGCGGTCGGCGGTGTGCTGGCTATCGACGAGATCGATTCCTCACTCCACCCGCTGCTCGTGCGTGAGCTTGTCTCCTACTTCGATAATTCCGACCTTAACCCCCTCGGCGCCCAACTACTTTTCGGTTCGCATGACACCTCGCTCATCGGCCGACACCCACAGGCCGCCCTCCACCACGGCGAAGTGTGGTTTGCCACCAAGAGCGAATCCCGCTCGGAGCTTGTCGCGCTTGACGAGTTTGCTGTGCGCGAGGCCCATAACGTCGAGAAGCGCTACCTCCAGGGAGTCTATGGGGCCGTACCCATCCCTGGCAGCAGTGAGCTCGTGGAGGCCCTCGCTGCGCTGCGGCGTAAGTACGGCACAAGTGAAGCAAGGGGGCAGTAGCATATGCGGAAAAGGAGAAGGCCCAAGGGAAGCCGTCCTACACAGCCGTCGTACCTCATAGTGGTGCAAGGTCAGGCTACCGAGCTCGATTACTTCAAACGTCTAAAAAGCACGTTTCGAATCCCCGGTGTGAACCTCGTTGTCGAACCGCACTCACCCGAAAAAATCGTTGACAAAGTTAGGTATAACATGGCCAACGACAAGGCTGCCCCGTACGACCGAGTCTGCTTTGTTGTCGACGTCGATGACTCGAGCCCGCAGCAGTTTCAGCAAGGATTCAATAAAGCGCGCAAGAGCACCACGGGCGGCACAAAG
Organism: Corynebacterium auris; assembly: GCF_030408575.1. Taxonomy (NCBI): domain Bacteria; kingdom Bacillati; phylum Actinomycetota; class Actinomycetes; order Mycobacteriales; family Corynebacteriaceae; genus Corynebacterium; species Corynebacterium auris. The sequence continues at coordinate 164,942 of NZ_CP047047.1, forward strand.
TGCTTGTTTGCAGTGTCGAATCGGTGCTTCGAGGTGTGGCTACTCGCCCATTTTGCGGATATTCGGGGGCGTGAAATGGAGGTCGGCGCTCTTACCGCCGGGCTTCGCGAACATGGAGCGCTCCAAGCGGGGTCGGATAAACACCTCGCCGCCGATTTTCCAGTGGAAGAGTATGAAACGGCGTCCCGCAACGTCAGCACAGCTAACTGGAATGAGATCGGCCCCGCTCCCAGTACGGCGGTGCCAAAGCTTGTGGAAGAGCTCATCCGTGCTGCAGAAGCAAGCTAGCGGCGCACTTCATGTACCCGTAAGTCGTGTCCGGGCGATGGGCTAAGCTTGTCGCCGTGGCTTTGTACAGGAAGTATCGCCCCGCAACTTTCGGTGAAGTGATCGGCCAAGAGCAGGTCACGCGCCCTTTGTCCGCCGCTCTGGACAACGGGCGGATCAACCACGCGTACCTGTTTTCGGGCCCGCGCGGGTGCGGTAAGACTTCCTCGGCGCGCATCCTGGCGCGCTCGCTCAACTGCGTCCACGGGCCCACCTCCACCCCGTGCGGGGAGTGCGCCTCCTGCGTCTCGCTTGCGCCGGGCGGTGCGGGCAACCTGGATGTGATGGAGCTGGACGCGGCGTCGAACGGCGGCGTTGAGGAGATGCGCGAGTTGCGCGAGCGCGCCCTTTTCGCCCCGGCGGAGTCGCGCTACCGCGTGTTCATCATCGACGAGGCCCACATGATCTCCAAGGAGGGCAACAACGCGCTGCTCAAGATCGTGGAGGAGCCGCCGGAGCACCTCATCTTCATCTTCGCCACCACCGCGCCGGAGAAGATGCTGAACACGATCCGCTCCCGCACCCACAACTACCCGTTCCGCCTGCTCACCCCGCAGGCGATGCACGGACTTTTGACGGGTGTCGTCGCCGAGGAGGGCGCTCACGTCGAAGACAGCGTCTACCCGCTGGTCATCCGGGCCGGCGGCGGCTCGCCCCGCGACACCCTGTCCATCCTCGACCAGCTGCTGTCGGGGGCAGGGCCCGAAGGACTCACCTACCAGGCCGCTCTCCCGCTCCTTGGGGTGACGGACCTCACGCTTGTCGACGCCATCGTGGACGCCCTGGCCACCCGCGACGCCTCCCTGATGTTTCGCACCGTCGATGAAATCATCGAGGCCGGCCATGAGCCGCGCAAGTTCGCGCTCGACCTGCTGGACCGGCTGCGCGACCTGATGGTGCTGCGCACCGTTCCCGACGCGATCTCCCAGGGGCTGGTCAACGCCCCCGTCGAGCGCGCCGAGATCCTGCGCGAGCAGGCGGAGCGCTTCAGCGGCCACGAGCTGGCGGAGCTCGCCTCCCAGGTCAACGAGCGCATGTCCTCCCTGCGCGGCGCCACCAGCCCCCGGCTGCTGCTGGAGGTCATGATGGCCCACCTCATCACAGCCCCCGAAGTTGCCGCCGAGGCGCCGGGCCCGCAGCGCCCCGCTGCCGAGCCGCAGCTCGCCCCCGACGCCCCCGCCCCCGTCACCCAGCCGCGCACCGGCGCGGCGGCAGCCGCCGCTGCTGCCGCCGCAGCAGCCAACCGCGAGGTGCGCAGCTCCTCCACGCCCGCCCCGCGCACGGCGCCCGAGCCGCAGCAAAGCGAACAGCCCACGCAGCAGCCGGATACCGGCGACCTATTCGACAGGGTGCGCCGCGAGTGGACCACGCTGCGTCAATCCGTGGGCGCACGCAACAAGACCGCCGAAATCATGCTCACCGAGGCTACGCCGCTCGGTTTCGACGAGGACACGCTTGTGGTCGGCCACAACACCGGCGCGCTGGCGCAGCGGATCAACGCCCTCGAACACAACCGCGACATCGCGGCGGTCTTCTCCGAGCACCTCGAGGCCACCATCAAGGTGCGCTGCGTCGTGGGCACCGACCCCGCCAAGGCCGGCGTTGTTCCCGCGGCGCAGCCGCGCCAGGTGTGGAACCCGCGCTCGAACCCGACGGAAAAGTCAGAGCCCGAGCCCGAGGAGCCTGCGCCGGCCCCCGAGCGGAAACGCCCCGAGCCCGCCAACGGCTGGCAGGCGGCCGCAGCCGCGGCGAGTGAAAGGGCAGCCCAGCGGGCGCGCCGGGAGGCCGAGGAGATAACGCTTCCGCCCGAGCCCGCCGACGACGAGTACGACCCCCCGCCCCCGCCCGAGGAACACACCCCGGAGTACACCCGGGAGGACGAGGAGCGCGACATGGCGCACCAAGCGCAGGAGGCGGGGGAGCGGGACCGGCGAGACGCGACTGCCGTGGCGATGGACCTCCTCGCCGCCGAACTGGGGGCCAAGCCGCTCTGAGGCGTGTCCGCGCGCCCGCTACAATGGGCGGCGAACGTCTACGGCCAACAAAGAAAGGGCTCCATCTGCCATGACCACCCCGAACCTGCCCCCGGACATGCAGGAACTGATGCGCCAGGCCGCCGAGGTGCAGGCCGCACTGCAGAAGGCGCAGGAGGAGCTCCTCGCCGCGACCGTCACCGGCAGCGCCGGCGGCGAGCTCGTCACCGTCACCATGACGGGCGGCGCGGAAATCACCGACCTGACCATCAAGCCCGAGGCGGTCGACCCGGAGGACGTGGAGACCCTGCAGGACCTCATCCTCGCGGCGTACCGCGACGCCCACACCAAGGCAGGCCAGCTGGCGCAGCAGAAGATCGGCCCGCTGACCAACCTGCAGCAGGGCGGCGCCCCGCAGCCGGGCCCCGGCGAGATCCCCTTCGGCGGCATCATCTAGCGCAACGCGCACCCGCCCGGCCGGAAGCGGCCGGGCTTTTTCAACGTTAAAGGAGGGCACCCGAATGTTCGAAGGACCGCTGCAGGACCTCATCGACGAGCTGTCCAGGCTGCCCGGGGTCGGCCCCAAAAGCGCCCAACGGATCGCCTTCCATTTGCTCGCAACGGACCCCGAGGACGTCGATAGGCTCACTGCTGCCCTGACCGCGGTGCGCGACGGCGTGACCTTCTGCCGGATCTGCAACAACGTCTCGCGCGAGGACATCTGCCGCATCTGCGCGGACTCCGGCCGAGACCGCGGCCTCGTGTGCGTCGTTGAAGACGCCAAAGACATCCAGGTCATCGAGCGCACCGGCGAATACCGCGGGCGCTACCACGTGCTCGGCGGGGCGCTGGACCCCCTGGCCAACGTCGGCCCGCGCGATCTGGCGATCGCCCCGCTTTTGCAGCGCATCGGCGGGGTCCTCGACGACGTGGCGGGCCAGGACGCCCCGACCATCGAGGAGGTCATCCTCGCCACCGACCCCGACACTGAGGGCGAAGCTACGGCCTCCTACCTGGCGCGCCTGCTCAAGGACTTCCCGGACCTGACCGTGTCGCGGCTCGCCTCCGGGATGCCGCTCGGGGGCGACCTCGAATTCGTGGACGAGCTCACCCTGTCGCGCGCGTTGAGTGGGCGGCTGAAGATGTAGGAGGGGTTTGGGCTGTCGCTGGGGTCGACCACGGTCGACCGCAGCGTTTTTGGGTGTTGCGTGACCTGGGGTTTTGTGTGCGGGTTTTCGCTGGGGTCGACCACGGTCGACCCCAACGCACGCGACCCCCGGGGCAACCCCCACCACAGGCGCGGTTAGCGCAGGCGCTCCATGCGTAGCCTGTCGATCAGCGTGAGCTCGAGCGGCTCGAGGTCCTCCAGCCGCATGTCCAGGGCGTTGGCCAACAGCAGGTCGGCTAGCTGCGGGTTGCGCGCAAGCGCGGGGCCGTGCATGTAGGTGGCCACGACGCTGCCCTGGACGACGCCCTCCACGGAGGCCTCGGAGGTGTTACCTACGCCGTGGCTGACCTTGCCCAGGGCGTGGGCTTCGGGGCCGAGGACGGTGCCACCCAGGTGGTTTTCAAAGCCGGTCAAAGGCTCGGTGAGCTCGGAGGTGATGCCGGCGCGGGTGGGCAGGGAGGACACTTCGCCGATGGCGCGGGTGTCCATGGCGGATGTGGTGGCGTCGATAAGCCCGATGCCCTCGACCGTCTGGCCGTGGGCGGTGAAGGTGCGGCCGAGGACCTGCATGCCGGCGCACACGGCGAAGATGGGCCTGCCGTCCGCGGCCGCGGCCTGGAGGCCGGGGACCGCGGCAAGGCGGGCCGCGGCAATGACCTGGGCGGAGTCCTCGCCGCCGCCGATGGTGTAGACGTCGCAGTCGGCGGGGATGTCGTCGCTGAGCAGAAAGTGCTCTATTTCGGCGCCGATGCCGCGCATGCGCGCGCGCTGGCGCAGGACAAGTGCGTTGCCGTCGTCGCCGTAGGTGCCCAGCACGTCCGGCAGGACAAGTCCGATGCGAAGGGTCTTAGGCACGGTAGTCCTCCTCCTTGCTCAGGGCCTTCTTCAGGTCGCGGAAGGCCGTGTAGTTGGCCAGCACCTCGACGCGCCCGGGTGGGCAGGCGCGGATGGCGGCGACGGGGTCGTGGATGAGCTCGTGGTCGATGTCGGCGTAAAGCAGGCGCACCGCGAGGTCGGTGCCGCGCTCGCCGGCGGCCTTGACGGAGATGCCGGAGAAGTCCTCGAACTTCACGTCCCACAGCCAGGACAGGTCTTCACCGTCGGCGACCTGGCCGTTGACGGCGATGACCAGGCCGTCCGCGTCGCGGTCGACCATGGACAGCGCTTCCTGCCACCCGGCCGGGTTCTTGGCCAAAAGCAGGTGGATGTCGTGCTCGCTCAGGTGCACCGTGGAGTAGCGCCCGGCGACGTTGTCCACGCTTTCCGCGGCCGCGACGGCTTTGTCCAGGGGCACGTCGAAGGCCTCCACGGCGGCGGCGATCGCCTGCGCGGCGTTGCCCCGGTTGGCGCGGCCCGGCAGGGTGAGGTTCAGCTCGACCTCGCCCTGCGGGGTGACCAGGTGCGTGTCGGTGACCGCGTAGGTGGGGGTGGGGCGGCGGAACTCGCGGCCGTCGGGAAGCTTTTCGGTGGCGTACCAGTCCTCCCCGTCCGGGGTGCGCACGATGTAGCCGGCGGAGCGGGGATTGGTCACGGAGTCGCCCACCCACCCCGCGCCCGCGGAGACCCACACCACGTTCGGGTGGTCGAAGGCGACGGAGGTGATGAGCACGTCGTCGCAGTTAGCAACGACGGTCATGTCAGGGTGCTCCTCCACGGCGGCGCGCAGGGCGCGCTCGATCTTGTTGATCTCGCCCACTCGGTCGAGCTGGTCGCGCGAGAGGTTGAGCAACACCACAGCCTGCGGGGCAAGCCGCTTGGCGACGTGGGGCACGTGCAGCTCGTCGACCTCGAGCGCGATGTGGGTGGCATCAGGGGAGGCCATGAGCGCCGAGATGATGCCGGCGTCCATGTTGTCGCCGCCCTCGTTGGTGGCCACAGCGTAGCTGCTGCGCAGGGCCTGCGCGAGCATTCGCGTTGTGGTGGATTTGCCGTTCGTGCCGGTGACCAGCGCGGCGGGGCGCCGCCCGCCGAGCGAGTCCATGATGGAGGGGTCGATGGCCCCGGCGACCAGCCCGCCGATCATCCCGCCGGCGCCCCGGCCGGTGGCGCGCGAGGCGGTGGTGGCGAGCCGCGCGGCGGTCAGCGCGGCGCGGGTGCGCAGACGGGCGAGGGTGCCTTTGTCAGTCATGGGCTATACGTTAGACCCCTCCCGCGACGGAGCGTTGCTCTGGCGCGGGCACGGCGGCGAAAAACTCCTCGGCGGAGATCACGGGGATGCCCTTGCGGTGGCCGTGCATGGTCTTGCCGCGCAGCTTCGCGCCTTTGGCCACGGCGTCGGAGACCACCAGCGAGGTCTTCCGAGTGAGCTTTTCCGAGTAGCTCAGGCCCGCGTCAAGCGCGGCGCCGATGATCTCGTCGGGCTCGACGCGCACGTCGTCGGATACCACCACCTCCATGCCGGGGCGCAGCCCCTCGGCGGGGGAGTACAGCCCCGGGTTCTCGGCCGGGGCGTCCTCCTTGTCGGCGTCGACACGCAGGCGGCTGCGCTGCAGGCCGAAACGGTCGGCGGTCAGCTCCTCCGGGGTGCGCACCGAGAGTGCGCCGCGGGAGCGCAGCTCGAGGTAGGTGGCCACGATGGTCAGCGTCAATTCGCGGGAGGTCTCCTCTTCCGGCCGCTGGGCCCGCTCCACCGTGGCGGTCGGCTCGTCCGCCTCAACGCCGACGAGCCGGGCGAGCGCGCCGACGCGCAGGTCCTCGGGCACAATCCCGCCGCGCCGGGCGCTGGCCAGGGTGTCCACGATCTCGGTGGGGCGCGGGACGTGGCCGACGCGCTGGCGCCGCCGCCCGTTGCGGCGGTTGCGCGAGCGGTTCGCCCGCGCCGCGGCGTTCATGGCGCGACGCGCCTCCGAGACAATGAAACCCCAGGTAAAGGAGGTGTCGTGGGTGACGAGCGTGCGGGCGTCGAAAAGCTTGTCCAGCGTCTTGAGGTGGCGCGAAAAGCGCGGCGCCTGCCCGACGTCCCCCGGCTCGAGGCCGTGCGTGTGCCGCGGCCCCGGGTCCTCGCCGGGGTTGAACACGATGTGCAGGTCCTCGCCGACCCGGCCGGAGTCATCGAAGGCGACGGCGTCGAGCGAAATCAGGCGCGCCGTCGTCGGGTGGATGCCCGTGGCCTGGACGTATACCGCCACGTAGGGGTAGTCCTCGGGGTCGGTCTGCGGAGCGCTCATTGCTCAGAGTCTAGTTGCCCCGCAGAGCATGCTTGACGACGCCCCAAAAGCGCGCCCTACACGCCACCTGCGCGTCCCCCGCTCAGCCCTCGGTTGACGGCGGAGACGATCGCCTTCAGGGAAGCGCGCGTGGTCGAAGCCGCGATTCCCGCGCCCCACGCGGTGGCCCCGTCGACCTCGGCGTAGATGTAGCAGGCGGCGTCCGCGTCGTCGCCGGCGCTGCGGGAGCGCTGCGAGTAATCCTGCACCTCGAAGTCGATGCCGAGGCTCTCCAGCGCCTGGGCGAAGGCAGCGATGGGGCCGTTGCCGGTGCCGTGGATCTCGCGCTGGGCGCCGTCGTAGACCACCCGGGCGGTCACGGTGGAGTCCGCGCCCTCGCTGTCGGTGCCGGCGACCTCGAAGTCGATGAGCTCCAGGGGGCTATCCAGGTCCAGGTAGGTGCCGGCGAAGATGTCCCACATGTTCTTGGAGTTGACCTCGCCGCCCTCGGAGTCCGTGATGGCCTGGACAATGGCGGAGAACTCCGGCTGCATCGCCTTGGGCATGTTGATGCCGTGGTCCGTCTTCATGATGTAGGCCACCCCGCCCTTGCCGGACTGGGAGTTGACGCGGATGACAGCCTCGTAGGTGCGGCCGACGTCCTTCGGGTCGATCGGCAGGTAGGGCACCTCCCAGGCGGTATCGCGCAGCTCCTCCCAGCTGACGTCGGTGGAGGAAGCCTCCGGGCGGACCTTCTGCGCCAGGGCGTCGAGGCCCTTGTTGATCGCGTCCTGGTGCGAGCCGGAGAACGCCGTGAAGACGAGCTCGCCGCCGTAGGGGTGGCGCTCCGGGACGCGCAGCTGGTTGCAGTACTCGACGACCTCGCGGATGCGGTTGATATCGGAGAAGTCGATCTGCGGGTCGACGCCCTGCGTCAGCATGTTCAGCCCGAGCGTGACCAGGTCGACGTTGCCGGTGCGCTCGCCGTTGCCGAACAGGCAGCCCTCGATGCGGTCCGCGCCGGCGAGGTAGCCCAGCTCGGCCGCGGCGACGCCCTCCCCGCGGTCGTTGTGCGGGTGCAGGGAGAGGATGATGCTGTCGCGCTTAGCCAGGTTGCGGTGCATCCACTCGATGGAATCGGCGTAGACGTTCGGCGAGATCATCTCTACCGTCGACGGCAGGTTGATGATGATCGGATCCTCCGGCGTCGGCTCCATGACCTCCACCACGGCGTCACAGACCTCGAGCGCGAAGTCCAGCTCGGTGCCGGTGTAGGACTCCGGGGAGTACTCCCAGCGCCAGTTCGTGTCCGGGTAGTCGCGAGCGATGGTCTTGATCAGCTCGGCCGCGTCGGTGGCCAGCTTCTTGATCGCCGCGCGGTCCTTGCGGAAGACCACCTCGCGCTGCAGCTTCGAGGTGGAGTTGTAGAAGTGGACGATGACGTTGCGCGCACCCGCGCAGGCCTCAAACGTGCGCCGGATCAGGTGCTCGCGCGCCTGCACGAGCACCTGGATGGTCACGTCTTCGGGGATCATGTCCTGCTCGATGATTTCGCGGACGAAGTCGAAGTCAGTCTGGGAGGCGGAGGGGAAGCCCACCTCGATCTCCTTGTAGCCCATCTGCACCAGCAGGTTGAACATGCGGCGCTTGCGCTCGGGGCTCATCGGGTCAATCAGCGCCTGGTTGCCGTCGCGCAGGTCCACGGCGCACCACTGGGGCGCTGCGGTGATCTTCTTGTCCGGCCAGGTGCGGTCCGGCAAAACGATGTCCTCGACCTCCTCGGCGAACGGCCGGTAGCGGTCGACGGGCATCTGGGAGCCGCGCTGCTTATTCCAGGCGGGCTGGCCCTCGTTGCGCGGGCCGGAGGGAGTGCGGATTTCGTTGGGGGCGAAAAACTCGTTGGTGCTCGGCGTCATAGCGTTTCCTTCTTCGTTGTGGGGCTCACGGCCGGCAAACACGAACTCCGCGACGGGGTGCCGGCCGTGTTAGGTAAGGGCCTGATTCCCGCCGCGGCGTAGAAGGAGAAGTAGCCCGAACAGGCTCCGCCGTGCCAATGACATACGCCACATCATAGTCGGGCAGTGGCGCGGCGCAACAGGGTCGGTTGAGAACTGTGTGTTTCCGGGGAAGTGCGGGACGGAGACGTCATCAACTCGGAGGTCTACTTCGCGCCCTGTTCTGCTTAGATGCGCGCGGGCAGAGAAGGGGCTCGGCGCCCTTGTGGTGGCCGCGCTGGAACCGGCATTTTTCTGCCCAGCCACGGACGACCTCGACTGAGCAGTTCACGCGCGACGCCGTCTCGTCAGACGAGTCGATCCCTGCAGCGACGATCAACGAGACCCGCAACTTTCTGCGCACCCGGGTAAACACTTTCGGAACCGGCATTACCACCAGCGCACCCCCCGGCTACGGCACGGGCCGGCGCGAGAGCATGGCGGTCGCCCCGACCATCCCGGCGATTGCGGCGCACAGCAGCACCCAGCCGAAGGGCAGGGACAGTGCCGCGAAGCTTTCGCCGAGCAGGACGTGGCCCAGCGCCAGCGCCACGAGCGGCTCGCCGATCTTCATCGCGGGCAGGGAGCGCGAGAGGATACCCGCCCCGAAGGCGTACTGCTGCACCGCGGTGCCGATGACAGCGGTGGCCAGCAGTGCCCAGAACTGCCAGGTTGTCAGGAGCGTGTCCAGCCCGCCGGCGGTGAAGGCGTCCACCGAGACCTTGGCGAAGACGGCGACGAAGCCGAAGGTGGCGCCGCAGACGATCCCGTACAGGAGCGCTTTGGTGGGGGCGGGGGTGGGGCGTCGATAAGCAACTGCGAATAGCGTCCCGCATGTGGCGGTGCCGATCGCGATGGCGGCGAGCCACTCCCAGGCCGGGCCGAGCCGCTCGCCGGGCAGCGGGCGGCCGAAGAGAACGAGCACACCCACGCAGAGTGTGAGCACGAGGCTCCAGAACGCCTCGTCAGCCTCCATGTGCCGCCGCTCCACCCGCGCCGACAGCGCGAGCGTGAGCATGAGCGAGAGCGTGAGCACGGGCTGCACCACCAGCAGGGAACCAAAGGCGAGGGCGAGGGCCTGGACGGCGTAGGCGCCGAAGGCCAGGGCGATGGACAGCCACCAGCCGGGGGTGCTTAACGACGTCAAAGGGGACGCATTTGCCTCCCACTGGCCGAGCCCGGCGCGCACGATGTGGTGGCGCCAGACGGTGCCCGCAGCGATCATCGCCGCCGAGAGGAGCGCAAGGAAGACGGCGAGGGCGTTGCTGTGCACGCGTTCAACCTTAGGGGCGGGCGTCGGTCACTGAATACTTTTCACCTTTCTCTCCCCTGGTCTCGGGCGGCCTAGTACTATTGGAGCGCGGATTCCCGGAGCGTGAAGCGGAAGGTGGCTTAGCGAATGGCATTGATCGTCCAGAAGTACGGAGGATCGTCCCTGGAAAGCGCGGAACGCATCCGGGCAGTCGCGGAGCGCGTGGTCAACACGAAGCGGATGGGCCACGACGTCGTCGTGGTCTGCTCCGCGATGGGCGACACCACCGACGAGCTTCTGGACCTCGCCGCCCAGGTCAACCCGGTTCCCCCCGCCCGCGAGATGGACATGCTGCTCACCGCGGGCGAGCGCATCTCCAACTCGCTCGTCGCCATGGCCGTCGCCTCCTTCGGCGCCGAGGTGCAGTCCTTCACCGGCTCCCAGGCCGGCGTGATCACCACCGAGCGCCACGGCAACGCGAGGATCCTCGAGGTCACCCCGGGCCGCGTCCGGGAGGCGCTCGACCAGGGCAAGATCGCCATCGTGGCCGGCTTCCAGGGCGTCAACCGCGACACACGCGACGTGACCACCCTGGGCCGCGGCGGCTCGGACACCACGGCGGTGGCGCTCGCCGCGGCGCTCGGCGCCGACGAGTGCGAGATCTACTCGGACGTCGACGGCGTCTACACCGCCGACCCGCGCATCGTTCCCGACGCGCGCAAGCTTGAGCAGCTCTGCTTCGAGGAGATGCTGGAACTCGCGGCGTCCGGCTCGAAGATTCTGGTTCTGCGCAGCGTGGAGTACGCCCGCGCGTTCAACGTGCCCATGCGCGTCCGTTCGTCTTACAGCAACGACCCCGGCACCCTCGTCGCCGGAGCAATGGAGGATATCCCCGTGGAGGAAGCAGTACTGACCGGCGTGGCCACCGACGACTCGGAGGCGAAGATCACCATCCTCGGCATCCGGGACACCCCCGGCGAGGCCGCCAAGGTGTTCCGCGTGCTCGCGGACGCCGAAATCAACATCGATATGGTCCTGCAGAACATCTCCTCCCTGGAGAACAACAAGACCGACATCACCTTCACCCTGCCCAAAGCCGACGGCAAGCGCGGCATGGAGCTGCTGGCCAGCCTGCAGGACACGGAGGACTGGGACGACCTGATCTACAACGACCAAATCGGTAAGGTCTCCCTCGTCGGAGCGGGTATGAAGTCCCACCCAGGGGTCACCGCGGACTTCGCCGAGGCGCTTCGCGACGCCGGGATCAACATCGAAATGATCACCACCTCGGAGATCCGCATCACCGCCGTGGTCCGGCAGATCGACCTGGCCGAGGCGGCCCGCGCCCTGCACACCAAGTTCGAGCTCGGCGGCGACGAGCCGGCCGTGGTTTACGCCGGCACCGGCCGCTAAGCCCCAACCGAAGGAAGGATTCGCATGACCACCATCGCAGTCGTCGGAGCAACCGGACAAGTGGGGCGCGTGATGCGCTCCATCCTCGAGGAGCGTAGCTTCCCGGCGGAGAAGGTGCGCTTTTTCGCCTCGCCCCGCTCCGCGGGCAAGGTCCTCCAGTTCCGCGGCGAGGACATCGCCGTGGAGGACCTGACGAAGGTGACGGAGGAATCCATCGCCGACGTGGACATCGCGCTGTTCTCCGCCGGCGGGGAGACGTCGAGGCAGTGGGCCCCCGTCTTCGCCGCCGCCGGCGCGAAGGTGGTGGACAACTCCTCCGCCTTCCGCAAGGACAACGAGGTTCCGCTGATCGTCTCCGAGGTCAACCCGGACAAGGCGGCGGCGCTGCCGAAGGGCATCATCGCGAACCCGAACTGCACCACCATGTCGATCATGCCGGTGGCCAAGGCGCTGCACGACGCAGCTGGCCTGACCAGCCTGCGCGTCGCCTCCTACCAGGCGGTCTCGGGCTCCGGACTGGCGGGGGTCAACGCTTTGGCCGGGCAGATCGCCGAGACCGGCGAGCGCAACACCGAGCTGACGACTAACGGCGGAGTCCTCGCCCCCGCCGACCTGGGCCCCTACGCGGAACCCATCGCCTACAACGTCCTGCCGCTGGCCGGCAGCGTCGTCGACGACGGCACGCTGGAGACCGACGAGGAACAGAAGCTGCGCAACGAGTCCCGCAAGATTCTCGGCCTGCCGCAGCTGCGCGTGTCCGGCACCTGTGTGCGCGTGCCCGTTTTCACCGGCCACACCATGGTCGTGCATGCCGAGTTCGCGCAGCCCATAACGGCCGAAAAGGCGCGCGAGGTGCTATCAGCCGCGCCGGGCGTGCGCGTGGTGGACGTGCCAACGCCGCTCGAAGCCACCGGCAAGGACGAGTCCCTCGTCGGGCGCATTCGCCAGGACCAGGCGGTTGAGGGCGGCTGCGGCCTCGTCTTCGTCGTCGCGGGCGACAACCTGCGCAAGGGCGCGGCCCTGAACACGATCCAGATCGCCGAATTGCTGGTCTAGCTGAGCGCTGGCGACTCCAAGAGGGCGACTAAAGAGCTACAGGCTGGTTGCAATACGGTAAAGACCGTAGCTAGAGTTTGCCTTCCTGCCTAGCGTGAACACAATGGAAACCGTGACTTTTTCTCATCGTTCCACCCAGCGCGCTCGCGCCTGCGCGGCTGCGGTCGCGCTGCCTGTGGCGATGACGCTCGCGGCTCCCGCCCCCGCCATCGCCGCCGGTAGCAGTGACACCACCACGGTGGTGTCTGTCTCCGGCACCGAGGACATCGAGGTCTCCGCCGGCGATACCGTCGCCTTCGACTCCACCCAGGGGCGCACCTTCGCCATCCCGGAGCAAGACGCCTCCGCCCTTCCCGCCGGCTGGAGTGTGATCCGCGGGGAGGACACCCTGCGCGTCACCGCCTCCGCCACGGCGCAGCCGAAGGAGTACGCCACCATCGAGGTGGAGGATGCATCGGGCGAGAAGGGCACCTTCCGGGTCGTCGTCCGCGACGATGACCCGGAAGAGGAGAGCGCGCCCAGCTCGTCGGGTAGCAGCAGCTCCTCTAGCTGGATCGACCGCTTGGCCGGGCGAGTGGCCAGCCTCTTCGGCGTGTAGCAGCGACCCACACGTAAAAAAACTCCAGGCCGGGCGGCCTGGAGTTTTTTGTGCCCGCGCTACTTGTCTTTCTTGGTGGGCTCGGCGGGTTCCGTGGGTGGGTCGATGTCCTGCGCCGCCGTGACGTGCTCTTCGGGGCCGGAGGGCTCCGAGTAGGAGACGTACACGATTTCGCCTGACGGGTCATTGGGGTCGAAGTCAACCTCGTCGTCCTTGAGCAGCTCCTGGCCGACCTCGTCCTCGATCGCCTCGATGAAGCTTGCGTCGGCCACGTTCGAGGACGCGGTGATCACTGCCAACTCGTCCCTGTTCTTCTTGGTGAAGCGCCGGCGCGGGTCGAGCTTGATCCGCGTCAGCTCGAGTGCCCGGCGGCGCCGGGTGCCCTCCTGGCGCAGAATCTGCGAACCGCGCAGCCAGGCGACCGAGACGACGACGATGAGCACCACGCCCATGTAGCCGAGGACCGGGTAGACGTAGGAGACGAGGTTCTGGAAACCGGCGAAGGAGAGCACGAAGCCGAGCAGGCAGGCGGAGATGAAGATGACGCGGAACTTATCGGTGCGCCCGCGCGAGAGCCGCTTGCCCAGGGCGTAGAACATGCCGAGGGCGGTGGCGAAGATCATGCCGAAGATGATGAACGACATGACCAGGCCGAGGGTGGGGTTGATCTCGTTGATGAGGGTCAGCGTCGGCATGTCCTGGCCGGCAACCGAGTCGACGGAGACGAGCAGCGCGCCGCACAGCAGCAGGAGCATGACGAGGTAGCCGAGCCCGCCGAGCGCGCCGCCGACGCCCGCCGCGCGCGGATCGAGGTAGTTGCCGCCGATGACGATGGCCATTGAGGTCACACAGATGAAGTTCAGGCCCGTGTAGTTCAGCGAGGACACCCACCACGAAGGCAGGGTGGTGCTGACCTGCTCGGCGGACTGGTTCAGCGCCGTCCAATCCGGGGAAGCGTTAACGATGGTCCAGGTGCATCCGGCGACGACGAAGATCACGAGGAAAGGCGTGAGGAACCCGATGGCGCCCGTCACCTTATCGACGTCCAGCATGCCGATCCCCATGACGAGAACGAGCATGATGAGGGCGCCTACCCACACCGGCAGGCCGAACTGCTGGTTCAGGTTGGACCCGGCGCCGGCGAACATGACAAAGCCGATGGAGAACAAGGTGGTGATTGTGGCGATGTCGAGGATCCAGGAGACGACTTTGCCGGAGATGCGGCCGAGCACCTCCATGTGCTCCTGGGCCTGGAAGTAGCTGCCAAGCTCGAGCACGGAAATGCCGCCGATGAGCATGAGGGCGGCGCTGAGGATGGCGCCCCAGAAGCCCTGGGTGCCGAAGGCGACGAAGTACTGCATCGCCTCCTGGCCCGAGGCGAAACCCGCCCCGACGAGGACGCCGATGAAGGCGAAAGAAATACCGATTGCGTTCCTGAGCATGGTGCGGTCGTGGCTCCGAAAAAAGAGGGCTGAAAGATTCTGACCGGGGTTATCTTAGTGGGCCGCACCCCGTTATGCGCCTTTGTGCAGGTTGTGTCGCTGCCCTTAGGCCGGGCCGGCCCCGTCGATCAGGTCGCGCCGGGCGCGGGCGATGCGCGAGCGGATCGTGCCCACACGCACGCCGCAGATTTTCGCAGCTTCCTCGTAGGTATAGCCCAGCACCTGGGTGAGCACGAGGGCTTCGCGACGTTCGGCCGGCAGGGCGTCGAGAAGCGCGCGGGCGTCGATGACCTCGGACCACGTGTTGGGGTCGTCGGTGCTGGGCCTGAGGGCGGCGACGTCGGTGTACTCGGCCGCGGACTTGCGGGGGCGCGCCATGTCGTGGCGCACGGAGTCGACCCACGCGCGGCGGGCGAGCGAGAGCAGCCAGGTGCGGGCCGAGGAGCGGGCGGCGAAGCGCGGCAGCGCGCTCATCACCCGCAGGTAGGTCTCCTGGGTGAGGTCGTCGGCGTGCTCGCGGCCCGCGAGGTGGGCGAGCAGCCGCCAGACGTCGTCCTGCGTGTGCCGGATGAACTCGGAGAGAGCAGCTTTGTCGCCCCGCCCGGCCCGCAGGGCCAAATCGGTGACGTAATCGTCGTTTCTGCTGCTCACACGTGGAAGATTACCAGCATACCGGGGATGCTCCCCGTGGGGTAAGCAGGAAGTTGGAGATGGCTGAAACTCGTTGCTGGCTATTTCGTTCGCACGTAGGATATGGAATGTCCAACATCGATAATGAAACGCTTTTGATTAGGAGGCCGATTCATGGCAGACAAGTCCAAGGCAGAGGAGATCGTCGCACGCGGCGAGCGCCCTGCAGGAAACGGCAAGACCACCCAGCTCGGCGGCCAGCCGGTCGCGTCCGAGAACATCTCGGTCACGGCGGGGCGCCAGGGCCCGAACGTGCTCGATGACATCCACCTCATTGAGAAGCTGGCCCACTTCAACCGCGAGAACGTTCCCGAGCGTATCCCGCACGCCAAGGGCCACGGCGCATTCGGCGAGCTGCACATCACCGAGGACGTGTCCAAGTACACCAAGGCCAAGCTGTTCCAGCCGGGCACCGTTACCCCGATGGCCATCCGCTTCTCCACCGTCGCCGGCGAGGCGGGCTCCCCGGATACCTGGCGCGACGTCCACGGCTTCGCCCTGCGTTTCTACACGGAGGACGGCAACTACGACATCGTGGGCAACAACACGCCGACCTTCTTCCTGCGTGACGGCATGAAGTTCCCGGACTTCATCCACTCCCAGAAGCGCCAGCCGGACACCGGCCTGCGCAGCGACGAGATGCAGTGGGACTTCTGGTCCCGCACCCCGGAGTCCGCGCACCAGGTGACCTACCTGCTCGGTGACCGCGGCACCCCGAAGACCTCCCGCCACCAGGACGGCTTCGGCTCCCACACCTTCCAGTGGGTCAACGCCGAGGGCGACGCCGTGTGGATCAAGTACCACTTCAAGACCCGCCAGGGCTGGGAGACCTTCACCGACGAAGAGGCCACCGAGATGGCCGGCAAGAACGCCGACTTCCACCGCCAGGACCTCTACGACGCCATCGACCGCGGCGACTACCCGATCTGGGACGTCAAGGTGCAGATCATGCCCTTCGAGGACGCCGAGAACTACCGCTTCAACCCCTTCGACCTGACCAAGGTTTGGTCCCAGAAGGATTACCCGCTGGTGGACGTGGGCTACTTCGTGCTCAACCGCAACCCGAAGAACTACCACGCCCAGATCGAGCAGCTCGCGCTCGACCCGTCGAACCTCGTCCCGGGTGTCGGCCTGTCCCCGGACCGCATGCTGCAGGCCCGCGTGTTCGCCTACGCCGACCAGCACCGCTACCGCATTGGCGCGAACTACAAGGACCTGCCGGTCAACCGCCCGATCGTGGACGTCAACACCTACGCCGAGCGCGGCTCCATGGCGTACTTCTTCTCCAACGAGGGCGAGCCGAACTACTCGCCGAACCGCACCGACAAGGGCGCGGGCTACCTGGACAACGGCGAGGACTCCTCCTCCAACCACACCGACTACGGCCAGGCGGAGAACCTGTACGTCAACCCGGACCCGCACGGCACCGACCTGGTGCGCGCGGCGTACGTCAAGCACGCCGAGGACGACGACTTCACCCAGGCGGGCACCCTGTACCGCGACGTGTTCGATGACGCCGCCAAGGAGCGCTTCATCAACAACGTCACCAACAAGATGCTGCCCATCGAGGACAAGGACGTCGAGGAGCGCACCTTCGCCTACTGGGGCAACGTGGACAAGGACCTCGAGCAGAAGCTGCGCGCCGAGCTGTCGCGCAAGCGCGAGGCCGCTGACACCGACGACAAGGAAGACCAGTCCACCGTCTTCTAAGCTCGCGTGAGTAAGGGCCCGCACCGTTTGTCCGGTGCGGGCCCTTTTCGCTTGTCGACGTCCGGGCTGTACCCTTAGGCCTTTTCCGTGGCGCCGTCCTCCGCGGCGGCCGCCCGGTCCGAGAATGTGACGCCGTAGATGGAGCGGCCCAGGACGAAGGTGACTCCGGAGGCGACGATCCACACGGCCGCGATAGCGACGACGGCGCGGAGGAAGTCGTTGAGGTCGAAGCCTGCGGTTGACCACGAGCGGATGAGCTTGGCCAGGACAATCAGCGGGAAGGCCACGCAGACCAGCGGGCCGAGCAGGTTCGCGCGCGTCAGCGCGTCAGGCGCGCGCAGCTGCAAAACGGTGGTGGCCACCGTGTAGACGGTGGCGAGAATGACCAGCGTCGCGGTGATGATTTCCCAGATAGTCATTAGCGCCGCCCCCTCGCGATGATGCGCCCCATCGCCAGCGTCGGGATAGCCCCGCACACCAGGGCGGCGAGGATGGCCACCTCGTAACCGATCATGGTGCTGTTGAACAGGGTCCACATCAGGTATGCGGCCACCATGGCGTAGAAAATGAGGTCCGCCATGACAGCCCGGGACAGCTCGTCCTTCGTCGCTATGAGCGCGCCGAGCCCGACGAGGATACACGCCGCCATGACGACGATGCAGGCGGTGATGATTGTTTCAAACATGTCTAGTCCAACCTTTCCGCGGGGGGTGCGTCCCGTACCGGGCCGCGATCACTGTAAGGGGTCCATTCCACCGTCGCCGGGTCGAGGGGGGTGTCCGCCGCGCTCGGGCAGAGCCGCTGCTCCATGTCCATGATCCCCTCGATTTGCGCGATGGGGTCCTTGCCGAAGGCAGCCTGCACCAGCAGATACATCCGCTCGCTTCCGGCCGGGTCGCGGCGGAAACCGATTGACATTGTCCCCGGCGTCGCCGTGATGGAGGTGGATAGCCAGAAGCGCTGCCACTCGGTGGTCACGCGCAGCGGGTAGACGATGACGATCGGCTGGAGCCCGGAATCCGGCGAGAACGCCGCGATGGCGGCGGTGGTGCCTGCGGAAAAGATTTCTTTGATGAGCCACGCGCCGTAGCCCAGCGCGTGGCCGATGCTTTTCAGAGCCATCAGTTGGTGCCTCCCTGGAACTCAGCGGCGTCGGGGACGCCGATCGGTTCGCCGCCGAGCACGGCGGCGGTGTACGAGTCCACGTCCAGCAGCCCGTCCACCGAGGCCGTCGACGCCGCCCACAGGGGGCCGGCGGCGAGGAACATGGCCAGGGAGATGAACATCAGCACCGCTGAGGGCGCGAGCAGGCTGGAGCGGACTTTCAGCTCGGCGGGGTAGTGCTGCATGGGCCTGCCCCAGAAGACCTCCCGCCACACGCGCATCATGGCCAGCAGGGCGCCGAAGGACGCGACGATGATCGCGGTGATGACCACCCAGCTGCGCCAGTCGCCCGCGAGCGCGGCGGCGAAGACCACGGAGATCTTGCCGAAGGTGCCCGAAAACGGCGGGAAGCCCACGATGGACAGCGCCCCGGCGGCGAAGACTGCCGCGGTCAGCGGGTCGCGGCGGGCCAGGCCGGCGAGTTTGGAGATCCGTCCCGTGCCGTACGTCTCCTCAATCGCGCCCGTGTTGAGCACGAGGGCACCCACCGTGATCATGTGGTGCAGCGTGTAGATCAGGCCCGCGGCCAGGGCGCGGCGCGGGTCGTCGCTAGTGAAGGCCAGCATGACGAGGATGAACGGCATGCCGTTGACCATCTGGTACGCAAGCACCCGCCGCAGGGAGTTCTCGGCCAGGCCGGCGAAGCCGCCGATGAGCATGGAGACGACCATGATGACCACGATGAGGGCGTTCCACCGCGGGTCCATGTCGAAAAGGACCACCCACAGGCGAAACAGCATGTACACGGCCACCTTGGTGTGCAGGCCCGAAAACAGGCCCATCACGGCGGCGCTCGAGGAGGGGTAGGAGCGCGGCAGCCAGGTGTGCACGGGGAAGACGCCCGCCTTCGCGGCGATCGCGATGACGATGATGCCCGCGGCGACGGTCAAGGGGCCGTTGCCGGCCGCCAGTCCCTGCAGCGCGGCGAGGTTGACCGAGCCGGATACCGCGTAGATGTAGCCCACGCCCATCACCAACAGCGTCGAGGCCGCGAGGTTGACCAGGATGAACATTCTGGCCGCGGCCAGGCGGTAGCGCGTGCCCGTCATGGCAATCAGCCCGTAGGAGGGCAGGAGCATGACCTCGATCATGACGAAGAAGTTGAACAGGTCCGCCGTGAGCACCGCGCCGCTGACGCCGGTGATGAGCACCAGGGTAAGCGGGGTGTAGTAGCGGGACTGGGTCTCCCCGGAGACGATGGCGAACCAGTTGGCAACCAGCGCCACCACCATCGTGGTGATGAGCATGATCGCCGAGAACGCGTCGGCCGCAAAGGAGATGCCCACCCCGCCCTGGTAGAGGCCGATGACGTGGCCGATGGCCCCGTTGGCGGTGGTGTGGGCGAACAGCCACACGCCGCCCGCCAGGTTGAGGGCGGGGATGGCGACCGCCAGGGCGTCGTTAAGCGGCTTGTAGGGGTTGAGGGCGGTGACGGCCGAGATGATCAGCGGGACCGCGGCGAAGAGGGGAAGGATGGCGTCGATCGTCATGCGTTGGCCTGCCCTTCGGACCGGTCCGAGGTAAGGCGCGCGCGGCGGCCCGCGGTGGACAGCGCGGAGGGGCTGAACCTGTGCGGGTCGTAGCCGGGGGTGGACTCGAGCGCCGGGACCTCCGCGTCCTCGGTGTCGTCAGTTTTGCCGAGGGCCGCCGTCATGAGCAACAGGGTCGTCGTGGCCATCGCGATGACGATGGCGGTGAGAACGAAGGCCTGCGGCAGCGGGTCGGCCATCTCGTCAAGCGGGGTGCGCGAGGGGAAGGCCTCGCCGCGCCACGCGCCGACGCCGGCGGCGAGCAGCGTCAGGTTCGCGGCGTGGCCCAAGAGGGTCATACCGAAGATGATGCGCACCATGCCGCGCTGCATCACCAGGTACACCGCCCCCGCGGTAAGAACGGCAATAGTCAATGCCACGATCATCGGTTGGAAACCTCCTGCGAAGCCACGGGCTTCGGGTTGTCGGCCGGGTTAATCGGCTCCGGGTGGGCGTCAACGGCGTTGTCGGGCTGTTCGGGCTCGGGCACCCCGCCGAGCGGGTTGTCCCCGTCGCGGCGGTAGCTCAGCTCCTCCGGCTCGGCGCCCGGGCGCAGGTAGCCACCGAGCTGGTTAATCGCCTGCGTGACCATGCCGAGCACCGCGAGGTAGATGCCGAAGTCGAAGATCAGCGAGGTGGTCAGGTGCTCGCCGGCGATCTCGCCGTGGATGGCGTAGAGGAAGCCACCCTCGAGGAACCCGAGGAAGCCGGCGCCGATCGCGATGACGATGCCCCAGCCCGCCAGGCGGATCGGCGTGTGGTGGCCCACTACGTAGGAGTCCGCGCCCTTCGACAGGTAGTGCAGGCCGAAGCCGGTGGCCATGACCAAGGCGGCGATGAAGCCGCCGCCCGGGGCGTTGTGGCCGCGGAAGAAGATGAGCACGGACAGGACGATGAGCACCGGCACGACAAGCACGGTGACCTTGCGCAGCGGCATGGTGTTCAGCTGGGACTGGCCGAAGGGACGCGGCCGCGTGCCAGCCTCGAACTTGTGGCGCGGCATCGAGGAGGTCACCGCCAGGATGACTACGGCAGCCATGCCCAGCACCGACAGCTCGCCGAGGGTATCGAAGCCACGGAACTCGACGATGATGACCGCGACGATGTTGTCCGCGCTGGTGAGCGCCCCGCCCTCGGTGAGGTACCACATGGCCAGGTCGGAGCGTTCGCGGCGGCCGGTCAGGCCGTACACGCCCGCAAACGCGATGGCCCCGGCGAGGACGGCCAGGGCTCCGGCCAGCCACTTCCGGCGCCGTGGGGTTACCGGGAAGGCGCGCGGCTGGTAGCGCAGCACGAGCATGATGACCACGACGGTCAGCGCCTCCACCAGCAGCTGCGTCAGGGCGACGTCTGGGGCGCCGAGCATGAGCATCTGCAGGCTCAGGCCCACGCCGACGGTGCCCACCAGGACGGCGGCGGCCAGGCGGCTGCGCGTGGCCGCGAGGCCCGCGACGGACAGCGCGATGATGCCCAGGGGCAAAAGGTCCCACCAGGAGGTCGTGCCGGGCACGCGCTCGGCAGGCTCGACCCCGTCGATGCCCTCCGTGAACAGCAGGACGGACAGCCCGAGCACGAGCATGCAGGCGATGAGCCACACGAGGTGGCGCGAGGGGTTCAGCCCGTTCGCCGGGGCCCCCAGCACGCGGCCGAGCCCGGTCAGGCCCCGGGTCAGACCCGCGAGGATGTCGTTGCCGCTCAGAGGCAGCAGCTGGCGGTTCTCCACGGCGGCGAAGACCCTCCGGCGCACGAAGAGGAAGGCGACGCCGGCGACGATGACCGCCAGGGAGACGAGCAGGGGAACGGTTACGCCGTGCCAGAGGGCGATGTGAGTGGTAAAGCTCTCGTCGCCGGTCACCGCCCGCACCCCCGCGGTGATGGGCCCGTCCATCACGCCGAGCGCGAAGGGCAGAACCAGCGAGCTAAGCCCGGGCAGCGCGGCCGGCAGCCACAGGGAAACCGGCGCCTCGTGGACGTCGGAGGCGTCGGCGGTGCCGTCGATAAACGCGCCGAAGACGATCTTCGCGGAGTACACGAAGGTGAGGAAGGCGGCGATACCCGCCAGGGCGAGCAGCAGCGGGCCGAACGGCGCTTCCTCGAAGGCCGCGAGGATGGACTCCTTGGACACGAAGCCGAACAGCGGCGGGATCGCCGCCATGGAGGCCGCCGCGACGACCGTGGAGGCGAAGGTGAACGGCATTTTCTTGCGCAGGGGTCCGAGGCGGCGGATGTCGCGCGAGCCGGCCTCGTGGTCGACCACGCCGATGAGCATGAACAGCGAGGACTTGAACAAAGCGTGCGCGAGGGTGTGCAGAAGTGCCGCCGCGAGCGCCGCCTGCGTGCCCACGCCGATAGCCGCCACGATCCAGCCCAGGTGGGAGACGGTGGAGTAGGCCGTCAGGTGCTTCAGGTCCGTCTTCGTGATGGCAAACACCGCGGACATGATCGCGGTGAACAGGCCGATGGCCAGCAAAAGCCCGTTCCAGACGGGGACGTCGCGGAAGAGCGTCGAAAAGCGAACCAGCAAGTAAATGCCCGCCTTGACCACCGCCGCGGCGTGCAGGAAGGCGGAGACCGGCGTGGCCGCGGCCATGGCCTCTGGCAGCCAGAAGTGGAAGGGGAACTGCGCGGCCTTCGTGAAGGCGGAGACCGCGACGAGGATCGCGATCAGCGAAGTCAGCTCCGGGCGGTCGGCGAAGACCGGGGAGGCCAAGATTCCCGACAGGCGCGTCGTGCTGGCCGCCACCGAGGCCAGGCCGAGGGCGGCAAGCAGCGTCAGTCCGCCGAAGAAGGTGAGTACCAGCGTGCGGTAGGAGCCGGCCTCGCCCGAGGAGCCCGAGCGGGCGATGAGGAAGAAGGAGGCGAGGGAGACGAGCTCCCAGGCAATGAAGAGTAGGACGACGTCGTCGGCAAGCACGAGCAGCAGAACCGACAGCGTGAACGCCGTCATGATGGTGTAGAAGCTGGTGTTGCCCTGGCGCTTCGGCAGGTACGCGGCCGAATATATAAGGACGACCGCGCCGATGACGAGCGCGAGGAGGGCGAAGAAGATCCCGAGGCCGTCGGCGCGCAGCGCGAAGTCCACCTGCGTGCCGGGGCCCAGCAGGTCGCGCGCCCAGGCCACCTCCCAGGTGACGGCCTCACCGTCGATCACGCGGGGGTATTCGCGCCCGAGGATGAAGGCGGAGGCGAGGAGAACAAGGCCGAGGGGCCACCCCGCTTTCCTGTCCATCAGCCGCACGAGCAGCGGCGACAGCGCGACCGTCGCCCCTACCAGCACGAGTACAAGGGGTAGTGTCATGGGGGTTTCTCCAAAGCCGAAGGGCGGCTCGTCAGATTTGTGCGGTTGTCATGGAAACAAATGAAAGCGTAGCAACTAACAAACCTAGGGCCTCGAACCTCCCCGTGCAGGGTGCGCCTGGCACAGCGCGCCCGGCCCCGGCACTATATTTGCCAGACATGAAATGGCGTTTGTTGCCCGCGGCCGCGCTGCTCGTTGCCGGGGCTTTCCTTCCGATGAGTCCCGCGGACACGTGGACCAGCGGTGCCGAGGGGGACGGGCCGACGGGCGCGCCCGCGGCCGCGGGCCCGGACAACCTTGTCGACGCGCGCCGCGCCGCGGGGGAGGCCTCCTCGCAGGCGGGCTTCCTCACCCAGGGATCGGCCCAGCTCAAAGACGGGGCTATCCAGCTCGACGAGGGCTCGCAGGAGCTTATCGACGGCATCTCCGCCGCCCACTCCGGAGCCCAGGAGTTGTCCCAGGGCATGGTGGAGCTGCAGGCCGGTACCGGCCAGCTCGCGGATGGCGCGACACGGATCGCGGACACCGTCGGCGGCGTCGTCGACCAGGTTGTCGGGTTCGATGCCGTGCGCGGCCAGGTCGTCGCCGGTATCGACAGCGCGCTCGACACCATGCGCGGTTCGCGCGACCCCGACGTGGCGCGCGCCAGAGACGCGCTGCGGGGCCTGCGCGAACAGGCGTTGGTGGCGGAGCTGCCGCCGGATATCGTCGCCCAGCTCAACGAGCTCAAGGACGGTTCCCGCGAGGTGGCGAACCAGCTCGCGGTGCCCGGCTACGCCTACCACGACGGCGTCTACTCCGCGACGAACGGCGCGGCCGCCCTGGCCAGCGGGCTCACCGAGCTCAACGAGGGCGCCGGGGCCGCCGACGAGGGCGTCGGGGCGCTGCGCGACGGGGCGGAGCAGCTGGACCAGGTCGCCGGGCTGACCGCCGACAAGATCACGGCCGTTCAGCGCGCCCTGCCGGCCGCCCCGCCGACCGCGGGTGCCGGGGAGGAGGCGCCGGCCTCTGCGCTGGCACCCCTGGCCGCCATGCTCATCAGCGCGCTGCTGCTCGTCGGCGGCGCCGCGATCGCCGCGGTGGCACTCGCGCTGCCGCGCCTGCGCTGGTGGGTCCTCGGCGCCGGCGGGGTGTTCGTCGCGCTGCTCGGGTTCCTCCTCGTCTTCCTGCTCGGCGTCGGCCTCGGCCCGGCGGCGCTGGCCGCGTCGCTGCTCGCCTGCGCCGTGGCGACCTTCGCCTCCGCCGGGCTGACCACCCTGCTCATCCGCGCGCTCGGCGCCCGCGCCGGAGGCGCCGCGGCGGCCGCCTTCGTGGCGGCGCAGATCGCGGTGGTCGGTTGGGTGTGGAAGGTGGCCGCCACCGGCGCCGTCAGCGCCGCCACGGCGGCTGTCTCGGCCGCGCTGCCGATGCACTGGTCCACCGCCGCGCTGTCCGCGGCGGGTAACCAGGGCTCCGCGGCGGTGCTGTGGGTCGGCGTCGGGCTCTCCGCTGCGGCGGCGCTTCTCGGGCTGGTTGGCGTGCGTCGCAGGGGCGCGTAGTTCGTTCGGCCGAGGGGCGCAAGAACGGGCGGCCCCGCCGCACTCGGTGGTGCTGGCGGGGCCGCCTAGTCGTTGGGAAACGACAATAAATAATGGTCGGGATAACAGGATTTGAACCTGCGACCTCTTCGTCCCGAACGAAGCGCGCTACCAAGCTGCGCCATATCCCGGTTGTTTCGCGCGTCCTAGCGGCGCGCGCTACTCGAGCAACTTTAACCTAGCGCGGTGCAAAGCCCAAAACACCAGTTCAGCGGCGCTCCGTCACGCGGATCAACGCCGCCGAGGGCGGGCAGAACAGCCGCACGGGAGCGTACTTGGAGGTGCCCAGGCCGCTGGAGACCTCGAGCCACATCCGGCCGTAGCGGTGTAGGCCGGAGGCACGGGCACGGTCGATGTCGGAGTTTGTGACCACGGCGCGCCCGCCGGGCAGGCAGATCTGGCCGCCGTGGGTGTGGCCGGCGAGGGCGAGGTCGTAGCCGTCGGCCTCGAAGGCGTCGAGGGGGCGTCGATAAGGCGCGTGTGTGAGCGCGATAGAAAGGTCGGCGTCCGCGTTGGGGGCCCCGGCGACGCGGGAGTAGTCGTCGAGGTCGTGGTGGGGGTCGTCGACGCCGGTCAAGGCGAGGCGCACCCCGGAGGCCTTGAACTCGAGGCGCTGGTGGGTGGCGTCGCGCCAGCCGTGCTCGATGAACGCGGCGCGCATTCCCTGCCAGGGCAGGTCGACGTAGGAGGGCGCGCGCTTCGCATCCCGCAGGTACTTCAGGGGGTTGACGGGGCGCGGGGCCCAGTAGTCGTTTGTGCCGAAGACGAAGGCCCCGGGGCGGTGGAGCAGCGGGCCGAGCGCGTCGAGCACCCAGGGCACGCCGGCGGGGTCGGAGAGGTTATCACCGGTGTTGACCACCAGGTCGGGCTCGAGCTCGTCGAGGGCGCGCACAAAATCCACCTTGCGGCGCTGGCCGGGGATCATGTGCAGGTCAGCCACGTGCACGATGTCGAAGGAGCCCGCACCGCGCAGGGTGCCGGGCTCAAGCAGGGCGAGCTCGTACGTCTTCAGCGTGAAGTTGGTGAGCTCGCGCACGCCGTGGGCCAGAGTCCCTGCCCCGAGGGCGGCGAGCGCGGTGAGGGTGGAGGCAACGCAGGTGGACTTTCTCACCCGGTCCACGTTACAGGTCGCGTAGTCTCGGACCCATGAGTGAGCTGAAAGCAACGATCCGCGCCGACCTGAAAGAAGCAATGAAGGCGAAGGAGAAGGAGCGCACGGGCACCCTGCGCATGCTCCTTGCCGCCATCCAGACGGCGGAGACGGAGGGGGCCAAGCACGAGGCGGGCGATGAGGAGATCCTGAAGATCATCGCCCGCGAGATCAAGAAGCGCCGCGAGTCCGCCGAGATTTACTCCACGAACGGCCGCGAGGAGCTTGCGGCCCAGGAACTCGCCGAGGCCGAGATCCTCGAGGTCTACCAGCCGAAGCAGCTCAGCGACGAGGAGCTTTCTTCGCTTATCGACGCCACCCTCGCCGACCTCGGCGCCAGCGACATGTCCCAGATGGGCGCCGTGATGAAGGAGGCCACCGCCCGGGCGGCCGGCCGCGCCGACGGCAAGCGCCTCTCCGCGGCGGTGCGCGCCCGGCTAGGCAGCTAGCCGCCGCCCAGGATCGAGTTGAGGGCGTTGCGCGCCTCCTCGATCTGGCGCCCGAGGTCGCCGAGGTCCCCGAGGTCCCCGAGGTCCGGCAGCTCGCTCGGGGCGTCCCCGCGCCCCTCGCCCCGCGGCGGGGCCCCGTCCGAGACATTGAGGGTGATCAGGCTGCCGGGAGCGAGCTTCGGGTCCGCGGCGTCTGACCACAGCACCGTGTCGCGGGGCTCGCCGTTGCCGGGGACCATGTTGACGGACACGGAAAAGCCCTGTTCCTCCAGCTGCTTACGCGCCTCGTCGACGTTGCGGCCGACGACCTGATTGACAGCGTTGCGGCGGTTGCTGGCCTGGAACGACCGGCTCGGCTGCGGCAAGCCCGCCTCGCGCGCGCCGGGGACGTTGTTCGCCATGCGGAACCAGGTATCGGCCGCCTCATTGCCGCCGTAGAGGTTGCCGTAGGCGCACTGGCGCACCGGCGAGGTGCACAGCGGGGTGGTCTCGGTGCCGTCGTTGAAGATGTAGGGCGCGCCCGCGACCGCCTGGGTAAAGCCCATGAAGGCGGAGGACTGGTAGGACTCCGTCGTCCCGGTCTTCGCCGCCACTGGGGCGTTCCAGCCCGCCGCGTTCGCCGCGCGCTGGGCCGTGCCGCTGCGCGCGTCTTCGGACATGCCCTGCGCCAGGGCCGCCGCCACGTCGGCGCTAACGGCCTGCTCACAGGGAGTGCGCTCGATGAAGACTTCCTGCCCGCGCTTGTCCTGCACGCTGACCACCGGGTTCGGCTCGCACCAGCGCCCGTTCGAGGCGATGGTGGCGCCCACGTTGGACAGCTCCAGCGCGTTGACCGCCGTGGGGCCCAGGGTGAACGAGCCCATGTTGCCCTCGGACACCGCCTGGGCGATGGACTGCTCGCCGTCGTAGGTGCCCTCCTCCTCGTAGGAGCGCAGGCCCAGGCGAACGGCCATGTCCACCGTCGGCTCCACCCCGACCTTCTGGATCAGCTCGATGAAGGTCGTGTTCGGGGACTGGGCGAGCGCGTCGCGCAGCGTGAGCCGCGGGGCGTAGGTGCCGGCGTTTTCCACGCAGTACGCACCGGGCGGGCAGCCGGGGGCGCCGCCGGCGCCCATCCCGTAGACGACGGAGCGCTCCGGGGTCTCCAACATGGTGTCGAGCCGGTAGCCCTGCTCCAGCGCCACGGCAGCGGTGAAGATCTTGAACACCGAGCCGGCGCCGTTGCCCACCAGGGAGGAAGGCTGCGGCAGATACGTCTGGTTCGCCGTGAGCTCGAGGCCGTAGTAGCGCGAGGAGACCATCGCCGCGATGTCGCGGGAGTTCTCGCCCGGGCGCACGACGTTGAGCACCTGGGCCACGCCGGTGGCCTCGGGGCTGACCGCCGAGCGCACCGCCTGCTGCGCCGCCTCCTGGACCTGCGGGTCGAGCGTGGTGGTGATGGTGTACGTGCCGGTTTCGAGCTCCTCTAGAGGCAGGCCCTTGCCTTCGAGGTAGCGCAGGGCGTAGTCGCACAAAAAGCCGGCGTCCCCGGCGGCGATGCAGCCGTCGGGAAGCACTGCGGGCTCGGGGAGGATCCCCAGCGGCCCGGCGGCGAGGTTGTCCGCCTCCTCCTGGGTGATGTAGCCCTGCGCCGCCATGTTCGTCAGCACCTGGTTGCGGCGCTGCGTCGCGCCCTCGGGGTTGGTGTAGGGGTTGAGATACTCCACGGACTGCAATAGGCCGATGAGCAGGGCACTCTGCTCGGGGGCCAGGTCGCTGGCGGGGATGCCGAAGTAGGTGCGCGCCGCCGCCTCGATACCGTAGGCGTGGTTGCCGAAGGAGACGAGGTTGAGGTAGCGGGTGAGGATCTCTTCTTTCGACAGCGTCTTGTCCAAATCGGAGGCCATGCGCATCTCCCGCAGCTTACGGGGGATGGACTGCTCGGTGGCCGCGCGCACGTCTTCCTCGTCCTCCGCCTCGATGAGCCAGAGGTAGTTCTTCACGTACTGCTGATTGATCGTCGAGGCGCCCTGCTCGACCCCGCCGGCCAAAAGGTTCGTCACCACGGCGCGGGCAAAGCCCTGGATGTCCACGCCCTCGTGCTCGTAGAAGCGGCGGTCCTCGGTGGCCACCAGGGCGTCCTTGGCGCTTTGCGAGATGTCCTCGCTGCCCACCTCGTAGCGGCGCTGCTTGTACAGCCACGCAATGGGGGTCCCGTGCACGTCGGTGATAGTGGTCACGCCGGGCACGTCGCCGCTGGTGAGGTCGGAGAGGTTCGATTGCATCGTCGCGTCTGTGCGCGCCACGGCCATGCCGCCGAGCCCCGCTACCGGGGCAATGCATAGCGCGATGGCCAGCGCTGACGCGACCATGGCGAGGATGAGTTTCACGAAAGATGTCAGTCCGGACACCCTCATTACCTTAAGGGATGGACCCCGTGTGGGGGAACCGCCAGATCCCCCTGAATGTGTGATGCATTCGACACCGATAGGGCCATGTGAATACACTTACATCAACCGATGCTTCCGTTGGGGGCCGTTGCAGGTTGCGGTGTGTGAGCGCAGCAACTGGACGGCCGCCAAGGTCCGCCCGTCGGGCCGCACGCACGTTTGTAAGGAGATCTCTATGACGACCACTCTCAGCCGCCACGCCACCTCCGCCCAGCAGCGACAGGAATCCCCCCGCAAATGCGATGCAAGCGGCAACCTGGTTCTTGACCGAGGAGAGTGGGTGACCCACGCCAACTGCCGCAACGGCGATCCGGACGCCCTGTTCGTGCGCGGTGCGGAGCAGCGCAAGGCCGCCGTCATCTGCCGCCACTGCCCCGTGCAGATGGAGTGCCGCGCGGACGCTTTGGACAACAAGGTCGAGTTCGGAGTGTGGGGCGGCCTGACCGAGCGCCAGCGCCGCGCGGTGCTGCGCAAGAACCCGCACGTGACGGACTGGGCCACCCACCTCGCCGAGGGGGGCGAGGTCGTCGGGCTCTAGCCCGGCGCCACGCCCGTGTGCCCAGGTAGGGTGTGGGCATGACTAAATGGGAATACGCAACCGTGCCGTTGCTCAGCCACGCGACCAAACAGATCCTGGACACCTGGGGCGAGGACGGCTGGGAGCTCGTCACCGTCACGCCCGGCCCGACGCCGGAGAACATGGTGGCTTACATGAAGCGGGAGGTGGAGTAGGCCATGACGCGGACTGAGACGTGGACTGAGCGCCTCGCGCAGTTGGATATCTCGCTTCCCCCGGTGGCCGCGCCCGTCGCCGCGTACGTTCCTGCGGTGCGCGTGGGCAACCAGGTGTGGACGTCCGGCCAGCTCCCCGTCGTGCAGGGTTCCCTTCACGCCACGGGCAAGGTCGGCGCCGAGGTGAGCGCCGAGCAGGCCGCTGACTTGGCGCGCCAGTGCGCGCTCAACGCGCTTGCGGCGGTGGACGACCTGGTGGGCATTGACAACGTCGCCCGGGTGGTCAAGCTGGTCGGCTTCGTCTCTTCCTCCCCCGACTTCACCGGCCAGCCCGGCGTGATCAACGGGGCGAGCGAGCTGATCGGGGAGATCTTCGGCGAGGCTGGGGCGCACGCCCGCTCCGCCGTCGGGGTCAGCGTGTTGCCGCTGGACGCTCCGGTCGAGCTTGAGCTCATTGTGGAGCTCACCTCGGGGCTGGACAGCTGAGCAGGCCGCGGGCCCGGAGCGAGTAGAAAACCCCGCTCAAACCGGTAGGCTGGGGCCCATGCAGCATCCTGCTTACAGCCAATTGCGCCAAGTGACCCCGTCGGCAGCGGTGGTCCTCGCCCCCAACCCCAGCTACGCAGCGCTCGAGGGGACGAACTCCTGGGTTATCCGCGCCCCGGGCGACGAGTCCAGCATCGTCGTCGACCCGGGCCCGGAGGACGAGGGACACCTCAACGTCCTGCAGGCAAAGGCGGACAAGGTTGCGCTCATCCTGCTCACCCACCGTCACCACGACCACGCGGACGGTGCCAGGCGCTTCCGCCAGCTCACCGGCGCGCCGATCCGCGCGATGGACGCCAACTACTCCGCCGGGGCGGAGCCTGTGGCGGACGGCGAGCTGATCTCTGTCGACGGGGTCACCCCGTGCGTGAAGGTCGTGGCGGCGCCGGGCCACACAATGGATTCCGTCTGCTACTTCGTCTACACCGGCGAGCCGGAAAGTGAGCAGCTTGAGGGCATCATTTCCGGCGACACCATCGCGGGGCGCCACACGACCATGATCTCGGAGACGGACGGCGACCTCGGGGCGTACCTGGACACGCTGGCCATGCTCGAGGAGGTGGGCAAGGACGTCATGCTTTTGCCCGGCCACGGGCCGGAAGGCCAGGACCTGTCCGCCTTTGCCCGCAAGTACATCGACCGGCGCAACCTGAGGCTGCAGCAGATCCGCGACGCGCTGGCCAAACACGGCGGCAACGTGGACGTGGGCACGATCGTGGACGAGATCTACGACGACGTCGACCCGGTTCTGCGCGGCGCCGCCGAGCAGTCGACCCGCGTGGCGCTGCGCTTTTTGCGCGATAAAGCCTAGAGCACACGCGAAACTCCCCCGCAAAGCGGGGGAGTTCGTCTTTGTGTGGGCCTTAGCGGGCGCGGCGCGCGAGGTGCTCGGTGTCGACGATGAGCACGGACTTGCCCTCCAGGCGGATCCAGCCGCGGTGGGCGAAGGTGGCCAGGGCCTTGTTCACCGTCTCGCGCGAGGCGCCGACAAGCTGGGCGATCTCCTCCTGGGTGAGGTCGTGGTTGACGCGCAGTGCGCCCCCCTCCTGGGTGCCGAAGCGGTTGGCCAGCTGCAGAAGGGTCTTGGCCACGCGGCCGGGGACATCGGTGAAGATGAGGTCCGCGAGCGAGGCATTGGTGCGGCGCAGGCGGCGGGCCAGGACGCGCAGGAGCTGCTGCGAGATCTCCGGGTGGTTCTCGATCCACTGCTTGAGCATGTCGGAGTTCATCGTCGCCGCCGTGACCTCGGTGACGCAGACAGCGGAGGAGGTGCGGGGGCCGGGGTCGAAGATGGAGAGCTCGCCGAACATGTCGGAAGGGCCCATCACGGACAGGAGGTTCTCGCGCCCGTCAGGGGCGTGACGGGCGAGCTTCACCTTGCCGTCAATGAGGATGTAGAGGCGGTCTCCCGGCTCGCCCTCGTCAAAGATGGTTGTGCCCCGGGCGAAGTTGACGGTTTCCATCTCCCCGATGAGGGCGGAGACAGCTGCAGGTTCCACGCCCTGGAATATTCCGGCGCGGGCAAGCGTCTCTTGTACGCCTTCCATGGATCCTCCTACTGTGGGGGTGTCGTTCGAGTGGCGAGCGGGTGCGCCCCGGCTGGTTGAGGGGCTGGTCAAGGCCACGTTTACAACCGAACACCCTACCAATATTCTGGGATATCCGTCACATCATCACGGTTATGTGGCGCACTTGGGGGTGGTGGCGCGCGCTCACTCCCCGAGCGCGACTGACTCCAGCTTCTCCATGAAGGCGGCGAAAAGCCCGAAGACCAGCGGAACCAGCGCGACAAGCAGAACGGTCATGGGTGCGATGCTACCTGGCGGCTCACTATAGTGGCCACTATGAGTGACGCGAGCCCAACCGGCCTGACCCCCCGTAAGAGCCGCCGCCCGGGCTCCCACCCGGCGGCGAAGGGCCGGGAGACGGATCTCGGGCGCACCCGTCGCGCCCGGCGCATCAACCGCACACTCGCGGCGACCTTCCCCGACGCGCACGCTGAGCTCGATTTCAGCAACCCGCTCGAGCTCCTCGTGGCCACGGTGCTTTCGGCGCAGACCACGGACGTGCGCGTCAACCAGGTCACGCCCGAGCTTTTCGCTCGCTTTTCGACGCCCCAGGCGTACGCCTCGGCCAACCAGGCCGAGATTGAGGAGATCATCCGCCCCACCGGCTTTTTCCGCGCGAAGGCTGCCAACCTCATCGGGCTGGGCCAGGCGCTGGTCAGCGACTACGGCGGGGAGGTGCCCACTGCGCTCGAGGACCTGGTCACGCTGCCCGGGGTGGGCCGCAAAACCGCGCACGTCGTGCGCGGCAATGCCTTCGGGCTGCCGGGCTTAACGGTGGACACTCACTTCCAACGGCTGGTCCGCCGGCTCAAGCTCACCGGTGAGGCAGAGGGCTCGGACCCGGTGAAGATCGAGCACGCCATCGGTGCGATGGTGGAAAAGAAGGAGTGGACGATGTTTTCCCACCGGATCATCTTCCACGGCCGTCGCGTCTGCCACGCCCGCCGGCCGGCGTGCGGGGCCTGCCCGATCGCCTTCGACTGCCCGAGTTTCGGCGAGGGGCCGACCGAGCCGGAGGCCGCGGCGGAGCTCGTGACGGGGAACGAACGGGAGCACATCCTCGAGATGGTGGGGCTCGACTCCGTCGGACGTGGGGAGGACAGCTAGCGTGCGCAAAAGCATCCTCATCAGCGTCGCCGCCATCCTGGCCGTGACCGCCCTGCTGGCGGTGGGGCTCATAGCGCTGCGCCCCGAGCCGGCGGGGCAGGAGTCCCAGGCGCTGCCGACGGCGGGGGAGGCGCCGGATGAGGCGTCGTCACGCGAGGCCGTGCCCCCGCGTCCGGACTGCCCGGCGGGAGGAGCCGGGGGAGTGGAGCTGGAATGCCTCGGCGGCGAGCGCGGCGACGATCAGGCGCAGGTCGGGGGCGTTACCGTGGTGAACCTGTGGGCGTGGTGGTGCGAACCGTGCCGGGCAGAGTTGCCCGTGATCGAGGAGTTCGCGCAGCGCAACGCCCAGTACACGGTGGTGGGCGTGCACGCCGACCCCGCGGCGGGCAACGGCGCGGCCTTGCTCAACGACCTGGGTGTCGAGCTGCCCAGTTACCAGGACAGCGAGAACCTCTTTGGGGGCGAGTTTGGCCTGCCCCGGGTTGTGCCGATCACGGTGGTGCTGCGCGGCGACGAGCAGCTGGCGGCGTTCCCCTACCCCTTCGAGGACGTCGACGAGCTCGAGGCCGCCGTGGCGGGGGTGGTGTAGCGATGCGCGACGTCCACCTCACCCCCTCCGCCGCGCCGGGCTGGCTTGCGTCCCTGGTGGAGCGCCTGCATGACGGGTCTGCTTCGGAGCTGGTCAGTAAGCGCCTCGCCGGGCGGTCCCCGGGCTCGGGCCGGCCCGACGACGCCGCGGTGCTCATGCTCTTTGCGGGCGCAGAAGAAGCCGCGGCACGGCCCGCTGACGCGGGCGTGCTCATCACGCACCGCACGCCCACGATGCGCAGCCACTCAGGACAGATGGCCTTCCCCGGCGGGCGCATCGACCCCGGCGACGACGGCCCCGTCGACGCGGCCCTGCGCGAGGCGCACGAGGAGACCGGGCTCGAGCGCTGGCGCGTCGCACCGCTCGCCACCCTGACCTCGGTGACCACGGCAGGAAGCAACAAATCGGTGCGCCCCATCCTCGCCTACTCCGCCGACCCGGGCCAGCCCTACGCCGCGAGCCCGGCGGAGACCGACGACGTCTTCTTCGCCCCGGTGGATGAGCTCCTCGACCCCGCCAACCGCTTCCAGGTCCGCCTCATGGGGTGGGACGGCCCGGCATTTTCCATCAACGGCTACGTGGTCTGGGGTTTTACGGGGGTGCTTCTCGACGTCCTCTTTTCCGCCGCCGGATGGGAGCAGCCGTGGGAGCGCGAGCGCGTGCTGCCGCTTGAGACAGCGCTGCGCGGCTCGCGCAACGAAGAACGCCTGCGCTAGCGGGCCGGGGGAGTAAGGTGATAGGTCCGTGTAACCCGCGAAGGAGCTGTTGACGCGTGACTGCCCAGATCGTCGTTGACGTGGTCATCGTCCTGATCATCCTCGCCGCCTTCGTCAGCGGCTGGCGCCGCGGCGCCGTCGCGGCGGTCCTGTCCGTGCTGGGCATCGTCGCAGGCCTCATCATTGGTCTGGCGCTGGCGCCCTTCGTCGTCGAGCTGGCCGAGGCCAGGTTCCTCCGCGTTGTCCTCCTCATCGCCGTCATCGTCTTCTTCGCCGGGCTGGGCAGCGCGGTCGGCGGGGTCGCGGGCTCCCACGTGCGCGACCGGGCCCGCTTCAAGTCCACGCAGACCCTCGACTCGGTGGTGGGCGCCCTGTTCCAGGCCCTGGCGCTCAGCCTGGTGCTCTGGTTCGTCTCCGTCCCCCTCGCCACCGTCCTGCCGGGCCCGCTCGGCGCGGGGGTGCGGGAATCGCGCGCGCTCGCGGTCATCGACAGGCTCGTGCCGCCGGGGGCCGAGAACCTGCCCGCGCGCTTCGCCGCGCTTCTCGACGACTCCGGCCTGTCGCCCCTCGTCTCCCCCTTCGCCACCACGGGCGCCCCCGTCCCCGCCCCGGACCCCGCTGCCGTCGACCCCGCCGTGGTGGAGCGCGCGCGCCCCAGCGTCATCCATGTCATCGGCGATGCCGAAACCTGCGGGCGCCACCTGATGGGCTCCGGTTTCGTCGCCGCCGCCGACTACGTGATCACCAACGCCCACGTCGTCGCCGGCACCACCGGCGTGCAGCTCGATACCGTGCTCGGGGTGAAGGAAGCGGACGTCGTCTTCTACGACCCGGGCGCGGACATCGCCGTGCTACATTCGCCGGGCCTTGGGCTGAGGGAGCTTCCCATCGCGGCGGAGGCCCTGTCGACCGGCGACGACGCCGTCGTCATGGGTTTTCCCCGCTCCGGTCCCTTCGAGGCTGCGCCCGCGCGCATCCGCGGGACGCTCACCATCGCCGGCCCGGACATCTACGCCACGGGCCGCGTCGAGCGGGAGGCCTACACTCTGCGCGGCAACATCCGGCAGGGCAACTCGGGCGGGCCCGTCCTCACCACCGGGGGAGAGGTCGTGGGGGTTGTCTTCGGCGCCTCCGCCGACTCCTCGCAGACGGGCTACGCCTTAACAGCGCGCCAGGTACTGGACAAAGTCGGCGACGTGCGCGAGCTGGACAGCGTCGTGGATACCGGGGAGTGCGTCACCCGCTAGGAGGCGGCGGGCCGAAGGGGCGTCGCAAAGCGTGCGACTGCCTCGGCGAAGGCGGCAGGGGCCTCGATGTGCGGGAGGTTCTTCGTGCCCTCGATGGCGGAGACGGTGACCGGGCCGCGCAGGCGACGGCGCTGGCGCGTGAGCAGCGGGCCCCACAGGCCGAGCGGCGGGTGCAGCAGCAGCGTCGGGGCCGTGACCTCCCCGGCGGGCGCGCGGTGCACGAGCAGGCGCGAGTACGCGCGGGCGTAGGGCAGGCAATGGGGGATCTCGGCGGAGCGCAGCCGCAGCTGAAGCGTCTCGCGGAAAGCAGGTGTGCGGTGGAAAGCCGGGGAGGTGTCGAACTGGAGCGCGCGGCGGTACACGCGGGCGCGCACGGTGCCCGAACGCGGGGGGTGCCGCAGAACGACGCGTGTGATCAGGGGAAGGAAGTCCCAGGGTTTCGCCCGCATGGCGGCACGCATGTCGGCCGGGTGCGCCGCGGAGATGGAGACGAGGCCGGTGAGAAGGTCCGGGTAGGCCGCGGCGAAGGCCCAGGCGACGGAGCCGCCGGCGTCGGCGCCGACGAGTACGCAGGTGCGGTGGCCGAGCGCGGTGATGGCGCCTTTGACGTCGCCGAGGGCGAGCAGCATGTCATTGCCGCCGCGCTGGCTGGGTTTGTCCGACATGCCATAGCCGCGCATGTCGAGGGCCGCGACGTGGAAGCCCCGCTGCGCCAGCGGCGCGATGGCCTCGGCGTAATCGAACCACCCGCCGAAGGCCCCGTGGAGGAAAAGCACGAGCGGGTCGGCGGGGTCACCCGCCGTCGTGGCGTGGAGCCGCAGCCCGCGGGTGTGCAAGAGCTCGTGGGAGAA
The DNA here is from genome assembly GCF_030408575.1 of Corynebacterium auris. Classification (NCBI taxonomy): domain Bacteria; kingdom Bacillati; phylum Actinomycetota; class Actinomycetes; order Mycobacteriales; family Corynebacteriaceae; genus Corynebacterium; species Corynebacterium auris. Next base: position 200,663 of record NZ_CP047047.1, read on the forward strand.
GGGCCCGTCGAGCTCCACAACTTTTGGTGAGCACTCCCTGCCCGCCATGGGAACTCCTTTCGGTTCCGGGTTGTTGCGGTGTTGTCGCAGTTCAACCGAGCAAAAGGCCCGCGCCGGGAGGAAGCGCGGGCAGCGGAAAGGAAGCAGGTGCTAGTCGACGTCGACGGAGGTGGAGCCGCGGCCGCCGCGCAGGCGCGCCTCGGCGGCTTCCTCGGACGCCGCGGGGCGGCCCGCCGCGTCGGTGTACAGGGCGCTATTGTCGTCCTTTTCCTCGAGGCTCTGCTGGGCCTTCCCCGGAACCAGGTTCTTCAGCTCGTTGACCGAGGAGATGGTTTTTTCGGGGGTGCGGATGGCCTTGAACTTCTTGAAGCCGACGAAGGTCAGGATGCCGGCGACCGCGATCATCACCAGGAAGACAATGAGGAAGGCCGCCCACCACGGCAGCCACAGCGCCAGCAGCGCGGCCAGGAAGAAGAAGAAAAAGAAGCTGGAGTACAGGGCGACGACGCCAGCGCCGGCGAACAGGCCGCCGCCGACGGCGCCCTTCTTCACCTCGCCGATCACCTCGGTCTTCGCCAGCTCAATCTCGCTGCGCACCAGCGTGGAGACCTGCTCGGCGGCGGTGGAAACGAGGGTGCCCAGCGAATCCTGCCCGGGGTGGGTAACTCCCGTGTCGCGCAGTGGGATCGACTCCACCTTCCCTGTGACCGCGGTGGATCCGTCAGTGTAAAGACCTTTGTTGCTCATCTTCTCCAAGTACCTTTCTCGGGTGCACGGCTGTGGCATACGACACCCTCTCCTGTGAACAGCCTCAACTGTAACACCGTGCGCGGAGTGGGCGCGTGACACGCTCAATCCTAGAGAAAAGCACGACGCGTGCACGCCTAGTTATGTTACGCGCTGTTATGTTACGCGCTGCGGCGGCCTTTCTGCTCCCTGAGGATCCGCTGCGTCAGCCAGTACGCGGCAAGTGACAGGGCTGTCACTCCTGCCACGACGCCAGCGCCGATTCCCACCTCGCGGGCGTTGGGCAGCTGGATGAGGGGGACGGGGTTTTTGAAGGTGAGCACCTGCCAGTCGTGCGCGAGCGCGTGCTTGCGCAGGGCCCGGTCGGGATTGACGGCGACTGGGTGGCCGACCTTTGCCAGCATAGGGATGTCGGTGGCCGAGTCGGAGTAGGCGTAGCTGCGCGCCAGGTCGTACCCACGGGTCGCGGCGTATTCCGAGATTGCCTCGGCTTTGGCGCCGCCCTTGAGGTAGCGGGTGATCGCGCCGGTGAGCCTGCCGTCCACGACCTCCATCTCGGTGGCAACCACCTGGTCGATCCCGAGCTCGTGGGCGATCGGTTCGACGAGGAAGGAGGCGGAGGCCGAGATGATGATTACGTCGCGGCCCGCGCTGCGGTGCTGTTCGATGAGGTCGCGCGCCTCCGCGTAGATGGCGGGGGTGACAACGTTGTGCATGGTCTCCGTGGTGATGCGGCGGATCTCGTCGACCGACCAGCCGGTCACCATCTGGGTGAGGGAATCGCGGGCCGAGTCCATCTGCTCGCTGCTGTGCCCGGCGAGCATGTACGAGGCCTTGGACAGCGACAGCTCGAGCGCCTCCTGCCTGCTAATCAGGCCGTTGTTCACGAACTCGCGGCCGAAGGCGTAAGCGGAGGAGGTGGCGATGATGGTCTTGTCGAGGTCGAAAAACGCCGCCGTCGGGCGCAGCGCTAGGGCAGACCCGACCGGGTTCCCGGGCTCGGCTGCCTCGCGTGGTGTCATGACCCGTAGCTTAGACCTCGTCGGGCGTAAACGAAAGGCCCAGTTTGGTGCTGGTGGGGCGGATGTGATTTCGCCCGCGCTTTGAGGTAGGAAACGGATAGAAAGATTGTTCGCACTGGTCATCGCGCATCTTGCCTTTTCGCCTGCCTGTGTGCAATACTAAGAGGCGCACGGCCCCGATATACAGTGTGGCCGGCCCCGGCCCACCCCCCCCCGAGGCCGGGTTACTGACGGCCCGCGCACACCCCCCCGAGGCGCGGGCCGTCCCTTATTTTTGCTCCGAAGGCCGGGTTATGCACAGATTTGGCGTGACGCGTCTACAAAAATCGGTGTTATCCACAGCCGCGGCCTGAGTGCGTTGCCCGGGCGGCGCGCCTGCTGGATTGTTGGGGCATGTCCCACACCACGGCCGCAGAGCCGCTCCTCATCGCCGTCGCCGACCCCTTGGCCCACCCGGAGGCGCTCCACGTCGCGGCAGCTACCGGCCGTCCCGTCATTGACGTGGACGGGCCCGACGCCCTGCGCCGCCATTTCGCGCGGGCGCACGCCGTCTTCCTCGACGCTGCCCACGCGGATACCCTGTCCTCCCTGCCCGCGCGGCCCGGCGTGTTCCTCCTCGCCGCTGACGTCGCTCGCGCCCCGCAGCAGCACCCGGGCGCGGAGGGGGTGTTCGTCGTGCCCGACCAGGCCGGAGCACTGCTCCGCGCGGTCGGGGCGCTGCAGACGTGTGCTGCCACCGCGCGCGGCGGGGAAGCGGTGATTGCGGTTCTCGGCGCCGCGGGCGGGGTGGGCACGTCCACCCTCGCGGCGGCTATCTGCCGGGCTGCTCCACGCGGGCTGGAACCCATGCTTATCGACGCCCACCGTTACTCCGGCGGACTTGACCTCCTGCTCGGGATCGAGGAGGAAATCGGCGCGCGGTGGGGCGAGATCGTGCTCGGCGACGGCAGCGTCAACCGCTCGGATGTGCGTCGCGCCCTGCCGTCCACCCGGGATGGGATCGCGGTGCTCACCCACGCCCGCACCGCCATCAACGACCCCACCGGGGCGGATAAGCGGGACATCGAAAGGCTGGTGGCCGCGACCTCCGGCGCCGGGCTGACTGTCGTGGATGCGCCCGCGCACCTCGTGCCCGCCCGCTGCGACCTCGCCGTCGTGCTCGTACCGGCGGAGGTGCGCGGGGCCGCTGCGGCGGCGCGGATCGTTGCCGAATGCGCCGCGGCGAGTACCCCGGCCGCCGTCGTAGTGCGCCACCGGGCGTGGTCTTCGCTGGACAACGCCGAGATCGGAAGGATAGCTCGCGCGGAGGTGATCGCGGAGGTCGGGCAGGTACCGCGGCTGTCGCGCGCCGTCGAGGTGGAGGGCCTGCCGCAGCGCCTGCCCCGCGCCCTGGCCAAAGCCGCCGGGGCCGTTCTCGCGGAGGCCGGGCTGTGAGCGGGGCGGGGGTGGTCAGCCCCGACGTCATCGAGCGGGTGCAGCGCCGCTTGGCGGACGAGCCCGGTATACCCGACCCGGCGCGCCTTGCGGCGATCGTGCGCGAGGAAGCGGTGGTGATCAGCGACGTCGACGTGTTAGAAGTCATGCGCACCCTGCGCGACGACACCGCCGGAGCCGGCCCCCTCGAGGCGCTGCTCAACGGGGCGGACGTCACGGACGTGTGCGTTAACGGCCCCGACGCGGTCTATGTCGACCGGGGCAGCGGGCTCGAGCGGGAGGATTTCCGCTTCCCCTCCGACGCCGACGTGCGCCGCCTCGCCGTGCGTCTCGCCGCGGGCTGTGGCCGCCGGCTTGACGACGCCCACCCCTTCTGCGACGGCCACCTCATCAGGCCCGACGGAGCGCTGCTGCGCTTTCATGCCGTGCTGGCGCCCACAGCGCAGGTGGGCACCTGCATCTCCTTGCGCGTGTTGCGGGGCAACACGGCTACGCTCGCGCAGCTCGAGGCCTCCGGCTCGATGGACCCGGACTGCGCCGCCCGCCTGCGCCGCATGGTCCGGGAGCGCAAGTCCTTTCTGGTCGTCGGCGGCACGGGCGCGGGCAAGACGACGCTTCTGTCGGCGCTGCTGGCGGAGGTGGACCACGCGGAGCGCATCCTGGCCATCGAGGACACGGTGGAGCTGACACCGGACCACCCGCACGTGGTGAACCTGACTACCCGCGGCGACAACGCCGAGGGCGTCGGGCGGATCACCATTGCAGACCTGGTGCGCCAGGCGCTGCGGATGCGCCCGGACCGGATCGTGGTGGGGGAGATCCGCGGAGCGGAGGTGGTCGACTTGCTCGCCGCGCTCAACACCGGCCACGACGGCGGCGCCGGGACCCTCCATGCGAACTCCGTGGCGGAGGTGCCCGCCCGCCTGGAGGCGCTGGCGGCACTGGGCGGGCTCGACCGCGCCGGGCTGCATTCGCAGCTGGCCGCGGCGGTGGACTACCTCGTCGTGGTACGTCGCCGCCCGGACGGCAGCCGCCGGGTGCACCAGATCGGGGTGCTGGACGGCAACCCGGTCACGGTGCGGGTTGTGTGGGAGGACGCGTCGTGATGTGGCTCGTGCTCGCCTGCGCGGTCGCTGCCAGCGCCCCGCCGCGCCCGGCGCGGCGGGTGGACTCAGCCGCCGCGCGCACCCCTGCCGCAGCGTGGGCCCCGGTCTTCGGTGCGGCAGCCCTGCTCGGGGTGGTGGCGGTCGACCGGATCAGCGTGGTGGTCTCCGCCGCCATTGTCGCGGCTACCGCGGCGGGGGCTCTCGCGCGCCGCCGTCGTGGCGCGGAGCGTAGGGCGCGGGCGGAGGCGGTCGCGGTGTTCCTCGGCCACCTTGTCACCAACGTCAAGGCGGGGGCGACGCTGCCCGATGCCGTGGCGCGGGCGGCTAAGCGCATGCCGGCCTCCACACCCGAAGCGGTGGGCCGCGACGTGCGTCGCACCGCGGCTGCGGCGCGCTCGGGGGTGGCGCCGGAAAAGGCGCTGGGTGCTGCGCAGACTCCGGAGCTGCGGGAGGTTGGCGCCCTGTGGGAGCTCTCGGCCACCCGGGGGCTGCCGGTGGGGGAGCTGCTCACCGGGGCGCGCGAGCGCATTGACCAGGAACAGCGCCACCGCGCCGCGACGGAGGCGGCTTTGGCGGGGCCGAAGACCACCGCGGTGGTGCTGTCCGCCCTGCCGGCGGCGGGGCTGGTGATGGGGACTGCGATGGGGGCCAACCCCCTCGGGTTTCTGCTGAGCGGCGGGGTGGGCGGCGCGCTGCTCGTCGCCGGGACCGCGCTGGTGTGCGCGGGATACGTCACCTGCGCTCGGATCATCGAGGGGGCGGCAGCATGAGCCTTGTGGTGGCAGCATTCTTAGCGGCGGGAGCCCTGGCGCTCGCCCCACCCCGCCCCGGCGCTCGCGTGGTTCCCTCGGCGCGCCCGCGCGACGGCCCAGGCCGGGCGAGCCCGCCGGTGCTGGTAACTCACCACGGCATGGCCGCCGACCTCGACCTTTTCGCCGCGTGCCTGCGAGCCGGGTTGCCGCCGTCGGCGGCCGCCGGCGCCGTCGCGGAGGCCGCCGCCCAGCGTCCCGCGGGGGCTGCGGAAGCGTGGCGGACCGTCGCCGCCTTGAGCGCCCTGGGTGCCGAGGCGGAGCGGGCCTGGGCCGAGATGCGCGCGCTGCCCGGCGGGGAAGAGCTGCTCAACCTCGTCGCCATGTCGAACACCTCCGGCACGGCCGTGGCGGCTGGCTGCGAGCGCATCGCGGCCCGCCTCCGCGCCGACGCAGGGGACCTCGCCACCGCGAGAGCGGAGCGCGCGGGTGTCCTCATCGCCATTCCACTGACCGCCTTCTTCCTCCCGGCCTTCTTCGTTCTGGGGCTCGCGCCCGTTGTGATCGGCCTGGCCGGGAAGCTCACCTAACCTCATCGTCCGACTCCTAGGGAGGATTCTCATGTCCCGTTTCACCTCACCAATCACCTCACTGTTTTCTCATCTTTCGGCGCACGTGACCGTTCGACTGGCCACTGTCACCAACGACCGCGGGATGAGCACCATCGAATATGCATTTGGTTCACTGGCCGCCGCCGCCCTCGCCGGGGTGCTGTACATGGTGGTCAACGGCAACGGGGTCGTCAGCGCCATCGAAGGCGTCATCACCGACGCCTTGAGCAACACGCCGGGCTAATGCTTCGCGACGACCACGGTTCCGTCACCGTCGAGGCGGCGCTGTCCCTGTCGGTCCTTGTCACGGTTGCCGCGGCGATCATCGGCGGGATTGCGACGCTGGCCGCATACATCGGTGCCGTGGACGTCGCCGGGGCTGCGGCGCGCGCCCACGCGATTGGGGTGGACTACGAGCCCCCGCGCGGTGCCGTCAGCGTCTCCGAGGACGCAGGAGTCGTCAGCGTCACCGCCACCGTTCCCGCGGCGCTGTTCGAGATCTCGTCGACGGCGCGTTACCCGGTGGAGTACCGCTGATGCGGCGCGCGCACGCGAATGACGAGGGCTACGCCACGGTCATGTCGGTGGGCATCATCGCCGCCGTCGTCAGTCTCATGCTCGTCGTGGTCGGCGCCGGGGCGCAGGTGGCCTCTTCCCACCGTGCGCGCAACGCCGCGGACCTTGCCGCCGTGGCGGGGGCCACCGCGTTCTACGAGGGCGCCGACGCCTGCGGGGCGGCGGCGATGACGGCCGAGCTTAACGGCGCCCGCGTCGACAGTTGCGAGCTGCGCGAGCCCGACGTGCTCGTGGAGGTCAGCGTTGGTCGCTCGCGCGCCCAGGCGCGCGCGGGCCCCCTGTGACGCCCGGGCCGGCTTCGGAGGCGGTCATGGCGCACAGCCCGCCCAGAAGCTTCAGCGCGGCGGCCTTGTCGAGCGGCTGGTTGCCGTTGCCGCACTTGGGTGACTGGACGCAGGAGGGGCACCCCGCTTCGCAGGCACAGGAGCGCACGGCCTCGTAGGTTGCGGCGATCCACTCGGCGAAGCGCCTGTAGCCTTCGTCGGCGAAGCCGGCGCCGCCGGGGTGGCCGTCGTAGACGAACACGGTGGGCAGCAGGGTGTCCTGGTGCAGCGCCGTGGACACGCCGCCGATGTCCCACCGGTCACAGGTGGCCAGAAGCGGCAGCAGGCCGATCGCGGCGTGCTCCGCGGCGTGCAGCGCGCCGGGGATCTCGGCGGCGGAAATGCCCATCGCGTCGAGCGCGAGCGGGTCGACGGTGTAGGCCACGGCGCGGGTGACTAGGCGCTGCTCGGGCAGGTCGAGGGGGATGTGCTCGGAGACGGAGCCGTCGGCCAGCCGGACGACGTAGCCCGTTACTCGGTCAACCACCTCCACGTCGAGGTTGGCCACCCATAGCCCCGGCGCCGGGTTGACCCGCGCAGACGCCTCCCCGAGGACGGTGATCGAGGTGGTGGAGCGGGCCTGGGTGGAGTAGTCCGGCAACTCGGGCCGGGCGAGGGCGACGTAGTCATCGAGCTCGAGGGATTCGATGACGAAGTGTTCGCCCTGGTGGATGTAGACGGCGCCGTCGTGGACTTGGCTCATCGCCCGGGCCGCGTCGACGGTGCCGAGCAGGCGCCCGTCGGTGACGTCGACGATCATCACCTCGGAGCCCGAGCCGCCCCGCAGGGACACTGAGGCGTGAGCGCTTTCTGGTGTCAGCTCGCCGTCCAGCTGCGGCACCGCGAACCACCTGCTGCCGCGGGCGCGCAGGTAGCCGCCCTGGGCGAGCTCGGCGACGACGGCCTCGGCGCCGAAGGCGGCCACGTCCGCGGCGGTCAGCGGGCGCTCCACGGCTGCGCAGTAGATGTGGCCGCGCAGGATGAACGGATTGGAGGGGTTGAACACGCTGTTTTCCACCGGCTTGCCCACGAGCGCGGCGGGGTGGTTGACCAGGTAGGTGTCCATGGGCTCGTCGCGGGCGACCATGACCGCGACAGACGCCTGGCCGCGCCGGCCGGCGCGGCCCGCCTGCTGGCGGAAGGAAGCCACGGTGCCGGGGAAGCCCGCCATCACCACGGCGTCCAACCCGCCGACGTCGATGCCCAGCTCAAGCGCATTGGTGGTGGCCAGGCCCACCAGGTCGCCCTCGTCGAGGGCGCGCTCGAGGCGGCGCCGGTCCTCGGCGAGGTAACCGGCGCGGTACGAGGCGACGCGCTGGGCGAAGTCCGCGCGGCCCGCGGCGACGAGGTCTTCCTGCGCGCGCATGGCCACGAGCTCAGCGGCGCGCCTGGAGCGCACGAAGGCCAAGGTTCTGGCCCCGGATTGCACGAGGGCGGACAGGAGGGAGGCGGCCTCGGTGGTGGCGGCGCGGCGCACCGGTGCGCCGTTTTCTCCCTCTGCTCCCTCGATGAAGCCCGGCTCCCACAGGGCGAGGGTGCGCGCGCCGGTCGGCGCCCCGTCCTCGGTGACGGCGACGACGGGGCGCCCGGCCAGGCGGGATGCCTGGCCCGCGGGGTCGGCGGCGGTGGCCGAGGCGAAGATCAGGGTGGGCGTGGAGCCGTAAGCTGCGGCCAGGCGCAGCAGGCGGCGCACGGTCAGGGCCACGTTCGCGCCGAACACGCCCCGGTAGACGTGGCATTCGTCGACGACGACGTAGCGCAGGTGGCGCAGCAGCCGCGCCCACCGCGCGTGGTTGGGCAGGATGCCGGAGTGGAGCATGTCGGGGTTGGTGAAGACGAAGCGGCTGCCGTCGCGGATCGCGGGCCGTGCCTCGGCGGGGGTGTCGCCGTCGTAGGGGGCGGGGTTGGTGCCCGCCGGGGCAAGGGCGCTGACGGCGTGCAGCTGGTCCGAGCCGAGCGCCTTGGTGGGGGTGAGGTAGAGCGCGCAGGCGGTCGGCTCGTGCGCGAGGGTGGTCAAAACGGGCAGCTGGTAGCCCAGGGACTTGCCGGAGGAGGTACCGGTGGCCACCACGACGTCGCGGCCCTCCCAGGCGAGTTGTGCGGTGCGCGCCTGGTGGATGTAGGGGCGGGTGATGGAGGCGTCGATAAGCGTGCGTTTGAGCCTCTCGTCAACCCACGAGGGCCACTCGGCCCAGCGGGCGGGGGTCGCCACGGTGTGTTCCACGTGGGTGATGCGGGAGGAGGGGAGGCGTCGGCGCAGCGTATCGACGATTTCCGTGCCGAAACTCTGGTCCTGGTTGGACATGCGTTTTACCCCCGGTTGGAACAGCGGATCCGTAAAGTATGCCATCCTGGCCCTCCCCGGCAATAATTTCGTGGCACAATGAGCACGGTCACAGAATCTTTGTGCGCCTCAGCAAGGTGCTCGTGAGTTTTTGTTGCGCGGGCGCCAGGTCCTTTCAGGCCTGGTGAACGAGAGACCATTCGTTGCCAGCAATTTTTTGAAAGGTACGCACCATGGCTACGGGAACAGTCAAGTGGTTCAACGCGGAAAAGGGCTTCGGCTTCATCGCGCCTGACGACGGCTCCGCGGACGTCTTCGTCCACTACTCCGAAATCCAGGGGTCGGGTTTCCGCACCCTGGAGGAGAACCAGCAGGTCGAGTTCGAGATCGGTGAGGGGGCCAAGGGCCCGCAGGCCCAGGACGTGCGGGCGCTGTAAAAGCTCTAAAGGCCGTCCGGCGCAGTGCAACCCCTCTACCGGAGGGGTTTTCGCGGTTCTAGGCGGCGGACACGCCGCGGCGCACGTCGTTCCAGTCGAAGAGCCAGCCCTGCAGCTTCTGGATGAGCAGCCCGACGAGCGAGCCGAGGGCAACGCCCACGATCATGGCCAACAGTGGGTAGTCGGCGAAGAGGGAGCCGCCGAGGTAACCGACGCCGACGCTGAGGAACGCCCAGATGACGACGCCGATGGTGTCGTAGATGATAAACGCCACCCAGCTGTAGCCGACCGAGCTGAGCACGATGGTGGCCACCCACCGCGCCCAGGGCAGGAAACGGGCGACGATGATCGTCGCGCCCGCGCCGCGGTTCATGTTGCGTTTGACCCACGCGATCGACTGGCCGGCTTTGGAGTTGGGGTCGAGGCGGTCAACCACCGTGATCAGGCGTTTGCCCAGGCGGAAGCAGATGTTGTCGCCGATGACGGCGCCGGCGATGGCGGCGAAGATCACCCAGCCCGGGTGGGGGACGCCGCGGGAGACGGAGAACGCTCCCGCGAGGTTGAGCACGGTTTCCGAGGGCACTACGGGCGCGAGCGCGTCCGCGATGATCAACAGGCTGACCAGCGGATAGAAGATCGGCATCTGCATGAGGTTTTCAAGGAAACCGATCAAAGAATCGATCACAGGGGAGTGCTCCTTCCTGGCCGTGCCACGCCGTCCTGATTCTACCGGGGGCTCGCCCGGGGATTTTATTTCCTTGAGTCACCGTCTGCGTGATACTTCTCTGATAGAAAAAGGGGAGTTTCGGACATGTGCGCGGAGTGCGGTGGCATAGCCCTGCGGGGCCACCTTTATGGTGGGTGCGAGCAAGCGCCCTTAATATAAGGCGCAGATCGAGAAGAAAGAAGAGGTGTCACCCAGCGTGGCAGACAACGGCACAACCCTCGTCATCGTGGAGTCGGCGACGAAGGCGAAAAAGATCCAGAAGTACCTGGGCGACGACTACATCGTTGAGGCGTCGGTCGGGCATATTCGAGATCTTCCGGGCCGCGCCGCGGACATCCCGGCGAAGTATAAGAAGGAGCCGTGGGCCAAGCTGGGCGTCAACCCCGAGGAGGGCTTCGCGCCGATTTACGTGGTCAGCCCTGACAAAAAGAAGAAGGTCTCCGACCTCAAGGACAAGCTCAAGAGGGCCGACCGCTTGCTTCTGGCCACCGACCCGGACCGCGAGGGCGAGGCGATTGCCTGGCACCTGCTGGAGACACTCAAGCCCACCGTGCCGGTGGAGCGGATGGTGTTTAACGAGATTACCGAGTCCGCCATCCGCGAGGCCGCCGAAAACACCCGCGAGCTGGACATGGACCTTGTCGAGGCGCAGGAGACGCGCCGCATTCTCGACCGCCTCTACGGCTACGAGGTCTCGCCCGTGCTGTGGAAGAAGGTCATGCCGCGCCTGTCCGCCGGCCGCGTGCAGTCGGTGGCCACCCGCGTCATCGTCGAGCGCGAGCGCGAACGCATGGCCTTCGTCTCCGCCGAGTACTGGGACCTGACGGCGACGCTTTCGCCCGGTGGCGATCCCTTCGACGCGAAGCTTGTCGGCGTCGACGGCAAGCGCGTGGCGCAGGGCCGCGACTTCGACGACCGCGGCCACGTGACGTCGCAGGGCGTCTACGTCGTGGATGAACCGGCGGCGCGCGCCCTCGCCGAAGGTCTCGAAGGCGCGGCGATGCAGGTGGACAAGGTGGAGGAGAAGCCCTACACCCGCCGCCCCTACGCGCCGTTTATGACCTCTACGCTGCAGCAGGAGGCAGGGCGCAAGCTGCACTTCACCTCGGCGCGCACGATGCGCATCGCGCAGCGCCTGTACGAAAACGGCCATATCACCTATATGCGTACGGACTCGACGTCGCTGTCGCAGCAGGGGCTCGACGCGGCGCGTTCCGCGGCGACCGAGCTCTACGGTTCGGAGTACGTCAGCGACGCGCCGCGCCGGTACGACCGGAAGGTGAAGAACTCGCAGGAGGCGCACGAGGCGATCCGTCCGGCGGGCGAACGCTTTGCCACCCCGGGCCAGCTGGCTAGCTCCCTCGACGCGGAGGAGTTCAAGCTCTATGAGCTGATCTGGCAGCGCACCGTGGCCTCGCAGATGAACGACGCGCGCGGGACGTCCATGAAGGTCACCGTCGCGGGGACCGCCAGCTCCGGCGAGGCGGTCGAGTTTGCCGCGACGGGGCGCACGATCACGTTCCCGGGCTGGCTGCGCGCGTACTCGGACGCCACCGATCAGGAGGCGCACCTGCCGCGGCTGCGCGAGGGCGACGCGCTGGAGACGCAGGCGATCAGCGTCGACGGCCACTCCACGAACCCCCCGGCCCGCTACACCGAGGCGAGCCTGGTGAAGAAGATGGAAGACTTGGGCATTGGGCGCCCGTCGACCTACGCCTCGATTATCAAGACGATCCAGGACCGCGGTTACGTCGCCGTGCGCGGGAGCGCGCTCGTGCCCACGTGGGTGGCCTTTTCGGTGGTGGGGCTTCTGGAGAACAACTTCGACGCGCTCGTCGATTACGATTTCACCTCCTCGATGGAGGACGAGCTCGACGAGATTGCCCACGGCAACGAGAACCGCACCGAGTGGCTCACCGGCTTCTACTTCGGCGACGCTGACGCCGAGGACAGCATGGCCGAGGCCGTGGCACGCCGCGGCGGGCTCAAGCACATGATTGAGGACAACCTCGAAAGCATCGACGCCCGAGCGGCGAATTCGCTCGCGCTTTTCGACGACGACGAGGGCCGCCCCGTCATCGTCCGCGTGGGGCGCTACGGGCCCTACATCGAACGTCAGGTGGGCACGGACGCCAACGGCGACCCGGACTACCAGCGCGCCAACGTGCCCGAGTCGGCCACCCCGGACGAGATCACCCTGGAGCTAGCGGAAAAGCTCTTCGCCACCCCGCGCTCCGGTCGAGAGCTAGGCGAGAACCCGGAGAACGGCCGCATGGTGGTGGCCAAGGAGGGCCGCTTCGGCCCGTACGTCACCGAGCTCGTGCGCGACGACGAGCGCGAGCGCGCCGAGGCGCACGCCGAGACCGTCGTCGCCGCCGAGCGCGCCGCCGAGGACGAGCAGCGCGCCGCGGAGGGCAAGCGGGCGAAGAACTGGGAAACCAAGACCGCGGCGGCGCAGAAGGAAAAGCGGATCGCCGCGCTGGTGGACGAGCAGCTGAAACCGGCGACAGCCTCCCTGTTTTCCACCATGGAGCCGTCGACGGTGACCCTCGAGGAGGCCCTGAAGCTGCTCTCACTGCCGCGCGAGGTGGGCGTGGACCAGTCGGACGGCGAGCTCATTACCGCCCAGAACGGCCGCTACGGGCCGTACCTGAAGAAGGGCAACGACTCGCGCTCGCTGAGCAGCGAAGAGCAGATCTTCGACATCACCCTCGAGGAGGCGCGGCGCATCTACGCCGAGCCGAAGCGGCGCGGCCGTGCCGCGGCGAAGCCGCCGCTGAAGATGCTGGGCGACAACGACGTCTCCGGCAAGCCGATGAGCGTGAAGGACGGCCGCTTCGGCCCGTACGTCACCGACGGCTCGACCAACGCCTCTCTGCAGCGCGGGGATACCCCGGAGACGATGACGGATCAGCGCGCCAACGAGCTGCTCTCGGCCCGCCGCGCCCGCGAGGCGGAGGAGGGCGCCGCGCCCGCGAAGAAGAAAGCGACCAAGAAGGCCGCCACGAAGAAGGCCACGAAGAAGACAACGAAGAAGGCGACGAAGCGCCCTGCGAAGACGACGAAGCGCGTCGTCCGCGCGAGGAAGAAGTGATCCTGCGGACGCTGCGCGGTGCGGAGGCGCTGGCGCACTCCTTAGCCGCGGCGCGCACCCGCCCGGATCGCGCCGCCTGGGTCGCGTGCACGGCCGCAGCTGTGGCTGGTGTGCGCTTTGCGGAACCCGCCGCCAGGGCGCTCGCTGCCCCGTGGAACCCCGCGGCGGCGGTGGCGTCGATCGAGCAGCAGCGCGTGCCGCGCACGCCCTCGCTGCTCGGCGTGGGCGCTTTCGCGCTCGGCCAGGTGGTGTACGCGGCGCGGCTGCTGCGCCTCGGGGTGCGCCCCGACGTCCCGGTGGCGCTCGCCTGCGCGGCGGCCACCGCCGTCGGCGCTTACTCCGCCCGCGGCACAGGCCTCTCCCCGGCCGCCCTGGTCGGCGGTGCCGCCTCTACTGTGACCACGGCGCTGGCTAACGATCCCGCCCTGCGCAACGGCGCGCCTGCTTCCGAGGGCATCAGCCACGGCGCCAACCTCGGCTTCGCGGCGGAGGGGCTGCGCCTCGCCGCCAACGCGGCTCCCCGCCGTCCGCGGGCCCGCCTCCTGGCTGCGCTGTGCGCCGCGACGGGCCTCGTCGGGCAGCTGCTCCTCGCCGACGGCCTGCGGGGCTAGCTTCTCACTGAACTTCCTACCCAGCTTCCTACTTAACTTCCCAATTGTTATGTTGGGTGGGAAGTTACGTTTGCGGGGAGCATGCACATGGAAGCGGTCCAGCTCGAGGAGATCATCGAGAAGCTGAGGGTGATCGGTACCGACCATCAATCGGTCGAAGTCAAAAGCGGTATCGGGAAGAGCATCCGGGAAACCTTGAGCGCTTTTTCCAACGGTAACGGCGGGCTCATTATCGCGGGTGTGAGCGAGGAACAGGGCTTTACGCCGGTGCGCGACTTCGATGCTCGGAAAGCGCAGGACCAGCTCGAGCAGCGGTGTGAACAGGTGACACCGCCAGCTCGCCCGCGGATCGAACTCGTCCCGTTCGAGGGAACGATTCTGCTGGCGGCCACCATCGGGGAGAGCGTGAGTGGTGATAAACCCTGCTAGGTCACGGAGCAGGGCCTGTACAACGGGAGCTACATCCGAACCGGTGACGGCGACGTTCGGCTGTCGAGGTACGAGGTAGACAGGCTTTTAGAGGAGAAGAAGCAGCCAAAGTGGGACGAAGAGCCGGTCGCCGGGGCTCAGGAAGGCCACCTGGACCCGCAGATGCTCGAGGGCTTCTTGCGGGTGCACGAGGAACGGCGCCCGAAGACGTTCGCGCAGGGGCGCGACACGGCACTTCGGCGCTTAGGGCTGATCCGTGAGGGATCCCCGACGCTGGCGTCGTTGCTGGTGATGGGCGAATATCCCCAGGAATTCTACCCGCGGCTTGTGGTGACGTTTGCTGTTTTTCCCGGAACCCGAAAGGGCGAGGTGACGGAGGGGGAGCGGCTCGTGGATTCCGAGACGATCACGGGCAGCATTCCCGACATCGTGGCCCAAGCGCTCAGAGCGGTCAAGCGCAATATGAGGACAGGGGCGATGATCGAGGGAGCGTTTCGGCGCGACGTTCCCGACTATCCCGAGGTAGCGGTGCGCGAAGCGCTGGTTAACGCGCTCATGCACAGAGACTATTCGCCGCATTCGCAGGGCAGCCCGGTGCAGATCAGCATGTTCGTGGACAGGTTGGAGATTTCAAGCCCGGGAGGCTTATACGGGGGCGTCACCCTCCACAACCTCGGTAAGCCAGGCGTGAGCTCTACGCGAAACCAGCGGATAGCGTCGTTGCTGGAGGACGTTAGGTTCCCCGGCGGGGGTGCCGTTGCTGAGAACCGCGGGACGGGCATTGACACCATGAAGAACGCCCTGGCCAAGGCGCTCATGCCCCCACCGGAATACCTCAACACTCTGAACAGCTTCACGGTGCGGTTTTCTCGCCGACGCGTGGCACCACGAGAGCAGTACGGGACCGCGCGTGACCGCGTGCGGGGGCACTTGGAGGGGATGGCGTCGGCGTCGACCTCCGAGCTTGTGGCTGCCACTACCCTGAGCCGCTCTTCCGTGCAAAAGGCTCTGAATGAGCTCATGCGGGACGGGACCGTTGAGCGTACGGAGCCGGCGAGGAGCCCGAAGCAGCGCTACCGCCTGCGCGAATAGCTTCCTACCCAGCTTCCTACTTAACTTCCCAATTGTTATGTTGGGTGGGAAGTTAGGTAGGAAGCTACGACCTGTCCGCCAGCGTCGCCCGCACGGGGCGCGCCAGCTGCGTCATTTGGTTGCGCCCGCGCAGCTCGATGGACTTCATCAGGGTCCAGCGCTGCTGCTCCACCTCGTTGGCGGCGCGCAGCGTGGTCGCGTTCGTGAGCACCTGGCCCGGCGTGTCCTTGGCCAGCTCGGTGAGGCGGGCGGCGGCGTTGACGGCGTCGCCGATGACGGTGTACTCGAAGCGGTCGGAGCCGCCAATGTGGCCGGCTACGACGTGGCCGGAGGCGACGCCGATGCCGGCCTGCAGCTGCAGGCCGAGGATCTCCTGGCGCAGCTCGCGGGCGGCCTGGAGGGCGTGGGACGTGGCGTCGTGAAGCGCGATGGGCGCGCCGAAGACTGCGAGCGCGGCGTCGCCCTCGAACTTGTTGATCACTCCCTTGTTGCGGTGGACCACCTCGACGACGACCTCGAAGAAGTCGTTGAGCGCGGCGACGACCTCCTCCGGGGTGTGGTCGACGGCGAACGTGGTGGAGCCGATGACGTCGATGAACACGACGGCGACCTTACGGTCCTCGCCACCGAGCTCCGGTTTTTCCTCCAGCGCCTTCTGGGCGACCTCGATGCCGACGTAGCGGCCGAAGATGTCGCGCACGCGCTGGCGCTCGTTGAGCCCGCGCATCATCTCGTTGAAGCCGGCCTGGAGTACGCCGATCTCGGAGCCGTCGTAGATGTCCACCTGGGTGTCGGACTGGCCGCGGCGGACCCGGTTGATCGCCTCCTGCAGCTCCTTGATCGGGTCGACGACGCTCATGATGGAAAAGGCCGTGCCCAGGATGCCGGTGACGAGAGCGGTGACCGCCAGCGCCGTGACGGCGGGGATGAGCTCGCCGGGTGTGTTGGTGAAGTAGTTGTTGCGCTGCGCCCAGATCAGCAGCAGAATGCCGAGCACCGGGATACCCGTGGTGGTAAACCACGTGAAGTAGAGCCGCGCGGCGATGGGGGGCTCCAGGGTGGAGTCCTCGAAGCGGCGCGCCAAGGCGCTGGCGGCGATGGGCCGCACGAGGCGCGCGGCCTGCATGTAGGTCAGGATGGCCACGATGACGCAGGCCATGAGGGTGGACACGACGACGACGACGGTGAGGCGCGCGCTGATGCCCGAGGCGATAACGCCCGCGATAGCGATGCCGATGAGCCACACCGCGACAACCACCCACGTTTGCAGCCCGGGGATGCGCATCACGAGGTTGCGCACCATGTTCGGGTCGTGGTCGTCGGGGTTGCGCTGCCAGTCCAACACCGGGCGGAACAGCAAAAAGGTCACAGCGGCGCCGAGGATGACGGCCACGACGAGGTAGGTCAGGCCGACAAAGCCCACCCCGTTGCTGGCGATGGAGAGAGACTCCACCTCGGGCAAGGGGATTAAGAAGCGGATGAACAGCATGATCGCCAGCGCCCCGAGCACGTTGGTGCCCAGAACGGTGGCGGCGTAGAGGGGCCACGAGGTGCCCCAGAGCCACTTCAGGCCGCGCCACAGTCTGTCCATGCCCACCTACCTTAATGGGATGGTCCGCGTGTCGGGGGAACAAGTAGTGTGTCTGATGTGACGTTGAGGAGCGTGAGCGACAGGCTCGCCGACACCCCGCGGGTGCGCGAGACCATCATGGCGGCCGCGGCCGCCGCCCGGGGCATCGGAGACCCGCGGGCGATGACGCATTCCTGGCTCCTGACGGGCCCGCCCGGCTCGGGCCGCTCGACGACAGCCCTGGCCTTCGCCGCCGCGCTCGTGTGCACCAACCCGGAGGAGATCGGCTGCGGGCGCTGCAAGGGCTGCCGCGACGCCCTCGCGGACTCGCACACCGACATCGTCCACGTCGTGCCCAAGGAGCTGGTGATCCGCGCCAACGCGATGCGCGACATCGTCCACCAGGCCGCCCGCCTGCCCACGGTGGCGAACTGGCGCGTCATCATCATCGACGACGCCGATCGTTTCACCGAGGAAGCCGCCGACGCCTTTCTCAAAACCGTCGAGGAGCCGCCCGCGAAGACCGTCATCATCCTCTCCGCCCCCTCGACCGACCCCGAGGACTTCTCCGAGACGCTGCGTTCGCGCTGCCGCCACGTCTACATCCCGGCCCCCTCCGAAGACGAGATTGTGCGCATCCTCACCGAGGAAGAGGGGGCATCGCTTCACGACGCCCACCTCGCCGCCGCCGCCTCACTGCGCCACATCGGCCGCGCCCGCCTGCTGGTGAGGAACAAGGACGTGCAGGCGCGCCGCGCGCAGGCGATCAACCTCGCCGAGCTGGTGTTCCACGGCGACCAAGCCTTCCAGGCCGTCGGGGCGCTCGTCGCTACGGCGAAGAAGGAAGCCGTCTCCGCCTACGCCGAGGAGGACGAGAAGGAGCGCGTGGAGCTGGCGCAGGCCGTCGGTGTCGGCGCCAGGGGGAAGGGGGCGGCGAAGGCGCTGCGGGGCAGCGAGGCGGCACTACGCGAGCTCGAGGAGCGGCAAAAGAAGCGCTCGACGCGCCGCGGCCGCGACGTCCTCGACCTCACACTCGTGGACCTGGCGGGGGTGTACCGCGACGCGATGGTGCTCAAAAGCGGCGCCGACGTCGGGCTGACCCACCCGGATTTCGAGGGGTTGAGCGCCGAGATCGCCGCCCGGGTGGATCTCGCGGGCCTGGTCGCGTGCCAGGACGCGATTGCGAAGTGCCGCGAAAGCCTGGACCAGAACGTGCAGCCGACTATCGCGTTCAACGGGATGCTCGGGCGCATCCGCCAGGCCTGTAACGTCAAGTAACCTGCGGGTTTCACACTTTCAGTGCCCCTCGGTTAAGCTATGGCGCGGACATACTGCCCTGCGCAGGCGTTCCGGCCACCTTAGCTCAGTCGGTAGAGCATCTCACTCGTAATGAGAAGGTCGCGAGTTCGATTCTCGCAGGTGGCTCCACCAAAACCCCAGCTAGACAGCGTTTCTAGCTGGGGTTTCACTCGTTCACCGCGCAGGGAAGTTGTCCCGAGAAAGCCCAGGAAGTTTCTCGTATTACCGAGCACCGACCGAGCACAGACTGAGCGTTGAGGTGATCGCCGAGGACCGTCAGTAATTGCGCTATAAGTTGAGGAACCGCTACGGCGATTACCACACGCACCGTCGGAGATGGATATGCTGGAAGCCGACATGAGCCACTCCGCCATGTCCCAAAAAGGCGGAACCCCCGCACCGGCGCCAACCTAATGCGGGTGTTCTGTGAGGCTAGCTGGACAGCCGCTCGACAGCCTTGCGAACTCCGTCAGCAAGGTACATGGCCACCAGCCGCACCCCGGCCGGCTCGCGATTTCACGCATCGCGGGCCAGGCCCTCCTCTTACCCTTCTGGGGTTCCGATTCGTTAGGCACTTTCGGTCTCACCTCCCTTCACGGTTAGAGGTGATCGCGGGTCAATCGCCTCAACCTTGGCGGTGGAGACAATCGCACCGCGAAGGAAGTAGAGCTCCACCAAAGGTGTCACTCTTCTGACAAGAATTTCAGGGGGCCTGTTCAAACGAGGCCCCGGAATCACGTGCCTGCCATTTTCCGCGTTCGCGCTACATAGAGACGGTTCGCGAATGTCCAAAGCCTGTGGATAAACAAGGCGTACTAGCCCGCGGCCGGCACCGCACGCATAGCTCCGCGCCTGGCAGTTTTCTCTGCACGCCGCGCCGCGTGCCGGGCTTCGCGTTCATGCTCGGCGGTGAGGTGTGCGTCTAGGGCGTGGGGACTGGCGTCGAGTCCTTCGTCCCAGAGATGGCCGTAGATGTTGAGGGTGGTGGAGGCGTCGCCGTGGCCGGGCGCCGCTGCTCGGCCGCCAGAGGAAGTGGTGCTCCGATAAGTGTATAAAGCGGGTTCAGCGCCCTCCGGAGCGTTACCCGGAACTTCAGCCCGGGACCAACGGGGTAGAGGTTAGCCCGCGGGGCCTGGCCTCGGTTTTCGAGGCGGCGTCGACCAATGAGGCGCTGGCGACGTACCAGGCGCTGCGTGACTGGCTGGCTCTCGAGATCGACGAGTCAGACCAGCCGCACGACGTCGCCGTGCTCTCGGCACGGTTGGCGGACGTCGTGGAGAAGGAGGGAAGTGCTCTTGACGAACTCCGACAGCGACGCGAGCAGCGCGCCGGGTAGTCCGGTTGGCTCCCAGACGCCGAGTTTCCTCGCGAAGCCCGCTTTGCTGGCAACGGACTTCGTCGACGGTGATGACTTCGTTGACCTGGCCGCCGCGTGGGCTGGGGCGGCGCCGCTGGTGCCGTTCGTCAACCGCTCCCGCACGGGGGCGCGGTGGGGGAAGTCGGAGATTACGGCGCCGCTTCGCCGATACACCGATTCCGCGGTGCACACGCTGATAGCGATGGACATCATCCGCGAGTTCTTCTCCACCCCGCAGCGTTATGCGATCGGGTTGGACCGGGACTCGTTTGTCTCCCCGGACGGTGCTCATATGTCGCCGTGGCAGGTTGTAGTGGGCCGCATGTGGGCGACTGGAACGAGCGGGGAAGACGAGCAGGCCCCGGAGCTGGGAGAATTCAAGCCCCCGCCCGCGGGACCATTCTTGGAGCAGATCGAGGGGCTGGCGCAGTTGGCTGCTAGCGAGGCGGGCCTGCCGGGCCACTACTTCGGGCTTCGTGGTGATCAGACGACGTCGGCTGACGCGATCCGTGTGATGGAGGCGCGCCTGGTGAAGCGGGCGGAGCGGCGTCAGAAGTCGTTTGGCCGCGCGTGGGGTGATGTCGGGCGTCTTGCCGGTGCGGCTACTGCGGGGACGACTTTTGCGGATGCGTCGCCGGTGGGTGTGCGCTGGGGTGACCCGGCAACACCCACGGTTGCGGCGACGACGGACGCGATGGTCAAGCAGGTGCAGGCGGGTGTGGCCCCGAAGAACTCGCGGGTCGTGTGGGACCGGCTTGGCTACACGCCGGAGGAGCAGCGCGTCATGGAAGCCGAGGTGCGCCGCGTTGAGGCACTCGAGCGCGCCTCCATGGTTACCTCAGCGCCCGGTGCAGCGGAAGGACGGGACACCATCACGGAAGACCGGATGGCGGGTGAGCTGACAGATGGACTTTCTTGAAGCTCGCCGGATATACGTCGCGACTCTGCGCGGAATCGAGAAATTGGCGCTGCGTGATTGGCTCGCGTGGTGGGATACGACTGACGGGACGGGCTTTGTCGAGCGACGCGCGTTGCTTGAGGAGCCGTTCACAGCGATCGCGACGATCTACGGTGAACAAGCCGCATACGCTGCGGCGGACTATCTGTTTCTGCAGCGCAGTCTGGACGAAACGCTGGCCGGGCTCGCGTATCCGGAAGTTGCGGATCCAGTTGGCTACGACCAAGCGGCGGCGGCGTTCCGCGCGGCCATGCGGATGTCTGACGCGGACTGGAAGCACTTCATGGTCGAGAAAAACACCGATGGACTCGACGAGTTCAATGCCAAGACGATGCAGAAACTCACCGGAGCGCTCAACCGCGTGGTGCTGCTACCGGCACGTGAGACGGTCGCCAGGAACATCGCGCCGGGAATGCGGTTTGCGCGTGTTCCGGAGCCGGGGGCCTGCAACTGGTGCTTGATGATCGCGTCGCGTGGTGCGGTGTTTAGCAAGGACACTGTCGGAATGACGAGGTCGAGGCGGTTCCACGACAACTGCCGGTGCGTCGGCATGGAGGTCGGCGGGCAGAGTGCTCCGTTGCCGCGGGTCAATCGCGAGCTGGAGTCAGCATGGAAGAAGGCGACCAAGGATGGCGGGGACCAGGGCGAGCTGATCAGGAAGTGGAAAAACTATCTGGATCGCCGGTCGCGCATCGTGCAATCGCAGGTGCGGTTCCCGGACATTCCGGGGGTCACGGTGCCGCGCTACACAGGAAAGCCGGAGAGGACGGTGACGCTTCCGAGTGGGGAGACGATGACAGTACCGCTTCCGGATTTGCACCAGGTGCCCGGGCATGTGCTTTACGGGTGGACGACTGCGCCACCGTGGGGACGCAGTCGGGTGGCGCCGAGCAGGCGCGCGCCGGGTGATTATTCGCTGGACAACAGGTTCGGGCACAAAGCAGGAAGCACGGCAGCGGGGACGAAGTTTCCGGATGACTGGAGCGACCAGCAGATCGTCGACGCCATCCGGGACATTCTGGAAACAGGAGAGGCAGAGGTATGGAGCGCACCAGCTACTCTCATCGCTGACAGAGCGGGAAACGAATGGAAGTCGGCGCACGATTTCAAACTATCCTTCCTCGGGGAAGTAGGTGGTGAAACGATTCGGGTGAGGTACACTCTTATCGACAGCGTTCCAGTTCAGCCATTCGGATACCCAGTTAGGAGGTGATCGTGTGAGCGTCCCAAAGTTTGAGTCTGCGTTCGATCTTGCCGATTACGTGACCTCGCACGGCCCGAAGGTGGATGAAGCATTCCTCAAGTTCATCTACGGGCAAGAGGCCGCGGACGAGATTTATGACTACCTCGTGGAAGCAATGCGCGTTGCCCCGAACGAGCCACTGGATGAGTTGTTCGCGGTAGTCCGCGAAAACATCAAACTTGTTGATGGCGATGAGTCGTGCATTGAACTCGCGGACTTCGTAGCAGCACCCGAGGACTGCTTCGCCTGAACAGCACGATAGCGCCGCCTAGACGGTAGGTTTTGTGCCGGGTTCGATTCCCGGTCGGCGCACAGCAAAACCCCATTGCCCCTGGTTGGTGAACTGCTCCCCATTAGTTGGACTGAGAAATCAGTTACCGACTTGTGGGGAGCAGTTCATGAGGAGTTTTCCGGGGGGTCTCCTGAGAAGAAACATCGGCACCGAGCCTACGCGGGGCTGTGCCGCGCAAACGGCGCCGGCGAGGTTTTCAACCCGGGGCCGTACTTCACGCAACGAATTCTGCCCGGCGACTGGACCGCAGAGACTAACCTGCAGCCATGAGTTTCCTCCGTAAAACTGCTGCTGCCTCCGCCGCTCTATTCACCCTGTCCGCGCCTGTGGCCGCGGCCGAACATGCTCCGATGTCGGGGATCAGCCCCTACGCCCACGAGGCCATTCAGATGCTGCCGTATAGCGTGCCCGTCCCCTGGGACACTCCGGGAAGCCCGTACCGCCAGCTGAAGGAGTGCGCCCACAGCAACGCTGGGACGAGTTCACGCTTCGTGGGCGCCGATCAGGGCCTCTACCTCGCGGCGGTGAGCTGCGTCCTGTTCAACCCGATGCTCAACGGTGCACTCGACCGGCAGATGCGCGACGTCGCCGGGCGCTAACGCGTTCGAACGTGGACGGCCGCGTGTCGGGGCCGCGGGTTAGCTTCTCACCATGGCCAGAACATATCCCGAGGATCAGCCACAGGAGTGGCCCGGCGGTGTGGTTGTCCTGCGCGGCAACCGGCGGCCCCGGCCGACCCCCTCAGCTCGCTCGAATACGGGGGTGGCTGGTCTACGGAACCGGGGATGCCGTCTACCTCTGCGGCTTCCGCGGGGCTGGCTGCCAGCGGGACTGCAAGGAATTCGCCGTCATCGGCAACCCCGCCGAGGTCGAATACTTCGACATCAACCGTGTCATGACGTGGTTCGTCGTCTTCGCCAACCGCGAGCGCACGTGGGACGGCCTGGTCGCCAACGGTGCCAACCACGGAACCTTCTTCCTCGTCACCGATACACTGGTCAAGCTGATCGAGGATGCCCCCGCAGCGCGAGCTGGGCGAGCGCCCACGGAGAAAGGAAAAACTAAATGGAAATGAGCAACATCGCCGAATGGACGCTGGTGGCGGAGGCCCCCATCCCGGAGGACTTCCGCCAGATCGTTGTGCCCGGCGAGGAACCGATCGTGGCCTTCAAGACCTACCGGGACAGCGCCATCTTCACCACCCGCCGACTCATCGTCCGCGACGCCCAGGGCATCCGCGGCAAGAAAGTTGAGATGTACTCGCTGCCGTACTCCTCGATCAACATGTGGTCCACGGAGAATGCCGGCACGCTCGACTTCAACGCCGAGATTGAGCTGTGGACACGCGCCGGGTGCATCAAGATCAAGATCGGCCGCGGCCTCGACGTGCGCAAAGTCGACGCACTCATCGGTCGCTGCGTGCTGGGGGGCTGAGGAGGAGTAAAAACGGCTGGCGAGAGAAAGGGCACTGGTGGGAATTCACATCTGGGGGCTTCATAACAACGCGTTGAAGGAAGAGCTTCTCGAACAGGGGTTTGTCAGCATCGGGTGGGATGAGCTGGGAGACTTGAGGGCATTGGCGAGGCGCCGAGAGGCAATCAAGGCGGAGCTGGCCCGCCTGCACCCGGAAGACTCTGCGGGACGCATTAGTACTCATGCCGGCGTGGTCTACCGGTTCGCTCACGTGATGGAACCCGGTGACTTGGTTGTTGCACCCTACAGGCCTGACAGCACCATCAACATCGGTCGCATCTCAGGTGAGTACTACTACGAGTCAGATGCGCCGCTCCACCGTCACCGCCGTCCAGTTGAGTGGCTCAAAACGGGTGTAGCGCGCAACGAGTTCAGCCAGAGTGCGCTGTATGAACTGGGATCAGCGGTCACGCTCTTTTCCGTGCGACGCCATCAGCAGGAAATTCTCGCGGTTTTCGAAGGCGACCGGGTGACAACTCCCCAGGCGCAGCCCGTCGCTGATGTCGCCGACTCGGACGAGCCGACCCCCGAGATGCCGAATGCCGCTCGCATCGAGCAGGCGACGGGGGACTTTGTGCTCGAAGCAGTGAGTAAAGAGATCACACCAGCCGAGTTCGAGAGCCTCACCGCAGATGTGCTCCGCGCTCTCGGGTACCGCGCCCGGGTCACTCCGTACAGCAGAGACGGCGGGGTTGACGTGATTGCGCACAAAGACCCGTTGGGCGTGGAGCCGCCGCAGATCATGGTGCAGTACAAGCAAATAATTGGATCCGTAACGGCACCTGACGTCCAGCAATTGGTGGGAGTTGGCTGGGGGAGCTCACTCTTGTTCGTCACCACTGGGAGCTTCACTCGGGACGCCCAAATAATTGAAAGGCAGAACGCCCGACTCCGTTTGATCGGGGGCAGCGAATTCGCTGCCTTAGTCATCGCGAACTACGAGAAGTTGCCGGAGAAGTGGCGCAAGGTAGTGCCGCTTCGCCCGGTGATGGCCGTCGACACCAGCGCGGAGTGAGCCTTCGATTCGAGAATGACCACCTCTGCGAAGGAACCGAGCTGAGCTGATTACAGGCGAGGCTGGTGCGGACAACGGATCATCGAGATGCCGTGACAGACCAAAGAGGACAGGCGCAAAAGCGGCGCTAAGAAGGAGAAGAAATGTCGACGCCAGGTAATTCCGACAGGGCAGTCGCGCCGCTCACCCTTAACGGCGGCGTAGCGGCGTTCGACCCGACGACGCTGAAGATTGCGGCTGAGGTTCTCGGCCTCGAGCCGGGCGAGGCGCTCCGGCCGGGTGCGCCGCGGGTCCTGCGTTCTCTCGCCGACGTGAGCTGCACTGCCTCTTCGGTGACTGTGAAGATTGATACAGGGCTGCTGCGGTGGGATGAAACTCTCGCCCCATTCGCAGAGGAATTCACGGCGTACAACGGCTCCGAGGTCTGGGGAGTCCACCTCGGCAAAGCAACGGTGGTGAACTGTGGCGATGCGGTTGTCGCCGCGGTGCCCATGCGCGCAACTACGGCCGGCGGCGCTCCAATCCGAGCCTGGTTCGCCGAGTTAAAGCAGGCCCCAGCGGAGCTCGAAGGGTTTGAGCTCCTCGCCAGAACGCGGCACTACGAGGCGCGATGGCGGAGGGGAGCGGAGGACAAAAAGCTTCAACGACCGCTCACCCACATCACCGTCCCGGCGCAGCAGCTCACATACGAATCTTCAATCCCAAACGCTCTGGGTACGTCTACGGCGGTTGCGGACATCCGCCAGCAGTTCGCGGCCAACATGGACGAGACAGGTGCGCGGGTAATTGCTGAGACCACAATCCTCACCGGCGCGCCGGTAAATCTCCCGGAGGAGCATGTTTTCGGGACTAACGGCCCGGTCATGTTCTGGTTCACCGAAGACGGTAGCGAGTTACCCTTCTCAATCATCTACACCACAGCCGAGGCGTGGATCGTCTTGGAGGGCTTAGGACGTGACGCCCCGTAGGAAGCCAAGTAGCGGATCTGGGGCTGATGCACGGATAGGTGACATGGTTAGTCACGCGGCCTGAAGGGCCTCGTTGTTGATGATGGTCTCGAATTCGATGGGGGTCAATCTGCCGAGGCGGTCTTGCCGTCTACGGCGGTGGTATGTGTGCTCGATCCAGTGCACGATCGCCGCGCGGAGCTCGTCTCTGGTTGCCCAGGGTCGACGATCCAGGACGTTGTTCTGTAGCAGCGAGAAAAAGCTCTCCATGGCTGCGTTGTCGCCGCACGCCCCGACCCTGCCCATCGAGCCGATCAGCCCGTGATGGGTGATCGCCATCTGCATCTTCTTAGAGCGAAATTGCGATCCTCTATCGCTGTGTAGAACGCAGCCGGTCACGTCGCCTCGCCTGGCGACGGCGCTGTTGAGCGCGTTGACTGCCAGCCGGGATTTCATTGTCGAGTCGATCGAATACCCGACAATCCGCCCCGAGTAGACGTCCTTGATCGCGCACAGGTAGAGCTTTGCCTCGCCCGTTTAGTGCTCGGTGATGTCGGTCAGCCACAACTCGTTTGGACTGTGGGCGGTGAAATCCCGCTCGACGAGGTCGTCATGGACCGAAGGCCCGGCCTTGCGGTGCCGACCCCGACCTTTCTCGCTGATGGCGCTTTTCCAGCCGCCGGCGGAGCAGATCCGCCAAGCGGTACGCCGGCACATCCTCTCGCCCGCGGCTTCGGCCTCGTCGGCGAGGTAGCGGTAGCCGAACTCCGGATCCTTTCGGTGGGCGTCAAATAGAGCGTTGGCCCGGTACGCCTCGGCGAGCTCGGCGTCGGTGATCGGGTTCTTCAGCCACCGGTAGTAGGGCTGACGAGCTATTCCAAGTACCCGACACGCCACCGCGACGGGGACACCGTCAGCGGCGAGCTCGGTCACGAGCGGGTACCACCTTTTCCCGGCAGATTCGCCTGGGACAAGTACGCCGCCGCGCGGCGCAGGACCTCGTTTTCCTGTTCAAGCAGACGCACGCGCCGCTTGGCCTCGCGCAGTTCCTGGGACGCCGCGGCGGTCGTGCCAGGTGTGATCCCAGCCTCCACGTCGGCTTTGCGGATCCACTTGTTCAGGGTCATCGGGTGGATACCGAAGTCGGCAGCGATCTGCTTGACAGTCACACCGTCTTCGCGGTTCTGAGCAACGCGCACCACGTCGTCGCGGAACTCCTGGGGGTAGGGCTTGGGCATAGTAACATCCTTCCAGACCGACCCCGCAGGGCCAGCCAGATCAGATGTCACCTACTCGTGCACCAGCCCCTCCAACTAATGGGCAGCAGTTCATTCTAGCTGGGGTTTTCCTCATTTCCCGCGCCGCGGCAGAGCAGAGCTCCACCGACCATCCGGCGCGAATGCGCACCGCAAATCGGCGGGGGAAGGCGCTTGACACCCACGGGTGCTGCGCACGCGGAGCGGCAGCGTGCTGTTTACCGGTGGTGAAAGAAGGCCGGCGACCCCAGCTGCACCGCAGCACAAGTGAGGGCGGCCCGACGGGCGCCGGAAATCCGCACCGCGGGCACGCCCGAACGATCATGAGCCCTCATAGGGGCCTTTTACCTGGAGTTTTGCCAAAAATCCGAGTTTTCGGCAATGCTTCGACCTCGTCATTCCGGCGGTGGCCGTGCCGAACATTGACCGTGTCACCGCGCTGACGGGCACGCGGAGCGCTGCGCTACCTGCCGCGCTTGCGCCGGTAGTACACCTGGCGGCGCACGCGTGCGACCACATCGCCTTCTTCGTCGACGACGGCGGTGTCGAACCAGTGCAGGTACTTCTCCCCGCCGGCCGTCTTCTCCCGGATCAGCTCGTAGGTCTCGTCCGAGATCTCCATCGTGGCGGTGAGCGTGCCCTTGCCGGGTTTGACAAACTGCACCTCGCCCGCGACGTCCCACACCCGGTAGTCGCGCCCCAGCCGCGCCATCGAGGCGAGCATGAAGAAGGGGTCGGTCATCGCCATGATGGTTCCGCCGAAGGCGGTCCCCACCGCGTTGCGGTTCAGCCGCGTGAGCTTGTGCTTGACGACGACCCGGGAACCGTCGTCCGCAAACTCGGCGACACGGATCCC
Organism: Corynebacterium auris; assembly: GCF_030408575.1. Lineage (NCBI taxonomy): Bacteria > Bacillati > Actinomycetota > Actinomycetes > Mycobacteriales > Corynebacteriaceae > Corynebacterium > Corynebacterium auris. Next base: position 228,171 of record NZ_CP047047.1, read on the forward strand.
GGCGCCCAGAAAGGGCGGCCAGAGGAACATGAAGCGGCGCAGCATTTTCGGGGTGAAGTTCATGGGGGCTCCTTAAGTGTACGTTTGCGTAGCGATTCTACGTGACGCACACCACAGGTGCCCGGTCAGTCCTCGCGGGTCGAGGGCGGGAGATGGCGGGCGACCACCTTGCCCGTGGCGTTGCGGGGCAGGGAGTCCACGAAGTTGACGTCGCGGGGGATGGAGTGGTCGGCCAGGTTGTCGCTCACCCAATCGCGGATGGCGTCCGCGGTGAGCGAGTGGCCGTCCTCGGTGTCGGCGCGCACCACCCAGACGGCGATGCGCTTGAAGGTGTTCTCGTCGTCGACGCCGCCGGCGTGTACCTCGTCGATGCCGGGCATGCGTTCGAGGACTTCGACGACGGACTGGGGGTGGACGTTTTCCCCGCCGACAATGATCATGTCGTCGCTGCGCGATAAGACGTGGAGGTGGCCGTTGCCGTCGACGTAGCCGAGGTCGCCGATATCGACGAGGCCGTCGATGCGCACGATCTCGGTATCGGGGTTGGAGTATCCGGTCAGGGCGGTTTCGTTGGTGAGGAAGATGCGCCCGACGGTGCCTTGGGGGACTTCGTTGCCCTCGTCGTCGTAAAGCCTGAGGATGGTGCCCGGGGGGATCTTCCCCGCGATGGTGGGATCTTCGGCGATCATGTCGGCGCTGGCGCAGGCCGCTAGGGCGAGCTCGGTCGAGCCGTAGTAGTTGGCCAGGATCGGGCCGAAGCGGTCGATGGTGCGCTCGACCAGCACGGGGGTCAGCGCGTTGCCCGCGGAGGCGATGAACTGGAGCGTCGTGGTGTCCCACTTCTCGTTGTCGGGCAGATCGAGCATCTGCTTGAAGAAGATGGGGGAGGAGACGAGCCCGTCGCAGCGGAAGTTCTGGATCTGCCGGAAGACGTTTTCTGGGTCGAAGATGCGCTGGGTGACCACGGTGTTGCGGGCGGCGAAGGCGATGTTGACGGCCGACCAGCCCCAGGTGTGGAACATGGAGGCGGTGATCTGCACCGTCATCGCCCGGCGCCACGGGACGGCGTCGAGGTAGCCGGCGACGACGAAGGGGAGGACGGGCTCGGGGCGCAGGATGCCCTTCGGCACGCCCGAGGTCCCCGAGGACATGAGCACGATGTTGCCGTGCTTCGGGAAGGTGGGCAGAGGGGGCAGGTCGTCGGCACCGCCCAGGACGATCCGCTGGATGGTGTCGTCCTCGCCGTGCTCGTGCGCGGTGTGCGCCCAGACCACCGTGACCTCGTCGATGCCGTCCGGGATGCGGTCGGCGAACTCGTCGTCGATGAGGAGCACGTTGATGTTGTTCTCGGCGAAGGTGCCGGCGAGCTGCTCGGGCGAGGAGCCGACGTTGAGGAGGAAGAGCTCCGCGCCCGCGTAGCCCTTCGCCGTCATGGGCAGGATCATGCCGCGGCCATTGCGCGCCATGACGCCGATGCGCAGCGTGTCCAGGCCGCGCTCGTCCCTGACCCGGAGCAGCCAGCGGGCCAGGGTCTTGGACTGCTGGGCGAGCTGGTCGTAGGTGAGCACCCCGTCGTCGTCGATAAGCGCCGTGCGCTGCGGGCTCGTGTGGGTGGCGTGCTCGACCTCGCGCGCGGTGGTGAAGCGGTAGCGCGCGAGCGTGGGCCCCGCCGTGGTGAGCGCGCTGAGGCTGCCCTCCGGGTGGAGGATGCCCGCGCGGCCGATGGCGCCGACGAATTTCGCGAACGAGGAGGCGGTGAAGGCGGCTCGGCGAAGGGGTGAGAGGGGTGAGAGGAACGACATAAAACTCCTTACTTGTAGTCTGGGCGGCTCCTACCGTAACGCTCGGGCGAGCCTGTGAGATTGTCCTTGTGTAATCGCTTTGTGTGCGGAAAATATTTCATGCGATCGTCTAGAGTGACGGGTGGTGCCTAAGTGGCAGATGTGACGCCCCTGGGGGAACGCTTCGCCCGCGCCTTTTCCGCCGATACCCAGTACCCGGAACACACGTAGAAGGAACCAACAATGACCGTTAACAGTATTCGCCGCGCCGCCGCGGTTGTCAGCGCGGCCGTACTCGTGGCCCTGTCTGCCCTGGCTGCCCACCCCGCCCAGGCACAGCAGCGCAACCTGGTCATCTTCGGCGACTCCGTGATCGCCGACCCCAACGCCCCGCAGTGGCTGGCGGGCAAGCTCGGGCTTGACTCCCGTGGCTCCTCGAACATCACCACCTGGTGCCCGCAGAGCCCGACGAGCTGGGGCCGCCGCGCCGCCGACAAGCTCGGCCTGCCGGCCTGGGACTACTCCTGCAGCGGGACCACGACGATCTCCCGGGGCCCGCAGCTGTCCTCCCAGATTGACCGCGCGGTCAACGACGGCGGCCTCAACCCCAGCACCGCCCGCGTGATCATCTCCACCGGCTTCAACGACGCGTACAACAACGATTCCCGCCCTGACGCCGACGTGCGCCGCGACTTTGTCAACTACATGGTCCCGCAGATTAACAAGGTCCGCGCGGCCGCCCCGAACGCGCGCATCCAGTTCGTCGGCTACCCCAAGGTCACCGCGGGCGACCGGGTCTGCCTGTTCCACATCGCGCCGAACGTCTCTGATTGGACGGCCTTCCCGCCGGTGCGCAAGTGGGAAGACCAAGCGCAATGGATGATGGTGGACGCCGCCCGCGCGACGGGTACGGAGTTCCTCGACCTCAAGCCGTCCACGGCGAACAACGGCATGTGCGCACCCGATCACCTGCGCATGTGGGCCGGGCTCGTCGACTTCTACGGCGGGCCTGGCAACCTGCCCATCCACGTGAACCAGCGCGGCCACGAACACGTGGCCAACGTGATTGCTGCCTCCTAGTTTTTCACTATCCTCGGGCGTATGAGCGAGATAGTGTCAGCAATTATTTCCCGAGAAAAAGGCGCGCCCGTCGACATAGCCCAGGTTCAGATCCCCGACCCCGGCCCCCGGGACGTTGTGGTCAAGGTGCAGGCTACGGGGGTCTGCCACACGGACCTTGCGTACCGCGACGGCGATATCGCCGACGACTACCCCTTCCTCCTCGGCCACGAATCGGCCGGAATCGTCGACCGGGTGGGTGATGAGGTGACCCACGTGAAGGTCGGCGATTTTGTCGTTCTCAACTGGCGCGCGGTGTGCGGCGAGTGCCGCGCCTGCAAGAAGGGCGACCCCAAGAACTGCTTTAACACCCACAACGCGTCCGCACAGATGACGCTTGCCGACTCCCCCGAGACCGCCCTCACCCCCGCCCTCGGCATCGGCTCCTTCGCGGAAAAGACTCTCGTGCACGAGATGCAGTGCACGAAGGTTGACCCGGCCGCCGACCCGGCGGCCGCGGGCCTGCTCGGCTGCGGCATTATGGCTGGCCTCGGCGCCGCCGTGAACACCGGCGACATCCAGCGCGGCGAATCCGTTGCCGTCTTCGGCTTGGGCGGCGTGGGCTTGGCGGCCGTCGCGGGCGCCGCGCTTGCCGGCGCCTCGACGGTCATCGCGGTGGACATCGACGAGCGCAAGTGCGACGCCGCTGTGGACACCTTCGGCGCAACGCATTCCATCCACTCCCGCGATATGTCGGAGGACGAGGTCGTCGACGCGGTGCGCGAGCTCACCGGCGGCTTCGGCGCGGACGTCACCATCGACGCCGTCGGCATCCAGCCGACCTGGCGCCAGGCTTTTTATTCACGGGACCTCGCAGGCCGCATGGTCATGGTGGGCGTTCCCAACATGACGGACCACGTGGACATCCCGGCTATCGACCTCTACAGCCGCGGCGGCTCCATCAAGCCCGCCTGGTACGGCGACTGCCTGCCGGAACGCGACTTCCCCGCCTACGTCGACCTGCACCTGCAGGGCCGCTTCCCGCTCGCCGAGTTCGTCTCGGAGCGCATTGGCGCGGGCGACGTCGAGTCGGCCTTCGAGAAGATGAAGCGTGGCGACGTCCTGCGCAGCGTGGTGGAGTACTAGGCATATGGCACTGCAGATTGACAACGTCGTAACCTCCGGACTGTTCAAGCTCGACGGAGGCGAATGGGAGGTGGACAACAACGTCTGGATCGTCGGCGACGACTCCGAGGTCTACGTCATCGACGCGGCCCACGATGCCGAGGCTATCGCCAACGCTGTCGGCGACCGCCACGTCAAGGGCATCATCGCGACGCACGGCCACTCCGACCACGTCGATGCCGCGCCCGAGCTCAGCAGGCTTGTCGACGCCCCCGTGCTGCTCCATCCCGGCGACGACATGCTGTGGCGGGCGGAGAACCCCGACTTCGACTTCGAGCGCATCTCGGACGGGCAGGTCTTCGAGGTCGCGGGGACGGAGCTGAAGGCCCTATCCACCCCGGGCCACTCTCCCGGCTCGATCGTGCTCTACGCCGAGGAAGCGGGCGTGCTCTTCTCGGGCGACACCCTGTTCCAGGGCGGCCCGGGCGCGACCGGGCGCTCCTACTCGTCCTTCGACACCATCATCGACTCCCTGCAAAAGCGGGTGCTGGACCTGCCGCCGGAGACGATTGTGCGCACCGGCCACGGCGAGCACACCACCATCGGCGCGGAGGCGCCCCACCTAGAGGAATGGATCAGGCGCGGGTACTAGGCGCGCGTTTGTGACCTGCTCGTGAAGCTGGGCGGGGCCGTGCCCCCAACCGCGAGGAGGCCGGAGGCACTTCGAAAACTCCCATAGTCTGGCCGGGATGAACCGCCGTGCGCGGGATGTGTTTTGTCAAGTTGTTGTAGGCCGTTTCGGCGCGGTTTTTTAGGCCGGGGTGGCGTGGTTTTGGGCTGTTTGGGCGTTGCTGGGTTTTTGGGTTATTTCATGAGGGCGTTTGCCATGCGGTAGGACTGGCCGGTGAAGGTGATCATGCGGCCGTGGTGGACGATGCGGTCGATTGCGGCGGCTGCCATGTCGTCGCTGCCGAAGACGTGGCCCCATTGGGAAAACGCGAGGTTGGTGGTGATGATGAGGCTGCGTTGTTCGTAGGCATCGGCGATGGCTTGGAATAAAAGCCTCGCCCCGTCGGTGTCGATTGGGATGTAGCCGAGTTCATCGATGACGAGCAGTTCGTTTTTGCCGAGGGCTGCGAGTTCTTTGTCGAGTTTGCCGGCGAGTTTTGCGTTGCGCAGATGGTCGACCAGGCTGGCGGCGGTGAAAAACCTTGCAGGAGTGCCTCTGAGACATGCTGCGGTGACCAGGGCGATGGCGAGGTGTGTTTTGCCGGTGCCGACATCACCGTAGAAGACGAGGTCTTCACATCCGTTGAGGAAGTCGAGGGTGGTGAGGTGTTCGCGGGTGATGTCGGCGGGCAGACTCACCGGGGACCAGTCGTAGCTGTCGAGAGTTTTTCGTACCGGGATTCGTGCTCGGTGTAGCAGGCGGCGCGCTCTAGATGCGGATCTGGATTCAAGTTCAGCTTCGAAAAGCTCAATGAGTATGTCGCACTGGCGTGGGGTGGCATGGTCTGCGCATTCGCGTAGCACCGCGGTGGTCAGGTAGAGCTGGCGGCCGAGTGCTACCACGCGGTCTTTGTTGTTGGTGATGGTGGTGCTCATTTTAGGTCTCCTCCTCATGATCAGGTGTGGTGGTGCTGGTGGCGAGCAGCTGATCGTAGGTGGTGAGATTCGCTCGCGCGTGCTGCGTTGGTGGTGGGGCGGTGTAGCGCGCGGCGATGCCGAGGTGTGGCCCGGTCGGTGTCGCGTTGGTTTCCAGCAGTGCCGCGGCAGCGGTGACGGTGGTGTCGAATCCGCATTCTGTGGCGGTGGTTTCGGCGTGGGTGAAAAACTCTCTGCGGGTTGTCGCATCTGCTGCGTCGAGATAGCCTACGACAGCGTCCGGCATGTGGCGGCGAAGTGGTGAGTGAGAGTGTCCGTTTGTTTGTGTGCGGGGGCTTGGTTTACAAGTAGTTGGCGAACCGGTCTGGGTAGGCCACGGATAGTTGGTTGATGGCTTGTTTCCACCCTGAGGTTTTCGCCCCTTCAATATAGCCGTTGCAGTCGATTGCCCGCTTCGCTTTTTTCGCGCGTTGGGCGGCGCGTTTGTCCTCGATGTTGCAGACCATCAACCACAGCGTCTTCAACGCCGCAGCATCCGAGGGGAATTGGCCACGGTTGCGGGTCGCTTTCCGCAGCTCAGCGTTAAGCGACTCGATGGCATTGGTGGTGTAGAGCACCCGGCGAGCTGCAGGCGGGAACTGCAGAAACGGTATAAACCTCTCCCACGCATCACGCCAGACCTTCACCGACTGGGGGTACTTCCGCCCCAGTTCCGAGGCTTCGAAGGCATCGAGGGCGGCGCAAGCGGCGTCCTCGTTCGGTGCGGTGTAGACCTGCCGCAGCGCGCTGGATACAGATTTGCGGTCCTTATAGGACACCCACCTGTTGGCGGCCCGGATCAGGTGCACGATGCAGGTTTGTACCATCGAGTTCGGCCAGGTCGCTTCCACGGCCTCAGGCAGGCCTTTGAGCCCGTCGCAGCAGACGATGAACACGTCATTGACTCCACGGTTCGCCAGGTCCGCGCACACGGATGCCCAGAATGCAGCCCCTTCATTGTCGGCGATCCATAGTCCCAGGATGTGTTTGGTCCCGTCGATGTCGATGCCAACAGCCATGTAGCAGGCTTTATTGACCACCCGGTGACCGTCGCGGATTTTCACCCGCAGCGCGTCGAGGAAAATGACCGGGTAGAACTCATCGAGCTGACGGTTTTGCCACACCATCACCTCATCGAGGACCGCATCGGTGATGGTACTGATGGTATCCGGGCTGATGTCCACCCCCAGGGTCGATGCCAGGTGGTGCTGGATATCGCGTACCGTCATTCCGCCGGCGTAGAGCGAGACGATCATGTCATCGAGCTCTGTCAGCCGGCGTGCCCCTTTCGGCACCATGACCGGGTGAAACGTGCCCGCTCTATCCCGAGGCACTGTGATGTCCACCGGGCCGTAGCCGGTGCCCACAGTTTTGGTGTACGACCCGTTACGGTGATTGCCACCGTTTGAGGGGCTTACCTGGGCTTTGGCCGCGCGATCTGAGTGCCCGTACCCCAAATGGGCGTCCATCTCCGCCTGCAGACCCGCGTTGATCGAGGCTTGCAATAGACCTTTGACCAGGTCGCTGGCATCGTCGACGGAGGTTGATAGCTCGCCGATCAGTGCGGCGATTTCCGGGTTTTCCATCAGCTTCGCGCTGATCTCGTTGACCCTGCTCGGGTCATGGCCTTTCTTCGGTGACACGGTAGTCATTATCAGTGAAACTCCTTCTGGATCAGAGCCTCACACACAAACTTCCTGACACCCTCTGGTGAGTTCGCCCACGCCCCGGGCTTTTTCGCCAGCGAAGGCAAAACACTCAGTGGGTTGATCACCGTTTCCTCTGTGGTGCCGAAGACTCGTGGCAGTGCGACGATGCGTCGGGTGTTGTCGTCTAAGACGGTGATGGTGTCATGCGATAGCTCCACCGTGACTTGCCTTCCCGCCCAGGCAGGGCCCACAAGGTAGCGATTGCCGCCGACTGTGACGACCCCGGTCTTATCGGTGCGGCGCACTTCGAAGCGCACCGGGTTAAACCTCACCGACGGGCACGCCTTGAGCGCTTGCTGATCCTGTTGTAATAGCTCCGCGATCGTGGCCGACTTTTTGTAGTGGATCTGGTCGGCAAACGCGGCGCACCCGGAGCTGAGATAGTCGTTTAGCTCCGCCAGGCTGGCTACTTCAGGCACAGGCACACACAGGTTGCGCCGGATGAAACCGACCGCGTTTTCCACGTTGCCTTTCTCATGGCCCGAGTACGGGTTGCAGTAGCGAGCCTTCGTCCGATAGTGCGCCTGTGAGCGCGGCGAAGAGTTCGGATTCCACCACGGTGGTGGCCCAAGCGGCGCCCAATGGCGGTGGCGTTGTCGAAGACCATCTCTCTCGGCACCCCGCCGGCGGTGTCGATGACGTCCAAAAGGCCGGTGATAACGCACTCAGCGGTCTCTCCGGCGAACGCCCTGCAAAACCGCATATTCGAATACGGAAACGTCACCACCAAAAGGTGCACCACCTTAGCAGTTCCCGCCATAACGACCTCGGCTTGGCCGAAATCGACCTGGATGACCCCAGGTGACCATTCCAACTCCATGAACCCATCCCCTGGGGATGTGTGGTCCTGTTTCCACTGCTTGACGTAGCGCTGAACCGGGGAATACGAGCCGGTATATCCGTGCTCGTCGACGAGGCGGTCGCAAATGCGTCGCGCGGTGTGGCGCTGCTTTCGCGGCATGCGCTGATCATTTTCAAGCCAACCATCAATCACGGCGCACAGCGTCTCACCCAGCACGATCGAGCCGGGTTTACGCACCGTCACCGGCGGGGTGGGGCTGAAATCTTCCTGATTGACGTACTTATCGACCGTGGCCCGCGCCACGTTTACCGCTTTGGCAATCGCTCGTCTGGACATTCCCTCGTCATCGAGCTGCCTGATAGTTTCGATCGTGGTCATGCTGATCGTCATCTACTTTCTGGTCCTTTCCTGAAAAATCCACGTCCCGGATCTCGCGAATAAACGAAGGCGGGACATTGTTGCGACCGGCTATTTGGTAGCAGCGTCGTGAATTTCCGGTAGCGCTTCAGTGAGTATCCGGTAGCAGCTCACAGCGCTCAAGGTGATACTTCCGGTAGCCGCACCACTCGGGTGCGGCTCGTACTGGAAGGAGTCCGCTTATGACGGATTACCGTGCGGTGATGACGCTGCTGATTCGGCAGCGTTCTTACCGCCAGATTGAACACCAGTTCGGATGCTCGCACCGCGCGGTTTCACGAGCGAACCAAATCCTCAGTTGGTAAAACCTACCTCGCCCAAGCACTCATCACCGCAGCATGCCGCAACGACTACTCCGCACGGTTCTACCGCACCGACATGCTCGCCGCCGAACTGGCAGTCCTCCGCCCCGATAACCCCACACGGCTGAAGTTCATCCAGCAACTCCACGACGTCGACGTCCTAGTCCTGGATGACTTTCTCACCACACCTGTTGACGCCGCGACCGCGCACCAACTACTCAATATCCTCGCCGGGCGGGAACGCAAAGTCTCAACCATTGTGACCTCACAGTTCACCCCACACGAGTGGTACAAGTCCATCCCCGACGCCGTGATCTCCGAGTCAATCCTCAACCGACTCGTCTCCGGCGCCGAAATCATCACACTCGAAGGACCAAACATGCGCCTGACCACCAACGCATAACAACCGGCAACGCCTGAGTGAGATACCGCTACCGGGTACCCACTCAGGCGCTACCAGATACTCACCACACCGCTACCATTTCGGTCTTCTGAACAGGACATTTCTCAGGAACAGAAACCTACTGGGGGATCGTTATCGGCATGGTCCTTTCCCTATCCAAAAAAGGGGCCACACCAGTCACAGCCACATTGGGAAGTGGCCTAATTTTCAGCGCTGAAACGGACTAAAACAGGCCGCCAACACGGCCTACTTCCCAAGCCGAACCGGACCAACTACATCAGATCAGACACACGGGAGCGTATGGGCAAGGGGAGACCTTGCCTGGCTCGGGCGTTTGACGTGGCTGGGCTATGCGTTTGGTGGTTTCCGTAAAGCAGTTCGGTTCAGCGGTTGCATATCGAATATGAGGTCGGCGGCGTGGTGAGTAGTCGCCCCGGGGACCCCACACCTGGTGGATGTGGCCCCTCATCGACCACACCGACTTAGACGTTCGTTCCGAGGGCACGTGACTGGTGTATGACGGCGAGTGCCTGATCTTCACAGCTTCGCCGACCCGAATGATCCGGTCGCGGATGGCGACATCGCCCAAACCGCCGCCGACATCATGGCCGCCTGTGTTTTGCCAAGTTGCACAGGCCAAGCAGTGGGTGGCCGGTGGTGTACCTAAGGCAAAGGCGGCCCGCCGGCTCGGCATTGGTCGTACGACGTGGTACAAGTACATGTCATGAGCAGAGGAAGAATCCTCGATCTGCAGTTAGCCAATCTCGGAGATTGACGATATCCCGCAGCTCGAGTCCTTACACGCTTCACTGTGGTAATCGAAGGTTGTCAGCGGTTTTTCCGGAGCGTTCCAGCTCCTCACTTCAATTTTTCCACCTCGGTTCAGTGCGAATTTGGCGTCGGAGCCAGCGGAATTCACGGGAATGAACTGTTCTTCGGAAAATCCCTCAATCGTTCCCGTTAACTCGGGATCTGCAGAATCCCTTCTATTGATGAACACTCTGCCTTCGTTGTCAATGAACCCGTTTTCGCCTCGTTGCAGGGTGCGAGTGACAGCAAAATCTTCATGGAGTGTCATGACGTGCTCGGTTACTTGCTCAGTGTCGAGCGTGTCGTCCCCGCTTACTCGGACTTCGAAAGCAGTGAGAAAAGTTCGGTTTCCCTCCACTCGTCCCTGGAGAATCTCGAAGAGCCCATCCCCCAGATAGTTGACGTGTGGATACTTAAAATCAGGGGAGTTGACTTCGTAGCCATCTGGAAACGCTATTTCCCTGCCGTTTCCCTCGGCATCTAAGAGAAACATTCTTCTGTCGCTAGCTGTTCCGTTCGGCGTATATCCGATTACGATGGCATGTTTCTCACCGACAGCGAGAGAGTGTGGAACTAACGGGAGGTCGTGAGTTGAAGTGGCCCCATCTTCCTTCAGAACGATTGCTTGGTGGGCGAATGTGTCTGATTGCGACGAGTTGACAATGGCAATCGCCATAGAGCCTTCGGGAGAAGATCTGAAATACGTAATGGGGTCATAGTCGTGGATGTCAACGGAACCGTTGTGCAGACCGTGCTGTTGTATTGAGTCGGCGAAGTAGAGGTAGCTTCCCCCGTTTGTCGGGAGAGCTACCGGAGTCCAGCTACCCGAGCCTTGCACGTGGTCAATCTCTTGCCCTGTAGGTGCATGGAGGTAGTAGCTATTTGAACTGTTATTCCCAAAGGGCTCAAGCACCGGGCCGTAAGAGACAATGTAATTACCTGACTCCGACCAGTCCTGTGCCGTCGAAGCTGCTGGACCTCCATCTCCTGCTGGCGAGCAACCCGCCAACAGGGCAAAAATTCCCGAAAAAACCGCGAAGGAAAAAACAGCCTTGATTGTCGTCGCCGCACGCATACCTTTGTCTACCACACTGTATTTCAGTACGGTGAAACCTGATCGTCATCTCTGACATCGGAGGGGTACACCCCGGTCAAGTCCTGGGTAGTGGTGGATCTGCCGGTCTAGTCTTGGGTAGTGGTGTATCGGGTTTCGGATCTTGGTGACGTTTTGGGGTCCTGTCAAGCCTCGAGTTTTGTAGAGGGCCCTGTCAAGCCCAGGGTTTTGTAGAGGGCCATATTGTTGTTGATTAGGCCGCTTGGGCTTTCGCGGCGGTGTATTCCTGATGGGCCTCGCAGGGTGGGCGGTACCCCAGCGCCGAGTGCACACGACGGTTGTTGTACCAGCCGACCCATGTCGAAGTCGCGACGAGAACATCTCACACCTCGGCCCGAAGACCGCCCACACCCCATCCACGCGGAGCACGTCGGGGTGGACGACGGAAGACGCTACGGCGTGCGCGATTCCGGGGCGACCGCGTTCTGCAACGCCACGGCTCGCGCCAGGCGCGCGTAGCGCAGCTCCTGCTCGCGGAAGCGGGTCCACGTGGAGATCGTGGTGAAGAAGAAGGCCACGATGAGCACGTAGAGCATGAGGTCGGTGCCGCGGTCCACGCCGAGCCAGTTGGCCACGACGGTGACGTCGTCGGGGCGCAGAATCGCCCAGATGGCGGCGAGAACGAGGGCGAAGAAGCCGACCTTGACCCACGCCTTTGCGTTCGCCTTGCGGCGGTTGGCAAAGAAGTACAGGGCGAGGAGGAACGCTGCAAGCAGCAGGAGGATCTGGATCACGGGAGTCTCCTTGCGACGAAGCCGTCGGCCAGAATGTTGATCCCGTTGATGAGAGACTGGCCCTTGCTCATGGAGTATTCGGTGTAGAGGATGTCCACGGGCTCCTCGGAGACGCGCCAGTTGCGGTCGTCGATCATGGCGACGATCTCGGAGGCGTGGGACATGCCGTTCATTCGAATGTTCATCTCGTCGGCGACTTTTTTGTTAAAGGCGCGGAGGCCGTTGTGGGCGTCGGACAGCCCGAGGCGGCGCGTGCGGGGGGAGAGGAAGACGACGGTCTTGAGCACCACGCGCTTGATCCACGGCACCTGGGAGTTGTCCTGCCCGGCGAAGCGGGTGCCCACGACGATGTCGAGGGGCTCCTCGCGTAGCCGGGCGACCATGCGCACGACGTCTTTGACTTGGTGCTGGCCGTCGGCGTCGAAGGTGACAAAGTAGCGCGCCCCCGGCTGCGAGCGCGCGTACTCGATGCCCGTCTGCAGCGCGGCGCCCTGCCCGAGGTTGACGGGGTGGTTGACCAGGTGGGCGCCCGCGGCGCGGATCGCCGCGGCGGAGTTGTCCTTGGAGCCATCGTTGACGGCGACGACGTTCGGGAAAGTCGCCCGCGCGTTTTCGAGCACCGACTGGATCACCGGCCCCTCGTTGAAACAGGGGACGATCAGCCAGGTGTCTGAGTAATCCTGAATCTCGTTCATGGCACCGATTAGGTTACCCCGCGCGGTGGAAAAGTTTGGCGTACACGCGCGTCAGAACCGCTGTGGGCAAAAGCCGGTAGGCCGTGCGGACGGCCAGGTTAGCGCGGGAGCGCCACGGCCCGATCAGGCCGTAGCGAACCAGGTTGGCCTGCATCTGCCGCTCGGCGGCGAACATCCCCCGGCCGGTGCGGCGCGCGAACTGAGCGGGGCTGACGCGGAAGTGCGTCAGCGGCTCGGGCAGGTTGTGCAGCGCGTAGCCCGCGGCGATGAGCCGCGCCCACAGGTCGTAGTCCTCCATGAAGTGCACGCCCCTGTACCCGCCGGCGGCGGTGACGTCGGCGGTGCGCAGCATGACGGAGGGGTGGTTGAGCGGCGAGTTGATCAGCGCGTAACGCGCGAGCTCGGCGTGGTGCTCGGGCAGCGCCCGCACCCGCAGCGCGGCGGGGTCGCCCAGCTCGGCCTCGTGCTGGAACTCGGTCACGGCCGAACCCAGGGCGGCGACCTCGGGGTGGGCCTCCATGAACTCCAGCTGTTTCTCCAGCCGCTGCGGGTAGGCGGCGTCGTCGGTGTCGAGGCGCAGCACATAGTCGGAGTCGATGGACTCCAGCCCCGCCTGAAGCGCGGGGCCGAGGCCGCCGTTGCGTTCGAGCGCGACCACGCGCACCGCGTCGCCGTAGCCCCGGACGGTCGAGGCGACCTCGTCGGAGACGGGCCCGTCGAAGACGAGGACGATCTCGTCGGCGGGGCGGGTCTGGGCGAGCAAAGAGTCGAGCGCGGTGCGCAGCTCGTCGGCGGGGGTGCCGCGATAGGCGGACAGGAGAGCGGAAACGGTGGCCACGGCGGCTAATCCTAGTCCCGTGCGGCGTCGATGAGGTAGCGCCCGTACCCGGATTTCAGCATCGTCTCGCCGAGCTGGCGCAGGTATTCCCGGGAGATGAACCCCTCGCGGTAGGCCGCGACCTCGGGGGAGCCGATGACGGTCCCGGTGCGTTTCTGGATGACCTCGACGTACGAGCTCGCCTCGCTCATGGAGTCGATGGTGCCGGTGTCGAGCCACACGTCGCCGCGGTGGAGCCGGTGCACCGTGAGGGCGCCGCGGCGCAGGTAGGCCTCGTTGACCGAGGTGATCTCCAGTTCGCCGCGCGCCGAGGGGGTGATGCGGCGGGCGATGTCGACCACGCTGTTGTCGTAGAAGTACAGGCCCACCACCGCGAAGGGGGACTTTGGGTGCTCGGGTTTTTCCTCGATCGACAGGGCCGTGCCGGAGTCGTCGAACTCCACCACGCCGTAGCGCTGCGGGTCGGAGACCTCGTAGGCGAAGATGGCGCCGCCCTCGATGTCGCGGACCTGCCCGAGCACCTCCGTCAGACCGGAGCCGTCAAAAATGTTGTCGCCGAGCACGAGGGCCACGGAATCCTCGCCGATGAAATCCTCGCCGATGACGAAGGCCTGGGCCAGGCCGTCGGGCGAGGGCTGCACGGCGTAGTCCAGCATGACGCCGAACTGGGAGCCGTCGCCGAGGAGGCGTCGAAAAGTGGGGGCGTCCTCGGGGGTGGTGATGACGAGGATCTCGCGGATGCCGGCGCTGATGAGGGTGCTCAGCGGGTAGTAGATCATCGGCTTGTCGTAGATGGGCATGAGCTGCTTGGATATGCCCTTGGTGATGGGGTAGAGCCGCGTGCCCGAGCCGCCCGCCAGGATGATGCCTTTCACGGTTTAGGCCCCCCGAAGCGCGAGGTAGATGGCCAGCGCGGCGCGCCAGTGCGAGGGCGTGAAGCCCGTTGCCGTGATCTTGTCCAGGCTGAGCGTCGATTCCGCCGGGCGCGGCGCCTCCGGTCCAGCGAGGGCGGCGTACTGCGCGGTGGTCACCGGGTGCACGTCCGCCGGGTCGCCGCCGAGCCCGGCGAAGACGGCCATGGCGATCTCGTCGCGCCCGGCGGGATCGCCCGCGGAGGTGATGTTGTACACCCCGTACTCGGCGCCCGTGGCCAGAAGGTGCGCGATGCCCTTGGCAAGGTCCTCGGCGTGGGTGGGGCGGCCGCGCTGGTCCATGATCACGCTGGGCTGCACGCCGCGTTCGTAGAGGCGCGCCATGGATTCCATGAAGTTCTCGCCCTCGCCGAAGACCCAGGAGGTGCGGATGACGTAGTGGCGCGGCGTGGCCCGTGCCGCGGTTTCGCCCGCGCTTTTCGACGCCCCATAGGCGCTTAAGGGCGACGGGAGCTCGTCCTCGGAGTGCTCTGTATGTAACCCATCGAAGACGTAGTCGCTGGAGACGTGCACCAGGGTCAGGTCGTGCTCGGAGGCGATGCGGGCGAGTCCGGCGACCGCGTCCGCGTTGACTGCCCAGGCTGCGTGCCTCTCGGTTTCCGCCCCGTTGACGTCGTTGTAGGCGGCGCAGTTGATGATCGCCCGGTACTCGTTCCAATTCCGCTCCGGGGGAGCGGTGATGTCGAACTCCGCCCGGGTGCAAAACTCCGCCTCGCGCTCGGAGTACACCTTGCGTAGCGCACGGCCGAGCTGGCCGTTCGCGCCGGTGATGAGGATTTTGCGGGGTGGCACGGTGGGGGCGCAGGCAAGCGGCGGATGCTTCTTATCCGCCTCGGAGAGCTCGGCGGGCTCGAGCGGCCAGTCGATCTCGCGGTAGGAGCAGTAGGCGTACGCGCCGTTGGGGTTGTAGCGGGCGTTGACCAGGTAGGTGTACGTGGTTGCGTCCTCAAGAGCCTGGAAGCCGTTGGCCACCCCGCGCGGGACGAACACGGCGGTGTCGGGGCCGATCTCGGTGCCCCAGGTCGCGCCGTAGGTGGGCGAGCCCCCGCGCATGTCCACCCACGCGCCGTAGGCGCGCCCGGAGGCGACGGAGACCCACTTGTCCCACGGCTCGGCGTGCATGCCGCGGGTCGCGCCGCGCCGGGCGTTGAAGGAGACGTTGTTCTGCGCCGGGCGCAGACGCTGGCCGGACCAGTTCTCCTTGAACCAGCCGCGGTTGTCCTCGTGGAGGGTCAGGGGGTGGATTTCCAGGCCGTTGATGGGGGTAGGGCTCATGGGGATCAAGTGTAGGCGGGGTGGAAGGTTCTTCCCGGATGTGAGGAAGTGTGCCGGGGGAAAGAAATATTCCCGGTTGCCGAGCGAAGTTGCCGGGGGTGTCTTAGTATTTCGGATGTCCAAAGGTTTCGTAGAGAAGCGTTGTTATTTACTGTGTGTGAGGTGGTGTGCCGTGAGGCTCGGTGCACGGGTTACGGCTGTTGTCGCTGGCGCTGTGATGGTGTGTGCAATGACGGTGGCTACCGCCTCGGCCGCAGTGTTCCACGGCTACTGGATCGGCGGGAGAATTGAGGAGACCTACCACCGGCTTGGTGGATGGGGCAGGTTCGGGGATGCCACCACACCGGAGAGTGTGGCTGCATGGAACGGTCGTTTCCAGGTCTTCCAACGCGACGCCTCCATCTACTGGCACCCCAACGTCGACAACGGCACCGCCCACCAGGTGGGTGGACGCATCCGCGACAAATGGGGCGATCTCGGGTGGGAAAACGCCGCACTGGGCTACCCCGTAACCGATGAGTTGAAAACACCTGACGGTGTGGGCCGGTTCAACCACTTCCAGGGCGGATCAATCTACTGGTCGCCGAACACCGACGCGCACCAGATCTGGGGTGGAATTCGTGATAAGTGGGCGGCCCAAGGGTGGGAGACTGGCCCGCTAGGCTATCCCACCACCGATGAGTTGACAACCCCGGACGGAAAAGGCAAGTACAACCACTTTCAGAACGGATCGATCTACTAATCGATCTACTACTCGCCTGCTGGCGGGGTACACACTGTTAGCGGGAAGATTCGCGACTTTTGGGCCAAAGCCGGCTGGGAGAAAAGCCCCCTCGGATTCCCGTCGTCGGATCCGTACACCGCCGGCGGCGGGATAAAACAAAACTTCATCGGTGGTTCCATCCAAGCATTCGAACCCACCAATCTAGCCCTGGAAAAGTTCGACAACAAGGCTTACTCCAGCTACCGGCAGGTCTACCCCCTTTTCGCAAAAGAAGACCTTCCTCGCTGGCACACCGCGAACTGATTCAGAACATGGACAAGTACTTCCCGTTAACGGGGTGTCCGAAAGAAATCACCCAGGGCGCGGTATGCACCGTTACCGGTGTCGGTGGGCGCAGCGGAAAAGTCACCGTTGACCGCATCTCGGATACCGGATTCACCTTAAAAACAGCCGCCGACCACCCCGAGGGAGCTGGTCGCCTGCTGACCATCCGTTTCGACGAGGTCACCGCCCCACCGGCGGATGAGAAGGGCCCGACCCCGGGAAAGTGGACACAGGGAATTGAACTTATGCGGTCAGGGTGAGTTTACCGCAGGTGCGGTTTTCGAACTCGATGGGCGAGAGATAATCGCACCATGAGTGTCTGCGCTTCTGGTTGTAGCGCACACACCACGCGAAGACGTCCCGTCTGGCGTGCAGCATCGAGTCGAAGCATTTTTCGGTTGTGCAGCACCTCGCGTTTCAATGTCGCGTTGAACGACTCCGCCAGCGCGTTGTCTGCGCTGGTTCCCACCGCCCCCATCGATTGGGTCACCCCTAACATCGTGCATCGTGAGCGAAATGCCTTCGAGGTATAGACACTGCCGTGATCTGAATGAAAAATCGCTCCTTTCAGACTGCCCCGGGCGCGCCGCGCTGAGTCCAACGCATCGATAACCAGATCGACGCGCATGTGGCAAGCAATAGAAAATCCCACCAGCCTGCGGGAATAACAATCGATCACGGTGGCAAGATACATATTGCCGCCACCGGATACCGGCAGGTAGGTAATGTCGCCGACAAGCACGCGATTCGGCGCCGGGGCATGAAACTGCCTGCGAACAAGATCCGAAAAAGACACTGCGGCCAGCATCTGCCACGGTGGTGCGCACGCGACGTTTCTTCGTCAAACCCCTGGATGCCCATGGCCTTCATGATGCGTGCAACGCGTTTGTGATTGACCACCTCATGCGCCCCCGAATCAGAATCGTTCAACACCGCGGCGATGCGCTTGGCTCCGTAGAGTCCGTGTTCGTCGGTGAACACAGTGCGGATACGAGCACCAAGAACAGCATCGTCAACAACCCTGCTGACGGCGCGCGGCCTGCGTCTTTTTCCACTTGTAATAGGAAGATCGCTGCACCTTCAGCACGTCGCACATCCGTGTGAGCGAAAACTCGGTGCGATGGTCCCAGATGAACGTGAAGCGGATCACAAGCCCATCTCTTTCGCAAAATACTGCGCCGCCTTGCGAAGGATATCTCGCTCTTCTTGAAGAAGCCGGTTTTGCTTCTCGAGCTGTCGGATCCGCTCTGAATCCGATGCTTTTTGTTGCGCGGGCTTTTTTGCCCGTGCCGTAGCGCGTAACCCAGGCAGCGAGACTGCCACGGTTAACACCGAGATCATGAGCAACCGAGTTAAGAGACACACCGTCTGTGTCTTCATACATCGCGACCGCGTCGCGCTTGAACTCCTCAGAGTAGGACTTACGAGGCATGGACTGAGACTACCTTCCTCCGGCTATCAACCGGGGCTAGCCTATGTCCACCAACAGGGGGTCAGGTCCTCCCTGGCGCTCATCCGCGCACGCGCAGGCGAACACCATGCCCGAATACGGCAGCGAGGCGACAAAGATGCTGACCTTCGAGCCTTGTCCGCCGGTGGGGTCAAACAACCGCATCTTCGTGCCTGCCCAGTCCACCTGCATCGTATGGCCCGGGGCATGGGTGATCCTGGCGGTCAGCCCGGCTGCATCAACGTGTTGAGCCACAAGTTGACGAAACCGCTCGTAGCTGTAGTACCGCTGGCCTGTGCCCCCAGGTTGTGCGGTGTAGCGGCCCCACAGCACCTGCAGGGTCACCTTGTTGCGCCCGGTGCGCGCTTTGGCGACAGCGTCGAAATCGATCGGGACGAAATCCCCCTGAGCATGGCTGCGCCCGTCGACGAACCAGTCCGCCAGCTCATGATCCGCAACCCCACGAAGTTGCTCACGGGTTGTGATGTTGTGTTCCACCAGCGAATCGCGAGCCTTTTGCACGGTGGTGTGCGAGCACCGCGAACTCGAACAGATTTGGCGGACAGACCAGCCTTTCAGCACTTGATCCATTACCGCCCGGTAGTCAGTCACAATCAGACTCCTCTGGTAACGCCGCGTGCCCTGAAGTCACGCGGTCACCAGAATCCTCCCCCGAACTGTTACTGGATACTCACCAATGCGTTACTCGATACTCACCACGGTGTTACTAGATACGACCGCGCAACACGATGGCTGTATGGTCGTGTTTCTCATCTGGGGTGGTCGGGGAACGTCCTTGTTCAGAGCTCGTTGAGCATCTGCTCCATCTCGGCGATCTCGGCCTCCTGATCTTCAATGACCTGCTCAGCCAGAGCGATGGCCTGCGGGTTCTGGCCATCAGTGACCTCATCGCGGGCCATATCGACGGCGCCCTCATGGTGGGCGGTCATCTGCTCAAGGTATAGCCGGGCAGCCTCGGTGCCCTGGGCGTCCTCGAGGGCTGTCATGTCCTCCTCGCTCATCATTCCACTCATCCCGCCATGGTCCATCTCACCCATATCACCGGTGACCGGATCTTCTTCCCAGGTCTCGAGCATGGTATTCATCCGGTCGATCTCCGGGCCCTGGGCATCGATAACACCCTGGGCGAACTCGATGACCTCGGCCGGGATATCGTCCTTGGCCAGGAGGATTTCACTCATCTCCACGGCCTGTTGGTGATGCGGGATCATCATCTGCGCGAACATGATGTCCGCGTCATTGTGCTCGGCGGAGACCTCTCCGGCCGCCCCCGTCTCTGTCTCAGGATCCGTGGTGGCCCCGGTCGTTTCGGTGGTGTCGGGGGCGGACGTAGTGGCGATGGTCGTGGTGTCGGTGTTTTCTCCCTCAGTGTTATCTGCGCAGGCGGACAAAACCAGAATGGAGGTCAAGGCGAGAGCGGCGATGGTGATGGTGCGCTTCATGGGGGTTCCCTTTCGGAGGTTGTGTATGGGGGAGTCGATGAAGGATTGAAAGTCAGCGGACGGGGGCTGCAGAGCTCATAGCAGCCTTCTCCTCCTTCCCGTCGGTCGGAGCCAGGTGGGCCGGATCCAAATCAATGCGGCGCAACAGCTGGGCGTTCAGGGCCACCACGATGGTCGAGGCAGACATCAAGATCGCGCCCACAGCCGGGGACAGCACGAACCCGATCGGGGCGAGCACGCCGGCGGCCAGCGGCACGGCGAGAATGTTGTAGCCAGAGGCCCAGATGAGGTTCTGGATCATCTTGCGGTAGCTGGCCTGCGAGAGCTCAATCATCGACAGCACTGCACGAGGGTCATCACTGGCCAGGACCACTCCGGCGGATTCCATGGCCACATCCGTGCCGGCCCCGATGGCGATACCGACCTCCGCGCGGGTCAGAGCGGGGGCGTCGTTGACACCGTCGCCGACCATGGCCACGCTCAGGCCACGCTCCTGTAACTGGGTGACCTTGGTGTCCTTGTCCTGGGGCAGGACCTCGGCGAAGACCTCATTAATGCCTAAATCCTGACCGACAGCGTGGGCCACCTGCTGGGCGTCGCCGGTGATCATCGCGACCTTCACCCCGCGGTCCTGCAGGGCTTTCACGGCGGCGCGGGATTCGGGGCGGATCTTGTCCTCGACGGCCACCGCACCGATGATCTGACCGTCGCGGACAATATGGAGCACACCGGCCCCACGCCCGGTCCAGGCGCTGGTGGTGTCGGTGAGCTCGGCCGGGGTGGTGAGGTTGAACTCGCGCAGCATGTTCGGCCCGCCCACGAGGATCTCAGCGCCATCGACAGTGGCCCGGACCCCCCGGCCGGAGGCGGCGCTGAAACCAGTTGCACGGATTTGCTGACGGGAGGCCTCGGGATGGGCGGCCGCGGCCGCCACGATGGCGCGGGCCACGGGGTGCTCGCTGTCGGCCTCCGCGGAGGCGGCCAGGGCCAGCAGCTCGCCCTCGGTGACGCCGACAGCTGCGGCGACACCGGTGACCGCGTGCGCCCCCTCGGTCAGAGTGCCGGTTTTGTCGAAGAGCACCACGTCGATGGTGCGCATCCGCTCGAGCGCCATCCGGTCCTTGATGAGCACCCCGGATTTCGCGGCCCGCTCGCTGGAGATCGCAATGACCAGCGGAATCGCCAGGCCCAGGGCGTGCGGACAGGCGATGACCAGCACCGTGACCGTGCGCACCACGGCATCGTCCGGGCTGCCGATAATGGTCCACACCACCGCGGTGATCAGAGCGGAGATCAGCGCGAACCAGAACAACAACGCCGCCGCCCGATCCGCCAGGGCCTGGGCCCGGGAGGAGGACTCCTGGGCGTCGGCAACCATGCGTTGGATCCCGGCCAGGGCGGTGTCTCCGCCGGTAGCCTCCACCCGGATGCGGACGGTGTTGTCGGTGGCCACGGTACCGGCGACCACCTTGTCACCGGTGTCGCGGAAGACGGGACGGGATTCGCCGGTGATCATCGCCTCATCGAATTCGGCGGCTCCGTCGAGGATGGTTCCGTCGGCCGGCACCCGGGCACCGGCCCTCACCAGCACGACGTCGTCGACGACCAGCTCGGAGATGGCCACGGTGCGGGTGGTCCCGTCGATGACTTTCTCGGCCTCGTCCGGCAGCAGGGCAGCCAGCGCGTCAAGCGCGGAGGACGCGGCCCCGAGAGCACGCATCTCCAGCCAGTGGCCCAGCAGCATGATGGTCACCAGCAGGGACAGCTCCCACCAGAAGTCCAGGTCAAAACCGCCCAGCCCCAGAGTGGTGACCCAGGAGGCGACAAACGCCACGGTGATGGCCATGGCGATCAGGAGCATCATCCCGGGTTGGCGGGATTTCAGTTCGTTCCATCCGCCCTTGAGGAAAGGCGTTCCGCCGTAGACGAAGATGATCGTGCCCAGCACCGGGGGGATCCAGGTGGATCCGGGGAATGCCGGGAGGTGGTAGCCGAGCAGGTGGGCGACCATGGGGCTGAAAATAACGACGGGAATGGACAGAATCAGCGACCACCAGAAGCGGTCCCGAAACATTGCGGTGCTGTGTCCGGCGTGTTCGCCGTGACCATGAACGCGGTGGTCTTCGTCCAGGGCGGAGTGCGGGTGATCGTGGGGCATCGCCTGGCCGTGGGTGTCGGTATCTGCGTGGTGTTCGTGGCTGGCATGATCCGGGTGGTGGGTGTGGTCTGTTTCCGGAGCGGGGTGATCACCATAGTGATCACCGGAATGGTGGGGAGTGCTCATGACGTTCCTTCCGCTCAACCCGGTCAGGGTCGAGATGATGGGTAAAACTGATCAGGATAAGACGGTGTAGCCGGCCTCTTCGATGGCCCGGCGAACCATCTCCGGAGGTACGGCACCGGTGACGGTGACGGTGGAAACACCACCAGCAGCGAGATCAATCTGGACGTCGTCGACCTGGGGGAGGGCCTGAAGGGCCTGGGTCACGCTTTTCGCGCAGTGCCCGCAGGTCAGGCCGGTGACCTGGTAGCTAGGGGAGGACCCTCCCGCTGACGAGTCGCTGGCGGCAGGGATGGAGGCGGTGTCGGCACGTGAGGCAGGTCCGCAACAGCTGCAGCCGTGGGAGGCCATCGGCAAGAGGCGGGGCGGGGAGGTGATCATGGGAAAGCTCCTACTGGTCGGCGGGATGGGCGATGCCTAGCATATACCCCCCCGGGGTATATTTTCAAGGGGTGGCGGGCACGGCCCTCACGCGGGGCAGGGTGTGGTCACCGAGTAGCCTCCTCACTGTCGGGAGGGGACAGCGGGAGGCGGAGGGCAAACACCGCTCCGCGACCGGGTCCGGGGGAGGTGGCGGTGAGAGTGCCGCCGTGGGCCTCGACCAATGCCTTGGAGATGGTCAGGCCGATACCGGCCCCGCCGTTGTCCCGGCTGCGGGCGGCATCCCCCCGGTAGAAGCGTTCGAAGATGTGTCCGAGCTGGCCAGGTGGGATGCCCTCGCCGTCATCGGCGACGTGGATGAGCGCGGTGGACTCCCCCTGTCGGTGGACGCCGATCCGGACCTGCCCGCCGGCCGGGGTGTGCCGTAGCGCGTTCGACAGGAGATTGCTCATCACCTGGCCGAAGCGTTGCCGGTCCACGAGCACCCGGGCGGTGTCCGTAATGGTCTCGACCTGTAAATCGACGCCTTTGTCAGCATAAGCTTCCCCCGCGGCAGCAGCGGCGGTATGGAGCAGATCCCCGAGCCCTTCCTCCGCCAGGTCCAAATCGATCCGGTGTTCCTGGGCCCGGGAGACATCGTCGATGTCTTCCATCAACCGGGTCAGGCGGGTGAGTTGGTCAGCCATGATCGTGTGGGCGGCATTATTCCAGTCCACGACCCCGTCCTGGAGACCATCGAGGTAGGCCGTGAGCACCGATAAGGGGGTGCCCATTTCGTGGGCCAGATCAGAGAGCATCTGGCGGCGGACCTGTTCGGTGTGTTCCAGCCGGTCGGCCATGGCGTTGAAGGCATGCGCCAGGGTGGTGACCTCGGGGCCTGCTTCTCCGGCGGGCACGCGGATACGATAGTTGCCGGCCGCCAGGCTGGTAGCGGCGCGGGTGAGATCCTGCAGGGGGGTGCGCAGGCGACGCGATAACCACAGGCTGGCCAGCAGGGCGCTGATCAAGGCAGTGGGCAGGGCGACGGTCAGGGTGATCAGGTTGGCGTCCCGGTAGGCCTGCTCGGCATGGAACAGCTCCAGCGAGGGGTCCTCCCGGCCGGCCATCAACATATGATCATGGAACAGGGTCGGGCCCACCACCGTGGCCACGGCCGAGGCCACCAGCAGGCTAATCACCACGACAAACACCTGGGCAGCCAGGAAGCGGAAGGTCAGGCCGGGTCCGTGATTCATGGCTGCCCCACCCGGTAGCCCACGCCACGCACGGTGTCGATAAACCCCCGGCCCCGGGTGTCGGTACCGAGCTTGCGACGCAAGTTGCCGATGTGGACATCGACGATGCGTTCATCACCGACCCAGGCGGTGTCCCAGACCTCGGTGACCAGGTCGTGGCGGGTCAGCACCTGGCCGGGGCGCAGGGCCAGGGCAACCAGCAGCTCGAACTCCGTGCGGGTGAGCTCCACGGTCGTCTCCCCCACCCGCACCTGATGGGCGACGGGGTCAAGGATGAGATCACCAACGATCAAGGGGGTGGTCACCTGCGGTGGGGTGGTGCTGGTGCGCGGGCGGCGCAGCACCGCATGCACCCGGGTCACCAGTTCCCGGATGCTAAAAGGTTTGGTGATGTAGTCATCCGCCCCCAGGGTCAAACCGCTGATCTTGTCGTCCTCGCTGCCACGCGCGGTGAGCATGAGGATGTAGCAGTCCGAGAAGGTGCGGATCCGTCGGCACACCTCCAGGCCGTCGAGTTCGGGCAGCCCCAGATCCAGCACCACAACATCGGGGGAAAAGCGACGGGCCTCGTCCACGGCCTGGGTGCCGGTGTGCGCCTGGCGGGTATCGAAGCCGGCCCGGATGAGGTAGGCGGCCACCATCTGAGCCAGGGATTGTTCATCATCGACGACCAGCACCCGCCCCGGGGGCGTGGCGGTGGTCGGTGTGCGGTCAGCCATAGACCCAAGTATCGCTCCGGCCAGGGGGAATACCACCCTCGCTCAGTGCCCGGCGGGGAAAACTTCATCAAATCTTCAAACATCACCCTTCGACCGCCGTCACCCCTGTGCCCCAACCCGGGCCGGCGGCATCGCCTCCCCTGGTCGGTTCAGCAGGCGCCACCAGGGATTTCACTGCCTGCACCGCATACCCGGGGCGGGTAGAAGGACATCGCCCACGACTGTGGGGTGGTGCCCCGGTGGTGACCCAGCCCACCGAATTCACCCCCTTTTCGCCCTGTTATAAGACTGTGAGCAGGGTTTTTGGATTCTAGTCCGTCAGGCACCCGTGCTAGATAAAGGTATGGCATCGACCTTGAGGCGGTGTCTTCTTATGGCCCTACCACGATCCAAGGAGATTGACGTGAAACGAGCAGCGATCGCAGCCGCCGCCCTCGCCCTCGCCCTCACGGGGTGTTCGGCCGCCGACCCGGAACCCACCGCCGATGGGACGGTGTCCCAGGACACATTCCTGACTGTCCATGGCCTGGCCGCCATGGACGCGGTGGAGATCATTGATCACCTCGACCGGCAGAAGGTCACAGAGCGTCCCACGGATCTGATCGCCTCAGTGCGCGCCGATGAACTGCTGCTCTCGAGCGATGACCAGGAAGTCATGGTCGATCTTCCCGACAATCAGACGTATGTCTCGATCGCACCCTATCTCACCTCCACCCACGACTGCTTCTACCACAGCCTCACGACCTGCCTGGGGGAACTCGACAATGAGGATATCCAGGTCACGATCACCGATGAGGCGACCGGTGAGGTGCTGGTGGACGAGGCGACAACCACCTTCGACAACGGGTTTATTGGCTTCTGGCTTCCCGATGATGCCACCGGCCTGATTGAGGTCAGCTACCAGGGGCGTACCGGCACCACGGAGTTTTCCACCACCGACGACGGCGCCACCTGTGTCACAGACCTGCGCCTGACGTGATGGCTCAGCAGGGTCCTCACCTGCGCCTGTCTCCCGTGTCACTGAAATCTAACACCAAGGAAGGTTAAATCATGATGAACGCGTTTTCCCGACGACAGTTTCTGCTCGGCGGGCTCGTCCTCGCCGGCACCGGGGCCGTGGCCGCCTGCACCAGCGACCCTGGACCCGCTGCCTCAGCACCAGATCCCTCCCTTCGCCCCACTCCCACCCCCACTGCGCTCGGTGAGCCGACGGTGCGCCGGACACTGACCGCCCCGGCCCCTCTCCCTGGATATCGGCGGCATCGAAGCCAAGACGTGGGGATACGTCTCTGACACCAGGGATACGGCCATTGAGGCCACCGCCGGCGACGTCCTCCAGGTCGATATCACCAATGAACTGCCTGAGAGCACCTCCATCCACTGGCATGGCATCGCACTCCACAACGCAGCCGACGGTGTGCCCGGCATGACCCAGGACCCCATTGAACCTGGCGAGTCTTTCTCCTACGCTTTTGAAGTCCCCCACGGTGGCACCTACTTCTACCATTCCCACTCCGGCCTACAACTCGACCGGGGTCTGCACGCCCCACTGATCATCCGCGACCCGGACGACGCTGAGGACCAGGACGTCGAGTGGACCATCGTGCTCGACGACTGGGTCGATGGCATTCAGGGCACTCCCGACGATGAGCTCGACAAGCTCACCGGAATGGGTTCGGGCGACCATAACGGGAAGAAGGGGATGGGAGGTCACGGCCAGATGACGCACGGCACCCCGGACCGGGTACTGGGCGGGGATGCCGGCGATGTGATGTATCCGCACTACCTCATCAACGGACGCATTCCCCGGGCGCACCGAACGTTTAATGCCTGACCGGGGGATAAAGCCCGCCTGAGGTTCATCAGCTCCGGCGCTGACACCATCTTCAAGGTGGCTCTCGGTGGCCACCGCATGACCGTCACCCACGTCGACGGTTTCCCGGTCCGTCCCCACGACATCGAGTCGTTCTACCTCTCGATGGGTGAACGCGTCGACGTGGAGGTGGTACTCGGTGATGGGGTCTTTCCCCTGACCGCCCTGGCCGCCGGCAAGGACGACTGGGCGTTTGCCGTCATCCGGACCGCCGCGGGCCAGACCCCCGCACCAGAGACTACCTTCCCCGAACTCACTGCCCCCGGTACCTTCTTGACGTCCTTTGAGCCGGCGGAACGAGCCCTGCTCCCGGCCGGTGACGTGGATAAGGAAACAGCGGTCGAATTAACCGGCCAGATGATGCCCTACCAGTGGGGACTGCGCATCGACGGTGCTGATTCCCCGGGCACAGTCCAAGAAGGCCAACGCCTGCGGATGCGGATGCACAACCCCACGGCCATGCCCCATCCGATGCACCTGCACGGGCATACCTGGGCTCTTCCCGGAAGTAGCGGTCTGCGCAAGGACACTGTCCTCATTCTCCCCGGCGAAACGGTGAACGCGGACTTGATCGCCGACAACCCCGGTGAGTGGGCGTTTCACTGCCACAACGCTTATCACCAGGAAACTGGGATGATGAGTTCCCTGCGGTACGCCTAACCCCACAGCATGGTCGGTCGCTGGGGTGAGCTGGGTCGCTGCAGACCACCCACCGGGCAGCACGATGACCTTCCTCGGTGTTGTGGTCTTCCGGGACAACCAGAACACCGTCTTCTTACCCACCGCCCCGGAATAAGGAGATCTAATCCATGCCGAGCACACCCCGCAGAGCCGCCATCGCGGTTGCCGCGGTGCTCAGCGCCGTGACCCTGACGGCCTGTTCCTCAGGCGACGGCGCCCGAAACGCCGTCGCCGTCGGGGGCACCTTCCAGTTCCACTCACCAGGAGGCCAAACCGAGATTATCTACGCAAAGGAGGAACGTGCCCCGCTGCCGGACTTCTCCGGCCCGTCGCTGATGGAGGAGGGTGAGGAGATCAGCCTGTCTGATTTTGAAGGCGAGGTCGGGCCCCCGCGAGCCAACCGAGGCGATAACCTGCGACTGAGCCAGGGTCTGTCCGTAGACGACCGACCTGTACTGCACGCCCCTGTCTAAAGTGATGGATCAGACCGGAGACATCTTCACCGGCGCGCAAGCGCGCTGACAAGGCCATGTCGAGTGCGTCTTTAGCCAGTGATGGGCGCATGTGGTTGGTGATGGGCCAGCCAACAATCTCGCAGGGTGTACGCGTCGAGGACAAAGGCGTACACCCATCCGACACGTGTGTGGGGGGGGTGTATGTGATGTCCGCGACCTGCAGTCGGTTCGGCGCATCGACACACAAGCCGCGTGTGACCAAGTCGAATGGGCAGTTATCGGGGGCAGCGCTCACGGGTGGAAGGCCTTTTCCTCCGGCGTCGGATACCACGGATGCCGTGGATGCTGTCGAGTGCCATGAGGCACTAGGCGGTGCACCGGGCGACGTGACCGAAGTCGCCTCGGCGATTGACCTCAGCCCATAGTGTGCGCGCTCCATAGCAGGAGTAGTTGTCGTCGTAGATAGCACGCAACGCTTTGCGTAGTTGTCGGTCGCGGATAGATCGAGATGATTCAGGCCAGGGGTGTGTAGGCGTAGTAGGTGCTCAGGGCGATTGTCGTGCTGGGTTGTCGCCAAGGGTGCGAATAATCGGCTCGACCCCGAATTCCTCCCGGTTGTCGTCGATGAACCGGACGACTACGTGTGTGGGCGCTCGCACTCGGGCGCGAAAAAAGCTGATGCTCTTTTCAAAATCTCGTTAGCGCGCTTCGCTTCAATCAGTTCAGCTCGCAGTCTGCGGTTTTGTGCTGCACAATCCACCGATTCAGCCGGGGTTGCCGCGCCGGATTGTTTATGAGCGCGGACCCAGCCGCGCAGAGTTTCCTTGCTCATTCCGAGCTCGACAGCGATGCGGGATATCGCACCACGAGACGTGTCCAGGTCAGCTTGCGCGTGCAGCACCAGTTCGATGGCGCGCTGCTTCAACTTAAGGCGTCTACTTCGAGGGCATGTGTAGGGCTCCTTTTCCAAATTCCTACCCTCTATTAAACCCGGGGCGAACCAAGCAATTAGTGCGACAGCCCCACCGACATACCGAACCGCTCACGCTGCACCTGCAGCATTCCTCCTAGCAGAATCCTTAAGATGTAGCGTAAAGTCTACCGTTGAACAGCCATTGCGCGGTAGCAGCTACTACAGGTTGAACGCGACACACGTAACAGGCATCCAGCTTCACCGCCACCACCTGATAGCGCAGGAGGTTATCAAGAGCAATCCTGATGCCGCAGGAGGACTGGGAAGAAAGGGGCTCAACCCGAGCAACGCACCCGCTATCCAAATGACCCCGGAGGATCACAGACTGACAGAAAGCTGGGGGCCTAAGAAAGAAGCTAAGCGGTATCGTGAACTCCAAGCTGAATTATTCAAGAAAGGTGATACGGATAAGATCTTCCAAATGGAATACGATTTTCTAACTCAACCCCAATTCGAAGGTCGATATGATGAAGCCCTGGACGAGGCAATCGAATACGCACTGAAAGAAGGCTTCATCACCAGATCACCTTCCCCACGCGTCAACCCAAACCAACTCACCTAGGAGACCCCAGCATGGAATTTTCTACTCATCCGCCTGAACCGCTCGAGTTCGGGAAAAACATCGACCACCTCGCATCCCGAATTGCCGACCCCTTCCGACGCGATCTTTTGTCCATGGAAACCTTAAGAGGAACAGCTGATTTCAATGGAGAGAGTCGCTACGTGAAAATACTTTTCGAAAAGGGTCTCTCTACCGAATGCGAGGTCTTATCGCTGGAACCAGGCGACACGTTCCTGGGCATTCCGGTACCCATGCGTGCCACCAAATTCCAAAACGAGTTGAAAAAACGCGATATCCCCACAAAGAAAGAATCAGGCGGCATCACGGTCACTGGCACCGGAGTGTCGTTCTACGTTTTCGAAGGAGAAACTGCCACCATCTGTTGGACCGCAACCGATCCGGACGCTAACCCGAAAGGCGACTAATGGATTTCACTTTTGATTTGCCGCTGCACTTCAATCTCGGCGGCACGGTCGAGGAAAACATCGCCCTTCTCGACGACTATTTCTTCAACAAGAAGGGATCCGGTACCGACCTCGAGGGCTTCCTCCTCATCGACAATGACGGTGCGGAGGAAGAGATGTGGAAGATCGTCTCGATCATCGAAGACGGCAGATGCGTCACCGCCCGAGTGGACTTCAACAACGACAACGTCACCTTCCTCGGCGTCCCCATCGGCCCAGACAACAGCCTACCGGTCGATGAAACAGCGCAGGCACTCGAAGCAAAGGGCCTACAAGTTATCACCCAGGAGTATGGCCTCGTCCTTCCGGATCACTACATCACGATCGAGCCGCGTGACTTCATCTGCTACTGGGACCGGACATACTGGTCCCACGAAGAATTTCTCGCAGAAACCGTCGAACCGGAATTTTAGGCAATAGGCGCTCCACACAGCCTGCGCCGAAATGAAAACAACAATGACCTTTTACACATTCGTTTTCAAAACCCGCTGAACCGGCCGACAATGCCCGCCTCACCGCAATCGAGCATGCCATCGGCCGGACATTACCCGACGACTACCGGGCCTTGATCAAAGAAACAGGCGGCGGCACCTTCAACCTTGACAAGACGCAAAACCGCATGTGGAGTGGTTTGACCCGCGGAGCATCAATGCGTGCCCTGATGGTACACAGCCGGGTACGGAGATCGACCCTAAAGCTGAGATCATCGTGGACAAGGAGGTTCACGAGTTCGGGGAGGAGGGCAGCAAAGAAGTTGCCTTGCTGCGCTACTCCTAGCGCCTTCTACTGCCCGTTTTGCGCGTACCGCTTTTCGACGCCCTCTTTCACGCCCCGCCACCAGCTTTCGTTCTCGGAGTACCAGGCGATGGTGCGCTCTAAGCCCTCACGGATGGTGGGGCTGTAGCGCGGGCTCCACCCCAGCTCGCGCCGCAGCTTCGTGGCATCCATGGCGTAGCGCTGGTCGTGGCCTGGCCGGTCGGCCACGTGGACGTACTCGCCGCCCATGATCTCGCAGATGAGCTCGACGACCTGCTTGTTGGTGGTGCGGCTGGGTCCGGCCCCGATGGTGTAGGTGTGCCCGCTTCGTCCCCGCTCGAGGATGGTAAGCACGGCGTCGTTGTGGTCGTCGACGTGGATCCAATCGCGCACCTGGGCGCCGCTGCCGTAGAGCTTGGCGGGGCGCCCGGTGAGGAGGTTGGTGATCTGGCGCGGGATGAACTTCTCCACGTGCTGGTAGGGGCCGTAGTTGTTCGAGCAGTTCGAGATCGTCGCATCGATGCCGAAGCTGCGGATCCACGCGCGTACCAAGTGGTCGGAGCCGGCCTTCGTCGCCGAGTAGGGGCTTGAGGGGTTGTAGGGGGTGTCCTCGGTGAAGGCCTCGTCGCCGTCGAGAGGGAGGTCGCCGAAGACCTCGTCGGTGGAGATGTGGTGCAGCCGCGCCCCGTGGGCGCGCACGGCCTCGAGCAGCGTGAACGTGCCCACGAGGTTCGTGTGCACGAAGGGGGAAGGCTGTGCAAGAGAGTTGTCGTTGTGGGATTCCGCCGCGAAGTGCACCACCGTGCCGCAGCGGGCCACCAGGTCGTTGACCAGCGCGGAGTCGGTCACGCTGCCGTGGACGAACTCGACGTCGCAGCCGTCGAGGTTGGTGCGGTTGCCGGCGTAGGTCAGCGCGTCGAGCACGACCACCTCGGCCACCCCGCGCTCGCGCACCAGGCGCACGAAATTGGAGCCGATGAACCCGGCGCCTCCCGTGACGAGCATTCTTCCCATGCCGTGTAACTATACGGCCCGCGTCAGGCCGACGGCGTGGACGGCCGCGCCCGCCAGGGGCCCGACGACGAGGGCGACGATCACCGTCGTCGCGACGTCGAACGGCAGGGCGAACATGAGGCTAAACGCCACGACGGAGGCGACGCCCCAGCCGGCGACGTACCAGGCGTGCTTGTCCTGCGCCAGCACCGCGATGCCGGTGATCATGAGCGCGCCCATGAACGCCGAGGCGAAGGTCAGAGCCCCGAGGGTGGGGCCAGGCACGAACATCTCCGGCTTGAACGCCAGCCGCAGGATCCACGGGCCGAACGCCCACGCCGCGACGAAGCCCGCCGCCCCCACCCCGAGCACCGCACCAATGGGGGCGCCGAGCGCCCGGTAGATGCTCTCGCGGCGGTCCACGAAGCGCACGACCAGCGCGGATTGGAAGCGCTGCAGCGGCACGAGGACGGGGGCGCGGGTGAGGATCACGGCGTTGATGATCGCCGAGACGGCCGCGCCCTCAGACAGCGGGAACGCCGCGTTCGCCGCCGTGGGAAAGCCCGTGATCAGCGCCGCCGAGGCCCCCGAGGCGAGCATCGCCGAGCCGACGCGGCGGGCAAACGCCCGCTTGTCGACGTCCACCGCGCCGCGCAGCCCGCGGCGCACGAACACCGCCCAGCTCGCCGCCCCGATCACGGTGATGAGCAGGAAGGCGCCCAGGCCCCACCCGGCCCACCACGCCACCAGGGCGAGCACGAGCCTGACGCCCGAGTCGAGCGCCACCAGCCCGGCGTAGCGGTCCCACAGGCGCGTGCCGCTGAGCACGCCCGACAGGGTCGCCTGGGCGACGTAGCTGGCCAGGCCGAACACCAAAAGCCCGGTTGCGGCACCCGGGGCGGAGGGCACCACGTGGGGCATGAACAGGGCCCCGCCCACGGCGCCGGCGGCGACGGCCGCGGCGGCGAGCCAGCCGGCGAAGCGCCACGGCCGGGCGCTGCCGGTGCGCCCGGACTCGCCGGCGGAGGCGACGGCGCGGGTCGTTTCGTGCGTCAGGCCGTCGATAAGCCCGGCGGAAGCGAAAAACAGGCCCCAGAACGCCGCGAAGTAGCGGTAGTCCGTGTCGGCGTCGAGGGCCCACTGCGCCACCCACAAAACGACGAAGCCGGAGACGGCGGCGAAGAGGGTGGCGAAGGAGAGGCTCCTCACGGGCACTCCGGCAGCGCGGCGTGGCCGAGCCAGGCGTCCAGGATCTCCTCGACGCCGTCGGCGCGGGGGGCCAGCGCCGCGATCAGGTCGCGGGGCTCGACCACGCCGTGGGCGTTGTTGGCCACGTAGTCGCGCAGCCCGGCGAAGAAGCCCTGGTCGCCGATGTGGCGTCGTAAAGCATGCAGCGTGATGGCCCCGCGCTTGTACACTTCGTCGTCGAACATGTGCCGCGCGCCGGGATCGCCGAGAGGGAAGCGCGGGGCGGGAAGGCGGTCGTAGTGCTCGCGCACGAGCGAGTCGATCGGCGCGCCCTTGTACTCCGCCCAGAGCCACTCCGCGTAGCAGGCGAAGCCCTCGTTGAGCCAGATGTCGTTCCACTGCGCGATCCCGAGGGAGTTGCCGAACCACTGGTGGGCGAGCTCGTGCGCGATGAGGCGCTCGTTGCCGCTCAGGTGGTTGCTGCCGAAGATCGCCATGCCCTGGGCCTCCAGCGGGATCTCCAGCGGATCTTCGGTGACCACGACCTCGTAGCGCTCGAAGGGGTAGGGGCCGAAGGTGTCGCGGAAGAAGTCGAGCATCTCCTGCTGCGCGGCCACATCACCCGGGTTCGTCCCGGCGGGCAGCCAGGCGTAGGTGTCGGGGCCGAGGCGGTGGCGGGAGTACTGGCCCACCTGGACGGTCGCGAGGTAGGTGGCCATCGGCGCCGCGGTGAAGTTCGTCACCGCCGTGTAGTCGCGGTCAGTGCGGATGTCGAAGGAGTAGGTCGCCTTCTCGTCGGGTGTGTCGTCGCAGGGGAACCACGCGGACGCGCCGTTGGGCTGGTTGGCCACCAGCGAGCCGTTGTCGAGCTCCTCCCACCCGAGTGCGCCCCACGCGGTCGGCTTCGTGCCAGGGTTGCCCTGGTAGCGGATGCTCAGGGTGAACTCGGAGTCCACCGGCACGGCCTCGGCGAAACGGATGCGCAGCTTGCCCCCCGACTGGCGGAAGGAGGCGACCGCGATACCGCCCGAGGCTTCGACCCGGCGGGCTTTCATGTTCTCGTCCAAATCGAGCGTCATGCGCTCCAGGTCGCGCCAGTTGTTCAAGGTCAACGTGGCCGTCGCGGCCAGGCGGTTCGGCCCGACCTTGTAGTCCATGTCCAGGTGGTAGTGGGTGACATGGAACCCCAGATTGAACTCGACCCCCGTGTACTCGTCGCGGGTACCGGGGATCGGGGTGGAGCGCAGCCTGTGGGACGTCACCCGGGACAGTCTACTCGCGGGGCCCTACATGCCGAAGGCCGGGGCGATGGTGGTGAACCACGCCTTCTGAATGTCCTCGCGCCACACCGGCCAGGAGTGGGTGCCGGTGTTGCGGAACTCGTAGTGCGCCGGGATGTCCAGGCTGTTCAGCTTCGCGCGCAGGTCGTGCGAGCACTGGTTGATGGCGGCCTCGATCACGCCGCCTTCGATCTGCAGCTGCGCCGCGCCGATCGAGGCGACCGCCGGCGGGATGCCCTGGCCAGCGAGGAAGCCGACCATGTCGGTCTCCGAGGCCAGGCCGGTGCCGGTGGAGACGTAGAGCGCGGTGCCGCGGAGCTTCTCGGCGTTGGCCAGCGCGTCGTTGTAGCCGTTGTACGGCCCGCCCATCGGGCCCCACATCATCTCCGGGGTCACGGTGCGGAAGTCACCGCTGCCCGAGGCGCGGTTGACGGTCAGGCGCGCGTAGTTGTACGCGTGCGGGGAGGCCGTGGCTGCGCAGCCGGAGAAGGAGGCGGCGGCGTCGTAAAAGCCCGGGTTGTGGGTGGGTAGCACCAGGGCAGACGTGCCGGACATGGAGAAGCCGACGATCGCGCGGCGCTGGTCGGCGTTGAGGGTGCGCTCGATGGGGCCAGGCAGCTCGCGGGTGAGGAAGGTCTCCCACTTCTGCGGGCCGTTGATGTACATGGACTGCACGTCGTCGCGGACCCAGTCGGTGTAGTAGGAGAAGGCGCCGGCCTGCGGGACAACCACGTTGACGCCCTTGCCCTTGAAGAAGTCGCGGGTGCCAAAGCGGGTCAGCCAGTCCGCGTCCTGCTCCGCCCCGCCGGCGCCGTTGAGCAGGTAGATGATCGGGGCGTTGGCCACGCGCCGACCCTCGGCGTCGGTGGCCGGGATGACGGCGACGGGGATGTCGCGGCCCATCGAGGGCGAGTACACCTTGTAGGACAGGACGTTTTGGTGGTCGACCTGCTGGACCCAGGCCTGCGGCCTGGAGGTGCCCACCACCAGGGGCGGGTCATTCGGGGCGTCCCAGGCCTTGACGACGCCCTCCTGGGCGTTGGCCACGGAGGGGCCCGCGGCGGTGGCGAAGGTGGGGGCCACGGCCGGCGCGGTGCCGAGGGCGAGGGAGAAAGTAGCGGCCACTGCGAGGACCGAACGCTTGATGCTCATGGGGCGGGTACATCCTTCACGTAGATGGTTTTCAGTTCTTTCCAGCCCCGCAGCAAGCCGACGCCAAACGTTTTGTGAGCCGGGTGGGGCACCGGAGTTAATGTATCTGAAAGCGGTGTCGAGTTCGACCCCGTGTACACATACTACTGTTACTTATGTGAAAATTGTTACTAGCGGTGTCTCCTTCGCTGTGTAACAATTACTCCGCCCACGGCGAATGAGCAGCCGTACCTAGTTCACTACCCACCCCCAACCCAGAAGGGATACCCCATGAACCTGATTGAGCAGATCCAGCTGCAGATCAACGAGGCCCTCGGCCACCTCATCCACCTCGGCTCCTCGACCTCGTCGACGGTCGCGGTCGGCCTGGGGCTGCTCTAAACCACCCGGTAAAACTGAAAAACCGCCCCCAGACGGGGGCGGTTTTTCGTGCCTCGGGCGGGCCTACTTCGGGCCGAGCTCTGCGGCGCTCCGGCCGGTCAGCGCCGGGCCGATGGTCTGGACCCAGGACTGCGAGAGGTCCTCCAACCAGTAGGGCCAGGAGTGCGTGCCGGTGTTACGGAAGTTGAAGTTCGCTTCGATGCCCTGGCTATCCAGCTTCGCCGTCAGGTCGTGCGTGCAGCTATTGGTCACGCCCTCGATGACGCCGCCCTCGACCTGCAGCGTCGCCGCCGCCGCGGAGGCCACCGGGAAGTTCGTCCCGTCCTCGTTGAGGTGGTAGCCCAGCAGGTCGGTCTCGCCCGCAAGGCCAGACGCGTTGGAGACGTACAGCGCCGTGCCCCTCAGCTTCTCGGAGTTGACCAAGGCGTCGTTGTGGCGGTTGAGCTCGGAACCCATCGGGCCCCACACCTGCTCGGGCGTCGCCCCGCCGCGGTTGAGCGTGAGCTGGGTGGCAAACCACGGCAGCGGCGTGGAGGTCGCCGGGCAGCCGGAGAAGGCGCCGACGGCGTCGAAGGTGCCGGGCTTGTGCTCCGCCAGCAGCAGGGCGGAGGTGGCGGACATGGAGAACCCGACCACGGCGCGCTTGTCGTTGGCGCCCAGGTGCGGCTCGATCGCCTGGGGCAGCTCGTCGCCCAAGAACGTCGACCACAGCTGCTTGCCCTTGTAGTAGGTGTTCACCTCGGGCTCGCTCACCCAGTCCACGTAGTAGGAGAAGGCTCCCTCCATCGGGATGACAACGTTGACGCCCTGGCCGCGGAAGGTCTGCTCCACGTGGTTGTATGCCTGGGCGATCCAGTCCGTGTTCTGCTCGGAGCCGCCGGCGCCGTTGAGCAGGTACACCGTCGGCGCGTCCTGCACGCGGTTACCCGCGGCGTCGGTGGCCCGGCGCACGGCGACCGGGATGCCTCGCTCCATGGCGGGGGAGGGGACGGCCAGCGCCTCCCAGTGGTCCGCCCGCTGCACCGTGTTGAACCAGCTCTGCGGCCTGTTGTTGTAGTCGACCGGCGCGGCAGTCAGCGCCTTGACGGGGCTCTGAACGGTTCCCTGGGCGGCATCGTTCGAACCAGCATCGTCCGCGGGTGCGGACGCACCCTCCGCGGGAGCGGGAGCCTGCCCGGCGGCGGGGCTGCCTGCGGGCGCGGCGGTAGCGCGCACCCGTGCACCAGGAACCGCTGCGGAGGGACGGTTGGGACTCAGGGCGGCACCGGCCTTGCCGCCGTCCTTTTGCTCGCCCTCGGCAGGTTCCTCCGACGCTGCAGGATCCGCGGGGGCAGGCGGGGTCTCAAGCGCAGCGGCGAAGCCCGCGTCGGCGGCGCGGTTCAGGCCGGCCTGCTCGAAGGCGACCGTGGGCTCGCTCAGGGGCTCCGCGGACAGGTGAGCGGCGGCGGGGACGGCGCCGGCTGCGATGGCGATGGCGGCGGCACCGGCGATGACAGGGCGTGTGATCTTCATGTGAATCGCTTTGCTCGTTTTCGTGGTTGGCTAGATGGCTGATCGGCTGGCTGCCCGCCGACAGAAGCGAGGCAATCTCTTGGGATATCTTGCCAGAAGCCCGCGACATTGCAGTGCGAAGGGGGTAAAAACCCCCGCGCGGGGAATACAATTCCCCGCAGCCCCGCCACGGCGGCTGATACGCACGTATTCTGGGGGGCGTGAGTAACGAACATTTTGACGTTGTTGTCGTCGGCGCGGGCCCTGGTGGCTACGTCGCCGCTATCCGCGCTGCACAGCTGGGGAAGAAAGTCGCCGTTGTTGAGAAGAAGTACTGGGGCGGGGTGTGCCTGAACGTCGGCTGCATCCCGTCGAAGTCTCTGATCAAAAACGCCGAGGTTGCCAGCATCTTTAAGCATGACGCCAAGACCTTCGGCATCAAGGGGGAGGTGGAGTTCGACTACGCGGACGCCCACAAGCGCTCCCGGAAGGTCTCCGAGAAGATCGTCGGCGGCGTGCACTACCTGATGAAGAAGAACAAGATCACCGAGATCAACGGCCTGGGCTCCTTCAAGGACGCCAAGACCATCGAGATCACCGAGGGTGAGGACGAGGGTAAGACCGTCACCTTCGACAACTGCATCATCGCCACCGGCTCCGTGGTGCGCACGCTGCCGGGCATCGAGCTGTCGGACAATGTCGTGTCCTACGAGGAGCAGATCCTCAACCCCGAGGCTCCGAAGAAGATGGTCATCGTGGGCGCTGGCGCGATCGGCATGGAGTTCGCCTACGTGCTGGCCAACTACGGCGTTGAGGTCACCGTCGTCGAGTACATGGACCGCGTCCTGCCGAACGAGGACAAGGACGTGTCCAAGGAGATCGCCCGGGCGTACAAGAAGCTTGGCGTGAAGCTGCTGACGGGCCACGCCACCACCGCGGTGCGCGACAATGGCGACTCCGTCGAGGTGGACGTGCAGAAGAACGACTCCGACAAGACGGAGACGCTCACCGTCGACCGCGTCATGATTTCCGTCGGCTTCGCTCCGCGCACCGAGGGCTACGGCCTGGAAAACACCGGCGTGGAGCTCACCGAGCGCGGCGCCATCGCGATCGACGAGCGCATGCGCACCAACGTCGAGGGCATCTACGCCATCGGCGACGTCACGGCGAAGCTGCAGCTCGCCCACGTCGCCGAGACGCAGGGCATTATCGCCGCCGAGGTCATCGCGGGCGAGGAGACCCTGCTCATCGAGGACTACCTGATGACCCCGCGCGCCACCTTCTGCAACCCGCAGGTCGCCTCCATGGGCTACACCGAGGCTCAGGCCCGCGAGAAGTGGCCGGACCGCGAGATCAAGGTCTCCACCTTCCCCTACTCGGCCAACGGTAAGGCCGTCGGCCTCGCCGAGACCCAGGGCTTTGCCAAGCTCGTCGCCGACGCCGAGTTCGGCGAGATCCTCGGCGCCCACCTCGTCGGCGCGAACGTCTCCGAGCTTCTGCCCGAGATCACCCTGGCGCAGCGCTTCGACCTCACCGCCAGCGAGATCGCCCGCAACATCCACATCCACCCGACGCTGTCCGAGGCCCTCAAGGAGGTCGCACACGGCATCGAGGGCCACATGATCAACATGTAGGCATTGTGCTTGACGACGAAAGAAGGAGCTCACCGATCCGGTGAGCTCCTTCTGTGCGTTCGGGCGACGTTAGCTGCCGGAGACGGCGGCCGCGACGGCGTCGAGGCTGGTCTCGAGGAAGTCGTCGTTGAACTGCTCGGTCATGGGCAGCAGGCTGTCGTCGGCGATCTCGGAGCGGTCGTAGGTCAGGGCCACGCGGGTGTGGTCCGGGTCAACCGGCTCGAGCTCGTACAGCCACTTGGCGCCGACCGTCACGTCGGAGGTGATGTTCTCGAGGTTCTTCCAGCCGATGACCTTGTTTTCCTGGAAGGCGAAAACCTCGTTGCGGGTCTGGTAGTCGTCTCCGCCGTCCTTGGTCATGTTCATGGTGAAGATCTCGCCGACGCCCTTGATGCGCTCCGCCTGGTCGGCGGAGACGACCATGCCGGAGTTGTCGGTCTCCGGGTGGCGCTCGGGGTTGGAGAGAAGGTCGAAGATCTGGTCGGCGGGGGCGTCGATGACTCGGTTTACGGTGTTCTTTGTCTCAGTCATGGCGCCCAGTGTAGAGAAAAACGCATACGCCGGTGGGCTCTCTTAGTAGGGCGCGATGGAGGTGGTGTGGGGGTCGACCTGGATGCCGTGCTGGATGGAGGGGAAGGCGCGCTGCGGGCAGTGCTCGCGGGGGCAGACGCGGCAGCCGGCGCCGATGGGGGTGGCCTGAGAGACGTCGTGCAGCGGCAGGCCCCGTGCGTAAATGGTGCGGTCGGCGTGGCGGGTTTCGCAGCCGAGGCCGATGGCGAAGAGCTTTTCCGTCTCGTTGAACTGGAAGCGGTGGTGGCGCACCGCGCGTGCCACCCACAGGTAGGTGCGTCCGTCGGGCATCATGGCGTGCTGCCGCACGGATTCGCCGGGGCGGGCGAAGGACTCGTAGATTCCCCACAGGGGGCAGGTGCCCCCCGAGGTGGAGAAGTGGTAGCCGGTGGCGGACTGGCGCTTCGAGATGTTTCCCGCCCGGTCGACGCGGACGAAGGTGAAGGGCACGCCCCGCATGTTCGCGCGCTGGAGGGTGGACAGGCGGGAGGCGACCGTCTCGTAGCCCACGCCGAAGACGTGGCAGAGGTAGTCCACGTCGTAACCGTGGCGCTCCGACTCGGAGTGCATGAGGGTGTAGGGCAATAAGGTCGCGGCGGCGAAGTAGGAGGCGATGCCGCGCCGGGCAAGGTTCGCCGAGGTCTCGGTGGAAAAGGGTTCGGCGGCGACGTGGGCGTCGATAAGCGAACCTGCCTCGAGGTAGCCGAGCTCGGAAGCGATGCGGAAGGCGCGCTGGCCGGAGGACAATATGGGCGACAGGGACAACACGCCGCGGTCGATGTCGAGGCGGTGGAGCACCCCCTCCGTCGACGGGGTCGTGCTCACCTCGATGCCGTGCTCGCGCGAGATGCGGCGGGTGAGCTCGCGTTCGGTGGTGTGGATGCCGAAGCGCTCGACGCCGATCGCCTCGGCGAGGGACTCCGCCGCGTGGTCGAGGTCGTCCAGGTAGTTCTGGCGGGAGTAGAAGAAGTCGCGCACCTCGTCGTGCGGCATGGACAGGCTCTCGGCCGAGGAGACACGCGAGTCCGTGGCCAGGGTGAGCTTGTCGCGCGCGTTGCTGTAGCGGCGGTGCATCTCCACGACCGTGCGCGCGACAGACGGGTGGCGGTAGACCAGCTCCGAAAGCTCCTGCAGTTCGATCTGGGGGGTCCCCAGCTCCTGGTCTTCCACGACGTCCTTGAGCTCGGCGAGCAGCCGCGAGTCGTCGTCGCGGGAGAAGAACGTGGCGTCGACGCCGAAGGCCTCGGTGATCCGCTTGAGCACGGGAACCGTCAGCGGGCGCACGTCGTGCTCTATTTGGTTGACGTAGGAGGCGGAGAGCTCGAGGGCGGCCGCCAGCGAGGCCTGGCTCAGGTTGCGCTCGCGTCGCAGCTGCCGCAGCCGCGAACCCACGTAGGTCTTGGACATGGCTTTATCTAACCACCCCCGGGCGGGGCCGGCACGCAATGTGCGAAGGCGCCTGAAAAGTCTTCGCAGGCGCATCGCCACAGGCCACGGGGTTAGTCGAACCTAACAGACGAAAGATTGACACCCTTTGGGGTGGAGGAAGGGGCGGGGGCCATACGCGCCCGCACGTAGTGATTAAGGTCACACTTTGGGCTAAGCCGGGGGCACGCCGGGGACGAGTGCTCGGAAAACGCTGGGAGTGGCCTCGGGCGGCGCTGGGGGCGTGTGCCGCTGTCGGTGTTCGCGGCGCGCGGCAGGTGTTCGCCGGGCGCGGAGAAGTAGGTGAAGCTCGGCAGCATTTCGTAAGGTATGTACGACACTGGAGGTGCCATGACTGTTCAAAACGCAGAGCGTGACGCAGTTCGTCACGGAAAAATTACTGAAAAGCCGCTACGCGAGCAGCCGTCTTTCCCGACGTGGGCGATTAAGCTCACCATGGCCATTACGGGCTTGCTGTTCGGCCTGTTCGTCCTCGGCCACATGGTGGGCAACCTAAAGATCTTCATGCCGCTGCACAGCAACGGCGTCGCCCCCATCGACGAGTACGCCGAGTTCCTGCGCACTATGGGTGCGCCGCTGCTCCCGGAGGGCGTTCTCCTGTGGGTGATCCGCATCGTCCTGCTGGTCGCCCTGGTCCTGCACATTTACGGCGCGTTCGCGCTGCGTGCACGTTCCTCCCGCTCCCGCGGCAAGTTCAAGCGCACGGGCCTGATGGGCGGCTGGCAGTCCACAGCGACGCGCTCGATGATCATCACGGGCGTCATCCTGCTGCTGTTCATCATCTTCCACCTGCTCGACATGACCTTCGGCGAGGTCGTCGCCTCCGACGAGTTCGTCCACGGCGCGGTGCGCAACAACCTCATCGCCACGTTCGACCCGAGCCGCTGGTGGGTCGCCGTCGTCTACATCGTCGCCAACCTCGCGCTGCTGCTGCACCTGACCCACGGTATCTACCTCGCGGTCTCCGACCTCGGGTGGTTGGGCAAGCGCGGCCACGCGATCATGGTGATTCTCGCCTACATCCTCCCGGCGATTGTCGTGCTCGGCAACGTCGTCATGCCGATCGCGATCATGCTCGGCTGGGTCCCCAACTTCGAGCGGTAACGGCTGATTAGGAGAACATTCACATGACTACATCGATTAACCCGCAGGGCTCCGGCTCGGAGTCGCAGCAGGGGGCCCAGCAGGAGTCCCAGCAGCCCAAGGCCACCGAGGCGACCGCCGCCGGCGCCCCCCAGGCGTTCCGTCAGCCCGACTCCATCGTCCCCGGCGTCACCCCCGGTCTGATCCTCGACAACGCGGAGCCGAACCGCCACGAGGTCCGCATGAAGGACATGTGGGAGTACCAGAAGGACCACATGAACCTGGTCTCCCCGCTCAACCGCCGCAAGTTCACCGTCCTCGTGGTCGGCACCGGCCTGTCCGGCGGCGCAGCGGCTGCCGCGCTCGGCGAGCTGGGCTACAACGTCAAGGTCTTCACCTACCACGACGCGCCGCGCCGCGCGCACTCCATCGCCGCGCAGGGCGGCGTGAACTCCGCCCGCGGCAAGAAGGTGGACAACGACGGCGCGTACCGCCACGTCAAGGACACCGTCAAGGGCGGCGACTACCGCTGCCGCGAGTCGGACTGCTGGCGCCTGGCCGTCGAGTCCGTCCGCGTCATCGACCACATGAACGCCATCGGCGCCCCCTTCGCCCGCGAGTACGGCGGCACCCTGGCCACCCGCTCCTTCGGCGGCGTGCAGGTCTCGCGCACCTACTACACCCGCGGCCAAACGGGCCAGCAGCTGCAGCTGTCCACCGCCTCGGCGCTGCAGCGCCAGATCCACCTGGGCAACGTGGAGATCTTCACCCACCACGACCTGATGGACCTGATCATCACCGAGAAGGACGGCAAGAAGCACTGCAACGGCATTGTCACGCGCAACCTCATTAACGGTGAGATCGCGCCGTTCACCGGCCACGCCGTCATCCTCGCCACCGGCGGGTACGGCAACGTCTACCACAAGACGACTCTGGCGAAGAACTCCAACTCCTCCGCCATGATGCGCGCCTACGAGCGCGGCGCCTACCTCGCCTCGCCCTGCTTCATCCAGTTCCACCCGACCGGCCTGCCGGTCAACGCCAAGTGGCAGGCGAAGACCACGCTCATGTCCGAGTCGCTGCGTAACGACGGCCGAATCTGGACGCCGAAGGAAAAGGAAGACGACCGCGACCCGAACGAGATCCCCGAGGAAGAGCGCGACTACTTCCTCGAGCGCCGCTACCCGGCCTTCGGCAACCTCGTGCCCCGCGACGTCGCCTCGCGCGCGATTTCCCAGCAGCTCAACGCCGGCTACGGCGTGGGCCCGCTGCACAATTCCGCGTACCTCGACTTCACCGACGCCATCGAGCGCCTCGGCGAGGACACGATCCGCGAGCGCTACTCCAACCTCTTCGAGATGTACGAGGACTCCACCGGCGAGGACCCGTACAAGGCCCCGATGCGCATCGCGCCGACCGTGCACTTCACCATGGGCGGGCTGTGGACCGACTTCAACGAGATGACCTCGATCGACGGCCTCTTCGCCGCCGGGGAGTGCTCCTGGACCTACCACGGCGCCAACCGCCTCGGCGCGAACTCGCTGCTATCCGCCTCGGTGGACGGCTGGTTCACCCTGCCGTTCACCATCCCGAACTACCTGGCGGACCACCTCGGTGAGGCCGCCCCGGACGACGACTCGCCGGAGGCCCAGGAGGCCGTCCAGCGCGCCCAGGACATGATCGAGCGTCTCATGAGCGTCGCCGGCCCCGAGCCCCACGGCCCGGAGTACTTCCACGAGCAGCTCGGCGACATCCTCTACGAGCACTGCGGCGTGTCCCGCTCCGTCGAGGG
Organism: Corynebacterium auris; assembly: GCF_030408575.1. Taxonomy (NCBI): domain Bacteria; kingdom Bacillati; phylum Actinomycetota; class Actinomycetes; order Mycobacteriales; family Corynebacteriaceae; genus Corynebacterium; species Corynebacterium auris. The sequence goes on from NZ_CP047047.1 coordinate 271,162, forward strand.
CCTCCAGGAGGGCCTGCAGAAGATCCGCGCCCTGCGCGAGGACTTCTGGGCCAACATCTCCATCCCGGGCAGCGCGAACGACATGAACCAGACGCTCGAGGCCGCGATCCGCTTGGTGGACTACATCAACCTCGGCGAGCTCATGTGCGTCGACGCCCTCGACCGCGACGAGTCCTGCGGCGCCCACTACCGCCTCGACCACCTCACGGAGGACGGCGAGGCGCAGCGTGACGACGAAAACTGGTGCTTCGTCTCCGCCTGGGAGCCGGCCGGCGAGGGCGAGTTCATCCGCCACGCCGAGCCCCTGCACTTCGATTCGATCCCTCTGATGGCAAGGAACTACAAGTAATGAAACTGACACTTGAGATCTGGCGTCAGGCCGGACCCGATACTGAAGGTAGCTACGAGACGGTCCAGGTCGACGACGCCGTCGAGCAGATGTCGATCCTGGAGCTGCTCGACCACGTGAACAACAAGTACGTCGAGGAAGGCAAGGAGCCCTTTACCTTCGCCTCCGACTGCCGCGAAGGCATCTGCGGCACCTGCGGCGTCACCGTCAACGGCCGCCCGCACGGCGCCGGCGAGAACACCACCGCCTGCCTGCAGCGCCTGACGAACTACAAGGACGGCGACACCCTGCGTATCGAGCCGTTCCGCTCCGGGGCCTTCCCCGTGATCAAGGACCTCGCCGTCGACCGCTCCGCGCTCGACCGCGTGATGCAGCAGGGCGGCTACGTCTCCGTCGCCGCCGGCACCGCGCCCGACGCCGACACCCTGCACGTGAACCACCACGACGCCGAGCTCGCGCTCGACTACGCCGCCTGCATCGGCTGCGGCGCCTGTGTGGCGGCCTGCCCGAACGGCGCGGCGCACCTGTTCACCGGCGCGAAGCTGAAGCACCTCAAGCTCCTTCCGCTGGGCAAGCAGGAGCGCGGCAAGCGCGCCCGCCAGATGGTGGACGAGCTGGAGACCAACTTCGGCCACTGCTCCCTCTACGGCGAGTGCGCCGACGTGTGCCCGGCGGGTATCCCCTTGGACGCAGTCGGCGCGATCAACGCCGAGCGCGCCCGCGCGGCGTTCCGCGGCGGCGACGACTAATCCCCCCGGCGGCGCTCCCGGGTGCCATATACTGGGACAGAGATACCCCCTTTTGACGAGGCTTACGAAGGAAGCGAGCGACATGGCTAACTCCAACCAAACCGTGGCGGACATCCGCGAGGAGTCCTTCCCGGACTACGAGGCACGCATCGAGGACTCCTACATCGAGGGCTACGACCCGGTCTCGCTGGGCGCGCCCCACTCCTCGCTGCACACCCGCAAGCTGTGGGTCGGCATGGGCTTCATCCTCGCCGCGCTCTTCGGCATCGGCTTGTCCGTGTGGGGCGTCGGGCTCAACCTGTACGGCAACGGCACGCAGGACCAGATCGGCGACACCCTGCTCATTCTGGGGCTCGCCGAGGTGGCCATCACGCTCGTGCTTGGCTTCGGCCTTCTCTTCGCGGGCCGCAAGGGCTACCGGCAGTACCGGGAGCGCACCGGCCGCGTGAACTAGCGCGTCGCCCTCGCCTCGCCGACCAGGCCCCCGCCTTCGTGGCGGGGGCCTGCTTTAATCGGGTCATGTCTTCTCACGCTTTCGCGCTGCCCACCCCGGCGGACGAAGAGGCGCGCCGCACGACGCTGCGGCGCTACAAAATCTCCGTCACGAGCCTGCTGGGCGTCATGGCCGTCATCTTTCTCACCTGCTCCTGGCTGCAGTCGCGCGGCGACGCCGGGGCCTGGGTGGGCTATGTCCGCGCCGGGGCAGAGGCGGGCATGGTGGGCGGGTTGGCGGACTGGTTCGCCGTGACCGCCCTGTTTCGCCGCCCCATGGGCCTGCCCATCCCGCACACCGCGCTCATCCCCCGCAAAAAGGACCAGGTGGCCGGGGCGCTCAGCGAGTTCGTCAGCGAGAACTTCCTCAACGCCAACACCATCACGGCGAAGATTACCGAGGCTGACGTCCCCCGCCGCGTTGGTCAGTGGCTCACCGAGCCCGGCAACGCCGAGGCGGTCTCCGCCCGCGTCGGCGCCTTCATCGAGCGCGCGGTGAGAGGGATCGACCCGGCCGACGCGGAGCACCTCATCCAGACCCAGATCGTCGACCGCGCGGCGCGACCCGCGTGGGGCCCGCCGCTCGGCCGCGCGCTCGACGGCCTCATCGCGGACGGAAAGCTCGAGCCGCTTGTCGACGACACAGTGGCGTGGGGGCGTCGAAAAGTAAACGACATGGAGGACAGCATCATCTCGATGATCGACGAGCGGATGCCGCGCTGGGCCCCCCGCTTTGCCAAGGAGCTCGTCGGCGAGCGCGTCTACCGCGAGATGGTGAATTTCATGGCGGACGTCGACGAAGACCCCAACCACGAGGCCCGCCGGGCGATCCGCCGCCAGATCTCGCAGTTCGCCTACGACCTGCAGTACGACCCGGACATGATCCGGCGCGTCGAAGGCATCAAGGGCGACATCCTGGGTTCTGACGCGTTGGCCTCGGTGTCCGGCGGGTTGTGGGAGCAGGCCTCAAGCGCGCTCATCGAGGCGGCCGGCGACCCCGATTCGGCGCTGCGCAGAAAGATCACCGGTCTGTGCCGCGAGTGGGGCGGCAAGCTTGTCTCCGACCCCGATGTGCGCGCCGAGGCCGCCCGGAACCTGGAGCGGGCGACGCGCTTCGTGGCGGAAAACGGCGCCAGCGAGATCGTCGGCATCATCTCCGAAACCATCAAGCGCTGGGACGGTGAGGAAGCGAGCGAGAAGATCGAGCTGATGGTGGGTAAAGATCTGCAGTTCATCCGCATTAACGGCACGGTTGTTGGTGCGCTCGCGGGTGTGGCTATCTACACTTGCTACCAGATACTTTTCTTTTAGAGAACCTTTTCCAGCGATTTGAACGAAGGGACCCCACGATGGCCTCCGATTACACCCCCCACAACGACATCACCGGCAACTTTGACGAGGATGCCCCCGACGCGCCCAAGCCCGAGTTCCGCGGAGAGGCGGGCGAGGATAACGCGACCGAAACCAACGCGCCCGAGGCCGTCGAAACCGAGGAGAAATCCGGGGAGCGCGGCTCCCTGCTGGATAACCTGAAAAGCGCGGGCGAGGCCTGGCTGCTCGCGGGTTCCGCGCTGGGTAATGTGGCCAGCCACTTCGCCGACAAGTTCCGCGAGGACCGGGAGTCGGACGGCCCGCAGGGCGCCCACGCCAAGGAAGAGGCGGCGGAGGGCTTCGGCCAGCAGCTGAAGGCGGCGATCGACAACGCCCGGGAGGCCTTCAACTCCTCCGAGAACGACCGTGACTTCCGCGCCGCGGCCACCTCCTTCGCCTCGGACGCCGAGAACATTTTCCGCGACCTCACCGGCTCGCTGTCGCGGGCCAGCGACGCCACCGCGAACTCCCCGCAGACGGAGGACGCGAAGGACGCCCTGAAGGATGCCGTCTCTGAGGTGCGTGAGACCTTCAACCAGGCCGTCGCGGGCGTGCGCAACCGCGCGGAGGAATCCGACATCGACGCAGAGGGCACCATCAACGAGATGCGGACCCGCCTCGACGAGATCATCAACAAGGTGACCGACCAGTTCGATAGGGACGACACCGACAGCGATATTGTTGAGGGCGAGGTTGTCGACGACGACACCGACCAGCGCGCGGGCGAGTAGCCGACGCACAGTGAGAAAAAACGCCGAGAGAAAGAACGCAGTGTGATTGGGTTTGGCCCCCTCAGCACCGTTGAGCTGATCCTCCAGATCCCCGTGCTCGTGCGCGGGTTCCTCTTCCTGCTCGTCGGCCTGGCGGGCGTCGTCGGCGCCGCCATGGCTGCGACGACGCGCGATGACGCCTACGACGCCGCCGACAGGAAGAGCAAGTGGGTCTGGGTGGGCATCCTCGCCGGCTCCAGCGTGGTGTGCCTGCTGCAGATGCCGTTCATCGCCTGGTTCGGGGCCGTGGCCATCGGCGTCTACTACTTCGACGTCAGGCCGCAGCTGAACAACATCCTGCGCGGCAACTACGGCTGGTAGGCCCAGTGGACGACCTAGAGTGGCTGGCCACCCGGGCGGGCGTGAGTTTGCTGGGTGGCCAGCCGCCGTTTCGCGTTGATTCGGCTGCCCGCGCCGCGGGGGTGGTGGTGGAACCGACGCACGTCGCCGCGGCGGCCAAGCTCGGGGTGCCCGTCATCGCGGTGGTTGGCTGGCCCACCGGCCGCCACCACAGCGTGATCAAGGCGGCGGAGGCCAGGCTCGCCGCCGAAACCGGTGCGGAGGAAGTGTGGCTCGCAGTTGACGCCGCGCTAGCGGACGACTCGGCCGTGCTCGCCGACATCATCGCGGTGCGCCAGGCGGTGCCCGCGCCCACCCGCTTCGGCGTCATCCCCGGCGGCCATCCGGCGGCCGTCGACGCGGCACGCCGCGTGGGAGCGGACGCCCTCGCGGTCGAGGCGGGGCAGGTCGTTCCCGCGGCTGAGACACCCGTGGCCGTCTACGGGGGCCCCGGCGACACCGACGCGATCATCGCGGCCATGGAGGCCGGGGCGGAGAGGGTGTTCGCCGACCCGGCAGCGCCGTAGCCGGCCGGCACGCTACGTGCGTTCCTGCGCGGGGACAGCCGAGGGGAGATCCTGCAGGTCAACGTTTTCGCCCTCGGCGACGATGCGGAGCCCGCCTTCGACGACGGTGAACTCGCCGATGCGCAACGTACCGGCGTTGACGTCGCCCGTGCTTTCCTGCAGGGCGTTGGTCAGCCCCTCCGCGACGATGTCGGGCAGCTCGAAGCCGAATAGCTCGGTGGAGGCGGCCTCCAGCTGGAGCGTCCCGTCGACGGTGGTGGGGCGCAGGTCAACGGAGGCAGCCCGGCCGCTGAAATCAATGGTGAAGGTGCCCTCTGCGGGGTTGGACTCCACGCCGGAGACGGTGATGAGCTCCTGGAGGAGCGAGCCGCCGAAGGCGCCGTCGAGGCTTGAGGCGAGCTGCTCCTGCAGAAGCGAGCGCACGTAATCGTCGGGCAGCTCGGTGCTCACGGAAAAACTGTCCGCGACCTGGCGGTCCTCCTCGACGCGGAGGTTATCCAGGGAGATCGTCGCCGCGGGCTGGCCGGTGTAGGTGTCCCCGGAGGCGGCCAGCGTCGACGGGGTGGAGATGCTCACGTGGGGGATGGCACCGCGCAGCAGGCCGAAGGTGATGGGGCTGGAACCGAAGGACACGTCTGTGTCGCCTGCGGACATGGCGCCGGGGCTTTCGTCGGCCACGCCGGAACGGATCTGGTCAGCCATGAAGGCGCGCAGCCCGAACTCGGCGAGGAGAAGGATAATGAGGAGGGCGGCGAGGACGCCGACGGTGACTTTCCAGGCAGTCTTCATGCGCTTCATCTTACGGAGGGTGCGACGGCTGCCCAATCGATCGACAGCGTGCAGTCGCGAAGCTTGCGGCGCAGGGGGTGCAGCGGCCAGCCGGCGCGCCGGAGCGCGGCGTGGGCGTGGACCCAGCGCACGCGCGGGCCGTGGGGCGCCCACCCGGCGGCGTGCTCCCACGCGCTATCGGCCGCGGAAAGCAGGGCGTGGATCTTCTCACCGGGCACGTTGCGGTGGATGAGCGCCTTCGGCAGGCGTTCGGCGACGTCGGAGGGCGCGGTGACGTCGGCCGGGTCCCACGCGAGGTGGAGGGAGCGCGGCCCGGAGGCGTCGAGAAGCAGCCATGCGGCGCGGCGGCCGAGCTCGTCGCAGGTTCCCTCGATGAAGAAGCCACCGGGGGCGAGCCGGGAGCAGACGGCCCGCCACACGGCGGGGACGTCCGCGACGTCGTACTGGCGCAGCACGTTGAAGGCGCGCACGAGGTGCGGCCGGTAGCCGGCGAGCTCGAAGCCGCCGAGCTGGAAGCGCACCCCGTCGCGCGGTGCGAGCACGCGGGAAGGGTCGATCTCTAGGCCCACAACCTCGACGCCTGGGTTGATCTGCCGCAGCCAGCGGGCCCACTCGACGGTGGTGGTGTGCGAGCTGCCGTAGCCGACGTCGACGGCCAGCGGGCGCGGCACGGAGCGCAGGAGTGACTGGATGGCGGGGTTGTGCCGGGTCCACCGGTCCGAGCGGCGCAGCCGGTTGACGCCGGTGGTGCCCCGGGTGATCACGCCGAAGGGCCGACCACGCCCGGACTGCGCGCGCAGGTTATGGGCGTGATCGGCCATCGTGAAGCGCTAGAGGTTCTCGGAGATCCACTGCTCGGTGAGCTTGGCCTCGTTGCCGAAGATCTCCTCCAGGGCCTCGCTGACTTTCGGTTCGAGCGCCGAACCCATGAAGGGAATGCTCACCTTGGCCTCGTTGTCGTAGGCCAGGGTGGTGGTCTCGCCCTCGCCGGTAAGAGCAATGGTGCCGGAGAAGTCCACCGGGGTGCCCTTGACGTCGCCGGTGTAGGACAGCTCGGCGGAATCGCCGTCGAGGGAGCCGATCGTGACCACGCGCTTGAGCTTCAGGTCCTGGGAGATCATGGCCTGCGCCGCCTCGGGGAGGATGGACTGCGGGAGGATCTCGTAGAGGGTGGCGGTCTCGCCCGTGAAGTCGGCGAGCTGGCCGGGCTCCGGGGACAGCCTCTCGGCGATGAACTCCCAGTACTCCTTGGTGGTAAACGCCTGGTGAACCTTCTGCGCCGGGTGGTTGACCGTGACGCTGATTTCGCTGTGTGCAGTCATGCCCATCAGACTACCGTTGGTGCCGTGTTTGATTCATCATTTGCCTCCCTAACGACCCTTCGCGTCGGCGGCAGCCCGCGCGACCTCATCCGCTGCGGCAGCGCCGGGGAGCTCGCCGCCACCGTCGCGCGCCTCGACGCGGAGGGACAGCCGCTTCTTGTCGTGGGCGGGGGCTCGAACCTCCTCGTCGCAGAGGGCCAGCTCGATCTCGTGGCCGTCATCGCCGAGAACAAGGGCATCGAGCTTATCGACGCCCACACGCTCCGCGTCGGCGCAGGCACCGTGTGGGACGACGTCGTCGCCTTCGCCGTCGAGCGGGGCCTGGGCGGTATTGAGGCGCTCTCCGGCATCCCTGGCTCGGCGGGAGCCACCCCGGTGCAGAACGTCGGCGCCTACGGGGCGGAGATCTCCGAGGTGCTCACGCGCGTGCGCCTCTACGACCGCGAGACGGGGCGCGACGAGTGGGTGCCCGCCGCAGCACTAGAGCTGGCCTACCGCTACTCCAACCTGAAGTTCACCCAGCGCGCCGTCGTCCTCGAGGTCGAGCTGCGCCTGGAGGAGGCGGAGCTGTCGCGGCCGCTGCGCCACCTGGGCGGCGAGCGCCTACCCCTGGCGCAGGCGCGGGAGAACATCCTGGAGACGCGCCGGGCGAAGGGCATGGTGCTCGACGGGGCGGACCACGATACGTGGTCGGCTGGGTCGTTTTTCACCAACCCCGTTGTGGACGCCGCGCTGGCCGACGCCATCGAGGCGAAGGTCGGGGAGGCGGGCATGCCGCGCTTCGCCCAGCCCGACGGGCGAGAGAAGCTGTCAGCGGCGTGGCTCATCGAGCGCGCCGGGTTCCACCGCGGCTACCCCGGTGAGGCGGCGCCTGCGCGGTTAAGCACCAAGCACACCCTGGCGCTGACGAACCGCGGGGGAGCCACCGCCGACGACATCGTGGCTTTGGCCCGGGAGGTCCGTGGGGGCGTCGAGAAGCGATTCGGCGTGACCCTCGTGCCCGAGCCCGTCTGGGTCGGCGTGGCGATTGATTAGTCGGCCTCCTCCAGGCGCTTGATGAGCTCCGCCTGCACCTCGCGGCGGCGGATCTTGCCCAGCTGGTCGCGGGGCAGCTCCTCGAAGTGGTAGAAGGTGCGCGGCACCTTGTAGCGGGTCAGGCGCTCGCGGGCGTAGTCGCGCAGGTCCTCCGGCTGCAGGGGGGCGCCTTCGCCGAGGGTGACGCAGGCGACGACGTCCTCGGAGCCGTCCGAGCGGGGCCGACCCACCACGGCGACGTCGACGATGTCCGGGTGCTCGCGGATGACGTCCTCGACCTCCTGCGGGTAGACGTTGAAACCGCCGGTGATGATGAGCTCCTTGATGCGGGAGACGAGCCGGACGAAGCCGTCCTCGTCCATAAAGCCCATGTCGCCGGTGCGGAACCAGCCGTCGTGGAAGGCCTTCTCCGTGGCCTCGGGGTTGTTGAGGTAGCCGGAGAACACCTGGGGGCCGCGGGCGAGGATCTCGCCCTCCTCTCCCAGCGGGCGCTCCTCGTCCGGGTTGTCCGGGTCGACCACGCGGATTTCCGTGTCGGGGAAGGGGATGCCGACGTACCCGGGGCGGCGGTCGTCGCTCTGCGGGTTGCCGAGCAGGATCGGCGAGGTCTCGGTCAGGCCGTAGCCCTCGATCAGGTGCCCGCCGGTGATGGATTCCCACTGGTCAATGGCCGATTCGGGCAAGGAGGAGGCGCCGGAGAAGCCAATCTCGACGCGGGACATGTCGACGCCGGACTCCTTTGCCTCCTTGATGATGCGCTCGAAGAGAGTTGGCACACCCGGAACGAAGGAGGGGGTGCGCTTCTTGATCGCGCTCATGATGAGCTCCAGCCGCGGCGCCGGCAGCAGTACCACCTCGCTGCCGATGAGGAAGGTCAGCGTGAGGGAGAAGGTCAGGCCGTAGGCGTGGAAGAACGGCAGCGTTGCCAGCATGCGCTGGCCGGGCTCCTGCAGCTGGCGCACCCAGGCCACGCCCTGCCAGGCGTTGGCGTGCAGGTTGGAGTGGGTCAGCTGCGCGCCCTTCGGCTTGCCGGTCGTGCCGGAGGTGTAGAGGATCAGCGCGGGGTCCTCGGGGCGCAGGGTGTCCGGGTAGGTGATGTCGCGGCCGTCGCCGCCGATGGCCGAGCCCGTCAGGTCCTCCCACGGCACGGCGTTGGACGCCGGCCCCGTGAGCTGCTCGCGCAGGGTGCGCACTTTCTTCACCGGCAGCCGCAGCGCGAACTGCTGCAGCCGCGGCATCGCCTTGGTCATGTCCACGCTGACCACGATCTCGAGGTCGGTGTCCGAGCGCAGCTTCTCCGCCGTGTCGGCCGCCTTGTCCCACACGATGGCCACGCGCGCGCCGTGGTCCTGGAACTGCGGGCGCAGCTCAGAGGCGGTGTAGAGCGGGTTGTGCTCGACGACGACGGCGCCGAGCAGCTGCACGGCCATGAACGCGGCCACGTGCTGCGGGCAGTTCGGCAACATGATGGCCACGCGGTCGCCGGGGCGCACGCCGAAGGCCTTCAGGCCCGCCGCGGCGCGACGCACCTCCTCGTCGAGCTCGGCGTAGGTCTGCGACCGGCCAAAGAACCAGGTCGCCGGCCTGTGCGCGTTCATGGCGAGGTTTTCCTCGTACATCTGCGGCAGCGTCGTGGTGCCGTATTCGAGGGTGTGCGCCGTCCACTCGGGGTAGTACTTTAACCAGGGCTTTTTTTCTAAAGCAGACATGTGTCCCCAGTATAGGTAAGCCTTGGTTTTGGTGCGCTATTGTTTTCAGCTCTGGGCGGTCCCTTCCTCGATCATGGTGAGGAGGGTTTTTTGAACGGCCTTGCGGCGGATCTTGCCGGTCTGGTCGCGCTCCAGGGTGTCGAAGTAGTAGAAGGTGCGGGGGACTTTGTAGGGGGTCAGGTGTGTACGGGCGTAGTCCGCGAGCGCGTCGGGGTCAAGCGGAGCGCCCTCGTGGAGGGTGACGCAGGCAACGACGTCCTCGGAGCCGTCGGGCCGGGGCCGCCCGACGATGGCGACGTCGTCGATGTCGGGGTGCTGTTTGAGGACTTGCTCGACTTCGTCGGGGTAAACGTTGAAGCCGCCCGTGATGATCATTTCTTTAATGCGGGCGACGAGGCGGATGAACCCGTCTGGTTCCATGATGGCCATGTCGCCGGTGCGGAACCACCCGTCGTGGAAGGCTTTTTCGTTGGCCTCGGGTTTGTTGAGGTAGCCGGAGAACACCTGGGGGCCGCGGGCGAGGAGTTCGCCGGGTTCGCCGTCGGGCATGGTTTCTGCCGGGGTGTCGGGGTTGGCGATGCGGATGTCGGTGTGCGGGTAGGGCACGCCGACGTAGCCGGGGCGGTGCTTGCCGTTCATCGGATTGGCGGTCAGGATCGGTGCGGTCTCCGTGAGGCCGTAGCCCTCCACCAGGCGCCCGCCGGTGACGCTCTCCCACAGCTCGAGGGTGGTGGTGGGAAGCGTGGCCGCGCCGGAGAAGGCGTTGCGGATGGAGGACAGGTCCTTGTTGTTGTCGGTGGCCCAGGCGGCGATGCGCTCGTAGAGGGTGGGCACGCCGGGCAACATCGTGGGCTTCGTCTTCTCGATGGCGGGGTACATCAGCTCCGGTTTCGGCGCCGCCACCAACACGATTTGGGCGGCGCTGGAGATGGCCAGAGAGAAGTTGAGCATGAGGCCGTAGACGTGGAAGAGGGGGAGGACGGCGAGGACCTTTTCGTCGTGCTCGCCCCAGTCTTTGAGCCATTCGAGTCCGGTGACCAGGCTTGCGTTGAGGTTGCCGTGGGTGAGAGGTGCGCCTTTGGGTTCTCCGGTGGTGCCGGAGGTGTAGAGGATGAAGGCTGTGTCGTCTTGGGTGACGGTGGCAGGCGGTGGCGCGGGGTGCGTGGCGAGGAGGTCGCTGAAGGCGGTGGTGCCGGGAGCGGGGGAGGTGAGCTCTTTGCGTTTTGCGCGGGCGGTGCCGAGGGGCAGTTTCAGCAGGGTGCGCAGGTGCCAGGGCATCGCGTCGGTCATGTTGACGGAGATGATGGTGCTGAGCTGGGTGGCTTCGGCGAGCTCGCGGTAGACGGGGGCTGCTTTGTCCCAGACGATGGCTATCTCGGCGCCGTGGTCGAGGATCTGGCTCTTCAGTTCGTAGGCGGTGTAGAGGGGGTTGTGTTCGACGACAGCGGCGCCGAGCGAGTGGATGGCGAGGATGGAGACGACGTGCTGGGGGCAGTTGGGCAGGGCAACGACGACGCGGTGGCCTTTGCTGACGCCGAGCTCGGCGAGCGCGCTGGCGATGCTGCGGACCTGCTGGTCGAGTTGGATGTAGGTCAGTTCCGCGCCCATGAACCAGGTTGCCTTGTTGTTGGGGTGGGTGGCTACCGCTTCGTTGTAGCGCGAGACGAGGGTGTGGTTTCCCAGCTCGGGTGTGGGGTTGGTCCATTCGGCGTAGTGGTGCAGCCAGGCTTTGTCTTCGTACGCTCCCATGTCGATCGACCCTTTCTCTTCCGACGCTGTAGCGCCTCCGATGATTAGCAAGTACAAGCTAAGTAGGTAGAGAGTATACGGCTGGCGCCGGCGCGCAGGAGGTGTTTTTGCGCGTAATCTGGGCGGGGTGAAGCTTTTAGTTATCGAAGGGGACATCACCACCCAAGAGGTCGACGCCGTGGTGAACGCGGCCAACCACACGCTGCTCGGAGGCGGCGGGGTCGACGGGGCAATACACCGCGCGGGAGGCCCGGACATCGTGCAGGAGTGCCGCCGGGTGCGCGACGAGCAGTGGCCGGGCGGGCTGCCCACCGGCGAAGCCGTTGCCACCGGGGCTGGGCAGCTGCCGGCGCGGTGGGTTATCCACACGGTGGGTCCGGTTTGGGCCAAGACCAAGGACAAGTCCGGGCAGCTCGCCTCCTGCTACCGGCGCAGCATGGAGGTTGCCGAGGACCTCGGCGCGGCCTCGGTCGCCTTTCCCCTCATCTCCGCTGGTGTGTACGGCTGGCCGGTGCCGGACGCCGCGCGCATCGCGGTGGAGACGGTGCGCGCCTACGGCGAGGAGCACCCCACCACAGCCATCGCGGAGGTCCGGTTCGTGGCCTTCGGCGACGCCGCGCGCGAGGCGCTGGAAGGGGCGCTCGGGGAATAGGGCGGGGGCAGATTCCCGCGAAGAAACCGCAGGTTGGGTTCGCCGCCGGGTGAGCGCAGCCGCCTAGGACTTCTCGCCGACGGTGGTGTCGTCCCCGCTGTCGAGCATGCCCACGAGGGTCTGCTGCACCTCGCGGCGGCGGATCTTGCCCGTCATGTCCCGGGCGAGGTCCTCGAAGTGGTAGAAGGTGCGCGGCACCTTGTACGCGGTGAGGCGCTCGCGGGCGTACTCGCGCAGGGTGTCGGACTGGATGACCGCGCCCTCGCGGAGGGTGACGCAGGCGACGACGTCCTCGGAGCCGTCGGAACGCGGCCGGCCCACGACTGCGATGTCCTCGATGTCCTCGTGCTGCTTCATCACCTGCTCGACCTCGTCGGGGTAGACGTTGAAGCCGCCGGTGATGATCATCTCCTTGATGCGGGAGACGAGGCGGATGTAGCCGTCTTCCTCCATGATCCCCATATCACCGGTGCGGAACCAGCCGTCGTGGAAGGCGTTCTCGGTGGCCTCGGGCTTGTTCAGGTAGCCCTTGAACACCTGCGGGCCGCGGACGAGCAGCTCGCCGGGCTCGCCGTCGGGCATGGTCTCGTCCAGGTTGTCCGGGTTGCCGATGCGGACCTCGGTGTTGGGGAAGGGGATGCCGATGTAGCCGGGGCGGTGGTTGCCGTCCATCGGGTTGGCGGTGACGATCGGGGAGGTCTCGGTGAGGCCGTAGCCCTCGACGAGCACGCCGCCGGTGATGGACTCCCACTTCTCGATGGTCGAGGCCGGCAGGGTGGACGCGCCGGAGAAGGAGTTGCGGATGGAGGGGTAGCGCTTGTCCTTGGCGATGGCGCCCTCGGCGATCTTCTCGTAGAGGGTGGGCACGCCGGGGAAGAAGGTCGGCGGGTTATTCTTCAGCGCCATGGCGATGAGCCGAGGCTCCGGCGCGGGCACGAGGATCAGTTCCGCGCCGATGCCGAGCGCGAGGCCCAGGTTGAGCGCCAGGCCGTAGACGTGGAAGAGCGGCAGGACCGTCATGATCTTCTCGCGGTCTTTGCCCAGGTCCTTGACCCAGTGCAGCCCGCCCTTGAGCACGGCGTTGAGGTTGCCGTGCGTCAGCTGCGCGCCCTTGGGCGGGCCGGTGGTGCCCGAGGTGTAGAGGATAAGGACGGTGTCGTCCTGCTTGATGTCCTCCGCGGGCTGGAACTGCTTGTCAATGAGGGCGGTCTGCCACGGCATAGTGGCGGGCGCGGGCGCGGAGAGCTTGTCCCGCATGTCCTTGAGCGGTCCTACCGGGATTTTCAGGGCGAGGCGGTAGGGCAGGGGCATCGCCTCGATCATGTTGACCGAGATGATGGTCGACAGCGGCGCCTGCGCGCGGATCGTGGAGACCATCTCCGCCGCCTTGTCCCAGACGATCGCGACCTTCGCGCCGTGGTCCTGGAACTGTGGCAGCAGCTCGGCGGCGGTGTAGAGCGGGTTGTGCTCGACGATGGTGGCGCCGAGGCGCATGACAGCGATGAACGCGATGACGTGCTGCGGGCAGTTGGGCAGCAGGATGGCCACGCGGTCGCCCTTCTTCACGCCCATTTCCTGCAGGCCGGCGGCGAGCTTGAGCACCTGCTCGTTGAGGTCCGCGTACGTCATCGTCTGCCCGAAGAACCAGGTTGCGACGCGGTTCGAGTGCTTCGCGAGGTTGCGCTCGTAGATGTCCACGAGCGTGTCCGAGTCGAGCTCGATGTCGTGGGGTGTCCAGCGCGCGTAGTGCTGCAGCCAGGCCTTTTCTTCGAAAGCGCCCATTGAGGGTATCTCCTTATTGCTTATCGACGTCCGATTGGTGCTTAGTATAGATAAATCAATCGTGCCGTGTGTCACATATCGGTGGAAGTCGTGAGCGGAGATACAAAACCCTGATTGCTCCGCTTGCGCGCGCCGCCGGATCGTGTAAGAACAGTGGTTATCCGCGCCGCAGCGGCGCGAGAAAACGAGGGGGATAAGCTGTGAGCATTCACATGCCTGCGCACGGCGCGCAGGAGGAGGGGACGGGCCTCGACCTCGATAACACCATCGTGGTCAACCCGGTCAAGGCGGCCCCGGCGCGGGGATGGCGGCGCGTGGTCCATTCCGTGTCGGGGGGAAGGCTGAACCCGGGGGCGTCGATAAGCGAAGTGCGCGAAGGGCAGCTGGCGGAGGCGATTCGCGCGCCGCTGCGGGGCGACTACCGCATCGCGGTGATGTCGCTGAAAGGCGGGGTGGGCAAGACGACGACCACGGTCGCCCTCGGCGGCGTCTTCGCTGCGGAGCGCGGGGACCGCGTCATCGCTATCGACGCCAACCCGGACCTGGGGACCCTGGCGCAGCGCGCCGCGGTCGCCGCCCCGGCGACGATCCGGGACCTGCTGAGCGCGCCGGACACCTCCCGCTACCCGCAGGTGCGTGCCTTCACCCACCAGGCCACCTCCCGGCTGGAGGTGGTCGGCTCGGAGCGCGACCCCGCCGTGAGCGTGGCGTTCAGCGAAGCGGACTACCGGCGCGCGGTGGACATCCTGCAGCACCACTACAACATCATCCTCACGGACTGCGGCACCGGGCTCATGCACTCGGCGATGGCGGGCGTGCTCGACCTAGCGAACACCCTGGTGCTGGTGACCTCGCCGGCCCTCGACGGCGCGCAGTCGGCCTCCGCGACCCTCGACTGGCTCAACCTGCACGGCTACGACCAGCTGGCCGCCAATGCCGTCGTGGTGGTCTCGGCTTCTGCCCCGGGCAAGCCGAGCATCGACATGGAGCGGCTGACCGGGCACTTCGCGGCGCGGACGAGGGCGGTGCACACCATTCCCTACGACAGGCACCTGGCCGAAGGCGCCGTGGTGGACCTGGGCAGGCTGGGGGCCGCGACGCGGCGCGCCTACCGCGAGCTGGCGGCCACCGTCGCGGCGGACTTCTCTTCCTGGCACCGTCACGCGGCCTGGTAGGCGAGCCGTAAAGTGGTGCGCATGCGCGTCGCCATGATCTCCATGCACACCTCCCCGCTCGAGCAGCCGGGCGCGGGTGACGCCGGCGGCATGAACGTCTACGTCCTCAACGTGGCGCGCGAGCTGGCGCGCCGCGGCGTCGCCGTCGACGTGTTCACCCGCGCCTCGCGGCCCAGCCTGGGCGAGGTCGTGGAGGTGACCGAGAACCTGCGGGTGATCAACATCGTTGCCGGGCCCTACGAGGGCCTGAGCAAGGAGGAGCTGCCCACCCAGCTCGCCGCCTTCGCGGGGGGAATCGTGCAGTTCACGCGGCACCACGGTCTGAGCTACGACCTGATCCACTCCCACTACTGGCTCTCCGGCCAGGTCGGCTGGCTGCTCGCCGACCTGGCGCGCGTGCCCCTGGTGCATACCGGGCACACGTGGGCGGCGGTGAAAAACGCCGCCGGCACGCCCGATGCCGCCGCAGAGGGGGAGGCGCGCCGGATCTGCGAGCAGCAGCTGGTGGACAACGCCGACACGCTCGTGGTCAACACCGACAACGAAAGCCGCGAGCTGGCCAGCCACTACGACGTCGCAACCTCGTGCATCCGGGTGGTCACGCCCGGGGCGGACACCGCCCTGTTCACGCCGGGCACGAACCGCAACACCGAACTGGCGCGGCGCCACCTGGGCCTGCCGCTGCACGCCAAGGTCATCGCTTTTGTTGGCCGGCTGCAGAAATTCAAGGGCCCGCAGGTGCTCATCCGCGCCGTCGGCGAGCTCGTGCGGCGCGAGCCCGAGCTTGAGGTGCGGGTGGTGCTGTGCGGTGGGGCGTCGGGAAGCGAGGCGAGCGTGGCGCAGTACCGCGACCTGGCCCGCGAGGAGGGGCTGGGGGCGCGGGTGCGCTTCCTCGGCCCCCGCCCGCCCGAGGAGCTGGTCAGCGTGTACCAGGCGGCCGACGTCGTGGCCGTGCCCAGCTACAACGAGTCCTTCGGCCTCGTGGCCGTCGAGGCCCAGGCGACCGGCACCCCGGTCGTTGCCGCGCGCGTCGGGGGACTGCCGCTCGCCGTCGCCGACGGCCGCACGGGTGTCCTCGTGGGCAGCCACGACCCGGGGGAATGGGCCACGGCGCTGGGCGACATCCTGCGCGACGACCCGCGCCGGGTCGCGATGGGCCGCAACGCCGTCGCGCACGCGGCGGGGTTCAGCTGGGCGGCGGCGGCCCAGAAGCTGGAGGAGGTCTACCGCGACACCCTTAGCTCCTTCGCGCCGGATACCCACGAGCGCGCCGCCTTCGGCAGTTAACGGCGCAGGCAGGCGCCGTTCGTGGCATGCTAGACGCCATGGCACAACCACAACACGGAAAGCTAATCCTGGTCCGACACGGGCAGAGCGAGTGGAACAAGTCCAACCAATTCACCGGCTGGGTTGACGTCGACCTGACCGAGCAGGGTGAGCAGGAGGCCGTCAACGCCGGGCGGCTGCTGGTGCAGGAGGGCGTCTTGCCCGACGTCCTTTTCACCTCCCTTCTGCGCCGCGCGATCCGCACCGCGAACATCGCGCTCGACGCGGCGGACCGGCACTGGATTCCGGTGCAGCGCAGCTGGCGCCTCAACGAGCGCCACTACGGCAAGCTGCAGGGGCTGAACAAGGCCGAGATCCGCGAGGAGTTCGGCGAGGAGCAGTTCATGACGTGGCGGCGCTCCTACGACACGCCGCCGCCGGAGATCGACGCGGACAACGAGTACGCGCAGACGGGCGACGCCCGCTACGCCTTCCTGCCGCGCGTGCCGCGCACCGAGTGCCTGAAAGATGTGGTGGAGCGCTTTTTGCCCTACTACGTCGACGTCATCCTCCCCGAGGTCCTCGAGGGTAAGAACGTCATGGTGGCTGCGCACGGAAACTCCCTGCGCGCCCTGGTCAAGTACCTCGACGGCATTTCGGACGAGGACATCGCCGGGCTGAACATCCCCACCGGCATGCCGCTGGTCTACGAGATCGACTCCGCCGGTACCGTCCTCAACCCCGGCGGGACCTACCTCGACCCGGAGGCCGCGGCGGCCGGCGCCGCGGCGGTGGCGAACCAGGGCAACCAGCAGCACTAACGAGCTGTATGGTTGTAGGCCTGGAAAAGTAGCCGGAAAAGTAACCGGAAAGGCAGGCAGTGTCACCCGTCCTTGCGTTCGTTCTCGGCGTGATGGTGAGCGCCGTGGTGGTGCTCACCGTTGTCGGCGCGCGCCGCTGGGGCGGGGAAGGCGCCTCGGCCGCGGATGCCGGCGAGGCAAAGGTGTCCACCCTCAGCGAGGTGCTGCACCTGAGCATGCAGGGCTCGCCCACTGGCGTGGCGGTGATCAACCGAGCCGGGCGCGTGATCCTGTCGAACTCGCGTGCACACGACATGACGCTCGTCCACGACCGCACCGTCAACCCGGTGGTGTGGAAGGAAGCGGAGAAGGTCTTCGGGGACCAGGAGGACCGCGAGCTGGAGTTGGTGCTGCCGCAGCGCCCCACGGCCAACCGGATCCGCAACGTGCGCGCCCTGGTAAAGCCGCTGACCCTCAGCGAGAACACCTTCGTCGTGGCCTACGGCTCCGACGAGTCCGAAAACGTGCGCATGGAGTCGGCGCGGCGCGACTTCGTGGCCAACGTCTCGCACGAGCTGAAAACCCCGGTCGGGGGGATCTCGCTGCTCGCCGAGGCCCTGCTGCAGGACCCCACGGACCCCGAGATGGTCGACTACTTCGGTACGAAGCTGCTCAAGGAATCCCAGCGCATGGGCGAGATGATCACGGACCTGATCGCCCTGTCGAAGCTGCAGGGCGCCGAGGCACTGCCGGATATGACGCTCGTGCGCGTCGACGAGATCATCGACGCCGCGATCCAGCGCAACAAGATCACGGCCGAAAACCGTGAGATCGAGCTGACCCGCGGCGCGCCCACCGGGCTGTTTGTCGCCGGGGATAAGGCGCTGCTCACCGCCGCGGTATCGAACCTGGTGTCCAACGCGATCAACTACTCGCCAAACGGGCAGCCGGTGAGCATCACGCAGAAGGTGGTGCGCGACAACGTCGTGCTCATCCGCGTCACCGACCGGGGCATCGGCATCGCGCCGGAGGACCAGAAGCGCGTGTTCGAGCGCTTCTACCGCGTGGACAAGGCCCGCTCGCGCTCCACCGGGGGCACGGGGCTCGGGCTGGCCATCGTGAAGCATGTGGTGATCAACCACGGGGGTAATATCAAGTTGTGGTCTAGGCCCCGGACGGGCTCGACGTTCACGATAGAGCTGCCTTTGTACACGCCGGAGGAGCTCGTGGCGGAGGCCGAACGGGAGGACGAGGAGCCCAGCTCCGCCATCCGCAGGACCGTGACCCGGGTTGCGAGCCGTCGAAAGGAAAAGGAAGAGCAGTGACGAACATCCTTATCGTCGAAGACGAAGAATCCCTGGCCGACCCGCTGGCCTACTTGCTGCGCAAGGAGGGCTTTGAGACGACAGTGGTGGGCGACGGCCCGACGGCCCTCGAGGAGTTCGAGAAGACGAGCGTCGACCTCGTCCTTCTCGACCTCATGCTGCCGGGCATGAGCGGCACCGAGGTGTGTCGCCGCCTGCGCGCGACCTCCTCCGTCCCGATCATCATGGTCACCGCGCGCGACACCGAGATTGACAAGGTCGTCGGCCTCGAGCTCGGCGCCGACGACTACGTCACCAAACCCTATTCCACCCGCGAGCTCGTCGCGCGCATCCGCGCGGTGCTGCGCCGCGGCGCGGACAGCGAGGGCGAGGACTACGAAGACGCGCAGATCGTCGAGGTGGGCCGCGTCAAGATGGACGTCGAAAGGCACACAGTGCTTGTCGACGGCCAACCGGTGCCCATGCCCCTGAAAGAGTTCGACCTGCTCGAATACCTCATGCGCAACGCCGGGCGCGTGCTCACCCGCGGCCAGCTCATCGACAGGATCTGGGGCGCCAACTACGTCGGCGACACCAAGACCCTCGACGTGCACGTCAAGCGCCTGCGCACGAAGATCGAGGTCGAGCCCTCGCGGCCGACGCAGCTTGTCACCGTGCGCGGCCTGGGCTACAAGTTCGAGGCCTAATCGCCCGCGGCCCGCGTGGCGGGGTGCACCGAGCGGGCCGCCGCCGGGCCTGTCGCGCGGGCCTCGCAGTGCGCCGCGAGCACCTCGTAGGGTTTCTCCCCGATCAGGGCGATGAGTTCGTCCTTCATTGACTTCCACACCGGGGTACCCGCCCCGGCGCCGGGGGTGTGGCAGGCGGGGGCGGAGGTGCACCACCAGTCGAAGTCCTCGCCGCCTCCTCCCCACTGGCGGCGGTCGTACTCGCCGATGGTGGTGCGCAGGATCTCGGCGCCGTCGGAACGCTCCTCCCAGGCGTCCTCGCGCGAAAAGGGGACCTGCCAGCAGACCTCGGGTTTGGACCCGACGATGTTGCGCCCCTCGGCTAGGGCCCACTGGTGCAGGGCGCAGCCCGGTCCGGTCTCGGCGTCGGCGCGGTTGGCGAAGATGCAGGCGCCGTCGACGACCTTCGTCTTCAGGTGCGGGCCGTCCTCGTCGGGGTCGGCGTCGGCGCTGTCCCCAGCACTCTCCTCGTCGTCGAAGACGAGCCACGGCTCCAGCACTACCGGGTCCGCGGCGGCGAGGTAGGAGTCGACGTCGGCGGGGCGCAGTTGCCAGTATTTCGCGGGCATCTCGGCGACGGCGTTGTAGAGGTCGTCGCGGTCGGATTCGTCCGCCAGGTAGGCGCCATGGATGCAGCAGCCGACGACGGGGAAGGACTCGTCGATGCCCCGGCACTCCGGGGTGCCGAAGCGGCACGACCAGGTCGATTCGGCCCAGGTCAGGTCGATGGAGAAGTAGTGGGTGGGGTCGTCGGGGTGGACGAACTCAAACCAGTCGCGCGGGAAGTCGGGGGTGATTTCCCGGCCCGCGAGGATCGATTTTCCGGCGGGGGAGGAGGCGGGAAATCCGAGCAGCACGGGGGCGGAGGATGGTTGATTCACACTTGAGTACGGTAGACCCACTACTCTGTGGGTGTGCGACTAGGTGTATTAGACGTTGGCAGCAACACCGTTCACCTCGTGGCGGTGGACGCCCACGCCGGTGGGCGCCCGACCCCGATGAGCGATTGGAAGCAGCCACTCAGGCTCGTGGAGATGTTGGACAAGCACGGCAACATCGAGGACAAGGGCGTGGCCAAGCTCATCGACACCGTCCAAGAAGCAAAGGACCTCGCCGAGAAGCTGAAGTGCGAGCAGTTACTCGCCTTTGCGACGTCCGCCGTGCGCTCCGCCACAAACGCCGGCGACGTGCTGAAGAAGGTGGAGAAGCACACCGGCGTGGAGCTGCGCATCCTGTCGGGCGAGGAGGAGGCGCGGCTGACCTTCCTCGCCGCGCGGCGCTGGCACGGCTGGTCAGCCGGGCGGATCACCAACCTCGACATCGGCGGCGGCTCCCTGGAGATTTCGAGCGGGATGGAGGAGACCCCGGACCTCGCGGTCTCCCTCGAGCTGGGCGCCGGCCGCCTCACCCACCAGTGGTTCGACACGGACCCGCCGGAACGCAAGAAGATCAACATGCTGCGCGATTACATCGACGCCGAGCTGGCCGGGCCCGCCGAGAAGTTCCGGGCTCTCGGCGAGCCGGGGCTGGCGGTGGGCACCTCCAAGACGTTCCGCTCGCTCGCGCGCCTGACCGGCGCCGCTCCCTCCTCGGCCGGGCCCTTCGTGCGCCGCACGCTCACGGCGCCGGGCCTGCGCCAGCTCATCGCGTTTATCTCCCGCATGACCGCCGCCGACCGCGCGGAGCTCGAGGGCATCAACGCGGACCGCTCCCACCAGATTGTCGCGGGTGCCCTGGTTGCGGAAGCTGCCATGCGTGCGCTTAATCTTGATAAGTTGGATATCTGCCCGTGGGCGTTGCGCGAAGGCGTGATTCTCAGGCGGATGGATCAAGGACACGACCAAGGAGTTGACGTCTAATGTCGGAGGACAAGCAGCTCACCGTTGCCGAGCTTCTTGCCCGGGCGGGAAGCGAGAACCGCGACGGCGCCGCTTCGCGCCCGCGGCGTCGCCGCAGCATTGACGACGGCGGAGTGTCCGTCGCCGAGCTGACCGGGTCGCTGAAGAAGGTCGAGGCGCAGCCGGCCGAGTCGAAGCACTCCAGCGTCCCCCTCGACGCGCCCGCGGAACCCGAAAAGCCCGCCGAGAAGCCCGAACCGGAGCAGACGGAACCGGAGCAGCCCACCGAGGAAGAACAGCCCACCGGGGAGGAACAGCCGGCTGAGGAGAAGCAGCCGGAGCTCGGGGAGGGCGACCGGCAGGGCGTCGTGAAGCGTGCTGCCGTGGCTGATGACGATACGTCCGTGATCGGCGTGGTCCCAGGCCCGGAGGACACCGGCGTCATGCCCGCCGTGAAGGAGCGCGAGGAGGGCTCGACCGCGGTCGCGGCCGAGGCGCCTGAGGCGGACGAGGAAAACGGGTCGATCAACCCGTTCATGCTCGTGCTGCTGGTCCTGCTCGGGCTCGCCGCCGGCGTCGGCGGCTTCCTCGGGTTCCAGTGGATCTGGGCGAACACGCAGACGGTCGTCGCGGCGCTCATCGCCCTGGTCGTGGTGGTGGCCATCGTCTTCGGCGTGCGTGCGCTGCGCACCGGCCGCGACGCGGTGACGATGCTTCTGGCGGGGGTCGCCGGCGCGGTCATGGCCTTCGGCCCGGCGCTGATTGTGTAGCCAGGCTGTGGCACCCTGGGGGGCATGAACTCCACACCTGACATCGCGGTAGACAAGGTCGCCGTCATCGGGGCCGGCAACATCGGCGAGGCGTTGATCGCCGGGCTGGTCGAGGCCGGTTTCGACCCGGCCCGCATCACCGCCACGAACCGCACAACGGCGCGCAGCGAGGACCTTGCGGAGCGCTACGGCGTGGTCACCACCGCCGACAACAACGAGGCGGCGGTCGACGCCGACGTGTGCTTCCTGTGCGTCAAGCCGCACCAGATCCTCGGGGTGATCGAGGAGATCAGCGACACGGTGGCGCAAAACGACGTCGCCACGGCGCTGGTGTCCATGGCCGCCGGGGTGACCATCCCCGCGATGGAAAGCGCGGCCTCGTCCGCGGGGGCGCCGGTTGCCCGCGTCATGCCCAACACGCCGATGCTCGTGGGCCGCGGCGTCCACCTCGCGGCCTTTGGGCGCTACGTTGAGGACAGCCAGCGCGAGGCGATCACCCGGATCCTCGCCGCGACGGGCGAGGTGGTGGGGCTCGATGAGGCGCTTATCGACGTCGCCACTGCCGTCTCCGGGTCGGGCCCCGCGTACTACTTCCTGTTTACCGAGGCGCTCGTCGACGCCGGGGTGAGCCTCGGCCTGCCCCGGGAGACGGCGGAGAAGCTGGCGCGCGCCACCGCCGCCGGCGCCGGGGAGATGTTGGCGGCGGGCCGCTCCCCGGCCGAGTTGCGCCACGCCGTGAGCTCGCCGGCGGGAACCACGGTGGCGGCGATCCGCGAGTTCGAGGAGTCCGGGCTGCGCGGCAGCGTCTATCGCGCGGCCGAGGCCTGCGCGCGGCGCGCGCGCGAGCTGGGCGCATAACTGGGGGTAGAGGCCGCATTCTTGCGCGAAGCGCGTTGCGTCACACCAGTGCCGGGGTGTTGACTGGGAAAACTCTGCAAATTTTTCGGCACTTGAGTCGCACCCAGCCCACCGTTCACGCTAGGCTGGTTGCAGCACGTGCGCGTTCGTCCTGCGGGAGGGGAAGCCTGCAGCGCGACCGTGCTTGAAGGGTTAACTATTTATGGCTAATGAAGAAAAGGGCAAGTTCCTCACCGTCGCCGAGGTCGCGGAGATCATGCGCGTTTCCAAGATGACGGTCTACAGGCTCGTTCACTCCGGTGAGCTGCCTGCCGTGCGGGTGGGCCGTTCCTTCCGGGTGAGCGAGAAGGCGGTCAGTGACTACCTCGACTCCTCTGTGTACGACGTCGGCTAGTCCCCGGCACCGCCGCGTTCCAGCCCGCCCTGCGCAAAACGGGGGCGGGCTGGAGTTTTCCACGCTACGGGTTTTTTGGTCTGCCGCGGCGCGGGCGCTATGCTGGGAACATTCAGGCCGGTAGCGGCGCGGGCGACCCGGAGAGTGCACCTCCACCGCCCACCTTGCATATCGCGCCCGTCGGCAGGTCTGTACGTACAACCACAAGAAACGAGGAAGCCTTATGGGTTCAGTGATCAAGAAGCGCCGCAAGCGCATGTCGAAGAAGAAGCACCGCAAGATGCTGCGCCGCACCCGCGTGCAGCGTCGTAAGCTCGGCAAGTAAGCCCGAGCATGAGGCCCACACCGCCCCGCCGCGGTGTGGGCCTTTTCACGCGCTCTGGGTGCGGCGCCACCACGCCCACGCGCCGAGGACGAGGGCGGCGCCGACTGCTGCCGCCGCGACGGGCGCCGGCCTGCCCCGCGTGACGCGCCGGACGCGGCGGTACTCGCGCACCGCCCACCCCGCGGAGTGCGCGTGAGCGCGCAGCGCGCGGTCGGGGTTGATGGCCACCGGTGTGCCCACCATGGACAACATGGGTATGTCGTTGATGCTGTCGGAGTAGGCCGTGCACTGCTTGAGGTCGAGCCGCTGGATCGCCGCGAGCGCCGCCACCGCGTGCTTTTTGCCGGGCCCGTGCAGGATGTCGCCGACGAGGCGGCCGGTGAAGTAGCCGTCCTGCTCCTCCGCGACCGTGCCGAGGGCGCCGGTGAAGCCGAGCCGCTGGGCGAGCGCCTGGCCGATCTGCACGGGCGTGGCGGAGACGAGCCACACCTGCTGGCCGGCGGCGATGTGCATTGCGGCCAGCTCGATGGTCGGCTGGTAGGCCTTGCTCACCACCTGCTGGTCCACGATCTCCCCGCACAGTTGGCGCAGCTCTTCTACGCTTTTGCCCCGGACGAGGTCGAGGGCGTGCTCGCGCCCGGAGGCGATGTCCTCGTGGTTTTCGCTGCCGCTGAGGCGAAAGCGCAGCTGCTTGACCAGCGCCGGTAACAGCTCGCGCGGGGTGATGTAGCGGTGGCGCGCCAGCCCCGCGGCGAGCTGCACGAGCGAGGAGCCCTGGATCAGGGTGTTGTCGATGTCGAAGAAGGCGGCGGCCTCGGCGTCCTGCGGGATGTCGGGGTCGGGGGCGGTGATGGTGGAGGCGCCGGCGGAGGCGAAGGCGCCGCTGACGGAGTCGACGCCGAGGGCGAACTCCTTCAGGTCGAGGCCGAAGGTCTCGTCCACGGCCGCCGCGGCGGCGGCCTCGCCGGCGGTGCGCTGGGCGTCGTCGTCGAGCGGCGGCATCGCCGTGTCCTCGAGGAAGCGCCGGAGGTTGCCGTGGGAGACGGACCATTGGGCGAGGAAATCGCTGCCGGGCAGAGGGCCAAAGTCCGCGCTCATGGAGGTTATCAGCCTTTCGATGGATGGGGGAGTACCGTGACTATGGTAAGCCGTCGGGGCGTCGAACGCTTGGCAGGGAGTTGTGATGAGAAAAGTGGAGCTCATGGTGCGGGAGAGCTGCGGCTCGTGCGCTCGTGTCGCGGAGCAGATCGCGCCGGTCGTCGCCAAGCATGGGGCGAGCCTTTCGCTTGTCGACGTCGACAAGGCCGCTGACCCCGAGTTGGCCCTGGAGTACGGGGACAGGGTGCCCGTCGTGGTGATCGACGGCGAGGAGTTCGCCTGCTGGGAAGTTGACAACGAGGACCTGGCCGCCGAGCTCTCCTGACGCCCCGGCTATACTTTAGTTTGATTTTGAGACGTTTCGGAGGGATTACGTGAGTGTTCTCGTCGTTGGGATGTCGCACCGCTCGGCACCCGTGGCGCTCCTGGAGCGGCTCAGCATGGACGCCTCCGTGCAGGAAGAAACCTCGACGGCGCTGCTGGGCCAGCCTTCGCTGTCGGAGGCCATGATCATCTCCACGTGCAACCGCCTCGAGGTGTACGCGGTGACCAACTCCTTCCACACGGGTGTCGACGACGTCCTGCGCGTCCTCGCCGCCACTTCCCGGGTGTCGGAGGCGGAGCTGCGCAGCTACCTTTACGTGCGCTACGCCGACGCCGCCGCCGAACACATGATGACGGTGGCCGCGGGCCTCGACTCGATGGTGGTGGGCGAGCAGCAGATCATCGGTCAGGTGCGCGCCAGCTACCAGGACGCGGCGCGGCGTGGCACGGCCGGGCCGGGGCTGCACGCGCTGGCGCAGTCCGCGCTGCACGCGGGCAAGCGCGTCCACGCCGAGACCGACATTGACGACGCCGGCGCCTCGATGGTCACGCTCGCCTTCGACCAGGCCAGGCGGATCATGGGCGTCGAGGATTTCCGCGGCACCACCGCGCTTATCCTCGGCGCGGGGGCAATGGCCTCGCTGTCCGCCACGCACCTGGGCAGGCTGGGGGTGGACAAGCTGATCATCGCGAACAGGACGCGCTCGCGCGCCGAGCGGCTCGCCGAGCACTCCAGGGAGGCCGGCGTGGCCGCCGAGGTCGTCGACTTCAACGCGCGAGCCGGGGCGCTGGCCCGCGTGGACATCGCCGTCTCCGCCACCGCGAGCGGCGAGTTCACCATCACGCCCGAGGACATCTCCGGGCCCGTCATGCTCGCTGACCTGTCCCTGCCGCGCGATATTGACGACGCCGTCGCCGCCCACGAGGGCGTCCACCTGGTCAACATCGAGTACCTACACAAGACGATGCTCGAGGGCGATACGAAAGACAGCCAGGCGCACCGCGCCGCCGAGGCGATCCTCGCCGAGGAGGTCGAGGCCTTCAGCACCCAGCAGCGGGTGCGCGAGGTCGGCCCGGCGGTGGCGCAGCTGCGGCGGGCGGCCAACGAGGTCACCGAGGCCGAGCTCGACCGGCTGCGCGCACGGGTGCCCACGCTCGGCGAGGAGGACTTCGAGCAGGTGTCGCGGACGGTCCGGCGGGTCGTCGACAAGCTTTTGCACAACCCGACGGTGAAGATTAAGGAGCTCGCGGCGAACGCCGAGACCGTCAGCGTGGAAACGGCCCTCGAGGAGCTATTCGGCATCGGCACCGCCGCCGTCGCGGTGGACGCGGCGCGGCTGCCGCGGCTCGAGGAGATGCGAAAGAAGGAGAACTGATGCTCAGAATTGGAACGCGCGGCTCGGCACTGGCCACCACGCAGGCCGGGCACGTGCGCGACGCGCTGAAGGCCGCGGGCTACGACGCGGAACTGAAAGTGGTCACCACCGCCGGCGACCTGTCCACCGACCCGGTCGAACGCATCGGCGTGGGCGTGTTCACCTCGGCGCTGCGCGACGCGCTCTTCGGTGCCTCGGTCGACGTCGCCGTGCACTCCTTCAAGGACCTGCCCACCGCCGCCGAACCCCGCGCCCACCTCGTCGTGCCGCAGCGCGAGGACAACCGGGAAGCGCTCATCGCCCGCGACGGGATGGGCTTAAGCGACCTGCCTGAAGGCGCGCGCGTGGGAACGTCGGCGCCGCGGCGCGTTTCGCAGCTCAAGGCGCTGCGGCCGGACCTGGACATCCGCCCGCTGCGCGGCAACATCGAAACGCGCATGGGCTACGTCACCAGCGGCGAGCTCGACGCGGTCATCCTCGCCTACGCGGGGCTGGCGCGCGGCGGCCACGCCGAGCGCGCCACCGAGGTCTTCGCGCCGGAGGTTGTCATGCCCGCCCCGGCGCAGGGGGCGCTGGCGGTGGAATGCCGGGTCGACGACGCGGCAGCGCGCGCCGCGATCGACTCGCTGGTGGACCCGGCCGCCACGCGCTGCGCCGCCGCCGAGCGCCAGGTGCTGGCCACCCTCGAGGCGGGCTGCACCGCCCCCGTCGCCGCCTACGCGCGCGTTGAAGGCGAGCAGATCACCCTGCGCGCCGGGGTGTTCGCGCTGGACGGCTCCGCCCAGCTCGTGGAGGAGGGTGCGGGCGCCGACGGCGCAGCCCTGGGTCGCCGGCTCGCCGCACGACTCATCGAGCGCGGCGCCGCTGAGCTCATGGGCTAAGGCCCCAGGCGCGCGTTCGGCGGTTTTTGTTTCGGGGGCTGTTCACTTTAAGGTGTATCTAGCACTTAGCACACAGTGATCTGCCGCGGCGCACGTGGCCCCCTTCGCGGGCGTGCCGGCGGGCCGGGGCGGGTCACCTCTCTTTACGCCTTAGAAAAGAACCCTGAATGACAATGCCCTCGATTACCCCCCAGCCGGGGAAGGTCATCTTCGTCGGCGCAGGCCCGGGCAACCCGGAGCTGCTCACCGTTCGCGCACGCGAGGTGATGGAAACCAACTCTATCGCCCTCGTTGAACCCGCGGTTCTTCAGGGGGTGCGAAACGTCGTTGGCGCCAAGCTCGCCGTCCCCGCGCAGAAGCTGAAGGAGGCGGAGGAGCGCTACGAGCGCATGTGCGAGGAGGCCAAAGCGGCCGGGGCGCGGCGGCGGCCCCCGCGCCCGGCTCCGCCGACGGCGGCGGAGCTCGCCGAGAGCGACCTGGGCGGCGAGGGGATCGTCGAGAAGCTGCGTGCCGCCCTCGACGAGGCCGCGGCCGCCATTGAGCGCGGCGAGGACGGCGAAGGCGATGTGGTGCGCCTCGTGGCAGGCAACCCTCTGACCCGCGACGCCGTGATGGAGGAGATCTCGGCGGTGGCGAACGCCGGCCTGGAGTTCCAGGTGGTGCCGGGGATGTCCTTGCCCTCGACGGTGCCCTCCTTCGCCGGCATCGCCCTGGGCTCGACCTACACCGAGACGGACCTGTCGAACCTGTCGGACGGCGTGGACTGGGACCAGCTGGCGGCGGCACCGCAGCCGCTGGTCTTCCAGGCCGTGGCCGAGCAGCTGGAGACTATCGCCGCCGAGCTCGGCGAGCGCGGCTTCGCGGGAACGACCCCGCTGACCGTGACCACCAACGGCACCACCCGCCTGCAGCGCACCTTCGAGGCGACGCTGGAGACGGTGAGCCGGATCGACGCCGACCTGTCCGGCAACCTGGTGGTCACCATCGGCGCCGCCGTCGACGACCGCAGCAAATACTCCTGGTGGGAAAACCGCCCGCTCTACGGCTGGCGCGTCCTCGTGCCGCGCGCGAAGGAGCAGGCCGGTGTGATGAACGCGCGGCTGAGCTCGTGCGGGGCGATCCCGCAGTCCGTGCCCACCATTTCCCTGGAGCCGCCGCGTAACCCGGCGCAGCTCGACCGCGCCATCAAGGGCATCGTCGAGGGCCGCTTCCAGTGGATCGTGTTCACCTCCGTCAACGCGGTGCGCACCGTGTGGGACAAGTTCGCGGAGCTGGGGCTCGACGCCCGCTCGTTCGCCGGGGTGCACCTCGCCGCGGTGGGCGGCAAGACCGCCGAGGCGCTGCGCTCCCGCGGCATGGTGCCGGAGCTTTTGCCGCACCGCACCAAGCAGAACGCCGCTGGCCTCGTCGAGGTCTTCCCCGAGTACGTCGAGGACATCGACCCGGTCTCGCGCGTGCTGCTGCCGCGCGCCGATTTGGGCACCGACGTGCTCGTGGACGGGCTGCGGGAGAAGAGCTGGGAGGTCGACGACGTCGTGGCCTACCGCACCGTCCGCGCGGCCCCGCCGCCGCCCGAGGTGCGCGAGATGATCAAGACCGGCGGCTTCGACGCGGTCTGCTTCACCTCGGCCTCCACGGTGAAGAACCTGGTGGGCATCGCGGGCAAGCCGCACGCGCGCACGATCATCGCCTGCATCGGGCCGATGACCGCCGCCGAGGCCCGCGAGCAGGGGCTGCGCGTCGACGTCGTGCCCGAGGTCGCCGACGTGCCCTCGCTTGTCGACGCCCTCGCGGCCCACGTCGCCTCCCTGCGCAACGCCGGGCAGCTGCCGCCGCCGCGCAAGAAGCGCCGGGCCCGGCGCAAGCCCGCCGAGGGCGAGTAAGGCCCGCGCCCGCGCGTTTCGCCGTGTCCGGGCGAGGTCTTAGGATGGGGGCGTGTCTTCCTACGAAATCACCCGCCGCCCCCGGCGCCTCCGCTCCCACCCCGCCATGCGCGAGCTGGTGGCGGAGACGCGCCTTCACCCCTCCGACCTGATCCTGCCGCTGTTCGTGGCGGACGGGATCGACGCGAAGCGCGAGATTAGCTCCATGCCGGGCCAGTGCCAGCACACGATCGACTCGCTCAAAGCGATCGGCCACGAGGCGCTCGAGGCCGGCGTGCGCTGCGTCGACCTGTTCGGGGTGCCGCGCGCGGAGGACAAGGACGCCACCGGCTCTCAGGCGTGGGCCGAAGACGGCATTCTCAACCGCGCCCTGCGCGCCATGCGCGAGGAGTTCGGCAGCGACCTGCTCATCATGGCGGACACCTGCCTCGACGAGTTCACCGACCACGGCCACTGCGGCGTCGTGGGCAGCGACCGCTTCGGCAACGAGGTCGTGCTCAACGACGACACGCTCGACTGCTACGCGCAGATGGCGGTGGCGCAGGCCGAGGCCGGGGCCCACATCGTCAGCCCCTCGGGCATGATGGACGGGCAAATCGCCGCGATCCGTGCCGCCCTGGACTCCGCCGGCTGGCAGGACGTGGCCATCATGGCCTACTCCGCCAAGTACGCCTCCGCGTTCTTCGGCCCCTTCCGCGAGGCCGTCGGCTCATCGTTGACGGGGGACCGGCGCACCTACCAGCAGGACCCGGCAAACGCGCGCGAGTCGCTTCTGGAGGCGCAGCTCGACATCGAGGAGGGCGCCGACTTTGTCATGGTCAAGCCCGCCCTGCCCTACCTGGACGTGCTGTCCCAGGTGGCGGAGCTTTCGCCGGTGCCCGTCGCCGCCTACCAGGTCTCGGGCGAGTACGCCATGCTGCAGGCGGCGGCCCGCAACGGCTGGCTCGACCTGGACGCGGTGATGATGGAATCGCTGGTTTCCATCAAGCGCGCCGGGGCCGACCAGATCCTCACCTACTTCGCCATCGACGCCGCGAGGAAGCTTCATGGCTAGCGCCCCGGAATCGCCCAGCCACGTCAGCGCTGACGCGGTGCCCGGCGGCGGGAAAAACACGAACACGCTCCCCGAGCCCGTGCGCTACCTCCTCGGCTGCCTCTGCGTCATGCTCGGCGGCGAGGTCGTGCACCTGATCCTCTCGGTGGCCGCGGTCGTGGTGGACCCGAGCCAGCTGCGCGAAAGCGCCCGCCAGGCCGCGGAGGCGACAGGCGAGGAGCTCAGCGACGCCACGATCACCCTCACCATGTACGGCTCGGTGGCGACGGCGGCGCTGTTCCAGCTGCTCGTCATCGTGCTGCTCGGCTTCGCGGCGCACGCGGTGGTCAAGCAGGCCTCGTGGGCCCAGGCCGCGCTGCGCCTGCTGCAGTTTTTCGGCGTGTTCTTTGCCATCCGCGCCCTCGTGCTGTTCTTCCTCAGCCCCAGCTCCACGACGGTACCCGTGGCACTGTTCGCCGTTGACGGCGTGGTGCAGATCATCGTGGGGGCAGCCGGGGCGTGCGCGGTGGCTTACGCTATGCAGGACAAGGTGCACGAGCACGTGCGCAAGCAGCCGCGCACAGGCGGCGCAGGACCGAGCAACGAGAAGAAGTAGGGCACCCATGGCCGGCATGTTTCCCACGATGGTGAGCGACCCCAACGACCCGAACCGCCGCCACAGAGAGCAGAGAGAAACCGCGGGCGCCGAGTGGCCGAAGCCCCTGCGCATC
The DNA here is from genome assembly GCF_030408575.1 of Corynebacterium auris. Classification (NCBI taxonomy): domain Bacteria; kingdom Bacillati; phylum Actinomycetota; class Actinomycetes; order Mycobacteriales; family Corynebacteriaceae; genus Corynebacterium; species Corynebacterium auris. Next base: position 301,599 of record NZ_CP047047.1, read on the forward strand.
TCCTTCTGGCTGTTCATCGCGGCGTGCGTGCTCATGCTGCTGACCGGGATGATGCTGCTTTCCGGGGGCTTCCCCGACGGCGCTGACGAGGCTTTCCGCGAGCCCTTCATGAGGAACATGCGCTTTACGGCCTGGGGCAATATCGCCCTCGCTCTGGCGCTGGGCTCCGCGGCGGCGTACTTCCAGCGTGGCTCCGCCCCGGCGCGGCGCTTCGCCGCGGGCTTTTCGGCGCTGGCCATCTTCCTGAACATCGCCGCCTTCGCGCTGCGGGTCAGCGGCTGGGCTTCCTTCTTTATCGTCGTGCTGCTCGCTGTCGCCGTGTGGCTGATGTTCCGCCCTGCGGCCAACGAGTGGGTGCGCGCCGCGCGCTCGGGCGGAAAGGGGTAGGGCCCCGTGGCCGCCAACCCCGCGGGCGATGAGCTCGACGAATCGATCGACGCCGCCCGGTCCGCGGCGCGCAGCGCCGGATTCGACCCCGACACCCCGCACGAGCGCAGCGGCGTCCTGCTGCGCCCCAACGCCTCCTACGCCTTCGAGCTTTCGGGCGTGGAAGACGCCCCGCAGCTGCGTGAGATCGAAAAGGCGCTGGACAGGCTCGAGGGCGTGACGGCCCGGCTGGTCTACCCGTCCGCGACGGCGTGGGTGACCGCCTCGGGTGAGATGGACCCGGCCCGCATCGTGGAGGTCATCGAGTCCTTCGGGGTGCGCGCGGACATGTCGGATTCCACGCTGCGGCGCCGCGCTATCGGCCGCCGTGCCGCGGAGCACCCCCTGCCGCGCCGGGGCACCCGCGGGATGACGGGCAAGATGCGCCGCCAGCGCCGCGACGAGGAGGCCAACCTCGCGCGCGAGCGCGCGGCGGGTTTCATGCGCGGCGGATCGCGCCGGGTGGGCGCGAGCCACACCGACGTGCTGTTTACCTCCCGGGACCTGGTCACCCCGCTGCGGATGTGGGTGGCCATCCTGATCACCATCCCGGTCTGCGCACTGAGCTACGTTCCGGAGCTGCAGTTTTCCGGCTGGCAGTGGCTGTGCTTGGCGCTGGCCACGCCGGTGGCGCTGTGGTCCGCCTTCCCCTTCCACCGGGCGATGGCCGGCGGCGTGCGGCGCGGCATGCCGGCGCTGGACGGCGCGAGCTCCATCGCCATTTTGGCCTCCTACGTGTGGTCGCTGTGCGCGCTCGTATTCACCCCCGCCGGGGAGCTCGGGTGGAGCTCGCCGAGCGGCTGGCTCTCCGCGCGCCCCTCGGAGGGGATGGAGATCTTCTTGGACGTCACCTGCGGCGTCACCGCGATGCTCCTGGTCGGGCGCGCCTACTCCGTGCGCGTGCGCTCCTACCTGCTGCGGGACATGGAGCTTTGCAGCCCCGACCCGGACAGCGAGTACACCGTCTTTCGCCGCAGCCGTGCGACGGACAAGGTGGTGGAGGAGCGACTGCCCGTCTCCGAGATCAACCGGGGGCACGACGTGAGGGTCAACCAGGGCGAGGTCATCCCGGTCGACGGCGACGTCGTCGGCGGTTCGTGCGAGCTTCGCCGCCCGCTTATCGACGCCCGAGAGCCGCTCCAGGCGAAAGTGGGCACGCGCGTCTACGCCGGGTCCGTGGTGGCCAGCGGCAGCGTCAAGGTGCGTGCAGTGCGCACGGGCCATTCGACGCGCTGGTCCGTGGTCCACTCCTGGGTCGAGGACGCCTCGCGCCGGGAGAACGCGGCGGCGCTTCTATCCACGCGCACGGCGGGCATGCTCATCCCCGCGGCCTACTTCATCGCCTTCGCGGACTTTTGCCTGTGGTTCCTCGTCACCGGCAACCCCAACGTGGCCTTCTCCACGGCGGTGGCGATTTTGGCGGTGGTGGCGCCGGTGGCGCTGGCGATCTCTCCGGCGGTGGCGATCCGCCTGGGCATCGAGGCCGCGGCGAGAAACGGCATCCTGCTGCGCGACGGCGAGACCTTCCGCGGCCTGGAAAACACGGACACCGTCGTGTTCAACCGGGTGGGTACGCTGGTGACCCCACAGATGTACGTGGAGACGGTCACGGCCGAGCGCGGCGAGGATTCCGACCTGGTGCTGCGCATCGCGGCGGCCCTGGCGACGGAGTCGCCGCACCCGATGGCGCGGGCGCTGGTCAAGGCCGCGCGCGAATCGCGCGACACGCGCTCCAAGGACAGCACGCTGCCGGTGTGGATCGAGCTGACCAACGGCGAGATCACCTCCGAGGGCGACTTCAAGGGCCGGCTGGCCCTGACCTTCGAGGACGACGACGGGGAGGAGCGCGTGGAGCACCTCGACGCCACGCTGTGGCGCCCGACGAACCTGTCGAGCCTGCACGGGCGCCTCGCCATCGCCGCCACCACCGGCGGCGCACCCGTGGTGGTGCGCTGGAAGGGCCGCGACCGGGGCGTGATCACCCTCTACGACCCGGCGAAGCCCGACGCGATCGACGCCGTGGAGCGGCTCGAGGACATGGGAATAGAGACCGTCATGCTTACCCGCGATACCTACCCCGTCGCCCGCCGCTTCGCCGATTTCCTCGGGGTGTCCAATGTCCTGGCCGGCATTCCCTCTCCGAGCAAGGCGCTGGCGGTGCGCGCGCTGCGCAACCAGGGGGCGACCGTAACCATGGTGGGCGACCACACGATCGTGGACGCGCTTAAGGGCGCCGACGTGGGCATCCTCTACGCCACCGAGGAATCGGTGGCCGCGCGGCTCAACCGCGCGGAGGACTCCGCGCACGTGGTCATGCTGCGCCAGGACGTTATGGCGGTGCCGCAGCTTGTCGACCTGGCGCGGCGGGTGAGCCGGATCATCGACTCGAACATGTTCTTCGCGTGGTCCTACAACGCCGTGGCCATCGTGCTCGCCGTCGTGGGCCTTCTGCCCCCGGTGGGGGCGACGCTACTCATGCTGGGCAGCTCCACCTTCATCGAGGTCCGCTCCGCGCGCGCCCGGCGTTTCCCCACTTAGGAGGCGGATTCTGCTTTCGGGGAGGCGTCGGTAGGCTGGGACACTATGACAAGAAGAGCGTTGACGAACGCCCCCCTTATCGAGGCAGCCCGCGGCCGCACCCCCTCGCGCACCCCCGTGTGGTTCATGCGCCAGGCCGGGCGCTCCCTGCCGGAGTACCGGCGGGTGCGCGAGGGCATAGCCATGCTCGACTCCTGCTTCATGCCGGAGCTCTTGGCGGAGATCACGCTGCAGCCGGTGCGCCGCCACGACGTCGACGCCGCGATCCTGTTCTCCGACATCGTGGTGCCGCTCAAGGCGGCCGGGGTGGAGGTCGAGATCGTGCCCGGCCGGGGCCCCGTGGTGGCGCAGCCGATTCGCGGCGCTGGGGACGTCGATAAGCTGCCCGTGCTCGAGCACGAGGTCGACGAGGTCGCGCGGGGCATCGGGATGATCCTCGGCGAGCTGACCGGCACCCAGGCACTCATCGGCTTCGTCGGCGCGCCGTTCACGCTGGCCAGCTACCTCGTCGAGGGCGGGCCGAGCAAGAACCACGAGAAGACGAAGGCGATGATGCACGCCGACCCGGACACGTGGCACCGGCTCATGCGCCGGCTCGTGCCCACCATCGTCGCCTTTCTGCGCACGCAGGTCGAGGCCGGTATCGACGCGATGCAGCTGTTCGACTCGTGGGCGGGCTTTCTCACCGAGGCCGACTACCGCGAGCACGTCCTGCCGTATTCCACCGAGATCCTCGAGTCGGTGGCGGGCGAGATCCCGCGCATCCACTTCGGCGTGGCCACCGGCGAGCTGCTGGGCGCGATGAGCGAGGCCGGCTCCGAGGTCATGGGCGTGGACTGGCGCGTGCCCCTCGACGCCGCCGCCGCCCGTTTCGTCGGCCCGCGCGTGCTGCAGGGCAACCTCGACCCGGCGCTGCTGTTCGCCGGCACCGGCGTCGTGCGCTCGGAGGTAGCGCGGATCAAGGCCGAGGCGGCCGCCGCGATCGCCGCGGGAACCGCCACCGGCCACATCTTCAACCTCGGGCACGGCGTCATGCCGGAGACGGACCCCGACGCCATCACCGAGGCCGTTCGCATCATCCACGAGGAGGGGTAGCGTGCACATCGCAATCATCGGCGCCGGCCTGGCGGGGCTGACCGCGGCCTACGAGCTGCGCGGCGCCGGCCACACCGTCGACGTCTACGAGGCCACCGAGCGCATCGGCGGCAAGCTCCATACCGTCGCCTTCGAGGCGGGGCCGACCGACATGGGCGCCGAGGCCTTCCTCGCGCGCCGCCGCGACGCCGTCGAGTTCTTCACCGAGCTCGGCCTGTCCGGCTCGCTCGTCGAGCCCTCGGGCCTCGGCTCGCTCGTCTACGTCGACGGCACCACCCGCGCCTTGCCGCGTGGCGGGGTCATGGGCATCCCCTCCTCCTCGGAGGGGGTCGCCCACCTCGTTTCTTCCGAGACCGCAGCGCGTATCGACGCCGAAAGCCAGCGTCCCGGCTTCACCTGGCAGCCCGGCGGCGACACGAACGTCGGCGCCCTCGTGCGCGAGCGCTACGGCGGCGACCTGGTGGATAATGTCGTCTCCGCACTGCTCGGCGGCGTCTACTCCTGCACCGCCGACGACCTCGGGCTGCGCGCCACCGTGCCGCAACTCGCCGCGGAGCTCGACCGCCTTGCCGCCGCCGGGCCGGTGCACCTGTCCACTGCGGTGCGCAACCTCGAGCACGCCCGCGCGGAGCTGCCCACGGGCCAGGGGCCGGTGTTCGCCGCCTTCCGCGAGGGCTACCAGGAAGCCTACGAAGCGCTGGCGGAAAAATCCGGGGCGAACATCTACGTCGACGCCTTCATCTCCGGGGTGGAACGCGCCTCCGGGGGCTTCCGGTTGGCGGGGGGCAACGACACCGTCTACGAGCGCGTCATCCTCGCCGTGCCCGCGCCCACGGCCGCGCTGCTGCTGAAGAAGGTGGCCCCCGCGGCGGCCGAGGCGCTGAAACCGGTGAAGCTCGCCGATTCCGTGGTGGTGGGCATGCGCTTCGCCACCGACGAGGGCCTGCCCGACAACTCGGGCGTGCTCGTCGCCACCGGTGCGGACGACGTGCGCGCCAAGGCGTTCACGTTCTCCTCGCGCAAGTGGCCGCACCTCGCCGAGCGCGGCGGCGCGCTGGTGCGCGCCAGCTTCGGCCGCTTCGGCGACACCCTCGCCGTGCGCGCCAGCGAGGACGACCTCGTGGACTGGGCGCTCGACGACCTAGAGGAGATCACCGGCTTCGACGGCCGCGCCGCCGGCCCGGAGGAGATCTATGTCCAGCGCTGGCTCGGGGGCCTACCACGCTACGACGAGCACCACCTGGCCACCGTCGCCGCCGTCGAGAAGGAGCTCGATAAGGTGCCGGGCATAGCCGTGACCGGGGCGTGGGTCGGCGGCGTCGGCGTGCCCGCGGTCATCGCGCACGCGCGCCGCGCCGCATACGGTGGGGTAGGTTAAGTGAGCATGCCGGAAGAAGAGAGCAACCACCCCCGCGAGGCCGTCGCCAGCCAGGAGCGCCCCGAGTCCGAGGCACCCGAGTGGTGGGAAGAGCCCGGGCTGCCGTGGAACACCAAACCGACCAAGGCGGACTACTGGTGCCTCGGCTGGTTCGGCTTCCTCGGGCTGTTCGGCCTGGCGATGATCCCCCTGCGGGCGTGGCTGCTCGGGCTCGACCCGCCGGTCATGCTGGCGCTGACCGGCTCGCGCATCGGCGCGGCGTCGACAGGCGCCCTTGCATCCGTGGGCGAGGCGCCGTACTGGCTCGCCTTCCTGCTCATTGGCTCGCTCGTGGCCATCAAGTTCGACTGGGTCTACTGGTGGGCGGGCAAGCTGTGGGGCCGCGGCCTGCTTGACGTGCAGGCCCAGAACTCCACGCGGATGGCGCGCAACATCGAGCGGGTGGAGGGCTGGTTCCACCGCGTCGGCTGGGTCGGCATCTTCCTGGCGTACGTGCCGATTCCGCTGCCGATCGCATTCGTCGTCTTCGTCATGTGCGGCGCCACCGGGATGAGCGTGAAGAAATTTATGCTGCTGAACTTCGTCGCGAAAACGGTGTGGTCGTTCCTCTACTTCGGACTCGGCTGGGTCATCGGCGAGCCCGTCGTGTTCGTCCTCGAGCAGTACGCCAAGGTGGCCAACTGGGTCGCTATCGGCCTGCTCGTACTCGTGCTCGTGGGGGTGTTTCGCGGCAAGTCCCGCACGGCGCGGACGCTGCCGGCGGACAACTAGGGTACCTGAACCGGCGCGGGGACGGGCCCGCTGCGCCTCAATCTGTGGATACCGCCAGCGTTATCCACAGATTCGGAAGGGGTGCGTTGTGCAGGGCAACCGCCTGTCCTAGCGTCGCGGGCATGGACTCCTTCACCGAATTCCTCGGCCGCGCCAGGGGCGGCGTCGACGTACTAGAGCACTTCGACGCCCACGTTGCGCTTGATGCGGGCGTAGACGCGGCCACGGTGCGGGCGTGGAAAACCGTCCACGCGGCCTACTTCGGTCCGACGCGCTACCGCAAGCAGCAGCGCAGCGCGCGGGAGCAGGCGCGGAAACGGCGCGCCTCCCTGGCCAAACTCGTTCTCATCGAGCGCCTTATCCGCCACATCGACGCGGCGGATCAGCGGTGGAAACTACGCCGCCGCCTTCTCAACCTGAGCGGCAGGTGCGAAACGCTGCGGCGTCACGCAAAAAGTATCGTGCCCGCGAGGCAGCGCCCCCCGCGCCCCGCGGGGTTGTGGTGCGCGCCCACCTCGCGCGAGGGCATGCGCGAAATCCGCATCACCGCACCGGAACGCTTCGTCGCGGGCCTCGATTACGCGCTGCGCAGCCGCATCGACCGTGCCCGGCCCGCAGCGAAACAGATGCTCGACGCGTTCACCACGCTCGTGCGCGGCGGAGGCGGCGCCCCCGAAGGTGCCTACCGGCCCATCGTCGCGGTGCCGGTCAGCGCCCTTTACTCAGTCCGGCGCGGCGTCACCGGCAGCGACATCCGCCTCATCGCCACCGACGGCACCAGCGTGAGCCTCGCTGAGCTCCTGAAGCACGATTTCGGTGAGGAGCTCGAAGTCGCGGCGTTCCACCCGGCGGAGGGGCCACTGGCGTTGTTCCGGGCGCACCGCCACGCGAACGCCCACCAGCGCGATCTTCTGAAAATGGCGCAGCCCGAGTGCTCCTGGGTCGCGTGCCATAGGCCCGCGGAGTCCTGCGACATGCACCACATCACCGCGTGGAGCAAGGGCGGTACAACGAACGTGGAAAACCTTGCGCCGCTGTGCTCGTTCCACAACAGCGTCAACGACGACGACCCCGCCCGACGCCGGTGGGGGCGCATCGAAAACGTGGCCGGGCGGCCAACGTGGATCTCGCCGCGCGGTTACGCGGTGGCGAACACCACCGCGCATTCTGCCATGCAGATGCTGTTTGGGGATCCCCCGGACCCACCCGCTCCGGTCCCGCGCCCGTAGGCTCCGCCGCCCGCGGTTACCAGACGCGCCGGGCCCCGTCCTGCGGTGCCGTGGCGTAGATCGTTGGCACGGGGTAGCCCTTGGCGGCGGTGGCGGCCTCGATGGCGGTGGCCACAGAGTCGGCGTCCGCGTCCGGGCACAGCGCGATGGTGGAACCGCCGAAGCCGCCGCCCGTGATCCGGGCGCCGACAGCGCCCGCCGCGCGGGCGGCCCGGCAGGCGGTGTCGAGCTCGTCCGGGACGACCTCGTAGTCGTCGCGCAGCGAGGCGTGGCTGGCGTTCATGAGCTCGCCGAGGCGGGCGATGTCGCCGGCCTTGAGTGCCGCGATGGCGGCCGCGGTGCGAGCGGTCTCGGAGTGCACGTGCCGGACGCGGCGGCGCACCACCTCTGGGTCGGCGCCCGCGCGCCCGGCGGCCCACGCGACCGTGCGCTGGACGACGTCGGCTTCGCGGAAGGTGCAGGCGAGGGAGGACGCAAGCTCGTCGATGAGCCCGCGGCGGGAGCCGTAACCCCCGGTGGCGTGGGAGTGCTCGACGTGGCTGTCGGCGACAAGGAGTGTGTGGCCGCGGAAATCGCAGGGCACCTGCTCGTGGGTGCTGGTCAAAAAGTCGAGCGCCAGAGCGTGGCCGGCGCGCCCGCGCACGACCGCGTTCTGGTCCAGACCGCCGGTGTTCGCGCCCACGTAGTGGTTCTCCGCGCGCATCGCGGCAGCGATGAGGTCGTCGGCGCTGGCGTTAAGGCCCCATAGCTCCCGCCCGGCCACCCCCACCGCGCACTCGAGCGCCGCCGAGCTGGACAGCCCGGACCCGAGGGGCACGTCGGAGACGACGGCGAGGTCCATGCCCTTCGCCGCAGCGCCCGTGCCCGTGCCGTCGAGAAGTGCGCGGAGCGTGCCCGCGATGTAGCCGCGCCAGTCCGGCAGGCAGCCGCGGGCGGGTGCGGGGACGAGATCGGAGAGGGAGAGGGAAGCGGCGAGGAGGTCCCCGCCCGGGGCGAGGGAAGCCATGCGCACCAGGCCGTCGCTTCGGCGGCGCGCGGCGACGGCGGTGGCCATCGAGGTGGCGAAGGGCAGGCAGAGGCCGTGGGCGTAGTCGACGTGGTCGCCGATGAGGTTGACGCGGCCGGGGGCCAGCCACACTCCCTCGGCGGCGTGGGAGCCGAAGTGGACGGCGAAAAGCGCGCGGGCGTCGGTGGCCAGCTGCTCCGGGCTGCGCGTTGTGCGGGCGATCACGTGTAGGCCCCCTTGAGCGTGGCGGCGATGGTTTCGGGCGTGGTGTCGCTGATCCACACGCCCATGCCGGATTCGCTGCCGGCGAGGTACTTCATGCGCCCGGGCGAGCGCATGAGGGAGAACAGCTGGAGGTGGAGACGGCCGTCCTCGGGGTTACCGACGGGTGCCTGGTTCCAGGCGGCGATGTAGGGGGTGCGCGTAATGCCCTCGAAGAACCGGTCGACGGCCCGGTACAACCGGTCGAGGACCCCGGCCAGGTCGTCGCGCTCCGCGCCGGTGAGCTCGACGAAGGAGGGGACGTGGCGCCGCGGCATCACCATCGCCTCGAGCGGCCACTTCGCGGCGGCCGGGGTGAAGACGACGAAGTGGTCCGTGGCCTCGATGACGCGTTCGCCGCAGCGCAGCTCCTCGGCGAGGATGGCGTCGAACAGGCTGGTCCCCGTTGCGGCGTGGGCCCGCGCCCGCGCGGCGATGGTCGCCATGCGCGGCGGGACGAAGGGGTAGGAGTAGATCTGTCCGTGCGGGTGGTGCAGGGTCACACCGATCTCTTCGCCGCGGTTTTCGAAGGGGAAGACGGCCTTGACCGTGTCGAGGGCGGACAGCTCGGCGGTGCGGTGGGCCCAGACGTCGATAAGCATGCGCTTGCGGGCGAGCGTGAGGTCCGCGAAGGAGCCGCTGGCGTCGGGCGTGAAGCAGACGACTTCGCAGCGGGCGGTCGCGGGCGCGGCCTCGACGAGCCCGTCAAGGGAGGCGCCGCGCGAGGCCATGCTTAACGACGGAAAACGGTTCTCAAACACCACCACCTGGTAGTCCCCCTCCGGGATTTCGCTCGGTTTCTGGCCGGGCCGGGTGGGGGCGAGGGGGTCCTCGTTGGCCGGCGGGAGGAAGGTGCGGTTTTGGCGGTGCGCCGCGTAGACGGCCCATTCGCCGGTGAGGGGGTCCCGGCGCATGGAGGACTCGGTGTGAACCCGGGGCAGGCCGCGCTCGTCGGTGGCGGTGCGGTCGGCGGTGCCGGGTTCGTCGAAGTACATCAGCTCGCGCCCGTCGGACAGTGTGGTGCGGGTGATCTTGAGGTCGTTCACGTCAGTCAGCTGCTTCCAGTGGTGTGGGTCAAGGTGGCGGTGCCCACCCTTAAGGGTATCGCCCGTGCTGGGCGCGTTGGGCCGGGCGCGGGCGACGGATAGACTTGCCCCATGATTGAAACGTCCTCTCGCACAGCACGTTCCGCCGAGCTCTTCGCCCGCGCACAGCAGCTGATCCCGGGCGGGGTGAACTCTCCGGTGCGCGCCTTCGGCTCGGTCGGGGGCCAGACCCGCTTCATCGACAGGGCCGCGGGCAGCACGCTGTACGACGTCGACGGCAACGCCTACGTCGACCTCGTGAACTCCTGGGGGCCGATGATCCACGGCAACGCGCGCCCCGAAATCGCGGAGGCTGTTCAGAAAGCCCTGGTCAACGGGTTGTCGTTCGGCGCCCCCACCGAGGCGGAGGTGGAGCTCGCGGAGCTGATCGTGGAGCGCACCTCCGTCGAGCAGGTGCGCATGGTCAACTCGGGCACCGAGGCGACGATGAGCGCGGTGCGCCTGGCGCGCGGCTACACGGGCCGGCCGAAGGTGATCAAGTTCGAGGGCTGCTACCACGGCCATGTCGATGCGCTGCTCGCCGCGGCGGGCTCGGGGGTGGCCACCTTCGCGCTGCCGGACTCGCCGGGGGTGACCGGCGCGCAGGCGGCGGACACGATCGTGGTGCCCTACAACGACATCGAGGCCGTCGAAAAGGCCTTCGCGGACAACGAAGGCCAGATCGCCTGCGTCATCGCCGAGGCCGCCGCCGGAAACATGGGCACCGTCGCCCCACAGGACGATTTCAACCGGAAGCTCAAGGACGTCGCTCACGCCAACGGTGCGCTGCTCATCCTCGACGAGGTGATGACGGGCTTCCGCACCTCCTACGCGGGCTGGTTCGGGGTGGACCACGTCGCGGGCGATCTGACCACCTTCGGGAAGGTCATCTCGGGCGGGCTCCCGGCGGCGGCGTTCGGCGGGCGCCGCGAGATCATGGAGAAGCTCGCCCCGACGGGCCCCGTCTACCAGGCCGGAACGCTCTCCGGCAACCCGGTGGCCATGGCGGCGGGCAAGGCCTCGTTGAGCCTGGCCAGCGAGGACATCTACCCGGTGCTCGCGGCCAACGCCGACCGGCTCGCGGGCCTGATCAGCCAGGCTTTGAGCGCGCGGGGCGTGGCGCACCACATCCAGCGCGCCGCGACGATGCTCTCCGTGCGCTTCGCGGAGGGCGAGGGCCGCAACTTCGCCGACATGAAGGCCGCCGACACCTTCCGCTACGCCCCCTTCTTCCACGCGCTTTTGGATAACGGCGTCTTCGCCCCGCCGAGCGCCTTCGAAACGTGGTTCGTCTCCACGGCGCTTTCCGACGACGACTTCGAGCGCATCGAGAAGGCGCTCGCGCCCGCGGCGCTCGCCGCGGCCGGAGCGCAGGAGGCCAGCGCGTGACCGTGACACGGACGACGGTCCACCTCGTGCGCCACGGCGAGGTGTTCAACCCCACCAAGATCCTCTACGGGCGCATGCCCGGCTACCACCTGTCCTCCCGGGGACAGTCGATGGCGGAGGTCACGGCCCGTTTCTTCGCGGGCCGCGACGTGACCTACCTCGCCGCCAGCCCGCTCGAGCGGGCGCAGGAGACGGCGCAGCCGATTGCCCGGGTGACCGGGGTGGACGTCGATACGCGCGAGGACATCCTCGAGGCCGGCAACCGCTTCGAGGGGTTGCGCACGAAGGGGTGGCGCTCGCAGCTGTGGAACCCGGTGCGCTGGCGGCTCATGACCAACCCGACGCGCCCGAGCTGGGGCGAGGCCTACGAGGACATCCTGGAGCGCATGATGGGCGCGGTGCGCGACGCCCGGGCGCGGGCCGTCGGCCACGAGGCGGTGCTGGTGAGCCACCAGCTGCCCATCGTCATGGTGCAGCGCTTCGTGCAGGGCAAGCGCCTGGCCCACGTGAGCCGCGAGTGCGAGCTGGCCAGCGTCACCTCGCTTGAGTTCGTGGGCGACGATGTTGTTGACTGGTCGTACAACCGACCCGCGAAGGACATCTAAATGCTGAAGAAATTCGCCGCCCCCGTGGCGTGCGTTGTCCTGCTCACCGGCTGCAGCTCGGACGGCGGGGGCGAGACGTTCGCCTTCCACTCGCCCGGTGGGCAGGTGGAGATTTTCTACGACGAGGCCGAGCGCAGGCCGGTGGGCGACGTCAGCGGCGAATCCCTGACCGAGCCGGGCAGCGAGATCGCCCTGTCGGACTTCGACGACCAGGTCGTGGTGCTCAACGCCTGGGGCCAGTGGTGCGCGCCGTGCCGCGCGGAGGTCGACGACCTCGAGAGGGCGCACGAAACGATGCAGCAGGAGGGGATCGGCACCGTGCTGGGCATCAACGTGCGCGACTACAACCCCGAGATCGCCCGCGACTTCGTCGCCGACAACGCGGTGACCTACCCCTCAATCTACGACCCGCCTTTCAAGACGGCCGCCAGCCTCGGCGGGGTGCCCAGCTCCGTCATCCCGACGACGATCGTGCTCGACGCGCAGCACCGCCCGGCGGCGGTGTTCCTCCGCGAGGTCACCGCCGAGGACATCCTGGAGGTCGCGCGGCGCCTCGACGAGGAGGGGGCCGCGTAGATGGGGGAGGCCTTTTCCGCCGCGGTGCTCTCCGGCCCGCTCGTCCTCGGCGTGCTCGCCGCCGCCCTGGCCGGCCTGGTCTCCTTCGCCTCCCCGTGTGTGATCCCGCTGGTGCCCGGCTACATGTCGTACTTGACCGGCATCGTCGGCGGCGAGCTCGAGTTGGGCGAAAGCGGCCCGCGGGTGGGCCGGAAGCGGCAGTGGGCCGTCGTCGCCGTGTCCGGGCTGTTCGTCCTCGGCTTCACCGTGGTGTTCCTGCTGGCTACGGTCTCGGTGTTCGGGGCGATCAGCCTGATCACCCTGGGCGCGGACACTCTCATGCGGGCCGGCGGGGTGGTGACCATCCTCATGGGGGTGGTCTTCCTCGGCTGGGTGCCCGCCCTGCAGAAGGACACGCGCATGCAGCCGAAGCAGTGGACCACGTGGGCGGGCGCGCCGCTGCTCGGCGGGGTCTTCGCCCTGGGGTGGACGCCGTGCTTGGGCCCCACTCTCGCGGCGATCATCTCGGTCGCTGTCGGCTCGGAGGGCTCCACCGCCGCGCGGGGGGTGCTCCTGGTCATCGCCTACTGCCTCGGCCTCGGTCTGCCGTTCGTGCTTGTCGCCCTCGGCTCGGCGCGGGCGGCGGCGGGAATCGACTTTTTGCGCCGCCACTCGCGGACGATCCAGCTCATCGGCGGTGTCGCCATGATTGTCGTGGGGCTGCTTCTGGTCACCGGCATCTGGAACGTCTTCATCGGGTGGGCGCGCCAGCTCACCGTCGGCTTCGGCGCGACGCTGATCTAGAACACCTAAGGAGCTCGTCATGAGGACGCTAACGACGTGGCTGCGCAGCGCGTGGCACTGGCTGACCAGCATGCGCACGGCGTTGGTGCTGCTGTTCCTCCTCGCCATCGCGTGCATCCCGGGCGCTCTTCTGCCGCAGCGCCGCGTGAGCCCCGCGCTGGTCGAGGACTTCCTCGAGGCCAACCCCACCACGGGCCCGATCTACGACAGGCTCCAGCTTTTCGACGTCTTCGGCTCCACGTGGTTCGTCGCCATCGTCGTGCTGCTCATGATCTCCCTCGTCGGCTGCATCATCCCGCGCTCGATCGACCACTGGCGCGCCTACCGGGCGGCGCCAACGCGCGCGCCGAAGTTCCTGCACCGCATGCCGCTGCACGCGCAGGGGGAGGTCGAGGCGCGCCTCGAGGACGTCGAGAAGCAGGCGCGCGAGGCGCTGAAGGGCTGGCACGTGGCCTCCTACTCCCCGGAACGCGACCGCGCGGGCCGCTTCTCCCTGGCCGCGGAGAAGGGCTACACGCGGGAGCTGATGAACCTGCTGTTCCACGTGGGGCTGGTGGGCATGATCATCACGTTCGCGGCGGGCCGGCTGAGCTACTACGAGGGCCAGGTCATCGTGGTTACCAACTCCGAGTCGCCGTACGCCGTGCCCGTCGAGCAGTCCCGCGAGTTCTGCAACACCTCCCCGTCCAACTTCGACTCCTTCCGCGCCGGGCCGCTTTTCGACGGCACAGGGCTCACCCCCTTCTGCTTCGAGGCGCTCAACTTCAACGCCGACTACCTCAACACCGGCCAGGCCGTCGGCTTCTCCTCCGACATCGCCTACACGGGCGACGTCACCGCCGACCGCGCCGCGTGGGAGGAGACGACCCTCCAGGTCAACCACCCGCTGCGCATCAAGGGCGACCGCCTCTACCTGCAAGGCCATGGCTTCGCCCCGCAGATCACCGTGACCTGGCCGAACGGCGAGACGCGCACGCAGCTACTGCAGTTCCGCCCGACCGACATGCAGAACTTCCTCTCCTCCGGCGTGATGCGCTTCGACCCGCCCGCCGGCATGTTCCCCGACCTTGTCGAGCGCCGCCAGAACCAGATCGCCATCGAGGGCGTGTTCTCCCCGACGGCGCAGTGGACCGGCCCCAACGGCGACATGCTGCAATCGAGCTTCCCCGCGATGACGGACCCGGCGATGGCCGTGGACGTCTACGTCGGCGACGCCGGGCTGGACACGGGCCGCCCGCAGAACATCTTCGTGCTCGATCAGTCCCTCGTCGCCTCCGGGCAGCTGAGCAAGGTGGACCGGCTGAACCTCAGCTACGGGGAGGAGGCCACCCTCGACGGCGGCGTGACGGTGCGCTTCGACGGCGCCGCGGAGTTCGCGAACTACCAGGTCGCGCGCGACACCACCCAGATCTGGCTGCTGGCCACCACGGTGCTCATGCTGGGCGCGCTGATCGGCTCCCTGACCATCAAGCGCCGCCGCATCTGGGTGCGCCTGAGCCCCGCGGGCGAGGGCACCGCGGTGGAGGTCGCCGGGCTGGCCCGCACCGACCGCGCGGGGTGGGGCGCCGAGTTCGAGGAGTTCGCCGACCGCCTGCTCGGCAGGGCCCCGCGCGAGGAGGAAGAGATTGACCCCGAATGGGAGGTAGACGACCTCGGCTAGCACCTAAACCGGCCGGTGACCTTGGATAATGCCGCCAGGTGCGGTAGGTTTAGGCCCATGCTCGTCAACTCCACCATGGCTGACATGTCCGACCTGACGTTCCGGACGGCGTTCGTCATCTACATCATCGCGTTGCTCATGTCGTGCATCTACTACGGGCGCATGTTCGGGGTCATCGACATGCGCCGCGCCCACGAGGCAGCGAAGAAGCGCGCCGAGAAGAAGGTCGCCGTCGGCGCCGGTGGGGGTTCCACGCTTGTCGACGCCCCAGTCGACGGCGCAGACTTCGACCGAGAGGAGTACGACAAGCGCGTGCGCGGCGCGCGCAAGTGGGCGGGCATGACGCAGGCGCTGATCTGGCTCGGCGTCCTGCTGCACATCGTCGCCGTGATCACCCGCGGCCTCGGCGCGCGCCGCTTCCCGCTGGGCAACCTCTACGAGTACATCCTGGTGATGACGGCGGTGATCATGCTCGCCGCGGCGATCGTGGTCCAGCGCAAGAAGTGGCACTCGGTGTACCCGTGGCTGCTCGCCCCGATGGTGGTGGCGATGTACCTCAACTCCACCGTCTTCCACATCCAGGCTGCCCCCGTGGTGCCGGCGTTGCAGTCCTACTGGCTGCCGGTGCACGTCTCCTCGGTGTCCATCGGAGCCTCCATCGGCATTGTCTCCGGCATCTTCTCCGCGCTGTACCTGTTCCGCATGTGGCAGCCCCGCGGCGAGGAGAAGGGCTTCTTCGGCACGCTGGCCAAGCCGCTGCCCGCGGCGAAGACGCTGGATCAGCTGGCCTACAAGACGGCGATTATCACGCTGCCGCTGTTCGGCATCGGCATCCTCTTCGGCGCGATCTGGGCCGAGGTGGCGTGGAGCCGCCCGTGGGGCTGGGACGCGAAGGAGACGGTCTCGCTGATCACCTGGGTGCTCTACGCCGCCTACCTCCACGCGCGCGCCACGGCGGGCTGGAAGAACACCAAGGCCGCCTGGATCAACGTGTTCGCCCTCGCCGTGACGATTTTCAACATGACGTACGTCAACACCGTCATCGCCGGCCTGCACTCCTACGCGGGGCTGAACTAGATGAAGGTCCTCATCGCCGGCGGCGCCGGCTACATCGGGTCCACCATCGCCTCCTGCTGCGAGGGCGCGGGCATCACCCCCGTCATCCTGGATGACTACTCCACGGGCCTGCGTGTTTTCGCCTCCCGCTACGCCCACTACGAGGGCGACATCGCCGACGAGGCCCTCCTTGACCGCATCGTTGCCGAGCACCCGGACATCGACGCGCTGATCCACTGCGCCGCCAAGATCGTGGTGCCGGAATCCGTCGCGCAGCCGCTCACCTACTACGGCACCAACGTGGGCAAAGCCATCGCCCTCGTCGAGGCGCTGTCCGCCCGCGGCGTGACCAAGGTGCTGTTCAGCTCCACGGCCGCCATGTACGAGCCGGACCCGGACTTCATGGTCAGCGAGAGCAGCGCGCTGAACCCGGGCAGCCCCTACGCGGTGTCGAAGTGGATGCTCGAGCGCGTCTTGGCGGACACCGCCGCCACCGGGCGCATTACGGCCACCACGCTGCGCTACTTCAACCCGATCGGCGCCGACCCGCGGATGCGCACGGGCCTGCAGAACCCCGCCCCCAGCCACGCGCTGGGCAAGATGCTGTCTGCCCACGCCGCCGGGGAGACGTTCTACGTCACGGGCACCGACTGGCCCACCCGCGACGGCTCGGGCCTGCGCGACTACATCCACGTCTGGGACCTCGCGCGCGCCCACGTTCTGGCGCTGCAGGCCGACCTGGGCGCCTACGAGGTGATCAACCTGGGTACCGGCACCGGGACCACCGTCTTCGAGCTCGCCGCGGCGGTGGGGGAGGCCACCGGCACCGCGCTTAAGGTCGGCCGCGCACCGCGCCGCGAGGGTGACGCCGTGGGGGCTGCGGCGCGCATCGACAAGGCCGCCGCGCTGCTCGGCTGGGCGCCCGAGCTCAGCGTCGCCGACGGCGTGCGCCACTCGCTCGAGTGGTCGGGGCGGCTGCCGGAGGTGCTACGGGCAGAAGAAGAGTTGCGGGGCAGCTGAAAAGCCTCCGCGCGGCCCGCGCGCGGGTTAGGATAAGCCGACTCCACCGGGCGCGACCCACGCGCCCGAGAAAGGCAGGTGAGGCGAGATGTCCGGACCCCGCAATAAGGCCGGCAAACCCGCCAGCGAAGTACCCGAGCTCATCGCCCTGGGCGAGCACATCGCCAGCGCGCGGCGCGCGGCCGGTAGGTTGCAGCAGGAAGTGGCCGACGCTGCCGGTATCTCCCGCTCCACGCTGCACACCATCGAGCACGGCGGGGCCGGGGTGCGCTGGGAAAAGGTCGCCGCCGTGGCCGCGGCGCTGGGCTTGCGGATGAAGTTCGAACAACCTTAGGCGGCGGGCTGTCCCCCGTCGTCAGGCCCCTCCTCGTGCCGCCTGCGGCGCTTTTCCTCCTCCTGCCTGCGGCGTTCGGCCTCCTCCCGGGCGCGGCGCTCCTGGAAGCGGTTCTTCTCGATGTTCCAGAGAAACTCCTCATCATCGTCCGGGCCTTTAATGGCGGGCGGGGCCTGGTTGGCCCCGCGCCGCAGCGAGCCGTAGCGCTCGCGGCTGCCCGGTCCGAAGGCGCGCCACAACAGATAGATGGCTAAGATGACCAAAAGGACCAGCAGAATTCTTCCCATACCCCAAAGATACTGGTTAGGTCGGCCGGTAAGTAGTGGGTAGGGTGAGGGACTGTGAAGGAGCCAACTGGACCAGCCGAGACAACCCCCCAACCCGACCCGGCGGCGCGCTCGCGCGCGAACAAAGCTGCCGCCGTCTACGGCCTGTGCAGGCTGGGGCTTTTCCTTGCGCTCACCGTGGTCATCCAGGCCGTGGCGCTGCTCATTGGCGCTCCCGTTCCACTCATCATGTCGGCCCTGCTCGCCCTCATCGTGGCCTTCCCGCTGTCGATGCTGATTTTCACCCGGCAGCGCCTCGAGGCGAACTACGCCATCGCGCACTGGCAGCAGCAGCGCAAGGCCCGCAAGGAGTGGATCCGGGGGGAGCTCGCCGACCGCTAAACCGCGTTCACAACGTCACGGGGACGTACAGCTAGAACTGGATTGCGGCCCCCATCGCCAGCGAGCCCCACGCCAGGGCGAGCGCGGTAATCAGCGCCCAGATGAGCATCGCCCTGCCGTTGAGCCCGAGCACCGGAATGAGAGCCGCGCCCTCGGCGCCGCGCTGCACCCGCAGGATCGACGCGACCGCCAGGGGTAGCGCCGCAAACCCGAACAGCGCGGGCAAAAAACCGAAGGCCAGCAGCACCGATGCGGCGAAGGGAACGAGCGTGAGCACGGTAAACAGGCGCCGCGCGCGGGCGTTGCCGAGCCGGACGGCGAGGGTGCGCTTGCCCGCGGCAGCGTCGGTGGGGATGTCGCGGATGTTGTTCGCCAGGTTCACCGAGGCGGAAATCGCGCCGACCGCGACGGCGCACAGTGCGCCGACTCCGCTGACGCTGCCGGACTGGGTGTACTCGGTGCCCAGCACGGCGACGAGGCCGAAGAAGACGAACACGGCGGCCTCCCCGAAACCGGAGTAGCCGTAGGGCTTCGTGCCCCCGGTGTAGAACCAGGCGGCGGCGATGCAGGCGGCGCCGACGGCGACGAGCCACAGCGCCCCCGCCTCGTAGCTTAAAATCACCCCGAACACCGCCGCGACGCCGAAGGCGCCGAGTGCCGCGGCCTTGACCTGCTCGGGCCGGGCGAGGCGGGAGGCGGTGAGCCGGGTGGGTCCGGTGCGTTCGTCGTCCGTGCCGCGCACGCCGTCGGAGTAGTCGTTGGCGTAGTTCACGCCGACGATGAGCGCCCACGCGACGGCGAGCGCGAGCACGCCGCGCCCGATGTGGGCGCCGCCCGCGAAGGCCGCGGCGCCCGTCCCGGCGATGACGGGGGCGAAGGCGTTGGGCCAGGTGTGTGGGCGGGCGGCCTCCCACCAGTCGCGGGGGGAGGCGGTCAAAGCGTCGGTCATGCGTCCCATCATGCCGCCCGTGGCTCTGCCCTCCCGCCTCGGGGGGCGGGAGCCCAGCTAGAGTGGGCGGGCATGTGGCTGGACTACGCGGCGCGGCAGGCGGCGAGTTACGCGGGCGCGCTCGCCCGCGCCCGCCGCCTGCGGCGAGTGGCCCGGCGCAGCACCCGCGAGTTTCCGCTTCAGGGCCCGGCGGTGGTGTCGCTGAGCACGCACGGCAGGCGGTTGCGCTCGGCGGTGGTGGCCATCGCCTCTCTGCTCGTGGGCACCCGTCGCGCGCCCGTGCACCTGTGGCTGGACGCGGCGGATTTCGCCGCCCCCTGGCCGGGCGAGCTGCACGCCCTGGTCGAACGCGGGCTGATCGTGCACCGCTCCGAGGGCGCCTACGGCCCGCACACCAAGTACTACGGGGCCTTCCGCCTCTTCGCGGGCACGGCGACGCGGGTGGTTACCGTCGACGACGACGTGATCTACCCCCGGTGGTTTCTGGCCACCCTGCTTGATGCGGCTGCCGCGGACCCGGAGTGCGTGGTGGCCTACCGTGCGCACGAGATCGTGGTGGAAAGCGGAGCGATCGGCCCCTACCGCAGGTGGCGCGCCGTGGCGGGAACCGATCCCGCGGCGCGGCACTTTTCCACCGGCGTCTCCGGCGTGGCCTACCCGCCGGCGATGGTGGACTACGTGGCGCGCCAGGGCACCCGTTTTCTGCGCTGCGCCCCGCTCGCCGACGACGTCTGGCTCAATGCGTGCGCGCTACGCTCCGGGCACCGCGTGCGTCAGGTTTTCCCCCGCCCGCGGGAATTTGCGCTGGTGCCCGGCTCACAATCGGTCGCGCTGGTGCGCGCCAACCTGCGCGGGGGCAACGACGAGCAGATCGCGCGCACCTATACCGCCGCCGACGTGGACAGGCTGAGCCATGCCTGAGGCGGTGGTGGTCGGGGCGGGGCCCAACGGGCTCGCCGCCGCGGTAGAGCTCGCGGAGGCGGGGTGGTCGGTGCGCGTGCTGGAGCGCAACGCCACGATCGGCGGGAACTGCCGCTCGGCGTCGTTTTTCCCGGGCACGGTCAGCGACCTCGGCGCCGCCGCCTTCCCCTTCGGCGCGGCGACCCTCGAGGGGGAATGGCTCCACGCTGCGCGCCCGGTCGCCCACCCCCTTGAGAAGGGCACGGGGCTTATCGACGCCCTCGGGGCCGACCAGGCCGCCTGGGACCGCCTCCACGCGCCGATCGCGCGCCGCATCGACGACCATGTAGACAACATCCTCGGACCCACGCTGTGGCGCGTGCCCCCGCACCCTGTGGCAATGGCCCGCTTCGGGCTGCGCGCCGCCGCGCCCGCGACGGCGCTCGGCCGGGCCCTGTTTCGCACCCCCGAGGCGCGGGCGCTTCTGGTCGGCAACGCGGTGCACTCGCTGCGCCCGCCGGACGGGGTGTTCACGGCGGCGTTCGGGGTGCTCTTCGGGGCGCTGGCGATGTCGCGGGGCTGGCCGGTCTCGGCCGGGGGCGCGCAGGGGGTCGTCGATAAGCTGGCGCGGCGCGCCATAGCCGCGGGCGCGGTCGTTGAGACGGGCGTGGAGGTGCGCGAGATGCCGCGCGCCGACGCCGTCGTGCTCAACATGGCTCCGTGGGAGGCCGCGCGCCTCGGGGCGAAGGTGCGCCCGTGGCGGCAGGGGCCAGGGGTGTTCAAGGTGGACTGGCTGCTGCGCGGGCCGGTGCCGTGGCGCGACCCGCGCGTGGGCCAGGCCGGCACCGTCCACGTCGGCGGCAGCGCCGAGGAGATCGCGCACGCGGAGCGCCAGGTCGCGCGCGGGAACATGCCGAACCGGCCCTTCGTCATGGTGTGCCAGCAGTACGCCGCGGACCCGTCGCGCGGGCCGGTGCTGTGGACCTACGCGCACGTGCCCCGCGGCTGGTCCGGGGACGCCACCGGCCACATCGCCCGTCAGATCGAGCGCTTCGCGCCGGGCTTCGGCGACGCGGTGGTTGACGCCCACGTGACCGGCTACATCCCCGACATCGCCGCGGGCGAGATGAACCTGCGCCAGCTGGTTTTGCGCCACCCGCGCCGGGTCGGGCCCAACGCGTGGCTGGCCAGCGGCGCGAACGCCCCCGGGGCGGGCGTCCACGGCGCGGCCGGGGTGTGGGCGGCTAGAGAAATAGTTCGCGCACGGCGGCCCGGTCGACTTTCCCGGGGCCGAGCAGGGGAAGCGCCGGGACGGGGGTGAGCTCCTTCGGCACCTGCCAGCGGGGCAGCTCGTCGAGGGCCTCCATGACCTGCGCCACCGACGCCGAGCCGGTGTAGGCGGCGCAGATGCGCTGGCCGAAGCGCTCGTCGGGAACGCCCACTACGCAGGCGGAGGTGACGCCCGCGACGCCGAGCAAGACGTTCTCCAGCACCTCGGGGTGCAGTTTCAGGCCGCCGGAGTCGATGACGTTGTCGAGTCGGCCGTGGACGCTCAAGGTGGCGTCGTGAAGCGAGCCCGCGTCCGAAGTGGCGAACCAGCCCGGTTCGGCGAAGGCCTCGTGGCCGGGCAGGTTGCGGTAGCCGTGGGCGACCATCGGCCCGCCGAGGTGGATGCGCCCGCCCCGGATTTTCACCTTCGCCCCGGCGATGGGGCGGCCGTCGTAGACGCAGCCGCCCGCGGTTTCCGAGGAACCGTAGGTGGTGACCACCCGGACGCGCAGCTTGCGGGCGGAATCGAGCAGCCGCGGGTTGATTGCCGCGCCGCCGACGAGCACGGCGCTGAAGCGGCGCAGCGCCTCGATGCCGTCCAACGTCGAGGTAGCCTTGGCCAGCTGCAGGGGGGTCAGCGCGGTGTAGCAGCGCTCGCCGGTTGCCGCCAGCGTGCGCGATTTGGCGGCGAACTCGGCGACGTTGAAGCCGCCGGACAGGTCGAGGAACTCCGGCTCGACGCCTGCGACCATGCTGCGCACCAGCACCTGGATGCCCGCGATGAACGCCGCCGGCATGGACAGCAGCCACTGCCCCTCGCCCCCGAGGTGCTGGTGGGTGGCATCGGCGCTGGCCACGAGGTTTGCCGTGGTCAGCTGTGCGCCCTTCGGGGTGCCCGTCGAGCCGGACGTGGCCACCACCAGCGCGACGTCCGGGTCGATCTCGGTGCCGACGCTTTGGGTGGTGCGCAGCAGGTTCGCGCGCGTCGCGTCGTTGGTGGGCACGGGCAGGAGGCTGCGCTGCCCGGCGAGCGCCTGCTCGAGGTCGGGCAGGATCGCCAGCGGGTCGGCGGGGTCGACGGGGAGGATCTCTAGGACGTGGGCCACGGGGGTTAACACTAGCCACCCCCGCGGGAACCGCGGCCGCGCCCCGCGCGACTAGTACGCATTCCGTATCCCCCGACCGAAGGCCCCACCATGGCACGTACCGCGCCCCGGCGCAGCGGGCTCAGCGCCCTGACCCGAAGGATCCACTTCTACGCCGGGTTGTTCATCGCCCCGTTCATCTTCGTCGCCGCGCTCAGCGGCGCGCTCTACGCCCTCGCGCCCACGCTGGAAAACGTGGTGTACCGGGATGTGCTCACCGTCGCGGCGCCCGCCGACGGCCAGGGCGCGGACGTGCCGCTGGCCAGTCAGATCAGGGCGGCGCAGAACACGCACCCGGAGATGGACGTGGCTCAGGTGTGGCCCTCGGCGGAGCCGACCGAGCCGACGCGCATTTTGCTTATCGACGACAGCCTCGCCGACAGCAGCCAGCTACGCAGCGTCTTCGTCGACCCGCACACCGGCCGCGTGATCGGCGACGAGCCGAGCTACTCCGGCCTGGGGGAGCTGCCGCTGCGGCGCTGGATCTCCTCGCTGCACGAGAGCATGCACCTGGGCACCGCGGGCGAGCTGTACTCGGAGCTGGCGGCCAGCTGGCTGTGGGTCGTCGCCCTCGGCGGGCTCTACCTGTGGTGGCGGGCGTCGCGCTCCCGCGTACTCACCGGCCTGCCGAATGCCCGCGGGCGGCGAAGCAAGCTTCTCAACCTCCACGGCGTGGCAGGCACGTGGCTGTTGGTGGGCATGCTCGGCCTGTCGGTGACGGGCATTACGTGGTCGACCTACGGCGGCGGAAACGTCGACCGCACCGTCGAGTGGC
Organism: Corynebacterium auris; assembly: GCF_030408575.1. NCBI lineage: Bacteria > Bacillati > Actinomycetota > Actinomycetes > Mycobacteriales > Corynebacteriaceae > Corynebacterium > Corynebacterium auris. The sequence goes on from NZ_CP047047.1 coordinate 324,517, forward strand.
TCGGCGCCAAGGCCGAGCCGATCGAAACCTCCCTGACGGCAGGCGGGGCCGACCCGCTCACCGCCGACGAGGTCGCCGACCAGGCCGCGCTGGTATTGGATACCGCCCGCGCCGAGGGGCTGACCCGGCAGCTGCGCCTGTTCGTGCCCGAGGACACCGGCCACGCCTGGCAGGCCAGCGAGCGGTGGGTGCCGTGGCGCCTGACCTCGGACGCGGTGAGTGTCAACGGCGAAACCGGCGCCGTGGTGGACCGGCTGCCCTTCTCCGAGCTGCCGCTGTTTTCCAAGCTCACCGCGTGGGGGATTTACCTGCACATGGGCATCATGTTCGGCCTGCCGCTGCAGATCGCGCTTGCCGCGGTGGCGCCGGGCATCTGCGCGATGGTGGTAGTGGGCTACATGATGTGGTGGCGCCGCCGCCCGACCAAGACCGGTGTCGCCGGCGTGCCCGGGCAGGCGGATCTGAGCCGCACCGACTGGGTGATTATCGCCGCCGTGGCCATCCCGGTGGGGGCGTTTCTGCCGCTTCTGGGCCTGAGCTTCGGCGCCATGCTGCTCGCGGACAGGCTGCTGGCCCGACGCCGCGGCGCGGCCACGGGGCGCGCTGCGACTACCGAACCTGCCGAAGAGAAGAAGCCGCAGACCGTGTAGCGGGCAAACAGCCTCACGGCGCCGGGCTTGTGTATCTTCCGGCACGCCCCCGCACGCCTAGTAGTAGTAGGGGAATTCCTCCCAGCGCGGGGCGCGCTTTTCCAGGAAGGAATCGCGGCCCTCGACGGCCTCGTCGGTCATGTACGCCAGGCGCGTGGCCTCGCCGGCGAAGACCTGTTGGCCCATCAGGCCGTCGTCAAGCAGGTTGAATGCGAACTTGAGCATGCGCTGCGCGGTGGGGGACTTGCCGTTGATCTCGCGCGCGGCGGCAATCGCCTCCTCCTCCAGGCAACCGTGGTCGGCGACGATGTTCACCGCGCCCATGCGCTGCATCTCCTCGGCGGTGTAGGTGCGGCCGAGGAAGAAGATCTCGCGGGCGAACTTCTGGCCCACCATCTTGGCCAGGTAGGCGGAGCCGTAGCCGGCGTCGAAGGAGCCGACGTCGGCGTCGGTCTGCTTGAAGCGGGCCTCCTGGCGCGAGGCGATGGTCAGGTCGCACACCACGTGCAGGGAGTGCCCGCCGCCGGCGGCCCAGCCGTTCACCACGGCGATGACCACCTTGGGCATGGTGCGGATGAGGCGCTGCACCTCGAGGATGTGCAGGCGGCCGCCCTCCGCCGTGGCACGGGCCTCGTCGACCTCGCCGGTGTCGGTGGCGTACTGGTAGCCGGAGCGGCCGCGGATGCGCTGGTCGCCGCCGGAGCAAAAGGCCCAGCCGCCGTCCTTCGGGCTCGGCCCGTTGCCGGTGAGCAGGACCGTTCCGACGGTGGGGTCGCGGCGGGCGTCGTCAAGCGCGCGGTAGAGCTCGTCGACCGTGTGGGGGCGAAACGCGTTGCGCACCTCGGGGCGGTCGAAGGCAATGCGCGCGATGCCGTTGGCGCGGCCGCCGCCGTTGTGGCGGTGGTAGGTGATGTCGGTGAAGTCGAAGCCGTCGACCTCGTCCCACTGCGTGGGGTCGAAGGGGTGCTCGGTGCTGTAGGTCATGCGGCCGATCCTACGTGCCTCCAATTTCCCAACAGATGCGTGGAGAAAATCCACGTTAGGTATTGCTCACCTCATGCGCGGGGGGATTATCGTGTGTTCCATGAGTTTTCTCCGATCCTCCCGCACGGCCAGTGGCTCGCTTAGCGGCGTCCCCGTCGGTGTGTAGGGGGTGCGGGCGATAGCTTCCATCATTCTCACCCGTGCGTAAACTCACGCATTTCTTTTCTACTTTAGTACCGACTTTTAAATTTGGGTTTCGCCCGCGAGGTGCGGGTTCTAGACTCTTGGCGGGAGAACCTAAGCCGAGTGGTCGATTCTTCGGTGAGGGAGCCCGCAGTCCCAGTTTGGGGACAGTCCTCATTCAATGCGTGACTATTGGTCTCGCGTCGACAGGGGAGTGGTCCATGAAGAAATTGCTCGCAAGTCTCAGTGTTTCGGTGATCCTTTCCGGCGGAGTTGTGACGGAAAAGGCGAATGCTGAAAGCGTCACCGGCTCTGATCAATTTGTAACTGTGAACAACAACAGTGACGCTGCGCATAGCGTTGCTCCATCCGTAAAGAGCATTACAATTTGGAATGCCTCGGGAGGGGGGATTGGCGAGAAGACTGATACTCCTTCGGGGGTGCAACTCGAGTGGAGTAATGCGTCGCCCGCAGAGGAACATCAAAAGTCGTTCAGGGTAGAGGCGGATGGCCAGGTTGACCTGCATGTCGACCGGAATAGTGGAGCTCTATTGGTCCGAGTTGACGGATCTGATGTGGCGCTCATTGATGCTCCTTGGGCGCGCGACGCTGCCGGAAAGGTGCTCCCCACCCACTATGAAGTCGCTGGCGATACGTTCACCCAAGTTGTCGAGGTGAATCAACCTGATGTGGCCTATCCGATTGAAGCCGATCCCCGCGTAAATTGGGGGATTGTCAGCGGTCATATTTACTTCAGCAAGGAAGAAACTCGGCGAATGGCTGCCGCATCGGCAGCGGGGGCAGCAATTTCACCTTTCTGGGTTCTGGTTCCGCCCCCGTTCGGCGAGGTGTTAGGGGCGTGGTGGGCAGACAATAGTGTTAACGTGACCGTCTGGGCAACAGCGGCGGTGGCGCAGGATAAATGTCTCGCGCTCAAAGTTGGCGCTACGGGCAGCGTTACTCCTCCATCGCTGGGAGTGACTCCGGAACACTACACGGAGGGATGTGCTTAGCTGATGCCGATCTCTGGAGCGCATCTTCACTCTGCCGGGCTCACTCGGCGGGAAAAGGGCCTCAATCTCTCGTGGCTGGCCGCGCTGACGGTGCCCGCGTTGGGCTTGGCTTATTCGTGCATTGCCAATGCACGGTCTGCAGCTGGATATTGTTGGGGCATCTTCGCAGCCGTAATTGTGTTTGGAGCCCTCCTCTATTCTGCTCCCAGGTATTCCCGCACGAAGCCCAGGCGACTTCTGCCCAGTTCCTTTGCTCCACTGTTTGCGGCGTACATCCCCGGTGTCATCGGGTCTTGGCAGGGGGGACTTTCTGCGACTTCCTTGCTCTATCCGATTCTTCTCTACGCATTCGTTGCAGGCAGCGGGCGTCTCTATAAATGGGCTGAGGATGCCGTGCAGTAATCAATTGTTACGGCGGCGCGTGCGCGGGGGGCCTTCACGATGTCGCGGGTTATTTCAACTGTGCTGACGTCGACGGAATCTCTGAAAGGACCCGTAGCGTTATGTTGCCCGCCGTTGGTCCCTGCGCGGGATCGAAGGGTTGCTGGGTGCTGTAGGTCATGCGGCCGATCCTACGTGTCGCCAATTTCGCAACAGATGCGTGGAGAAAATCCACGTTAGGTATTGCTCACCTCAGGTCGCGAGGTCTATTCTTCACCTATGAGCTTGATCAGTACCTTCCGCGCGCCGTCTCGCGCAGGCACATCGCTTATCGACGTCCCCGTCGGCGCCCAGGCCGTCATCGGCGCGCACACCGCACCCGCGTCGGCGTCGCGCCGCCTGCGCGAGCTGGGTCTGCGCCCCGGCGCGCAGGTGACCGTCGTGCAGAAGACTGCTGGCGGCGGGCGCGTCGTCCGTGTGGGCAACACCCGCTACGCGCTCGGCGGCTCCGCCCTGCGCTCCATCTCCGTCGCCGCCTGATCATGGGCACGAGTGATTTCGCTGCGGCCCCGTCCTGCCGCTGCGAGGACGCGGGCGTCGTGGAGGCCCCGCCGAGCGCCCCGATCATCGCGCTCATCGGCGCGCCAAACGCCGGTAAGTCCACGTTGTTCAACGCGCTGACAGGCGCGCACGTGAAGATGGGTAACTGGCCCGGCACCTCCGTCGAGGTGGCGCGCGGCCTGTGGCGCGCCGGCCGCGAGTACGCGGTGATCGATTTCCCCGGCGCCTACTCGCTTGACCCGGTGAGCCCGGACGAGGAACTGACCCGCGAGCTGCTGCTCGAGCGTCCCGTCGAGGAGCGCCCCGACCTGGTGCTCGTGGCGGTGGACGCAGCGAACATCGCGCGCGGGCTCTACCTTGCCGCGCAGGTGGCCGAGCACCCCTACCGGGTTGTGGTGGTGCTGACGAAGACCGACGTCGCGGCATCCCAGGGTCTCGAGATTGACGCGGCCGCGTTGGCACGCGAGCTCGGCCTGCCGGTGGTCGCGGTAGATCCGCGCAAGCGGACGCTCGCGGGCCTGCGGGAGGTTGTGGAGGAGCAGCTGGTGCTGCCCGCCCGCACGGTCCGCTCGGTCAGCGGCGCCGACGAGCTCGAGCGTGCCGACGCGCGCTTCACCTGGGTGGACAACGCCGTCGCCGCGGCGACGGTGCGCAACGAACCGCGCGCGACGCTGACGGAGAAGGTCGACCGAGTCGTCCTCCACCCCGTCGCCGGGCCGGCGCTGTTCCTCTTTGCCATGTGGTGCGTCTTCCAGGTCACCATCACCGCCGCCGCGCCGCTGCAGTCAGCCCTGGACACGTTCTTCGCCGGGCCCGTGGCCGCCGCCGCGGAGGCGCTGCTTCCCGACGTCGACTGGCTGCGCGGCCTGGTCGTCGACGGACTCATCGCCGGCGTGGGCATGGTGCTCACCTTCGTGCCGCTGATGGGCCTGATGTTCTTGTGCCTGGCGGTGCTGGAGGACTCCGGCTACATGGCCCGCGCCGCCGTGGTGGCGGACAGGCTCATGCGCGCGATCGGCCTGCCGGGCAAGGCGTTCATCCCGCTCATCGTGGGTTTTGGCTGCAACGTCCCGGCGATTTCCGCCACGCGCGTGCTGGGCGACCCGCGCCAGCGCCGACTGACCGCCCTACTCGTGCCCTTTACCTCCTGCTCAGCGCGCCTGACGGTGTACGTCATGCTGGCCGCCACGTTCTTCCCGGAGCACGCCGGCACTGTGGTCTTTGCCATGTACGTCATCTCCATCCTCCTGGTGGTCGCTGCGGGGCTTCTCATGCGCGGGTTGCTGTGGCGCACGATGGGCTCGGACCCGCTCGTCATCGACCTGCCGAGCTATCAGTGGCCGGTGCCGCGCATCGCGCTGACGGTGATGTGGACGCGTCTGCGCGGTTTCCTGGAAACGGCAGGCAAGATCATCGTGGCCACCGTGGTCGTGGTGTGGGCTCTGCAGTCCACCCCGGCGCATCCGGGCGAGAGCTTCGGGGAGGTCGCCCCCGAGGACTCTGTCTACGGCACGGTCTCCGGCGCGATGGCGCCCGTGTTCGAGCCCGCCGGCTTCGGCTCGTGGTCGCTCACCGGCCCGCTCGTGACCGGGTTTGTGGCCAAGGAGGCGGTGATCGCCAGCTGGGCGCAGACCTATTCGTTGGAGGACCCGTCGGCGCTGTCGGCGCAGGAGCAGGGCTCCTCGGCGCTGGCGCAGAGAATCCGCGAGGACTTCGACGAGGCCTCCGGCGGCAACGCCATCGCCGCGGTGTGGGCGTTTATGGTTTTCCTGCTCGCCTACACCCCGTGCGTGGCCACCCTCGGCGCGCAGCGCCGCGAGATCGGCATGAAGTGGACCCTGTTCGGCGTGGCGGTGCAGCTCAGCACCGCCTGGGTGTTGGCGGTGGCCACGTTCCAGATCCTGAAGGTGGTGCTGTAGATGGGCCCCGTGTCCGCCGTGATGGCTGAGATCCGCGCCGGCGCCACGGGCCGCGCCGACATTGCGCAGCGCACCGGCCTGACCCGCTCCACCGTCGACGCTGTCATCGAGCGCCTTGAGGCGATGGGCCAGCTGCGCCGCGAGGGTCTGAACTCCTCCTGCGCCGCCGGGGGCTGCGGCAGCTGCTCCTCCAACGGGGCGTGTTCGATCCAGCAAGGCCCGGTGGCGCTGGTGCTCGGCCGTGGGCCGGGGCTCAGCTAGCCGCTAAAGTGTCAGCAGCCCCGTGTGTCCAGCAGTGAGCACTGCGGGGCGAGGAAGCTCGAGGCGAGCGAGCTGGGCATCGTGAGAATGAGCAGCGCGGCCAGCGCGTCGCGCTGCCACTGCTCAGTGGGGGCGGAGGACAGGACGGGGGCCTCGGCGTGAGCGTGCGGCACCGCAGCAACGCCCCCGAGGGCGGCGACGGCCGCCACGGCGGCGGCACAACGGCTCAGCAGGTTTTCCATGGGAAACTCCTTGGGTGGTCACGGGGTGAGATGCTTTCACCCCGAAACGTACGTGTTCCCCGGATGGGGCCGCAAGGGGCCGCCGATCCGGCTACGCTTTCTGGTTAGCGCGCGCTGCAAAAACAGTGCGCGAGGAAGCTGAACGCCGAGAACTCAGGGAAGGGCATCGATGGAGTTTCCGCGGCTCACCGAAGAGCATTTGTTGAAGGCGCTGGCCAGGCTGGGCGTTGCGGCGGGGCCCGACGAGGACGGGGTGCTGGGGGCGGCGTTTCCCAACGCTGTGGCCCAGTTCTTCCTGGACGAGAACTTTCTCACCGTGCACACGGTCTGGACGGGGGCGGTCGCGCCCGAGCGGCAGGACGACGTGCTCGAGTTGATCAACACGTTCAACCGCCAGATCCCGACCGGGAAGGTCACCCCGATTGTGGTGGAGGAGACGCCGACGATCGACGTGCGCGAGCACTTCTTCGCGGCGCACGGCCTCAGTGAATACCAGCTGTGTGTGCTGCTGGACGCCTACTTCCAGACGGCGTTCATGGTCTTGGACGAGTTCGAGCAGCGCGGGATCGCGCAGAATGAGCAGGTGTGACGATGGGATTGTTCGGAAAGAAGCGCACTGAGCAGCCGGCGCCTGCAGTTGCCCCCGTGACGTTGGAGCGGGCCATCGAGGTCTGCCGTCAGGCCGGTCTGCGGGTGGACCCGATGACCACCGGCGACCATCTAGTCGAGATCAACGGGCTGCAGATCGTGATGGCCCAGGCGCACAATTACCTGGCGCTCGGGACGTTCTTCCTGGCGGGGGAGGGCGAGAACTACGCGCCCGTCTACCACTCCACGTCCGATTGGGTCATCGAGCACAACAACGGCAACAACGGCCCGGTCGCATTCATCACGGAACAAACCTACGAGGATGCGATGCGCGTGATCCTGCACTGCGAGTACCGCATCCTCGACGGGCTCGAGCTTTCCGACGCCCAATTCCGCGACGAAGTCCTCTACGGCCTCGACGGCGTTTCCCGCGGAATCTGGCAGTTCGTGGAGTTCAAGGACAGCTGGGGGTAGTTCTCCGGATTGCGGCGTGGACCGACTGCGAAAATGAAATCAAGCTTGCCGGTTAGAGATAACGCTTTCAGTGCTGATCAGTTTATTTACTCAGGTTTCAAAACGGGATACTTCGAACCTGGCCTTTATTCATACGCACCCGGAAATTTGCTCGAGTACGAGGTTCGCCAAGAACTTCCCGGTAACCCAGCAGGTCATTTCCGCCTTTAGATATTTGGACCTGACCCTTGTTGGTGGATATAGGCTAGCCCCGGTTGATAGCCGGAGGAAGGTAGTCTCAGTCCATGCCTCGTACGTCCTATTCTGAGGAGTTCAAGCGCGACGCGGTCGTGCGTCTGGTCGGGGCGGTACTCTGTTGCGCGGTCGTATCTAGTAACACCGTGGTGAGTATCGAGTAACGCATTGGTGAGTATCCAGTAACAGTTCGGGGGAGGATTCTGGTGACCGCGTGACTTCAGGGCACGCGGCGTTACCAGAGGAGTCTGATTGTGACTGACTACCGGGCGGTAATGGATCAAGTGCTGAAAGGCTGGTCTGTCCGCCAAATCTGTTCGAGTTCGCGGTGCTCGCACACCACCGTGCAAAAGGCTCGCGATTCGCTGGTGGAACACAACATCACAACCCGTGAGCAACTTCGTGGGGTTGCGGATCATGAGCTGGCGGGCTGGTTCGTCGACGGGCGCAGCCATGCTCAGGGGGATTTCGTCCCGATCGATTTCGACGCTGTCGCCAAAGCGCGCACCGGGCGCAACAAGGTGACCCTGCAGGTGCTGTGGGGCCGCTACACCGCACAGCCTGGGGGCACAGGCCAGCGGTACTACAGCTACGAGCGGTTTCGGCAACTTGTGGCTCAACACGTTGATGCAGCCGGGCTGAGCGCCAGGATCACCCATGCCCCGGGCCATACGATGCAGGTGGACTGGGCAGGCACGAAGATGCGGTTGTTTGACCCCACCGGCGGACAAGGCTCGAAGGTCAGTGTCTTTGTCGCCTCGCTGCCGTATTCGGGCATGGTGTTCGCCTGCGCGTGCGCGGATGAGCGCCAGGACGCGTGGCTTGCAGCCCATATCCGCGCGTTCGAGTACTTCGGCGGGGTTGCCGAGGTCATCGTGCCGGATAATGCCTCGACGGCTTCGAATGCGATTAGTGTCGCGGACAGGAATCGCCGGGTCAACTCCACCTACGAGGAGTTTTTGGAGCACTACAACACCGCCGCGTTGTCGGCTCGGGCGAAACGTCCCAAGGATAAGGCCAGCGTTGAAGCTGCAGTCAAGATTGTCACCCAGAACGTTATCCACGCACTTGATGGTCATCAGTGCGTCGGGATAGACGAGCTCAACGCAAAAATTATCGTTCTGGTCGATGGGATCAACGCTGCCGAACCGTTTCGCGGCAATGCGACGAGCAGGCGCGCATTGTTTGATCAGTTCGAATGCGACGTGCTCACCGCGCTGCCTGAAACACCGTGGCAGCGTACCGAATGGAAACGCGCCAAAGTCGCGCCCAATTTCCACATCAGAGTGCACAACGTGCATTACTCGGTGCCGCACCAGCTGGTGGGCCGCACCGTGGATGTGCGTATCACCGGTGACAGTCTCGCCGTCTTCGACGCCGGGCAGCGTGTGGCCACCCACCAACTCTGTGTCTGATCTGATGTAGTTGGTCCGGTTCGGTTTGGGAAGTAGGCCGTGTTGGCGGCCTGTTTTGGTCCGTTTCAGCGCGCAAAATTAGGCCACTTCCCCATGTGGCTGTGACTGGTGTGGCCCCTTTTTTAGATAGAGAAAGGGCCATGCCGATAACCATCCCCCAGTAGGTTTCTGTTCCTGAGAAATGTCCCGCCTTCGTTTATTCGCGAGGTCCGGGACGTGGATTTTTCAGGAAAGGACCAGAAAGTAGATGACGATCAGCATGACCACGATCGAAACTATCAGGCAGCTCGATGACGAGGGAATGTCCAGACGAGCGATTGCCAAAGCGGTAAACGTGGCGCGGGCCACGGTCGATAAGTACGTCAATCAGGAAGATTTCAGCCCCACCCCGCCGGTGACGGTGCGTAAACCCGGCTCGATCGTGCTGGGTGAGACGCTGTGCGCCGTGATTGATGGTTGGCTTGAAAATGATCAGCGCATGCCGCGAAAGCAGCGCCACACCGCGCGACGCATTTGCGACCGGCTCGTCGACGAGCACGGATATACCGGCTCGTATTCCCCGGTTCAGCGCTACGTCAAGCAGTGGAAACAGGACCACACATCCCCAGGGGATGGGTTCATGGAGTTGGAATGGTCACCTGGGGTCATCCAGGTCGATTTCGGCCAAGCCGAGGTCGTTATGGCGGGAACTGCTAAGGTGGTGCACCTTTTGGTGGTGACGTTTCCGTATTCGAATATGCGGTTTTGCAGGGCGTTCGCCGGAGAGACCGCTGAGTGCGTTATCACCGGCCTTTTGGACGTCATCGACACCGCCGGCGGGGTGCCGACTGAGATGGTCTTCGACAACGCCACCGCCATTGGGCGCCGCTTGGGTCCCACCGTGGTGGAATCCGAACTCTTCGCCGCGTTTAAGGCGCACTATCGGACGAAGGCTCGCTACTGCAACCCGTACTCGGGCCATGAGAAAGGCAACGTGGAAAACGCGGTCGGTTTCATCCGGCGCAACCTGTGTGTGCCTGTGCCTGAAGTAGCCAGCCTGGCGGAGCTAAACGACTATCTCAGCTCCGGGTGCGCCGCGTTTGCCGACCAGATCCACTACAAAAAGTCGGCCACGATCGCGGAGCTATTACAACAGGATCAGCAAGCGCTCAAGGCGTGCCCGTCGGTGAGGTTTAACCCGGTGCGCTTCGAAGTGCGCCGCACCGATAAGACCGGGGTCGTCACAGTCGGCGGCAATCGCTACCTTGTGGGCCCTGCCTGGGCGGGACGGCAAGTCACGGTGGAGCTATCGCATGACACCATCACCGTCTTAGACGACAACACCCGACGCATCGTCGCACTGCCACGAGTCTTCGGCACCACAGAAGAAACGGTGATCAACCCGCTGAGTGTTTTGCCTTCGCTGGCGAAAAAGCCCGGGGCGTGGGCGAACTCACCACTTCGCCGCCACATGCCGGACGCTGTCGTGGGCTATCTCGACGCAGCAGATGCGACAACCCGCAGAGAGTTTTTCACCCACGCCGAAACCACCGCCACAGAATGCGGATTCGACACCACCGTCACCGCTGCCGCGGCACTGCTGGAAACCAACGCGACACCGACCGGGCCACACCTCGGCATCGCCGCACGCTACAGCGCCCCACCACCAACACAGCACGCGCGAGCGAATCTCACCACCTACGATCAGCTGCTCGCCACCAGCACCACCACACCTGATCATGTGGAGGCGACCTAAAATGAGCACCGACACCACCAACAACAAAGACCGCGTGGTAGCACTCGGTCGCCAGCTCTACCTCACCACCGCAGTGCTACGCGAATGCGCAGACCATGCCACCCCACGCCAGTGCGACATACTCATTGAGCTTTTCGAAGCTGAACTTGAATCCAGATCCGCATCTAGAGCGCGCCGCCTGATACACCGAGCACGAATCCCGGTACGAAAAACTCTCGACAGCTACGACTGGTCCCCGGTAACTCTGCCCGCCGACATCACCCGCGAACACCTCACCACCCTCGACTTCCTCAACGGATGTGAAGACCTCGTCTTCTACGGTGATGTCGGCACCGGCAAAACACACCTCGCCATCGCCCTGGTCACCGCAGCATGTCTCAGAGGCACTCCTGCAAGGTTTTTCACCGCCGCCAGCCTGGTCGACCATCTGCGCAACGCAAAACTCGCCGGCAAACTCGACAAAGAACTAGCAGCCCTCGGCAAAAACGAACTGCTCGTCATCGATGAACTCGGCTACATCCCAATCGACACCGACGGGGCGAGGCTTTTATTCCAAGCCATCGCCGATGCCTACGAACAACGCAGCCTCATCATCACCACCAACCTCGCGTTTTCCCAATGGGGCCACGTCTTCGGCAGCGACGACATGGCAGCCGCCGCAATCGACCGCATCGTCCACCACGGCCGCATGATCACCTTCACCGGCCAGTCCTACCGCATGGCAAACGCCCTCATGAAATAACCCGAAAACCCAGCAACGCCCAAACGGCCCAAAACCACGCCACCCCGGCCTAAAAAACCGCGCCGAAACGGCCTACAACAACTTGACAAAACACACAACTCGCACGTGCCCGCGGGGTGTATGTCACCGACACCGACCACATTGTTGCGACCGGCTATTTGGTAGCAGCGTCGTGACTTTCCGGTAGCGCTTCAGTGAGTATCCGGTAGCAGCTCACAGCGCTCAAGGTGATACTTCCAGTACGAGCCGCACCACTCGGGTGCGGCTCGTACTGGAAGGAGTCCGCTTATGACGGATTACCGTGCGGTGATGACGCTGCTGATTCGGCAGCGTTCTTACCGCCAGATTGAACACCAGCTCGGATGCTCGCACCGCGCGGTTTCACGAGCGAACCAAATCCTCAGTTGGTAAAACCTACCTCGCCCAAGCACTCATCACCGCAGCATGCCGCAACGACTACTCCGCACGGTTCTACCGCACCGACATGCTCGCCGCCGAACTGGCAGTCCTCCGCCCCGATAACCCCACACGGCTGAAGTTCATCCAGCAACTCCACGACGTCGATGTCCTAGTCCTGGATGACTTTCTCACCGCACCTGTTGATGCCGCGACCGCGCACCAGCTACTCAATATCCTCGCCGGGCGGGAACGCAAAGTCTCAACCATTGTGACCTCACAGTTCACCCCACACGAGAGGTACAAGTCCATCCCCGACGCCGTGATCTCCGAGTCAATCCTCAACCGACTCATCTCCGGCGCCGAAATCATCACACTCGAAGGACCAAACATGCGCCTGACCACCAACGCATAACAACCGGCAACGCCTGAGTGAGATACCGCTACCGGGTACCCACTCAGGCGCTACCAGATACTCACCACACCGCTACCATTTCGGTCTTCTGAACACACATCCCGGCGAACATGGGTGACACCCGTGGGTTGTGGACAAGCGAGTACTTCCTGCGCGAAGCCGCCAAAATCGGGCCGGCCACCCGCCAGGTGATTGCCGAGCTCATCGAAGCCAAAGCGATCCCTGCCCAGGCGTACCAAGCGTGCCGCAACGTGCTCAACATGGGCAAACACACCAACAAACCAATCCTCGAAGAAGCCTGCAGGCGGTTGGTGTCCACCGACGGCGCCAGGCGTGCTGTGTCGTATACCGCGGTGAAAAACATGATGGCCGCCGTGCGCAAAGACACCTCCTCACGGCCTACAGGCACTGACCTTTCAACCGATCTGCCAACAAGCAGACCCACCCAAGACGCACCTGCGCCGACAGCGCGTGACACACGCGGCGCCTACCTCGGTGGTGCTGCCCAGTTCAGCCTCGAAAACCTCACCAAGAAGGGATCTGCATAACCCATGCCCCACCCACAACCAGCATCAGCATCTGCCCGCTTCCTCGACGAATCAGTCCTGCCGGTCTTTACCGACCTGCGCATGACCGCCTTCGGACAAAGCGTCATCGACATCGCCGCCGATCCCGCATTCGACGACTGGAGCTTCTCCGACAAAGTGCTCTACGCACTCGACAAAGAGGTAGCGGCCAAGCGTGAGAGGCGAGTCAACAAACTGCTCAAAGCATCCCGATCGCCAAATCCCGATGCTTGTATCGAAGACATCACTTACACGCCCGGCCGCACCATCAACAAAGAGCAAATCACCCGACTCGCTCACTGCCGATGGTGCCAAAGCGCACAAAACATTGTCATCCTGGGCAAATCCTCCGTCGGCAAAACCTACCTCGCCCAAGCACTGCTCACCGCGGCGTGCCGAAACGACTACTCCGCACGCTTCTTCCGCACCGACACACTCTCCAACCACCTCGCCGTGCTCAAACACGACGACCCAGCCCGCATCACATTCCTCGAAGACCTCCACCACACAGACGTGTTAGTCCTCGACGACTTCCTGACCACCCCAATCGATGCCGCTACCGCACACCAACTGCTCAACATCCTCGCAGAGCGCGAACCCCGCGGATCCACCATCGTGACATCCCAGTTCACACCCGACGAGTGGTACAAATCCATCCCGGATGCCGTCATCGCCGAATCCATCCTCAACCGACTCGTCGCCGGCGCCGAAATCATCACACTCGAAGGCACCAACATGCGACTGGCCTAATAACCCCACCGAAACCCCAAAACGCCCGGGTGTTACTCGATACTCACCCGGGCGTTACTCGATACTCACCACACCGTTACTAAACACGTGGTCCTAACAGTACTCGCCGAGCAACACGATTGAAAAAGATCCAACAAAAACGCTACATGTCACTGCCTAGTCTCGAGCAGACCAAAGGCATCGTTGCTGCCAGCACGATCGACGCCGCCCCCGCAGAAGGAAACGAAACCGCCGCATGATCGCACCCCGACCCTAGCCCCGGGCCCTGACAACAAGCCCCCAAACATCACCACAATTCGAAGCCAGATACACCACTACCCAGGACTTGACCAGTACTTACCGACTCCCGGGTTGCGCAGGCCAACCAGTGGGTGACCGGTGGTGTGCCCAAAGCGGAGGTGGCCCGCCGACTCGGGATCGGACGGATCAGCCGGTATGCATACCTAGCGGAGGGGGCTGAACAGGATTCGAGTTAGATCTCGGTTATGGGGTCTTCTTTGCGGAGGTTGTCGATGATGGTGTTGATGTAGTCCTCGTCGATGATGTAGCCGGCGGGGGTTTCGGTCATGATGTTGTATTCGACTCGTATTTTCCACCACCATTCGACGGTGGGCTGGTTCCAAATGAAGCCGTATTTTTGACCGTCGGCGAGGAAGGATTTGCCGATCAACGTGTACATGTTAGGGGTGAGAATGGTGGTGCTTAGTCCCATGTAGGTCAGCGGATCTGGGTGCGGCTGGACGTGTTGCGCGACCCAGTAAAGAAGGTCTTGAAATCGCCTCCCCTCGTTACTGTTGTGCATCATACTGAGCCCAAATGAGTTGGCTAGGGGTGCGACTGCTTTGCGCAGTAGGTGTTCCATGTCGGGGGTGGGAGTTGCGGCGATGGCCCGGGTGAGGTCATCGGAGAGTTTTCCGTGCCACACGCCTTTGATTCCCATCCCCTCTTGGCCTGCGCTTGGGGAGTCTTCTTCGTCATCTCGGTTGTAGGGTTCGAGTTTGGTGAAAAAGTCGGTGACGGAGTCGGCGACCTGGGTCATTTTCCCGCCGGGGTCGGTGTCGAGGTGCAGAATAGCCCCTGCGGGGTAGTCGGGGAGGTCATAGTTGATGACGAAGCAGTTGTGCATGCCATCTTCGGTGGTGGCGAACAGGAGAACCTCCTCGGGGATTTCCCATTCCTCCATGAGGTAGGTGGCGTCTGTGGCCAGATCGAGGGGGAGGCCAGTACTTGTGCTGCCGTTGCCGAAGATGTCGTCGGTTGCCAGGCCTCCGACCCCTTCGGGGAGGCCCGGCATGACGCACTTGTCGAGTTTGAGGGTGCCGCCGCCGGTTTCTTTGATCAAGGCCCGGTAGTCGTCGGGCAGTTTTCTGCCGATGGCATGCTCGATCTCGGCGAGGCGGGCATCGTCAGCCGGTTCACCGGTTGCAGAAAAGAATTTGGAAAAGGTCATTGTTGCTTTCTCCTTACGTGCAGTTGGGCCAGTTAGGTAACGTGGGCCAGACAGCCATGCCGCCTGTGTGCCTAACTTCTTGGTGTAGGTATTTCGGGATGAGCTGCATGCGCCCGCAGTCCTCATGATGGTGCCATGTAAGCTCGTATTTCTTGCGATATTCTTCGTCTATCCCCAATTCTTTATCCGCTGCTCTAATATCTTTTTGGCTGTCCCCGGTAGGTTTAATCTTAAGGTCTGTGTCCGTTGCTCTTCCTGTCATTACTTCTGGGTTATAAGGGTGCCGGTACCTAGTAAACTCAGGGAATCCTCTCGGGCTGATGCGGACACCCTCCGGATACTCCTGCTGGAATTTTAGCGGAAGTTGTTTAGGGTCATTGTTCTTATAAAGTCCGCCTGCGAACTGGGCATTTAACGGGTTACGGTTGGAAAGTCCGACCTTTTGCACTGTGGATGGGATTGGGCATCGTGAAGCGGCTATTGCGTAGGGGCTTGTGGTCCCAGCAGTAGGGTGGTAGATCGCGGGGGCGTAGGTGGGCGTTCCTGCGGTGTGGGCGATGGTTCCTGTGATGCGGCAGGCGACGGGGTTGAGCGCTTCGTTGAGCGCTTTTGTGACATGTGAATTACTGAACGCGTGTTTGATGTCGCCGGCTTTGGCGATGAGCCTGCGGATGGCGGGCATGGCTTTGGCGATTTTTGCTGTCTTGCCGATGGGCAGGATTCCTACTGTCGCCCAGATGCATCCGTTTACTTGTCCGCGGAAGCATTTAAGGACGTCGCCTACCCCGATGAGGTCGAGGATGAGGTCGAGGTTTTCTTTCCCGATCGCGTTGCGGATTCTATCGAGGGCGCTTTGCGTCTCAGTGGTGATGAGTCCTTCTGCGGCTGCGGAGCGGGCTTGTTCGAGTTCGGATAGTTCGAGTTGCCATGCCGCGTTGTAGGCGTCGTTGGCGGCTTGTGATGCGGCGGCGGCATCGTGGCTGGCCGCGTTGGCGGATTGGCGTGCGGATGAGGCGGAGGCTGCGGCGTTGTTCGCTGCAGTGCGGGCAGTGGCGGCGTATGCGGTGGCTTGATCGGCGTTGCTGGTTGCTTGTGCTGCGTCGGCTTCGGCAGATGCTGCGGCGGCGTGGGCTTTTTGTTGCTGTTGTTTGGCGAAGGTTAGCGCTTGTTGCGCGGAGGCGACGTGGGTTTGGGCGAGTTGCGCTGATTGTTGGGCTTGTCCTGCCCATTGCTGTGCTTGCTGTGCGTACTGGTCGGCTTGGGCTGCCGACCCCAGGGCGCGTTGGTGGGCTTGTTGTGCGTGGGCGGCTTGCTGGGAGGCGGTAAGGGCCGCGTTTTTACCGAGTTCGAGTAGCGCGTCAATATCGGCGTTGTGGGCGTCGCGCTGGTGGTCATACATCGCGCGGCGGTATTGCTCGATAGTGATGAATTCATTCAGACCTGCACGGTCGCCGGTTACTGCCGCTTCGGCGGCGATTGCGACTTCCCGGCCTCCGGATTCTGTCAGGGCGTAGGCTTCCTGCAGCTGGTCGGTGTAGCGGGCGTGGTCGTATCCGCCGCCGTGGACAAAGGTATTAAGGGCATCAAATGTGTTGGTGCGCAGTGCTTCGTCTGCGGCGGCTTGCGTGGCAGGTCCGGCGCTTTCACGCAGTTGCCAGGTTTGCGCAATAAGGCCGGGCAGGCGCATCTGGGGAAGCTCGTCGTTGATAAAGCGCGCGATTGCGGCGTCGTCCTCGTAGCCCATTTCGTCGGCGGCGGCGCGGATGTTTTCATCCGGGTCGTACAGGGCGATGTAGCTGACCTCGTTGAGGTGATCAGTAGCGACCGCATCGGGATAGGAGTAGAAGGCGAAGTCAATGAGATCCTCGTCGGTGTTTCCTTCGAGGGCTACTTTCGCCGCTCCCGCAACAGCGGGGGATCCGACTTGGGCTGCAGCAAGCGCGAGTTGGCGGATATCGCCAAGGGATTGATCGGTGGGGGTAAAGCTGTCCTCACTGTTAGGAAGCGACTGGGTCAGCGCCTCCATGCGGGCTGTAAGTTCGCCACGGCGTTTGCGCTCTTCAGCCGCGGCGTTATCTTGGGCGTCTTGGACGTCGCGTGCTGCAAGGGCTTGATCTTTCAGGAATGCACGTTCGTCTTCGAGGCGCTGGTCGGCGCTTACGTTTGCGATCTGGTGCGTTTTGACTGCGAGGTCTGTGTTGCGGCGTGCTTTATCCGCTGCATCGGTTGCTGCCTGGGCGTGTTGTCCAGCAAATGTGGCGGCGTAGCGTGCATTTCCTGCTTCGCGTGCGGCGGCGTCGGCGGCGTCGGCGGCTCTGCGTGCGTGGTCGGCAGCTTCGCGTGCGGCGGTTTTCGCCTCTTCGACCAGGCCCTGAATCTGGGCAACGAGGGTGTCGACCTGGTGAGCGGCGTTGCGGGCGCGGGCCGCGGCGTTGCGGGCGCGGGCTGCTCCGGCTCGGGCTTCGGCCGCGGCGGCTTCGCTGACTCCTGCTGCATTGGCGGCGTTGGTTGCTGCTGTGGCGGCGGCGTCGGCGTTTTCTGCCGCTGATCCTGCGGCACGTCCAGCAGATTGGGCATAGCCTGCGGCTTGGGAGGCATAGTTATATGCTTCGGCGGATCGCTGCGCGGCTTGAGCAGCGTTGCGTGCCTGTTCAGCAGCGCGGCGCGCTGCCGCAGCGGAACCTGCATCGTATGCTGCGGCGTTAGCAGCTGAGGCTGCCGCCGCTGCGGCGGCTTGGGCGCGCGCGGAAGCCGAGGCAGCACGAGAGAGGGCGTCAGCGGTTTGCCGGAGGGCTTGTCGTGCCTCCTGTGAGGCGGCTACTGCCTGATCGGCGACGTGCGCTGACTGGGTAGCGAGGTTACCCGCCGCAATTGCAGCATTTCCGGCCCGGTTTTGGGCTGCATCGGCGGCGAGTGCTTCATCGCGGGATTTTTCCGTCGCGATGCGGGCCGCTTCAGCTGCGCGTGCCGCCCGGTCGGCCTGCATCCATGCTTTGTTGTTTTCATTTGTGGCGGTCTCAGCCTCTTTGATGGCCATTTCGACAAGCTGGGAAATGTCCATCCTTTCGGCATCTTGGGTAGCGGCGACGAACTGGCCGTAGCGCAAGAACCCCTCGATTGCGGTATCTGTTCCCACCTGCAATGCTTCCGCGGCATTGGCAGCAACTGTCGGCAGTGGCGAGCTTGTCAGCTCGTAGACTTCGCGCCGGCGGTCATGCGCGCGTGCTGTTTCTTGCCCTGTGGCCGCGAACTCGGCGAGCGCGTCCGGTGTGTTGATCCGCAGTGCTTCGTCAGCGGCTGCTTTGAGAGTGGAGCCCTCAGGGGCTTCGGCGGCTTCCCACGCAGCTGCACGGTCGTCTTGTGCTTGAGCTTGTTGCCACCCTGACTCGATGAACTCACTCATCTGTTCGGTGGTGCCCGAGGTGAGAAGTTCATTGGCGCGGTCCTGCACCGTCGGTCCGCTCACAGATGACAGCGTGGTGATGATGCTGCGCAGGTCCTGTTGCTGGGCTGCATCACGGTTTGTTGCGACGTAGTCGGACCACTGTTTTTCGGAGCCGCCGAGCGCATCGACAGCGGCTTGCCGTGACGAGGTGAAGGGCGAGTCGAGCATGCTGACAGCAAACGAACGCGCTTCGGCTGAGGCAGTGATCTCTTCGGACAGTCGCTGTGCTTCGTCTTGCGCGATGGCGTCGGCCTGGGAGGTTGATGCCACGATCGCGCTTGTGAGCATGGTTGCGATCGCTCTCCGGCAGATAGAGCGGGTGTGACCGGCGGGCAGAATTCGCCTCAGCATTTCTATCTACTTTCCGGGCAGTGCGAGTGCGTGGTCGGTAAACCATACGGATTCAGTGGTGCGGGTGGTTGCTGTGGTGACTGTGGCGTTAGCGCCGGCGGTGAGGATGCGGGCCTGGTTGGTTGCGTTGGCGAGATACACCCCGGTGGGGGTGGTTGCTGCGGCGGTGGGGCACCACGTCGCGGCGCGGGTGTCAGGGTTGGTAAGCACTGAGACGGCCCCGGCGGTGTTCATCGTCAGGTAGGTGCCGGGGTAGGCGGCGGATTCGAGGGAGACGCACTGGGAGGAATCGAGTGCGGGCACGACTTTGAAGGAGGCGTCGAGGCGGTCGTTGAATCCGCTGTTGCGGTCAAGCGCGGATAGTTTCACCCCTGACCAGCTAAGCCGCATGACGTGGCCGGGGTTGATGCGCCCGGCCGAGCGCAGGGTGACGTAGGTGGGGGCCTGCCCCGATGGGGCCAAGGTGGCGGTGGAGGCACCGTTGGGTGTGGCGACCGGGGTGACCTGCAGTTCGACGATGGTGGAGCCGCGGCGGTCAACGTCGACGCTTTTGACCTGTCCGGGATGGATGGTCTGCTGGAAGTACACCGCCCCGCCGGGGAGTTTGAAAGCGACGGCAACTGGGACGGTGAGGTTGTTGACCACCCCGTAGGAGCCGGTGATGTTGACCGCCACCCACCCGGTGGATGCGGTAAGGGTGAAACACGCCGACATTCCGGCAACGGAGGTGGAGTCGACGCGGACTTGTTCGCGGGTGGTGCCGCAGGCTTGTTCGACTAATCCGCCGTCGCCGGCGATGGGGTCGACGTTGTCCTGGGCGAGTGCCGGTGCGGCACTACACATCAGTGCGGCACATGAGGCGGATAACGCGGCGGCGGCGATGTGTGTCAGGGCGTAGCGCATGGGTGTGGGGTGTCCTTGGGATGCGGGGATGGTGAAAGGAGGGGAAGAAGGGGTTTAGCGGGAAAGCGGCACGTAGCTGGTGGTGGACTTATCCAGGGTGGTGCGCAGTTTCAAAGCGAAGGGGGCCCATACCTCGTTGGCGACGTGCTCGGAGCTAAACGGGCCCTGCACCTGGGTGGTGTGGGCGGGGCCGAAGGATTCGACGACAAGACGGATCCAGGTCTTGTTGGAGCCGGTGTACTGGGCCTTGATATCCGGGGAGTCGAACACGACGTTTTTCTCACCGGCCGGTGGGGCGGTGATCTCGTCGAAGCGGATGTTGAGCAGCCGGTTGGCTCCTTCAGGGTGGTCGGCAGCTGTTTTGAGGGTGAATCCGGTGTCGGAGATGCGTTCGACGGTGACTGTGCCAGGCCGTGCCCCCATGCCGGTGAAGGTGCATGTGGCGCCGGTGATGAGCTCTTTGGGGCAGCCGGTCAGCGGGAAGTAGATGTCCATGTGTTGGATGAGTTCGCGGTGTGCCCCAGCTGCATGCCAGCGTGATTTGTCGTCCTTCGCGAACAAAGGGTAGACCTGCCGGTAGCTGGAGTACTGCTTGTTGTCGTACTGGGGCAGGGCCACACCGGTGGGTTCGAAGGAGTGGATGGACCCGCCAATAAAGTCTTGTTTCGTACCCCCGGCTGCGGTGTAGGCGTCGGAGGACGGGAAGCTAAAGCGGCTTTTCTCCCAGCCGGCGTTGGCCCAGTAGTTAAGGATTTTCCCGGTGATGGGGTGGGTTCCTCCGGCGGTGGAGAAGTAGATGGATCCGCCCTGGAAGTGGTTGTATTTTCCTTTTCCGTCCGGGGTGGTGCGCTCGTCGGTTACGGGGTATCCCAGGGGGCCGGTCTCCCACCCCTGGGCGGCCCACGTGTCGCGAATGCCTCCCCACACCTGGTGGGCATCGGTCTCGGGTGACCAGTAGATGGATCCGCCCTGGAAGTGGTTGAACCGGCCGACGCGGTCGGGGGTGGTCAATTCGTCGGTGACTGGGTAGCCCAGGGCTGCGTTTTCCCACCCGAGGTCCGCCCACTTGTCGCGGATGCGGCCGCCGACCTGATGAGCGGTGCCGCCATCGACGTTAGGGTGCCAATAGATGGAGGAACCGCGCGCGAAGACCTGGAACCGTCCGTTCCACGCGGAGACACTCTCCGGGGTGGTGGCATCCCCGAACCTGGCCCACCCGCCGAGACGATGGTAGGTCTGTTCGATCTTCCCGCCGATCCAGTAACCGTGAAAAACGGCCCCGCCCGCCGCAGCGGTGCCCAGTGAGCCGCACACAAGCGCCGCAGACACAAGCGCGAACAGCCTCCGATGCTTCCCCATGATCCTCAACGCCTTCAACTAGTCAATTGCCATGCCGTGCTCTGATTTCTGTTACGAAACAGCAATATAAGCGTTCGGAAAGGAAAATGTGCGGCGAATGCGAAAAATGCTGCACACAGCCTTCAAGCACGCCCCACCACCAACCGCAATGCGGAGGGAGTACTCCCGAGAATCTCGCCTGGCTGTGAATACGGAAGCGTCTCTTCCTCCACGTCGGCTTTGCCCGAACGGGGCCGGAACTACCCTGGGCAGCATGTTCCCCACCCTCGACAGCATCCTTGAGCGCGCCCACGTGGTCGCCCTGCCCATGGCCGTTACTTTCCGCGGTGTGACCATCCGCGAGGCCCTGCTCATCGAGGGCCCCGCCGGCTGGGGGGAGTTTTCGCCGTTTGTGGAGTACGGCCCGGGGGAGTCGGCCAGCTGGCTCGCCGCCGGGATCGAGGCCGCGTTCACCGGCCTGCCCGAGGCGCGCGGCTGGGTCGAGGTCAACGGCACGGTGCCCGCGGTGCCCGCCTCCCGGGTCCCCGAGGTGCTCGAACGCTACCCGGGGGTGGGCACCTTCAAGGTCAAGGTGGCGGAGAAGGGCCAGTCGCTTGACGACGACATCGCCCGCGTCACCGCCGTGCGCCGCGCGCGCCCGGACGCGACCCTGCGTGTGGACGCGAACCGCGGCTGGTCCGTCGACGAGGCGGTGCACGCCGCCGCCGTGTTGGGGGAGTTGGAGTACATCGAGCAGCCCTGCGCGACGGTGGAAGAGCTCGCGGAGGTGAGGCGGCGGGTCGCTACTCCGATCGCGGCGGACGAGTCGATCCGGCGCGCCGCTGACCCGTACCGCGTGGTGGAGGCGGGGGCGGCGGATGTGGGCGTCGTCAAGCCTGCTCCTTTGGGAGGTGTGCGCAGGCTGGTCGCGGTCGGGGAGGAGCTGGGGCTGTCGCTGACCGTGGCGAGCGCCCTCGACACCGCCGTGGGCATAGATGCGGGGCTGGTCGCGGCAAAGCTGACCGGCTCGCGGGCCGCGGGCCTGGCCACGCAGCGTCTCTTCGTCGAGGACGTGGCGGAGCCGCGGGCGATCGTCGACGGGAAAATCGAGATCACCCGCACCGCTCCCGACCCGGAACGGCTCCACGGGCTGCGCGCCCCGGGCGAACGCCGCGACTGGTGGTTCGATCGGGTCCGGGAGTGCTACCCCCACATTGGGGCCAACGCGCGCTAAGCCGCAATTTGTGAAGGGCGAAAATTTTTCTTTTGGGGGCGAATTGCCTTTTAATGTGCAAACATAACGCAATAAGGTTTCCGTGACGTAGGAGGATCAGCCGTGTCCACTCCCGTGACCCAACAATCCACTCACCAGGCGCCGGGTGAAACCGCGCCCGCCCCCACGCCCGGCGAGTGGCGCCGCCAAGCCATCGGCCTCATAGCAGGCATCGTTCTGGCCGCGCTCGTGTACCTCATCTTCCCCGGCGGGGCAGCCGAGACCGTCGCGAACTCCTCGGGCGCGGACCCCGAGGCCGCCTATTCTTCCGGGGCGATGCGCGTCGTCGCTGCGGTGACCGTGCTCATGGCCGTGTGGTGGATGACGGAGGCGATCCCGCTGGCTGCCACCGCGCTCGTGCCCATCGCGATTTTCCCGCTCGCCGGGGTGGCTGAGTTTAAAGCGGTGGCCAGCCCCTACGCCTCCTCGACGATCTTCCTGTTCATGGGTGGCTTCCTCATGGCCCTAGGCTTGCAGCGCTGGAACCTCCACCGCCGCCTCGCCCTCGCGGTGGTCGCGGTCGTGGGCACCAGCCCCAAGCGAATTATCCTCGGGTTCATGCTGGCCACAGGGTTTATGTCCATGTGGGTCTCCAACACCGCCACCGCCGTGGTCATGCTGCCCATCGGTGTGTCGGTGCTCACCCTTACCGCCGACTCGGTCGGCGGGATGAAGAACCAGAAGAAGTTCGCCACGGCGCTGATGCTCGCGATCGCCTACTCCGCCTCGATCGGATCACTGGGCACGCTCATCGGCACCCCGCCAAACGCGCTGCTCGCTGGCTACATGCAAGAGGCGCACGGCATCACCATCGGCTTCGGCCAGTGGATGCTCGTGGGGCTGCCCGTCGCGGTGGTGTTCCTGCTCATCGCCTGGTTCGTCCTTATTACTGTCTTCGCTCCGGAGGTGGACGAGATCCCCGGCGGGCGCGAGCTCATCAGCGACGAGATCCGCCAGCTCGGCCCCTGGACCTTCCCGCAGGTTGCGGTCGGCGTGATTTTTGTCGCCGCGGCGTTGAGCTGGATTATCATCCCCTTGGGCCTCGACTACCTGGGGTGGGACTTCCCCTACGACGACGCCGTCGTGGGCATCATCGCCGGCCTGCTCATGTTCATCGTTCCGGCGAAGAAGGACGGCACCCGCATCCTCGACTGGGAAACGGCCAACAAGCTGCCCTGGGACGTGCTTCTCCTCTTCGGCGGCGGCCTCTCGTTGTCCTCCATGTTCACCTCGACGGGGCTGTCGCTGTGGATCGGCGAGGCGACCAAGGGGCTGGGTACGCTTCCGATCTTCCTGCTTGTCGCCGCTGTCGCAGCGATCGTTCTGTTCCTCACCGAGTTGACCTCCAACACGGCGACCGCCGCGACCTTCCTGCCCATCATGGGCGGTGTCGCCGTGGGAATTGGCCTGACGGAGGCGACGGACATGAACGTGTTGCTGCTCACGATTCCGGTTGCTCTCGCCGCCACCTGCGCGTTCATGCTGCCGGTGGCCACCCCGCCGAACGCCATCGCCTACTCCTCGGGCTACGTCACAATGGGCGAGATGCTCAAGGGCGGCATCTGGCTCAACCTCGTCGGCCTGGTGCTGATCACCCTGGCCACTTACTTCATCGCGGTCCCGGTGTTCGGGTTGGTGCTGTAGCTCGGATGGTCGAGGATGATGGGACGGAACCGGCGAGCGCAGGCGCCCCCTCTCCGAAGACACGGCGTGACGGGGGTGCGCCCTCCGCGCGCTACCCTGTCCCTATGACCTCCCCGACGAACTCCAACGACGACGAAACCCGCCAGTTCCGGCGGGAGCCGCAGGCGTCGCACCAGCCGCCGCAGTCGGAGCGGCCCAGGCAGTACTTCCCGGACCCGAGCGAACAGGAATACGCGTACGCGGGCGAGGCCTCGTACGGGCCCCCGCCCCAGGCTGGTTCGAGCGCTGCTCCCGCGTCCGGGTCCGGCTCGAATGTGGCGGCGATCGCCCTCGGCGTCGTCGCGGTGCTGGCCACCCTCGCGGCGCTGGTGTTCATGTTCCTGTGGCGCGGCGCCGCCGAGGAGGCGAACCAGCCGCCCGTGACGGTGACGCAGACCCAGACGGAGACCACTACCGCGACCACGACGCGAGGGTTTTCTCTTCTGCCGGATCGTTCCACGAACGCGCCGGAGGAGCCCGCACCGCCCGCTGAACCAGGGGAGCCGGCGGAACCCGTCGAGCCCGACGGCCAGGGCGGCGGCAGCATTATCGACGACCTCCTGAACGAGGCCGACCGAGTACTCAGGGGGCAGTAGATGCCAGACAGCATGGATGTGGCCACGAAGGTCGTCGCAAAGCTGGCGGAGCACGTCACCGACGTCGTTTTGTGCCCGGGTTCGCGCAACTCGCCGCTGGCGTACGCGCTGCTCGCGCGCCGGGACCTTAAGGTGCACGTGCGCATCGACGAGCGCTCCGCCGCCTTCACCGCGCTCGGCATCGCGCGGGTGCAGCGCCGCCACGTGGCCGTGGTGATGACCTCCGGCACCGCCGTGGCCAACACCCTGCCCGCGGTGGTGGAGGCGCACATGTCTCACACCCCGCTCGCCATTGTCAGCGCGGACCGTCCCGAGCGGCTCGTGGGCACCGGCGCGAGCCAGACCATCTGGCAGCAGGGCATCTTCGGCCGCTACGCGCGCACCCAGCAGGTCACCACGCTTGACGACGCCACCCGGCTCGACTTCACGGAAGACCAGGTGCACGTCAACGTCGCGTTGGACACCCCGCTCGTGCCCGACGCCCTGCCGGAGCGCGCGGGCGAGCCGCGCCGCGTCGGGCCGGGGCGCCTGGCCACCCCGCCAGCCTGGGTGGACCACGGGGAGGTGGACATCGACCTGGACAAAGACACCCTCGTCATCGCCGGCGACGAGGCGTGGGAGGTGCCGGGCCTGGAGCACGTGCCCACCATCGCCGAGCCGACCGCGCCCACGCCCTTCCACCAGGTGCACCCGCTGGCGGCGCGCTTCTTCGCGCAAAACGAGGTGGCCATCAGCCACGAGGGCGGGGACTTCGCCGCGGCCACCAAACCGGACCAAGTCGTGGTGGTGGGGCACCCGACGCTGCACCGCGACGTCATGGCGCTTTTGAGCCAGCCGGACATCGAGGTCATCGGGCTGAGCCGCACCGACACCTTCACCGGCAACCCCACCCGCCGCGGCAGTCGCGCCAACGTCACCGGCCAGCCCAGCGACACGTGGCTGAAGATCTGCGACGCGGCCGGCGAGGTCGGCGCCCAGACGGTGCGCGACGCGCTGGCGGACGAGGAGTACGGCTTCACCGGCCTGCACGTCGCCGCGGCGGTGGCCGACACCCTGGCGGTCGGAAACTCCCTCGTGCTCGGGTCGTCGAACCCGGTGCGCGACGCGAGCTACGTCGGCTTGCCTTTCGGCGGGGTGGATACCTACAGCGCCCGCGGCGCCGCCGGCATCGACGGCACCCTCTCCCAGGCGGTCGGCGTCGCGCTGGCCACCCAGGCGCTGCACCCGGAGGAGGTCCGCGCCCCGCGCATGGTGGCGCTCGTGGGCGACTTGACCTTCCTCCACGACATCAACGGCCTGCTCATCGGCCCCGACGAGCCGCGGCCGGGCAACCTCACCATCGTGGTGGCCAACGACGACGGCGGCGGCATCTTCGAAACGCTCGAGGCCGGCGCCGACAGCGTGCGGCGGGACTTCGAGCGGGCGTTCGGGACGGCGCACGGGGTGGGCGTCGACAAGCTTGCTGCCGCCTATGGCGCGGCCTACCGGCGGGCGGAGACGATCCCCGAGCTCATCGAGGCGCTCACCGACGACGCCGCCGAGCCGCTGACCGTGATCGAGGCCCCCACGACCCGGTCGACCCGCCGGGCGCTGGCCGAAAGGCTGCGCCGGTGAACGTGCGCCGCCGCCTGCTGCAGCTCATCCTGGCCCTCTACGCGTGCGCCCTGCTGGGCTCGGCGGCCATGGTGATTGGCCCGGCGCTCAACGACGCCCTCATCGCGCGCGACCCCGGCCGGGGCCTGGCCACGGTGACGGGCGTGAGCTGGCTGCGCACCTCCGCCGAGTACCAGGACGAGCAGGGCCGCTACCACTCCCCACGCTACGGCCTGCTGTACCCGTCGGGGCTGGGGGAGGGCCAGAGCGTGTGGGTGACCTACGCAAAATCCTGGCCCGACCTGGTGAAAGTGGAGGGGCGCGCGTGGACGCTCTCGGTCATTCCGGCGCTATCGGTCGCCGCCGTGTCGACGCTGATTTTCGGCGCGGCCTGGTGGGCGGTGGGGACGCGGCGCCGCGCATAATTCACCCAGATTTCTCCCACAGTGCACGCCCTTTTAGTACACGTGTGAAAGGTTGCAGGACATGCGAGTTGCTATCGTTGCGGAGTCCTTCCTGCCCAACGTCAACGGGGTAACCAACTCGGTGCTGCGCGTGCTGGAGTACCTGCGCGCAGAAGGCCACGAGGCCATCGTGATCGCCCCCGGCGCGCGGGACTTCCAGGACGAGGTCCCGGACTACCTCGGCTTCGAGGTCGTCCGCGTGCCCACGGTGATGATCCCGCTCGTTGACTCGCTGCCGATCGGGGTGCCCACCACCGTGATCAACAACGCGCTGCACCGCTTCGCGCCGGACGTGGTGCACCTGGCCAGCCCGTTCGTGCTCGGCGGGGCGGGATCGCTCGCCGCCGCCCAGATGAGCATCCCCGCCGTGGCGCTCTACCAGACGGATGTCGCGGGCTTTGCCACCCAGTACCAGCTCTCGCTGCTGTCGAACATGGCGTGGGAATGGACCCGCAGCATCCACAACCGCTGCGAGCTGACCCTGGCGCCGAGCTCCGAGGCGATCCGCGAGCTGGAAAAGCACGGCATCAAAAACGTCCACCACTGGGGTCGGGGCGTGGACACCGAGTTGTTCAACCCCGGCAGGCGCTCGGACGAGTTGCGCCGCGCGTGGGACCCGACGGGGACGAAGCACATCGTCGGCTTCGTCGGCCGCCTCGCCGCCGAAAAGGGGGTGCACCGCCTGAAACCCCTGGCGGGGGACCCGGACATCCAGCTCGTCGTCGTCGGCGACGGCCCCGAGCGGGCCCGCCTCGAGCGCACCCTGCCGGGGGCGGTGTTCACCGGGGCGCTGAGCGGCACCGAACTGGCCCGGGCGTACGCGAGCCTCGACCTGTTCGTCCACACCGGGGAGTTCGAGACGTTCTGCCAGGCCATTCAGGAGGCGCAGGCCAGCGGCGTGCCCACGATCGGCCCGCGCGCCGGTGGGCCCATTGACCTCATCAAGGAGGGCTACAACGGGCTGCTTCTTGACGTCGACACCTTCACCGACGACCTCCCCGACGCCGCTACCTTCCTCCTCGACGACGCCCGCCACGCCGAGCTTCGCGCCAACGCCCGCGCGTCCGTCGCCGACAAGACCTGGCACGCGCTGTGCGAGCAGCTCCTCGGCTACTACGACACCGCCATCCGCGGCTACAACCGGCCCACCATCACGGTGTTCGGGCGCCGCTTTGCCGCGCCCTTTCGCCGGCGCTCACCCCGCACCTCCCGCCGCTCCTAGGGCGGCGCGGCCGGGCTGTAGAATGAGCCCCCATGGCCAAGGCAGACCTGGAGAAAAAGCCCTTCGACGTGGCGCGCATGTTCGACGCGGTGGGCAGCCGATACGACATCACCAACACGGTCCTGTCCTTCGGCCTGGACGCGTACTGGCGCCGCCGCGCCCGCGAGCGCCTCGCGCTGCGGCCCGGGGAAAAAGTGCTCGACCTCGCCGCGGGCACAGCCGTGTCCACCGTTGAGCTGGCCAAGTCCGGGGCGTGGGTCGTGGCCTGCGATTTCTCCCAGGGCATGCTCGCCGCGGGGGCGAGGCGGAACGTCCCCAAGGTCGTCGGCGACGCCATGCACCTGCCCTTCGCCGACGCGAGCTTCGACGCCGTGACCATCTCCTACGGCCTGCGCAACGTCCACGACTTCGAGGCCGGGTTGCGCGAAATGGCGCGCGTGACCAAGCCGGGCGGCAGGCTGCTCGTCAACGAGTTCTCCACCCCCGTCGTTCCGGTTTTCCGCACCGTGTATAAGGAATACCTGCCGCGCGCCCTGCCGC
The DNA here is from genome assembly GCF_030408575.1 of Corynebacterium auris. Lineage (NCBI taxonomy): Bacteria > Bacillati > Actinomycetota > Actinomycetes > Mycobacteriales > Corynebacteriaceae > Corynebacterium > Corynebacterium auris. The sequence continues at coordinate 352,884 of NZ_CP047047.1, forward strand.
TTCTGGCCCGCGCTTTTTCCTCTAACCCGGAGGCCTACGAATACCTCGCGGAATCCATCAGCGCCTGGCCCGGCCAGGAGGAGCTCGCCGCCGCGCTCAACCGCAATGGCTGGTCCGACGCCGGCTGGCAGGACCTCACCCTCGGCGTCGTGGCGCTGCACAGCGCCGTCAAGGAGGGCTAGGCGTCCCACAGGGGGGCGCCGGCCGGGGCGAGGCGCGCGGCGCGCCGCCACGCGCGGGCAAGTAGGTCGCGGTCCTCCCCGGTAATAAGGTTGCCCATCAGCCGCGCGGCGGCGGGCATGAGCAGTGCGCCGATGGGCCCGCGCAGCGCCACCGGGCCGGCGAGCGGCAAAAACTGCGGGTAGGTGAGCAGCCGCGCCGCGGTACGGGCGAGCGCGAAGGCTTCGCCGTAGCGTTGCCGCAGCGCGTCCGGCCAGGCGAGCGTGAGGTCGCCGCCCGCCGCGATGAGCTCGACTGCCGCCACGGCGGTCTCGAGGCCGTAGTCGATCCCCTCGCCGTTGAGGGGGTTGACGCACGCGGCGGCGTCGCCGATCAGCGCCCAGTTCGGCCCGGCGACGTTGGAGACCGCACCGCCCATGGGCAAAAGGGCGCTGGCGACTTCACGCTCGGGCCCGAGACCCCAGCGCTGGCGCTGCTGCGCGGCGTACTGGCTGAGCAGCTTCTTGGTGTTCACCCGGGCAGGCCGCGCCGCGGTGGAAAGCGCCCCGCAACCCAGGTTCACCGCCTGCTGCTCGCCGCCGAGGGGGAAGATCCAGCCGTATCCGGGCTGGAGGGCGCCGGTGGAGTCGCGAAGCTCCACGTGCGAGTGCATCCACGGCTCGTCGGCGAAAGGCGAAGCGCAGTAGGAGCGCGCGGCGATGCCGTAGACCTCGCCGCGGTGCCAGGTGCGCCCGAGCTGCTTGCCAAAGGGGGAGCGCACCCCGTCGGCGACGATCACCCACCGGGCGCCGATCTCTCCGCGGGCGGTAGAGACGGTGCGAATGCCCCGGGGGCCGAATGCGGCGGCGGTGGCGGGGCACTCGCGCCACACCGTCGCGCCGGCCTTCTCGGCCTCATCGGCGAGCGCCTGGTCGAGGCGGGTGCGCGCCATCGCCGAGCCCTCGTCGCCGAAGGCCCCGGCGGGCCAGGGCGCGGTGACGGAGCCGCCGTAGCCGTGCAGCTTCAGGCCCCTGTTGCGGTAGCGCGGCAAGACGTGCTCGAGACCGAGCAGGCGCAGGGCGCGCAGGGCGCGCGGGGTGAGGCCGTCGCCGCAGGTTTTGTCGCGGTGCGCCGGCTGGGCGTCGAGAAGCAGCGTTGCAAGGCCCTTCCTCTGGGCGGCGAGCGCCGCCGCCGAACCCGCGGGGCCGGCGCCCACGACGACAACATCCCAGCTGCTGTTCACGGTGATCTATTGTGGCACACGGGCGCGGCGGCAATGGCCACCCGCTGCATAACGGGCGCGCGCTGGTGGGCTACGGTAAAGTGCGAAAATCGTTCGCCCTTCCTGGCGCGAGCCTGCCTCGGGAAGGACACTCAACCTGCAAGGACATCATCGATGACCAACGGCACTCCACCGTCCGCCTCCGGCGATTTCGCCCTGGACCTCGGCGACGCCGAGCTGAACAGCCGTATCGCCGAGGGGATGGGCACAGTCGAGGCGGAACTTCTCGCGCGGCTTTCCGCGGGAGAGGAGTTCATCGCCGACAAGGTCACCCACCTCGTCAAGGCCGGGGGGAAGCGCTTCCGTCCCCTCGTGGCGCTGCTGTGCAGCGAGTTCGGCCCGCAGCCGGGAGACGCCAACGTGGTCAAGGGCGCGGTGATCACGGAGATGGTCCACCTGGCCACCCTCTACCACGACGACGTGATGGATGAGGCCGACAAGCGCCGCGGCGTCGACTCCGCCAACCACCGTTGGGGCAACACAGTGGCCATTTTGGCCGGCGACATCCTCTTCGCGCACGCCTCGCGCGTCATGAGCGAGATTGACACGGAGACCGTGCGCCACTTCGCCGACACCTTCGCCCAGCTGGTCACGGGCCAGATGCGGGAGACCGTCGGGCCGCGCGGCACCGACCCGGTGGAGCACTACCTGAAGGTCATCGAGGAAAAAACGGGGGTGCTCATCGCCTCCGCCGGCTACCTCGGGGCGCGCCTGAGCGGGGCGGACGAGGCCATCGTGCGCCGCTGCGAGGCCATCGGCGGGGCGATCGGCATGGTCTTCCAGATCGTCGACGACATCATCGACATTTTCTCCACCACCGCGGAGTCCGGCAAGGTGCCGGGCACGGACCTGCGCGAGGGCGTGTTCACGCTGCCCGTCCTCTACGCGTTGCGCGAGGACTCCCCGGCGGGCGAGGAGCTGCGCGGCCTGCTCACCGGCCCCTTGAGCCGCGACGAGGACGTCGCCCGCGCGCTCGAGCTCATCGGCCTCACGAAGGGCAGGGAGCACGCGCTTGACGACGTCCACAGGTACCTGTCCCTCGCCGAGCAGCACCTCGACGCCCTGCCCGGCATCCCGGCAAACGAAGCGCTGCGCCGCCTGTGCCGCTACACCGTCGAGCGCGTCGGCTAATCGGCGCGTTGAGCTGGCGATTTGTTGCGTACCGCGCGGTGTGTTGTAAGGTGTTTAGCGCACCTTGAGTGCTCGCCAGGTTGCCCGAGCGGCCAAAGGGAGCGGACTGTAAATCCGCCGGCATTGCCTTCAGAAGTTCGAATCTTCTACCTGGCACGGTAGCGAGAACCCGTCACCAACACGGTGGCGGGTTTTCGCGTTGGTGGGGGTTCCGCAGGAGGCGCCCGTGCCTGAGGCGCGTGGCTGGGGAGCGTCGAAAAGCGGCCGAAAAAGGCTACTGAGCAGCCGATTTGTTAAGTGCAAAGACCGTGGGTTAATCTTTTCAAGGCTTCAACGGAGCGGGTCGCGCGAGAGTGGGTCCCACAACACAGAGGCTGTGCCCCCTTAGCTCAGTCGGCAGAGCGTTTCCATGGTAAGGAAAAGGTCATCAGTTCGATTCTGATAGGGGGCTCTGTTGTTTGCCGCCCCGGCGGTGAACGCAGGGCGGTGTAGCTCAGTGGTAGAGCAAGCGACTCATAATCGCTGTGTCGAGAGTTCAATTCTCTCCATCGCTACTCACCTAAACCGGGGCGCCTCGGCGCCCGTGGTAGGGTTGGCGTACTGTTGTGAAGGCAGTACCCGAGGGGCGTGGCGCAATTGGTAGCGCAACGGTCTCCAAAACCGTAGGTTGCAGGTTCGAGTCCTGTCGCCCCTGCCACGACGTTAAGCAACGAGGAGAGCTGTGACAGACCCCAACGCACAGAACGCGGCGCGGCCCACCGGCAAGCGCCAGCTTCACGGCGCCTCTCCTGTTTCCGCGCAGTCCTACGAGGACAAGCGCACCGAGCGCCGCGAGCCCGAGGGGGAGGATTCCCCCGGCGGCGGCGTGACCAAGTTCCCCGCCGAGGTTGCCGGCGAGATGCGTAAGGTCATCTGGCCCACCGGGAGCCAGATGGTGAGCTACACGCTCATCGTGTTCGCCTTCCTCATTGTCCTTACCGCGCTCGTGTGGTCCGTGGACTGGGCCACGAGCTGGGTAGTTGAGCAAGCCTTCGTCCGTTAGCTATACTTTTTAACCGCACGTTCATCCCGCCGCCCCGCTCCCGGGGAGGGCGGGATACTTTTTGCCCCCGCCCCGCGAGGCAGTCGGTAGGCTGGGGCCACATTCAGGAACACACCGAGGATTAGCAATGGGGAGTAGCAATGGCTGAAGACACCACCAAGGCCGAGAACACCAAGGTCGAGAACAACGAAACCGAAATGGTCGGCGAGGGTGCACCAGTCCAGCCGGAGACCGACCCGGAGGCCAAGGAAGCGGAGGAGGCCGAGGATTCAGAGGATTCCGAGGAGTCTGAGGAGGCCGAGGGAGCTGCCGAGCCCGCCGGTGAGGCGGAGCAGGAGATGGTTTCCGAAGGCGCGCCCGTCGAGCCCGCTGAGCCCGGCGACGTGTCTGTAGCGGAGGCGGAGCAGGCCCTCGGTGGCGAGCCCGCGGAGAGCGAGGACAGCGAGTACCGGCGCCGCCTGCGCGAATACACCCGCGAGCTGAAGAAGCTGCCGGGCGAGTGGTACATCATCCAGTCCTACTCGGGCTACGAAAACAAGGTGAAGACGAACCTGGACATGCGCATCCAGACCCTCGAGGTGGAGGACTCCATCTTCGACGTCGTCGTCCCCATCGAGCAGGCGATCGAGCTCAAGGACGGCAAGCGCAAGCTGGTGAAGCGCAAGCTTCTGCCCGGCTACGTGCTCGTGCGCATGGACATGAACGACGCCGCCTGGTCGGTCGTCCGCGAAACCCCGGGCGTGACCTCGTTCGTGGGCAACGAGGGCAACGCCACCCCGGTGAAGCACCGCGACGTGGCCAAGTTCCTGATGCCGAAGGAGACCCCCGCGGAGGGGCAGCCCAGCGTGGCCAACGCCGAGGGCGAAACGGTGGTGGCCATGCCGGAGGAGGAGGTCGCACCGGTTCCGGCGCACGACTACAAGGTCGGCGAGGCCGTCACCATCCTCTCCGGCGCGCTCGCCTCCGTGTCCGCGACCATCTCGGAGATCGACCCGGCTACCGGGAAGATCCAGGCTCTCGTGTCCATCTTCGGCCGCGAGACCCCGGTGGAGCTCACCGCGGACCAGATCGAGCGCATCATCTAGTTTGCTTCTTTTCCTGCGTACGCCCTAGAGTGGACAAACGCGTGTGCCCGCCCGGCGGGCACGCCATTGTAATCCGTTCATCCCCGGTGGCCTGCGCCGCGCTTTGCCGCGGCAGGGCATCCGGCAGCCCCGGCAGTGCATCGTGGCCGTGGGCCGTACCAAGGAATTGAGGTAATCCGATGGCAAAGAAGAAGGTCACCGGCCTGATCAAGCTGCAGATCGAGGCCGGCATGGCAAACCCGGCCCCGCCGGTCGGTCCGGCCCTGGGTGCCCACGGCGTCAACATCGTCGAGTTCACCAAGGCGTACAACGCCGCCACCGAATCCATGCGCGGCAACATCATCCCGGTCGAGATCACCGTCTACGAGGACCGCTCCTTCGACTTCATCCTGAAGTCCCCGCCGGCCGCGAAGCTGCTGCTCAAGGCGGCCGGCCTGCAGAAGGGCTCCGGCGTGCCGCACACCCAGAAGGTCGGCACCGTCACCTGGGAGCAGTGCAAGGAGATCGCCGAGACCAAGAAGGCTGACCTCAACGCCCGCGACATCGAGGCCGGCGCCGCGATCATCGCCGGCACCGCCCGCTCCATGGGCATCGACGTGACCAAGTAAAAACACCCCTGTGGCAGGGCCGGCCAGGCCCGCACCACAACTCCCGCCGTCTGCACAAGACGGGAAAGGAACACAACATGGCTAAGAAGTCCAAGCGCTACGAGGAGATGGCGGCCAAGGTCGACCGCAACGCGCTCTACCACCCGCTCGACGCCGTCGCGCTGGCGAAGGAGACCTCCTCCGACAAGTACGACGCCACCATCGACGTCGCCATCCGCCTCTCCGTCGACCCCCGCAAGGCCGACCAGCTGGTCCGCGGCACCGTCTCCCTGCCCAACGGCACGGGTAAGTCGGTCCGTGTCGCCGTCTTCGCCGAGGGCGAGAAGGCCACCCAGGCCGAGGAGGCCGGCGCTGAGATCGTCGGCACCGACGTGCTCATCGAACAGATCAACAACGGCCAGCTCGACTTCGATGTCGCCATCGCGACGCCGGACCAGATGGCCAAGGTGGGCCGCGTCGCCCGCGTCCTCGGCCCGCGCGGCCTCATGCCGAACCCGAAGACCGGCACGGTCACCCCGGACGTCGCCAAGGCGATCCAGGACGTCAAGGGCGGCAAGATCTCCTTCCGCGTGGATAAGGCCGCGAACCTGCACGCGCTGATCGGCAAGGCCTCCTTCAGCGCCGAGCAGCTTGCCGAGAACTACGGCGCGCTTCTCGACGAAGTCCTGCGCCTCAAGCCCTCCTCCGCGAAGGGCGTCTACCTGAAGAAGATCTCCGTCTCCGCCACCCAGGGCCCGGGCGTCCCGGTCGACCCGAACGTGCAGAAGGCCTACGCCACGAAGGCGTAGCCTGCCGCGGTTCGCCCCCGGCTCGCGCTTCGCGGCGCGTGCTCTGGGGGTTTTCGCGTCTCTGCCACGCCCCGCCGGCCGCGATTTTGAGTTCCCCGCCGGTGCGGCTAAACTCTGCACACGAAGTTTGAACGGGGGCGGGCGAAAGCCTCGCGCCCCGAGCTCAAGTTTCACCGAAGACCGTCGGTCGCCCTGCTTGCAGGGCCGAAGGTGTCCCACTCCAGGGAACGGCCTACGCAGGAGGAACGTGGCTCACCTAAAGTTGTGGTGCCTCGTGCTTTCTGCACGGGGCGCTTTTGCTTTTGCGGCGGGCGCCCCGGCGGATTGAAGGACATGACGTTATTGGATTGGAAGGAGGCGTGTGTAATGGCTAACCCGAAGAACATTGCGGAGCTTGAGGCCCTGAAGGGCAAGTTCAAGGACGCGAGCTCCGTTGTTCTCACCGAGTACCGTGGCCTGACCGTTGGTCAGCTGCAGGAGCTGCGCGGTGAGCTGGGCTTTGATGTCGAATACCACGTCGCCAAGAACACCCTCGTCAAGATCGCCGCGAACGAGAACGGCATTGAGGGTCTCGACGATCTCCTGACCGGACCCACCGCTATCGCCTTCATCAAGGGCGAGGCCGTGGACGCCGCGAAGGTGATGAAGAAGTTCAACAAGGACCACGACGCGTTCGTGATCAAGGGCGGCTACATGGACGGCAGCGTCCTGGACGCCTCCCAGGTTGACGCCATCGCCGAGATGGATAACCGCGAGACCACCCTTGCGAAGATCGCCGGTGCTTTCCAGGGTTCCTTGGCAAAGGCTGCTGGCCTGTTCCAGGCTCCAGCATCCAAGACCGCCCGCCTTGTCGCTGCGCTGCAGGACAAGCAGGACGAAGCCGCGTAAAGCGCGAACAACGTAATCCCCCACACACTTGGGCCCCGGTTGGGCCCGCGAAAGAAAGGAAGCCACAATGGCTAAGCTGTCCAAGGACGAGCTCATTGAGCAGTTCAAGGAAATGACCCTCATCGAGCTCTCCGAGTTCCTGAAGGAGTTCGAGGAGGTCTTCGACGTCACCGCCGCCGCTCCGGTTGCTGTCGCTGCTGCCGGTGCCCCGGCTGGCGGCGAGGCCGCTGCTGAGGAGGAGAAGGACGAGTTCGACGTCGTTCTCGAGTCCGCCGGCGACAAGAAGATCGGCGTGATCAAGGTCGTCCGCGAGCTCGTTCCGGGTCTCGGCCTGAAGGACGCCAAGGAGATGGTGGAGAGCGCTCCGAAGGCGATCCTCGAGGGCGCCAACAAGGAGGACGCCGAGGCCGCCAAGACCAAGCTCGAGGAGGCCGGCGCGCAGGTTACCCTCAAGTAATCGCGTCCCCCCCCCCAGCTCCCCGCACCGCACGGTGTGGGGAGCTTTTTGCTTTTCGACGCCCTACCCCACGAGGAACTTGTTCACGTAGCGTTTCGCGATGTCGGGGCCGAAATCGGAGAGCACCTTGAGCACCGTGTCGGGGACGCTGACGGTGTGGTGCATTTTCTTTTTGCTGTACGGGTTCTTTGTGGTGAAGACCTTTTCCGCCTTCTTGGCGATGTCTTCCGGCACGAGACGGACGCCGAGGGTGGTGATGGAGCGGGCGCTGACGTCCGAAATCTTCGACTTGGCCCACAGCGGCATGAGGTCGTGCACCCGGATTTTGTCCTTCGCCCACTCGATGGCGAGCGCCTCGGTGAGGCCTTTGACGTAAAACTTCGAGGCGGAGTACGTGGACACGTCGGGCTGGCCGAAGAACGCGGACGCCGAGCACATGGAGACCATGACGGCGCCGCGTGTGCGCTTGAGGTAGGGGTGGCAGGCTCTGGCCCCGTAGGTGGCGCCGACGGCGTTGATGTCCACGAGCCACTGGATTTTGTCCGGGTCCTGGGTGTGCAGCGGCCCGTCGACGATCACGCCGGCGTTGTTGAAAAAGGCGTGGAGCCTGCCGCCGGTGTGTGCGGTGAAGTCCGCGAGCGCCGCCTCCCAGTCCTCCCACGAGCGCACGTCGAGGTGCCCGGTGACGAGGGTGCCCGGCAGGTCTTCCACCTCCGCGCCCCAGTCGACGTCGACGATGTCGTAGCACCCGACAACCCACCCGCGCGCGAGCATTTTTTTGGCGGTTTCTTTCCCGATGCCGGTGGCGCCGCCCGACACGAACAGCGCCTTCCTGGGTTTCTGTGACTGAACCATGAGACGTACTCTAGATGTTGGCGGCGTCACAGGTATAGGATCGTGGCCAAAAGTTTCTTCACGCAGTTTCGTCAGTGGGAGAGGAAGAACCAATGACTCACGCGCTTCGCGAGCAAGCCACGACCGAGATCACCAACCCGGCAACCGGAGAGGTCATCGCCACTGTGCCTGAGCACACCAAGGAGGATACCCAGGAGGCCTTCGAGCGCGCCCGCCTGGCGCAGAAGCGCTGGGCGCAGACCAGCTTCCGGCAGCGGCGCAAAATCTTTCTGCGCTTCCACAACCTCGTGCTGGATAACCGCGAGAAGCTGATGGACACGATCCAGGACGAGAACGGCAAAAGCAGGCTATCGGCACTCGAGGAGCTTCTCGATGTCGCCTTGACCTCCCGCCACTACGGCTACAAGGGGGCGAAGCTGCTGAAGCCGCGTCGGCGCAAGCCCGTGGTTCCGCTATTGACCAGCACCTGGGAGCAGCGCGCCCCGAAGGGCGTGGTGGGCATGATCGCCCCCTTCAACTACCCGCTGTCCTTGTCCGTGTGCGACGCTCTCGCCGCGATTTTCGCGGGCAACGCCGTGGTGCTCAAGCCGGACTCCCAGACCCCGTTGTCCGCCCTGGCCGGCCTGGAGCTGCTTGAGCGGGCGGGCCTGCCGCGCGACGTGTTCCAGGTGGTCCCGGGCCGCGGCTCGGAGGTCGGCCAGGCGATCGTCGAGGAGTGCGACTACCTCATGTTCACCGGCTCGACGGCGACGGGGGAGAAGCTCGCCCAGCAGGCCGCGGCGCGGCTCATCGATTACTCGATGGAGCTGGGCGGCAAGAACGCCATGATTGTCGCGCACGACGCGGACGTGAAGCGCACCGTCGACGGCGCGTGGATCGCCTGTTTCGGCAACTCCGGCCAGTTGTGCATCTCCATCGAGCGGCTCTACGTGCACCGCGATGTGGCCGACGAGTTCATCCCCGCCTTCGTGTCCAAGGTGCAGGGGCTGCGGGTGGGGGCCGGCCACGACTGGGACATCGACATGGGCAGCCTCATCTCGGTGGAGCACGCGGACGCTGTGGAGCGCTTCGTCAACGACGCGGTGGACAAAGGCGCGACGGTGCTCACCGGGGGGCGGCGGCTGCCGGAGCTCGGCGAGGCCTTCTTCGCCCCGACGGTGCTGACGGACGTCCCGGCCGAGGCGGAGCTCTACCGCTCGGAGGTGTTTGGCCCGGTGGTCTACATCGAGGTCGTCGACTCCGACGAGGAGGCCATCGCGCGTGCCAACGACACCGAGTACGGCTTGAACGCCTCGGTATGGGCGCACCCGAAGACCGGGCGCCGGATCGCCGCGCAGCTCGAGACGGGGACCGTGAACATCAACGAGGGCTACGCGCCCGCGTGGTCGGCTATCGACGCCCCCATGGGCGGCTGGAAGAAGTCGGGCGTGGGCAGGCGTCACGGCGACGGCGGGCTGACGAAGTACACCGAGCAGCGCAACGTCACGCAGACCCGCCTGATCACGCTGATGGACAACGTCGTGCCGCGCCCCACGTGGGCGTCGACGATGGCGACGGCACTTAAGCTCGGCCGCGACATCCTGCGCTAGGGGCGCGGCTCGGGCGCGGCCCGCGCCCGCTGGTTTTCGTAGTCCTATACAATGGGCGTTCATGCTGTTTCGGTTGCGTATTATCCCGATTTTCCTCGTCGGCGTGGGGGTTGCCCTCATGGTCGGCGCGGGCGTCGCGCCTCGCTTCCTCCTGGGGGACGGGCGCCTGCCGCTCGACCTTGAGGAGACGACGTGGACCATGGAGGATCCGCAGGGCCGTTACGGTGAAGAGACGGTCCCGGTGACGCGGCAGCTGCACATGGAGATTCAGGGGCCGGCCGACGAGGAAACGGTGGGCATCCGCGTGGGGGACACCGTGCGGGCCGGGGAGGATGAGGCCGACTTCGACAACCTCGTTTCGGCCGAAACCTGGTCCTACACCTTGAACCGCATCACCGGCGAGCCGGAGGGGGAGAAGTCCCTGCGCTCGGTCATGGGGCTGCCGTCGACCGAGGTCGAGGCCTCGGGCAACTGGTTGAAGTTCCCGGCGGATCTGGTCAAGGGCGCGTACGACGTGTTCGACCCGGCCTTGCGCGCGAACGTCCCCGCTGAATACGTGGGCGAGGAGGAGATCGCTGGGCGCACGGTCTACGTGTTCGAGCAGACCGTCTCCCCGACGAACCTCGCCGAGTCCTACGCGGACCCGCGCAACACCAAGACCATCGTGGAGGAGGGGGAGGAGCCCGTCAGGGCGTTCCTTTTCCACTCTGCGTCGCGGCGCATCAGCGTGGACCAGATCTCCGGCTTCGTCGTGGGTATGGACGAGAAGGTGGACAACTACTACGCGGATGCTGCCGGCGAGCGGCTGGAGGATGGTCTCTCCTACGACGCCCGGATGGCGCCCGAGCGGGTCGAGGCGATGGCCGGACAGCTCGATACCGTATTTTCCCAGCGCCAGTCGTGGGCGATCACGATCGCGGTGATCGTTGTCGGCGCGGTGCTCGCGGTGGCGGGGCTGGTGTGGCTGGGCTTGGCCGTGCGTTCGGAAAAGCGTGCGCAGCGCGAGGAGGGGGAAGTTGCGGATTAAGCCCGCCGCGGTGGTAGAGTTCCCCGCAGGCGAGTAACCGGCCCACGACGGCGGGCGGGTCTCGCGGACTCAGACCGAGGCACCACGGGGGGTGGTGCGAAGCCCCGGGAGAGAAGGCTTTACAATGCGCGGGCTTTTGTATAAGCTAGGTTGTTGCGCTGGAAGCCGTCTCCAGTTTGGTTGAGAAACCTTGTTACTACGGTGCTCGCCTCGTGCTTACAACCGTATTTGACAAGGTGACTTTGTGCATTTTGGGGGCGGATCTTCCACAGCAGACCGAATGCTAACTTATCCAGCGGTTTTCCGGCGAGGCTGTATGCCAGAGCAGTTTCGGCGGACCCGCGTGAGGTGCTGGAAGGACCCAACTTGGCAGTCTCCCACCAGACCATGTCAATGGCCACTACCCCCGGAGCTCCGCAGCGTTACTCCTTTGCGAAGATCTCTGAGCCGATCACGGTTCCGGGGCTTCTTGATGTTCAGCGTGAATCTTTCGCTTGGCTCGTGGGCACGCCGGAGTGGCGTGAGCGCGAGCAGGCCGCGCGCGGCGAGGGCGTCCGCGTCACCAGCGGCCTGGAGGATATCCTCGAGGAGCTCTCCCCGATCCAGGACTACTCGGGCAACATGAGCCTGTCTCTGTCCGAGCCGCGCTTCGAGGACGTCAAGTACACCATCGACGAGTGCAAAGACAAGGACATCAACTACTCCGCGCCGCTCTACGTGACGGCGGAGTTCATTAACAACGACACCCAGGAGATCAAGTCCCAGACCGTCTTTATCGGTGACTTCCCGCTGATGACGGACAAGGGTACGTTCATCGTCAACGGCACGGAGCGCGTCGTGGTCTCGCAGCTCGTGCGCTCGCCGGGTGTGTACTTCGACGAGACCATCGATAAGTCCACCGAACGCCCGCTGCACTCCGTGAAGGTGATCCCCTCGCGTGGTGCGTGGCTGGAGTTTGACGTCGACAAGCGCGACACCGTCGGCGTGCGCATCGACCGCAAGCGCCGCCAGCCGGTCACCGTCCTGCTGAAGGCTCTGGGGTGGACCGCGGAGCAGATCACGGAGCGCTTCGGCTTCTCCGAGATCATGATGTCCACGCTCGAGTCCGACGGCGTGGCCAACACCGACGAGGCGCTGCTGGAGATCTACCGCAAGCAGCGCCCGGGCGAGCAGCCGACGCGCGACCTCGCGCAGTCCCTGCTGGAAAACGCCTTCTTCCGCGCGAAGCGCTACGACCTCGCCCGCGTGGGCCGCTACAAGGTCAACCGCAAGCTGGGCCTCGGCGGCGACCACGACGGTCTGATGACGCTGACCGAAGAGGACATCGCCACCACCCTCGAGTACCTCGTGCGCCTGCACGCGGGCGAGACCGAGATGACCTCCCCGAACGGCGCCGTCGTGCGGATCAACACCGACGACATCGACCACTTCGGCAACCGCCGCCTGCGCACCGTCGGTGAGCTGATCCAGAACCAGGTCCGCGTCGGCCTGTCGCGCATGGAGCGCGTCGTCCGCGAGCGCATGACCACGCAAGACGCCGAATCCATCACCCCGACCTCGCTGATCAACGTGCGCCCGGTCTCGGCCGCCATCCGCGAGTTCTTCGGCACCTCCCAGCTGTCTCAGTTCATGGACCAGAACAACTCGCTGTCCGGCCTGACCCACAAGCGCCGCCTGTCGGCGCTGGGTCCGGGCGGCCTGTCGCGCGAGCGCGCCGGCATCGAGGTGCGCGACGTGCACCCCTCGCACTACGGCCGCATGTGCCCGATTGAGACGCCGGAAGGCCCGAACATCGGCCTGATTGGCGCGCTCGCCTCCTACGCGCGCGTCAACGCCTTCGGTTTCATCGAGACGCCCTACCAGAAGGTCGAGGACGGCCGGCTCACCGACCAGATCGACTACCTCACCGCCGACGAGGAGGACCGCTACGCCATCGCGCAGGCGGCCACCCCGATGAACGCCGAGCGCGAGCTCATCGCCGAGCGCATCGAGGTCCGCCTCAAGGACGGCGACATCGGCGTCGTCGGCCCGCAGGGCGTGGATTACCTGGACATCTCCCCGCGCCAGATGGTCTCCGTGGCCACCGCGATGATCCCCTTCCTCGAGCACGACGACGCGAACCGCGCGCTCATGGGCGCGAACATGCAGAAGCAGGCCGTGCCGCTGCTGCGCTCGGAGGCCCCCTACGTGGCCACCGGCATGGAGCAGCGCGCCGCCTACGACGCGGGCGACACCGTGATCACCCGCAAGTCCGGAGCCGTCACCAACGTCACCGGTGACTTCATCACCATCATGGACGACGAGGGCATCCAGGACACCTACATGCTGCGCACCTTCGAGCGCACCAACCAGGGCACCTGCTACAACCAGGTCCCCATCGTCTCCCAGGGCGAGCGCGTCGAGGCTGGCCAGGTCATCGCCGACGGCCCCGGCACGAAGAACGGCGAGATGTCGCTCGGGCGCAACCTCCTGGTCGCGTTCATGCCGTGGGAGGGCCACAACTACGAGGACGCCATCATCCTCAACCAGCGCGTGGTGGAGGAGGACATCCTCACCTCCGTGCACATCGAGGAGCACGAGATCGACGCCCGCGACACCAAGCTCGGCGCCGAGGAGATCACCCGGGAGATCCCGAACGTCTCCGAGGACGTGCTCAAGGACCTCGACGAGCGCGGCATCATCCGCATCGGTGCCGACGTGCGCGACGGCGACATCCTCGTGGGCAAGGTCACCCCGAAGGGCGAGACCGAGCTCACCCCGGAGGAGCGCCTGCTGCGCGCCATCTTCGGCGAGAAGGCCCGCGAGGTCCGCGACACCTCCCTGAAGGTGCCGCACGGCGAGACCGGCAAGGTCATCGCGGTGCGCCGCTTCTCCCGCGAGGACGACGACGACCTGAACCCGGGCGTGAACGAGATGATCCGCGTCTACGTGGCCCAGAAGCGCAAGATCCAGGACGGCGACAAGATGGCCGGCCGCCACGGCAACAAGGGCGTCGTGGGCAAGATCCTGCCGCAGGAGGACATGCCGTTCATGGAGGACGGCACGCCCGTGGACATCATCCTCAACACCCACGGTGTGCCGCGCCGTATGAACATCGGCCAGGTGCTCGAGGTCCACCTCGGCTGGCTGGCAAAGGCCGGCTGGACGGTCAACCCGGACGACCCGGCCAACGCGGAGCTGCTGGAGACTCTGCCGGAGCACCTCTACGACGTGCCGGCCGAGTCGCTCACCGCGACCCCGGTGTTCGACGGCGCGACCAACGAGGAGATCGCGGGCCTGCTCGCCAACACGAAGCCGAACCGCGACGGCGACGTCATGGTCAACGGCGACGGCAAGGCACGGCTTTTCGACGGCCGCTCCGGCGAGCCCTTCAAGTACCCGGTGTCGGTGGGCTACATGTACATGCTCAAGCTGCACCACCTGGTCGACGAGAAGATCCACGCCCGCTCCACCGGCCCCTACTCGATGATTACGCAGCAGCCGCTCGGCGGTAAGGCCCAGTTCGGCGGCCAGCGCTTCGGCGAGATGGAGGTGTGGGCGATGCAGGCGTACGGCGCCGCTTACACCCTCCAGGAGCTGCTCACCATCAAGTCGGACGACGTGGTCGGCCGCGTGAAGGTCTACGAGGCGATTGTCAAGGGCGACAACATCCCGGACCCGGGTATCCCCGAGTCCTTCAAGGTGCTGCTCAAGGAGCTGCAGTCGCTCTGCCTGAACGTGGAGGTCCTCTCCACCGACGGCGTGCCCATGGAACTGTCGGGCGATGACGACGACTTCGACCAGGCCGGCTCCTCGCTGGGCATCAACCTCTCGCGCGACGAGAGCTCGGCAGCGGATACTGCCTAAGAGGCCAGGCGGGCGTCGAAAAGCAATTGCTTTACGACGCCCGGACGAACCGCACAGAACTTAGACAACAATCGATCCTCCCGAACTGGGAGGTGAAAGGGAATTTACGTGTTTGACGTAAACCTCTTCGACGAGCTTCGCATTGGCCTGGCCACCGCCGACGACATCCGCCGCTGGTCCCACGGTGAGGTCAAGAAGCCCGAGACCATCAACTACCGCACCCTCAAGCCGGAGAAGGACGGCCTCTTCTGCGAGCGCATCTTCGGCCCGACCCGCGACTGGGAGTGCGCCTGCGGCAAGTACAAGCGCGTGCGCTACAAGGGCATCATCTGCGAGCGCTGCGGCGTCGAGGTGACCAAGTCCAAGGTGCGCCGCGAGCGCATGGGCCACATCGAGCTCGCCGCGCCGGTCACCCACATCTGGTACTTCAAGGGCGTGCCCTCGCGCCTGGGCTACCTGCTCGACCTGGCCCCGAAGGACCTCGAGCGCATTATTTACTTCGCCGCCAACATCATCACGAGCGTTGACGAGGAAGCGCGCCACAACGACATGTCGACCCTCGAGGCCGAGATGATCCTGGAGAAGAAGGACGTCGAAAGCGACGCCAACTCCGAGATCGCCGAGCGCGCGCAGAAGCTCGAGGAGGACCTCGCAGAGCTCGAGGCCTCGGGCGCCACGGCTGCCGCCCGCAAGAAGGTGCAGCAGGCCGCCGACAAGGAGATGACGCACATCCGCGAGGCGGCGGAGCGAGAGGTGGAGCGCCTCGACGAGATCTGGCAGACCTTCGTCAAGCTCGCCCCGAAGCAGATGGTCATCGACGAAAACCTCTACGAGGAGCTCGGTGACCGCTACGAGGACTACTTCACCGGCGGCATGGGCGCGGAGGCGATCCAGACGCTGATCCGCAACTTCGACCTCGACACCGAGGCGGAGGAGCTGCGCTCCATCATCGCCGAGGGCAAGGGGCAGCGGAAGGTCCGCGCGCTCAAGCGCCTCAAGGTCGTCGCCGCGTTCCAGCGCTCCGGCAATGACCCGGCCGGCATGATCCTCGACGCGATTCCGGTGATCCCGCCGGAGCTGCGCCCGATGGTCCAGCTCGACGGTGGCCGCTTTGCCACCTCCGACCTGAACGATCTGTACCGCCGCGTGATCAACCGCAACAACCGCCTCAAGCGCATGATCGACCTCGGCGCGCCCGAGATCATCGTGAACAACGAGAAGCGCATGCTGCAGGAGTCCGTCGACGCCCTGTTCGACAACGGCCGCCGCGGCCGCCCCGTCACCGGCCCGGGCAACCGCCCGCTGAAGTCGCTGTCCGACCTGCTCAAGGGCAAGCAGGGCCGCTTCCGCCAGAACCTTCTGGGCAAGCGCGTCGACTACTCCGGCCGCTCCGTCATCATCGTCGGCCCGCAGCTGCAGCTGCACGAGTGCGGGCTGCCCAAGCTCATGGCACTGGAGCTGTTCAAGCCGTTCGTGATGAAGCGCCTGGTGGACAACGACTACGCGCAGAACATCAAGAGCGCCAAGCGCATGGTCGAGCGCCAGCGCCCCGAGGTGTGGGACGTGCTCGAGGAGGCCATCTCCGAGCACCCGGTGCTGCTTAACCGCGCACCGACGCTGCACCGCCTGGGCATCCAGGCCTTCGAGCCGAAGCTGGTCGAGGGCAAGGCCATCCAGCTGCACCCGCTGGCGTGTGAGGCCTTCAACGCCGACTTCGACGGCGACCAGATGGCAGTGCACCTGCCGCTGTCCGCCGAGGCGCAGGCGGAGGCCCGCGTGCTCATGCTCTCCTCCAACAACATCCTGTCCCCGGCGTCCGGCAAGCCGCTGGCCATGCCGCGCCTGGACATGGTGACCGGCCTGTACTTCTTGACCATGCTGAAGGGCTCGACCGAGATCGGCGGCGAGGGCGCCTACGCCCCGGCCGACGACAACGGCCCCGCCACCGGCGTGTACTCCTCCTACCGCGAGGCCATCATGGCCTACGACCTGGGCGTGCTCGGCCTTCAGGCGCCGATCCGCGTGCGGATCGATCACCTGCGCCCGACCGTCGAGATCGAGGCGGAGCAGTTCCCGGAGGGCTGGGAGCGCGGCCAGGCGTGGATGGCGGAGACCACCCTCGGCCGGATCATGTTCAACGAGCTGCTGCCGTTCAACTTCCCGTACCAGGAAGGCGCGATGGTGCGCAAGGGCGGCGGCGCCGGCAAGGTGCTGCTCGGCGACATCATCCAGTCGATGGTGGAGAAGTACCCGATGATCACCGTCGCCCAGACCCTGGACAAGATGAAGGATGCCGGCTTCTACTGGGCCACCCGCTCCGGCGTGACCATCTCCATGTCCGACGTTCTCGTCCTGCCGAACAAGACCGAGGTCCTCGAGCAGTACGAGAAGGAGGCCGAGGAGATCGAGCGCAAGTTCTGGGAGAAGGGCGCCCTGACGGAGGAGAACCGCTACGACCGCCTGGTCGAGCTGTGGCAGGACGCCACCAACAAGGTGGGTCAGGCCGTGGAGGACCTCTACCCGGACGACAACCCGATCCCGATGATCGTGAAGTCGGGTGCGGCCGGCAACATGCGCCAGATCTGGACGCTCGCCGGCATGAAGGGCATGGTCGTGAACTCGCGCGGTGAGTACATCACCCGCCCGATCAAGACCTCCTTCCGCGAGGGCCTGACGGTGATGGAGTACTTCAACAACTCCCACGGCTCCCGCAAGGGCCTCGCCGACACCGCTCTGCGCACCGCTGACTCCGGCTACCTCACCCGCCGCCTTGTCGACGTCGCCCAGGACGTCATCGTCCGCGAAGAGGACTGCGGCACCCACCAGGGCGTCAAGGTCCCGGTTGCGGCCGAGGCGGGCGGCACGTGGGTCCGCGACGAGCTCGTGGAGACCTCAGTGTCGGGCCGCGTCCTCGCCTCCGACGCGAAGGACGCCGAGGGCAACGTCGTCCTCGAGGGCGGCACGGAGCTCACCGAGGAGCGTATCGACGCCCTCGTCGCCGCGGGCGTTACCGAAATCAAGGTCCGTTCGGTGCTGACGTGCCAGACCGCGACCGGCGTGTGCGCGAAGTGCTACGGCAAGTCCATGGCCTCCGGCAAGCTGGTCGATATCGGCGAGGCCGTGGGCATCGTCGCGGCCCAGTCCATTGGTGAGCCCGGTACGCAGCTGACCATGCGCACCTTCCACCAGGGCGGTGTCGGCGGCGACATCACCGGCGGCCTGCCGCGCGTGCAGGAGCTGTTCGAGGCCCGCGTGCCCAAGAACCGCGCCCCGATCGCCTCTGTCGCCGGCACGGTGACGCTCGAGGACGAGGGCAACTTCTGGACGCTGACGATCCACCCGGACGACGGCTCGGACCTCGTGGTCTACGAGAAGCTGTCGAAGCGCCAGGGCCTGGCCCAGGTGCGCCGCCCGATGGAGTCCAACCCGGACGCCATGATCGAGCGCTCCCTGCGCGAGGGCGACCACGTTGACGTGGGCGACCGCCTGCTGCGCGGCGCGGCCGACCCGCACGACGTGCTCGAGGTCCTCGGCCGCCGCGGTGTGGAAAAGCACCTCATCGACGAGGTGCAGGCCGTCTACCGCACGCAGGGTGTGTCGATTCACGACAAGCACATCGAGATCATCATCCGCCAGATGCTGCGCCGCGGCACCGTCATCGACTCGGGCACGACCGAGTTCCTGCCGGGGACGCTGGTCGACCTCGCCGAGGCGCGCCAGGTCAACGCCGCGGCGGTGGCCGAGAACGGCCAGCCGGCGGAGATGCGCTCGGAGATCATGGGCATCACCAAGGCCTCGCTGGCAACGGAGTCCTGGCTGTCTGCGGCCTCCTTCCAGGAGACCACGCGAGTGCTTACCGACGCCGCGATCAACAAGCGCTCCGACAAGCTGATCGGCCTGAAGGAGAACGTGATCATCGGTAAGCTCATCCCGGCTGGTACCGGCATCTCGCGCTACCGCAACATCCAGGTCAAGCCGACCGAGGCGGCGCGCTCCGCCGCGTACTCGATCCCGAGCTTCGGCGACTCCATCTACGGAGACGACGGCTACGGTGAGTTCACCGGCGCGTCCGTGCCGCTGGACGAGTACGGGTTCGACCAGATGTAGCTAAATCCGGCGCCCTTAGCCCGGCCCCCACTGGGGGCCGGGCTTTTGCCCCGTTTAGGCCCTTTTTCCAGTTATTGTTGGGCGCTATGAGTGGTGGGACGGGGTTTAGCCCCGCTGAACGTGAGGCCATGCGTCAGCGCGCGGAGGAGCTGCGCCGCGAAAAGGGCGGCAACAAGAAGGCCAGAAACCTGGAAGCGTTGCAGGCGCTTATCGAGGAGATGCCTGACGGGGATCGTTCCCTTGCGGCCGCTATCCATCTCATCGTGTCGGAGGAGGCGCCGCACCTTGATGCCCGCACGTGGTACGGGATGCCGGCGTGGGAGGATAAGGACGGTGTGGTCGTGTTCTTGCAGGTTGCCTCGAAGTTCGACGCGCGCTACTCCACGCTTGGTTTCGAGCCCGCAGCCCGGCTCGATGAGGGGGCGATGTGGCCGACGAGTTTCGCGCTGCTGGAGCTGACCGGGCAGACCGAGGCCCAGATCCGGGAGTTGGTTCGGCGGGCGGCGCCGCGGGGCTAGTTCTCATCGTGCTAAGCGCTTTTCGGTTTGCGGACGATGCCGACCCCGCCGAACAGGACCACGCCTCGGACGCGTATGACGGGGGCGTCGGTGTCGGGGACGGAGGAGTCGCGGGGGGCGCCGTCGATACCGCCGAAGATAGCGAAGCCGTCGTAAACCACTCGCGCGTTTTCGGGGACGATGATGTCGATGCCGCCAAAGAGGGCGATGCAGTTAATCACCGTCTCGTGCGAGGTGAACACGGCCTCGGCCAGGTCAAGGTCGTTGCCGCCCAGAAGCCTGCGCTTAAAAAACGAGTTCCCACCTCTGCTTACGCACACACCGGCGTGGTGGTAGGAAAGAGGAGATTGGCTTTCCCGTTTTGCTCTGGTGTCGCAGTACTGATCTTCAACCCTTCTCCGCCGGGAAAGATCGGGTTTCGGCACTAACCTCGCTCACCGAGTGGAGACCGAACCCCGCCACGGACCGGCAGAGGTCCCCAAAGCGGTTGTCCTGCTCGATTGTGAACTTCTCGGGAGGCTGATGTGCGACAACAAGCACTAAGCGCTCTTCGCTTTGCTGGAGGAGCTCGGTGGCGAGAACGTCGCAGGAGTACTGGTCGAGGCCGTTGAAGGGCTCATCGAGACAGAGAATGTCACTGCGTGTGAGTAGACCGCACAACATCCAGGCTTTGCGTAAAGTGCCTGTGGAGAGCTCGGAGGGCAGCTTGGAGAGGTGTTCCTGAAGACAGAACGCGTCCACGAACCGACGAACGTCGTCGGCGCTGAGTCCGTACCGGCGTGTGTACAGGCTCAGGTTGTCACTCACGGTGAGAAACGGCACAAGCGCCGGCGTGTGTCGCAGAAAGACGACCTCTCCGGTCACATCCAGGCTCCCAGAGAGCAACGGAAGAAAGCCCGAGAAAACTTCGAGCAAGGTTGACTTGCCGACTCCGTTCGGCCCGCTGAGCAACCTCAATCCGGGGCCCGCCATGCGGATAGAAACGTCCGTAAAGACCGGCTGATCACGCTTGTATCCAGCGGCCATGGAGTGGCCGTCGATTCCGAAAGTCATAGTTTCACCGTCCTGAGCCGGGAGCGAGTGACGAAGGTTGCTGTGGTGAAGACACACACAAGAACGCTCCACCCGGCCACCGCGGACCATAAAGTGATGAAACCCAGCGCGTAGGAAGTTCCCAGTTCACACAGAAGCATCAGGGTCAACAAAGCTCCTTTACCTGCGGGCGAAAAGGCGAAAAAGGACCTCACAGACACGAATGCGAAGAGCGGGCCGAATGCGATGGCGGGGGAGGTATCCGAGGCAACAAGCCACAGCGCCGAGCTGACGAGCAATGGAAGCAGCCCTAACGCGATCGCCATGAACAGCCGCAAAACTATCCACGTTTCCGCGGTACAGCTCATCTCAGCATGAAAGCGGTACCGAAGCAGATTTTCCCGCGGGTCAACGGACCGGAAATGTTCGGCTAGGGGAGCGGTAAGCGCGGGCACGACTACGAAAACGGACAGAGCCTCAGGCAACGGCCCGGTGCTTGTGAGCGTAAGCCCGGCTGCCGCAGACAACGCGAAGCATGTGGCAATTGTGGACGGCCGAGTCCACATGATCCGCACCCATTGTTCCCCGACAACTGGGAACAGAAGCCTATCAAGCTGCCCGGCAGTGGCCCCCGGAGCGCGCAGACTAACTAGTGCTTTCACCCGTGGCACCCGATGGCTATACAGCCGCGGCGCCGTCAGAATCAATCGGCGGGTGAATAAGAGGAAGATTACGCCTGCCGCAAGTGCGAGCAATGCCAACGTCCACGCAACTGCGGGGCGGGTGACGAAGAAGAGAACAGGAGCGAGGGGCACCGACAACTCTGTCGGTGCGCCGCCAGCAACATGAAGGACCGCGCCTATCGACGCAACTGACGACCCCGCCGCTACGCCTGCCGCCGCTGAAAGGATCACAATGAGAACGGCGACAAACCAGTTCATCGGCGCAGGGACGGGCAGCCAGACAAACAGGATGAGACGCCGGTAAGCGCTCGCTCCGTACAGAGCAATGGAAAAGCACAGCACTGCGGCGCTCAAACGCCAGACAGAACTGTTGGCAGTAAATACCGCTACGACGATGAGTGGGCTCCAAAAGATTGCCCACCGGCATACGAGTGGAACGGCGATAAATGCAGTTAGAGCGTCACGGGTGGAGACGCTCAAGGTCGGGAGCGCCTGGACGAAGGGACCGGGCTCGAGACGTGCGCTGGTAGCTAGGCGGGTGACGTGGGCAAGGACGTCGATAAGCGCGGGGATCGAGGCAAACGCAAAAAGGAAATAGGTGCCGTCCGCGCCATCGAAGCCGGTCACCGTGGGAATGTCCGCTGCGAGCTGAGGGGCGGCACGTCTGACTACGAAACCCCAAACCAATACCTCACACGCGATAACTACCCCAAACATGGCGGGAAGAAAGTGCATGAGAACGATTGGGTTCAGCGGCATCCCAATCCGGTCGATGAACTCGGTGGTCTTAAGCGTGCGGGCAACGCGCGCCCCGGACCAACTGTGGCTCGCATGCGCGGGAGGGTGGTGAGATGCTGTGGTGGAGGACAAGGCGGCAGTACCCAAGCGTGCTAGGAGAGGTAGGTCGTGCGACGTTGAGCGTTGCGGTTCATCATCTCCAAAGCCGCCCAGATGCCGATGCCGGTTAATACGACAGCCGCTGCATACGTGGGGAGGGTCCCGGCCTCGACGGCGAAAGAGGCCAGTACCCATAGAGAAAACGCGAAGCTAATCGCCAGGAAAAACGTCAGCGATGCTGAGCGCTCACTCACTGCCGCGTACAGGGCGGCGACGACCAAGATCGCGGTCTGAGCCACAGCAGCACCCATGCTTTTCTCGCTCAGTCCCGTCTCAGCATATTCGTGCCAAGACGCGAAAGCTGGGTACACGAGCGCCATGGCAGCCAGTGCCCAGCCGAAGGGAACGTATTTGAAATCCATGACCTTTCCTTACAGAAAACGGCTATCAGGGAGAAAAGACGATTACGAGCCAAGATTAGAGAACAGTGGGCTATACACGCCGGGAAAAAGAGTGCTGAGATTAGTAGAGCAACCGCGGCGGGAATGAGAGCGTGAATTGCCCGTTTGACATGTTTGCGTGTGGTGTAGGCCACGGTCCCAGCGACGAGAACGGCGCAGACTGTCGCGACCATGCCATCGCCACCGGGAATGAGTCGTAGCGCGAGTGGAGCTATAAAGGCAACACTTACTGTGCTAGAGAGAGCCTGGAAAACACCGGTCTGGTCGCTGCCTTCCGCGGCAAAGCGTCCCAACGTGCGAAGTACACTCAGTGCAACAAGCGTGAAAACTATCGCTGAAAAGACCAGACCGGCGGCAGTACCGAAGAGAAAAATGCTGGATGACCCGCTTTCTGCGGTAACCGCGACATCGCTAGGCAGTCGCCGCATCGATTCCTCTGCGACCTGGCGGGTGTTAAGGGCCGCATAGAGGAGACTAAGCCCGAGGATCAACCACGCGGATCTATCCGCATGTGTGAGCGGCAGGCGGGTTTTTCGGGACACCTCCTCCGCGGCATCGCAGACAGCGAAGTAGCTGTCGGCTGGATTGCGGAGAGCAGCCGACTTGGATCCGGCAGTATTTGAACTAGTCACAGTAGTTCTCCTGTCTGAGGTGTGATGGGGCGTCGAACGGGGGGTCACAGGGTGACGACGAGAGCTTCGACGACGATCCCTATGCAGATAAAAGCAAACGAGCTCAATATCAGGGGAAATGAGCGCTGCACGGAGACGCGCCAGCGCGGAAGAAAGGCTGTTTCCTCAGGTACACCGCGTAGGAGCAGCAGGCAAGTAGGGTAGAAGCCAGCAGCGCACGCGATAGTGAGACCGAGGAGTTCAAAGGGAGTATAGGCCCAAGTGGCCTGGATGACGGCGGCCGCCCCCATAGTGTCGAGAGATACGCCAATAGACACTCCGAGGTAAAGCCCGACACCGGTTGCTGCGATGAATGTGAAAAGACCGAAAGTCACAGTTCCCGCAACGAGAGTGCACCATGTCGGAATGTTGGCGGCCGCGATAAACGTGAAGGCGGCTGTGAAGGATTCACGGCCGCCTTCTACCGCGCCTGCCCCGCCGCGCGCCGGGACCTTTATCCCAGATATGATGCCCGCGTAACAAGCGCTACCAAGAAGCAGTAGCGTGCACCCGAACGACAAGAGTAGGGCTGGACGGTGAGCTTTCACGTTACGCTAGCCTCTCCACCCATTCGGCGGCGCAAGCGGGGCTGGCCTAGGCAACCACTGCTGCTTTGCCGGCCTTCTTCAGTATGAGCTTGAGTGTGCCCCACATTGCGGCACCGACAAGGCCACCGCTCGCTGCAATGGCGGCCAAGAACATCGCCCAACTACCGGCTTCGACAGCGCTAGCAATTGCGTTCGCGGTGGTCACGCTCACGCCGAGGGTGCCGGTGAGCCACATTGCGCTGAACGATGCTGAGAGTACAGTGACGAGGGTTGCGATGACGAGAAGAACAGTGCCGAGTTTGTTCTTCGCAGCGACGTCGAGGTTCATGGGACTGATCCTTTCGGGGAGGGAAGTGTGGCGCATAGATTCTCTCAGTACTGAGAAATCGGTGCAGGTCGTGTTGGGGTTTTTGAACAGCTCCCAACAAGGTGAAGCTTAGTTGTGCACTCAGGATCGCGCAACGGGAGCGCTTCGCGCGAACCGCGCAGTACCCCAAAGATAGGCCGATCCCTCGGCGGCGGATGAGCGGGGCATTGGGCTGTGCCTCCCCAGAAACCGTGTTTTATCTTGCCTAGCGGACCTTATCGCACAGGGTCGTAATCGCGCAGGGGGTAAAGGGAGCAGAGCCAAACCCAAGACGATTCTCTAGGGCGGTGCCCGTGAACCCTGCGGTTTTCCTAGCGGATATTTGGCGAGTGTGTGTAGCCGTGGGGCGTGAAGGTGTGCATAGACCCCGTCTTCGGTTGAGCGGCTGGCGCCGCCGTGGCGCCTGTCGTTCTGGTTAGCGCTGCGACAAAAGCCGGATGCAAAGTTGTCCGATGGGCGCGATCATACAGGACAGGGGGAACGAGGACGTCGGTGGTATCGCGCTTGATTCCGACGGGTCAAGTCAACCCGCTCGACTCGGTCTCGCCGAAATTCGATGTGTGGTTGCCCACCATTCTCAACTTTTAGGTTTCCCCCAGAATGGTGTTGGCTACAAGAACGCCCCTGGCTCGCGCGGTACCTCACGTTGCGGCGCGTGGCAGTGCCTATCGGGTCGTACCGGGCCCTTTTTCCAGTTATTGTTGGGCGCTATGAGTGGTGGGACGGGGTTTAGCCCCGCTGAACGTGAGGCCATGCGTCAGCGCGCGGAGGAGCTGCGCCGCGAAAAGGGCGGCAACAAGAAGGCCAGAAACCTGGAAGCGTTGCAGGCGCTTATCGAGGAGATGCCTGACGGGGATCGTTCCCTTGCGGCCGCTATCCATCTCATCGTGTCGGAGGAGGCGCCGCACCTTGATGCCCGCACGTGGTACGGGATGCCGGCGTGGGAGGATAAGGACGGTGTGGTCGTGTTCTTGCAGGTTGCCTCGAAGTTCGATGTGCGTTACTCCACGCTTGGTTTCGAGCCCGCAGCCCGGCTCGATGAGGGGGCGATGTGGCCGACGAGTTTCGCGCTGCTGGAGCTGACCGGGCAGACCGAGGCCCAGATCCGGGAGTTGGTTCGGCGGGCGGCGCCGCGGGGCTAGTTCTCATCGTGCTAAGCGCTTTTCGGTTTGCGGACGATGTCAACCCCGCCGAACAGGACCACGCCTCGGACGCGTATGACGGGGGCGTCGGTGTCGGGGACGGAGGAGTCGCGGGGGGCGCCGTCGATACTGCCGAAGATAGCGAAGCCGTCGTAAACCACTCGCGCGTTTTCGGGGACGATGATGTCGATGCCGCCAAAGAGGGCGACGCAGTTAATCACCGTCTCGTGCGAGGTGAACACGGCCTCTCGCAGGTCAAGGTCGTTGCCGCCTAGAACTGTGATGCTCAGGTGGTTGGGCGCGATCGTCCAGTCCCCGCCCCGGTTGGCTGCGCCGAACACGGACACCGTCAGTCCGGAAGCGTCGGGGTGCGCCTCGCCGGAGCCCGTTTTGCGTCTTTCCACGGCGTCGCCGGGCGCGGCGACCGGGGCGAGGTCCGCGGTGAGGGGTTCGAGCTCGTCGGAGAAGGTTGCCTTCCAGACGGCGGCGGAGCGCTCGTCGAATTCGCGGATGGTGATCTGGCCGTCGGAGAGGGCGTCGGAAAGCGTGCTGGCGGCGTGTTCGCGCTGGGCGCGGGAGGCGCGGGGGCGGGGCTGTTCGGTCATGCCCGTATCATAAACGGGGGTTAAGGGGTGGGGCGCGGCCTCGCCGGTGCTGCCGCGTTCGGTGGGCGATTTTGTCCCGCGGTGTACAGGCGGTAAGGTCGTGGGGCGACGCACATGCGGCAGGGCCCCGGAAAAGAGCCCCCATTTTTGCATGTATGGACAAAGAAGAACTCCGCACGACGTAAAGGAAGCGTGAATGCCTACTATTCAGCAGCTGGTCCGCAAGGGCCGCCACGACAAGCGTGGCAAGGTTGCTACGGCGGCCCTGAAGGGCTCGCCGCAGCGCCGCGGCGTGTGCACCCGCGTGTACACCACCACCCCGAAGAAGCCGAACTCCGCACTGCGTAAGGTCGCCCGCGTGCGCCTGACCTCTGGCATCGAGGTTTCCGCCTACATCCCGGGTGAGGGCCACAACCTGCAGGAGCACTCCATGGTCCTCGTCCGCGGCGGCCGTGTGAAGGACCTGCCGGGCGTTCGCTACAAGATCATCCGCGGCGCGCTGGATACCCAGGGCGTCAAGGACCGCAAGCAGGCACGTTCCCGTTACGGCGCGAAGAAGGGACAGTAATCACTTATGCGTAAGCAGCAAGCACCGAAGCGTCCCGTCGTCAAGGATCCGGTCTACAACTCCGAGATCGTGACCCAGCTGGTCAACAAAATCCTGCTCGACGGCAAGAAGTCCACCGCCGAGCGCATCGTCTACGGCGCCCTCGAGATCTGCCGCGAGAAGACCGGCACCGATCCCGTCGGTACGCTCGAGAAGGCCCTCGGCAACATCCGCCCGGACCTCGAGGTTCGTTCCCGCCGCGTCGGTGGCGCAACGTACCAGGTCCCGGTCGAGGTCAAGCCGGCCCGCTCCAACACGCTGGCCCTGCGCTGGATGGTCACCTTCACCCGCCAGCGCCGTGAGAACACCATGATCGAGCGCCTCGCCAACGAGATCCTGGACGCCTCCAACGGCCTCGGCGCCTCCGTGAAGCGCCGCGAGGACACGCACAAGATGGCCGAGGCTAACCGCGCCTTCGCCCACTACCGCTGGTAATTCCGTAAACGGCGACGCCAGTGAAAACGGCATTGATAACACAGCACAACCCCGCCGCGCGTGGCCTGTGCGCCCAGTCCCGGTCGAACTGCATACTGCTTTTCTGCTGAGATGGCGCACGCGACGCTGGCGGGGTTGTGTGTGTTTCGTCGCCCGTGCTGCCGCCTGAACGAAAAGGTGGCAAAATCGACAAAGATACATATTCGCCAGAGACGCTCCCTGTCGGCTGAGCGGACCGCGTTCCGCCCGGCACAGCGTCGATGACTTCGAAGTTGGGGTAATAAACGTGGCACAAGAAGTGCTTAAGGACCTGAAGAAGGTCCGCAACATTGGCATCATGGCCCACATCGATGCCGGTAAGACCACCACGACCGAGCGCATCCTCTTCTACACCGGTATCAACCGCAAGGTGGGCGAGACCCACGACGGCGGCGCGACCACCGACTGGATGGAGCAGGAGAAGGAGCGTGGCATCACCATCACCTCCGCCGCCGTGACGTGCTTCTGGAACAACAACCAGATCAACATCATCGACACCCCGGGTCACGTTGACTTCACCGTCGAGGTCGAGCGCTCCCTGCGCGTGCTCGACGGCGCCGTTGCGGTTTTCGACGGCAAGGAGGGCGTCGAGCCCCAGTCCGAGCAGGTCTGGCGCCAGGCTGCCAAGTACGACGTGCCGCGTATCTGCTTCGTCAACAAGATGGACAAGCTCGGCGCCGACTTCTACTACACGGTCCAGACGATCGTCGACCGCCTGGGTGCCAAGCCGCTGGTCATGCAGCTTCCCATCGGTGCCGAGGACGACTTCGACGGCGTTGTCGACCTCATCGAAATGAAAGCGCTGCTGTGGCCGGGCAAGGTCGAGACCGGCACCCCGCCGCAGATCGAGGAGATCCCCGCCGACCTCAAGGACAAGGCGGAGGAGTACCGCGAGAAGCTGCTCGAGGCCGTCGCCGAGTCCGACGAAGAGCTCATGGAGAAGTACTTCGGCGGCGAGGAGCTGACGACCGACGAGATCAAGGCCGCGATCCGCAAGATGACGGTCGCCTCCGAGATCTACCCCGTGTACTGCGGCACCGCGTACCGCAACAAGGGCATCGAGCCGCTGCTTGATGCCGTCGTGGAGTATCTGCCGAACCCGCTCGACATCGGCGAGGTACACGGCACCGACCTGACCGGCGACGAGAACCTCACCCGCAAGCCCTCGGTCGAGGAGCCCTTCTCGGCGCTGGCGTTCAAGATTGCCGTCCACCCCTTCTTCGGCAAGCTCACCTACGTGCGCGTCTACTCCGGCCAGGCGATTCCGGGCGAGCAGATGCTCAACTCCACCAAGCAGCACAAGGAGCGCGTGGGCAAGCTCTTCCAGATGCACGCGAACAAGGAGAACCCGGTCGACCACGCTGACGCCGGCAACATCTACGCGTTCATCGGCCTGAAGAACACCACCACCGGCGACACCCTGTGCAACCCGGACCACCCAATCATCCTGGAGTCCATGGACTTCCCGGACCCGGTTATCCAGGTGGCCATCGAGCCGAAGACGAAGGCCGACCAGGAAAAGCTGGGTACGGCCATCCAGAAGCTGGCGGAGGAGGACCCGACCTTCACCGTCAAGCTCGACGAGGAGACCGGCCAGACCGTCATCGGCGGTATGGGCGAGCTGCACCTCGACGTCCTGGTGGACCGCATGAAGCGCGAGTTCAAGGTGGAGGCCAATATCGGCTCCCCGCAGGTGGCGTACCGCGAGACCATCCGCAAGAAGGTAGAGTCCCTCGACTACACCCACAAGAAGCAGACCGGTGGCTCCGGGCAGTTCGCGAAGGTCATTGTCACCATCGAGCCCTACGATCCGGACCCGGAGACCCTGGAGGAGGGCGAGTCCGCGACCTACAGCTTCGAGAACGCCGTCACCGGTGGCCGCGTGCCCAAGGAGTACATCCCCTCCGTCGACGCCGGTATCCAGGACGCGATGCAGTACGGCTACCTGGCGGGCTTCCCGCTGGTCAACATCAAGGCGACTCTGGAAGATGGCGCCTACCACGAGGTTGACTCCTCCGAGATGGCCTTCAAGATGGCCGGCTCCCAGGTGCTCAAGGAGGCGGTGGCTAAGGCAAAGCCGGTCCTGCTCGAGCCGCTGATGGCCGTCGAGGTTGTCACTCCGGAGGAGTACATGGGCGACGTCATTGGTGACCTGAACTCCCGCCGCGGCCAGGTCAACTCGATGGATGACCGCTCCGGCGCGAAGGTGGTCAAGGCCATCGTTCCGCTCTCGCAGATGTTCGGCTACGTTGGCGACCTGCGCTCGCGTACGCAGGGCCGCGCGAACTACACGATGGTCTTCGACTCCTACGGCGAGGTGCCCACCAACGTCGCGCAGGAGATCATCGACGAGCGAAACGGCAACTAAGCCGCCTCGTCTGCCGGGGGAGCTGAGGTCCGTGTGCCAGCGGGTCTCGGCGTAGATCCCGGCGCTGCCGGGAAAGTAGCGGCCGGGCTGAGGGCCCGGTGCATCCGGGGTTTGAGCCGGCCGTTACTCTCGTGGCAGATCTGCGTTTTTATCGGGCCGGAATACACCGTCTCGCAGCGGCAAGGGGCCGCCGGGTGGTTTGAAATACGGCACCGATGACTCTAAGATTGTGTAACTGGCACATTGTGAAATGGCCATTGTCGCGCCCGGGTTTTACCGGGGCGGGTCAAGGCGAAATGTAAACCACGTGGCTGCGAAGGTCGTAGCCACCATGAAGTCCAGGAGGACATGCAGTGGCAAAGGCTAAGTTTGAGCGTACGAAGCCGCACGTAAACATCGGCACCATCGGTCACGTCGACCACGGCAAGACCACGACCACGGCTGCCATCACCAAAGTGCTGGCGGACGCCTACCCGGAGGAGAACCAGGCTTTCGCGTTCGACGCGATTGACAAGGCTCCGGAGGAGCGCGAGCGCGGCATCACCATCAACATCTCCCACGTGGAGTACAACACCCCGAAGCGCCACTACGCCCACGTCGACGCCCCGGGCCACGCCGACTACATCAAGAACATGATCACCGGCGCAGCCCAGATGGACGGCGCGATCCTCGTCGTCGCCGCCACCGACGGCCCGATGCCGCAGACCCGTGAGCACGTGCTGCTCGCGCGCCAGGTCGGCGTCCCCTACATCCTCGTCGCGCTGAACAAGTGCGACATGGTCGACGATGAGGAGATCATCGAGCTCGTCGAGATGGAGGTCCGCGAGCTGCTGGCCGAGCAGGACTACGACGAAGAGGCTCCGATCGTCCACATCTCCGCGCTGAAGGCGCTCGAGGGCGACGAGAAGTGGGTCCAGTCCGTCGTTGACCTCATGCAGGCCTGCGACGACTCCATCCCGGACCCGGTCCGCGAGACCGACAAGGACTTCCTCATGCCGATCGAGGACATCTTCACCATCTCCGGCCGCGGCACCGTCGTGACCGGCCGTGTCGAGCGCGGTGTGCTCAACCTCAACGACGAGGTCGAGATCATCGGCATCAAGGACAAGGCGCAGAAGACCACCGTCACCTCCATCGAGATGTTCAACAAGCTTCTCGATACTGCTGAGGCCGGCGACAACGCCGCTCTGCTGCTTCGCGGCCTGAAGCGCGAAGAGGTCGAGCGCGGCCAGGTTGTCATCAAGCCGGGCGCCTACACCCCGCACACCAAGTTCGAGGGTTCCGTCTACGTCCTGTCCAAGGACGAGGGCGGCCGCCACACCCCGTTCTTCGACAACTACCGTCCGCAGTTCTACTTCCGCACCACCGACGTCACCGGCGTCGTCAAGCTGCCGGAGGGCACCGAGATGGTCATGCCGGGCGACAACGTCGAGATGTCCGTCGAGCTGATCCAGCCGGTCGCCATGGACGAGGGCCTGCGCTTCGCTATCCGCGAGGGCTCCCGCACCGTCGGCGCTGGTCGTGTGACCAAGATCGTCGAGTAATACTCGCCGTGTAAGGCCGCCTTCCCCAATGGGAGGGCGGCCTTTTTGCGTGCGTAGACTTCTGTGCGTGCACGAGCGTCCGGACCCCACCCGCATCCCCCGCGTCATCGCCGCCTTGCAGCGTGCGTGGGAGGGCCAACCCGAACTGAGCCTCCCCGCCCTCATGGGGGTTCTGGCCAACCGAGGCGTCGGCTGGGGCGCCACCGACGCGGAGCTCATCAGCGCCCTCGGGGAGCTGGAAAAAGAGCACCCCTCGCTTCTCGACGCCCGCCCCGCCGCCCCCTACACCATCACCACCGAGTCCCCGGCCCGGCTGGTCACGCTCTCCGCGGGCGTGGCGGTGGTGCGCTCCGGCGAGAGCGCGGAGGCGATGCCGGGCGTCTGGGCCTTCGAGTCGCTGCGCCGCACCGGTCCGGGCCGTCCCCTTGTCGTGCGCGACACGGAGGGCATCGAGCACCGCCTGGGCGTCGTCCGACTGATTTCGCGCCTTGATGTTGCATCCGCCCCGATACTTAGCGGGCTGGAGCGCGCGGAGGTGGGCGCGCACCGCTGGCTCGTCGTGTTGCAAGACGGCGCACGAGCCGTGGTTGGCCAGCGCATTCGGGTGTGGGAAAGGCACCGTCGGGAGGTCACCAGCCGCGTCTACAACTGGCAGCGGATGAAAGCGTGCGTGCCCGGGGAGGACATGGTCTTCAGCCCCGTTGGCGGCGGCCCGGCCGTGGCACTCGGCCGTGTGGAAGACGTGATCGTGGTGGAGGCGGGCTGAACGCCTCAGCGATTGATCCTGTCGATCTCGACCTTGTACACGGTATCGAGGTCGATCCCTTCCAGCGCGTCCGCGAACTGCGCGTCGGCGGCCTCGATTAGCCCCGCGACCTCCTCCAGCGGCAGGGCCGGGGCCGGCACCACGGTGAACGTGGCCGTCGGCCGCGCGCCGACGTAGGCGACGCGGCAGGCGGCGCGCGTGATGAGGGGGTGCGCGGCGAGCGCCGCGCAGGCCGCGTCTGCGACGCGCCTGACGTTCACTACGGTTGACCCGTCACGCAAGCCCGCCGGCTCGGTCGGGCGGTGATCGAAGGCCCGGCTGCGGATGTTCGCCAGAATGAGCCACAGCCCGAACGCCAGCAGCAGCACGAGCGCGGCGACGGCGGCGGGGAAGAACCAGCGCTGGTCGGGCAGGTCGGCGAGGCGGGCGCGGTCGAGCCGCGCGACGGAGCCGGAGACGACGGGAATGTTCCAGTACAGCGCCGCGGGGACGAGGCCCGCGGCGATGAGGACGGCGCCGACGAGGAAGGTGACGATGCGGTTGAGCGCCGCGAGTTTCCGGGTCATGCAGCCTCCTCCTCGCTGCCGGTGGCCGGAGGGGTGAGGTGGACGTCGATACGCGGTGGGCGGCGTAACCCCGCGAACCTTTCGGTGAGCGCCTGGCGCAACCGCGTGGCCATGGCCTCCCCCTGGCCGTTGTCCTGCGCGCGCACCTGGAGGCGCGTGCGGGTGGCCTGCGAGCGGACGTTTGTCGCCCCGGTTTCCTGGATGGTGGAGTAGGTGGAGATGCGCGCGATGTCGACGGGGCGCAGCCAGATTGAGGTGCCGGAGGCGTAACGCACATGCGTGCGCGGGCGCGGGCGCAGCGCGGCGAGCGCGACTCCGAGGCCGAGGGCGGCCACAGCGATGCCCGCGGCGACGGTCCACGCGTTGACCGGCAGCCCGGAGAGCCAGCGCAGGGCGTCGGCCACCCAGGAGTCGCCCTGGCGTTCCGCCCCGTAGCGCACCCCGAGGTCCCGGGCAATTACGCCCGCGAGCGCGCACAACACCGCGCCGACGAGCACGGTGAGCCACTGCACTGTCGCCAGGCCCCTGGGCTCACCGCCGGGGGAGGGCTGTAGGCGCTGCGGGGGCGCTTCCTTAGTGCTCACTGTTGCTCACCACCGGCTTCGTCGTGATCGGGGACAGGGCGACGGGCTGCGGTGCCCGCGGGACGCGGACCACCACCGGCTCTGGTGCACGCACGGAGCGCACTGGGAGCGGGGTGGAGATCACCGGCACCCGCGGCGGATGGCGGCGTTCAATCCGCCGGGGTGCGATGGGGGGAGGCGGTGCGACGGAGCGCACGGTGACGGCGGGGGGCGCCTCGACGCGGCGCAGCGGGCGCGGCACCGGCACGCCCGGGCGAGCCAGATAGCTCGAGGAAGAACGCACCGTGGGGGAGGAGACAGGGCGGGGCGAAAACGTAACCGGGGTGGGGGTGATGTCCGCCGGGTGGCGGTCGAGCTCGTCGCGGGTGACCGGCCGGTCCTGGTGGCGGGCCTCCACGACGGTGAGGTCGACCTGCGTCACGCTGAACCCGGTCAGCGTTGCCACCCGGGCGCGCACGGCCGCGCGGGCGGCCTCGGTGACGGCGACGACAGGCGAGGGGTAGGACACGGCCATCTCCACGGCGAAGGAAACCGTGGCGGCGGAGCGGTTAACGCGGGCGTCGACGCGGGGCAGGCCGCGCCCGGCCAGGCCGGCGAGCTTCGCGTCGACGGCGACGGAGCCCGGCACGCTCAACGTCGCTGCCTCGGCGATACGAGCCAGCGCGCGGTCATTGATGCGGAAAGCGGCGGGCATTAGCTTCGGCCCCTGCCGGAGGTGGCGCTGATTACCGAGGCCAGGTCGAGCTTGCCGTCGAGCTGCGCGCCGACGAGCCCGCCGATGGCGGTGAACAAAACCAGCCACATCAGCCCCAGCCAGCCGCCGAAGGTGACAAAGAAGGCGACGACGACGCCGATTACGATGCCCAGCGCCATCTTGTTGGTGAACACGTTCATTGCGGTATCACTTTCCTTGAAGAAGCGTCTTCGTGCGCCGTTTCTATTCGGCGTCGGCGACGATGACGTCGACGATATCTACATCCGCCGCGGCCACAACGGCCGCCCGGACCTCCTCGGCCACGTCGTGGATGCGGCGGCCCGCGGCGACGTCCACGACGATGTGGGCTTCCAGCCCGCTGCGCCCGTCCCGGTGGCAGGGGCGCAGCCCCTCGACGCGGGCGCCGGGGAAAAGAAGGCAGACCTCGCCGAAGCGGCCGCGGCTCAACCCGGCAACACCGGGCACGGCGAGGGCGGCCGCGCGCGCCGCCTGGGCGGCGGCGGGCGTCATGAGAGGCGCGGCCACGGCTACTGGTCCACGCGCGGGGCGGGCACCGGGTCGGCCGGCTCGTGCTCCTGGCCGGGCAGGTGGACGTCGTGCACGGTGACGTCGACGCGGTCGACGATGAGGCCGGTCATGCGGCTCACGGCCACCGTGACGTTCTCCCGGATCGCGCTGGCCAGCTCGTGAATGGCCACGCCGTACTCGGCGATAATCGCGATTGCCACCGAGACGTGGCCCTGCTCGAGGGCCACGTTGACGCCCTGCTGGACGTTGCTGGAGGCGGTGAGAGACTCACGCACCGCGCCCCACATGCGGGCGGCGCCGCCGCCGAGGTTGTAGACCCCGGAGACCTCCCGCGCCGCGATGCCGGCGATCTTGCCCACGACGGTGTCGTCGATCACGGTGGTGCCGTGGTCAGTCTCCAGGTTGAGGTTGCGCTCGCGCACCTGTTCGGCGGCGGGCTCGGTTGTCTGGTCGGCCATGAGGTCCTCCCTGAGGGTGAAAGTGCAGCTAGAACTGGTAAACTCCGGGCAGTTTCACCGCCGGAGGCGTGTCCACCAAGGCTACACAGCGCCGCGGCCGCGCCGTGGGAGACGTGCCGGGCCGGGCCCGTGAAAAGCTGCAGTATGGCGCCTTGTTGCATAAACGGGACGGGCGTGTTTTAATGTACCGGTTGCCTTAACATGGCGCCTCTGGGCGCGATGGTTCGGCGAACATGACACCTTCAGCCCGCTTGGCGGGAACCGGAGAAGGGCCATGGCAAATAAACAGCGGCAGTACGCAAGGGTCACGCACCCTTCCGAGTCTGACACCCCAGCGCTGGCACACCGGCGGCTGTGGCGGAAGCACTGATACAGCACGATGTTCGTTGCCGTGCGCCTCACCTTCCGGACGTGTCACGACAGTCAGAAACGACACTGGCGTTGAGCCATGGGCCCGGCCCGGACAACGTTATAGAGAAACTAGAAGCTACAACCCCACCGCTTCGACAATGAATGTGGGGATGCGAGGAAGAGGTAAGCGTGGCGGAACAGAAGATCCGCATCAGGCTCAAGGCCTACGACCACGAGGCGATTGACGCATCTGCGAAGAAGATCGTCGAGACGGTCACCCGCACGGGTGCCCGCGTCGTTGGGCCGGTGCCGTTGCCCACTGAAAAG
This sequence comes from Corynebacterium auris, assembly GCF_030408575.1. Taxonomy (NCBI): domain Bacteria; kingdom Bacillati; phylum Actinomycetota; class Actinomycetes; order Mycobacteriales; family Corynebacteriaceae; genus Corynebacterium; species Corynebacterium auris. The sequence goes on from NZ_CP047047.1 coordinate 387,900, forward strand.
AACGTGTACGCCGTTATTCGTTCTCCCCACAAGTACAAGGACTCGCGCGAGCACTTCGAGATGCGCACCCACAAGCGCCTCATCGACATTCTCGACCCGACGCCCAAGACGGTCGACGCGCTCATGCGCATCGACCTGCCGGCCAGCGTCGACGTGAACATCCAGTAGCACCTGGCCTCACGAAGCAGCAACGAGATCCCCTACCTGCAGTGGAGAACTAACACATGTCTGACAACCAGATCAAGGGCATCCTGGGCAAGAAGCTCGGCATGACCCAGATCTTCGACGAGGACAACCGGGTCATCCCGGTCACCGTCGTCGAGGCTGGGCCGGCCGTGGTCACCCAGATCCGTACCCCCGAGACCGATGGCTACTCCGCCATCCAGATCGCCTACGGCGACATCGATCCCCGTAAGACCAAGAAGCCGCAGGCTGGCCACTACAAGAAGGCCGGCGTCAACCCGCGCCGCTACGTCACCGAGATCCGCATGGACGACACCTCGGCCTACGAGGTCGGCCAGGAGATCACCGCGAACATCTTCGACGGCGACACCTTCGTCGACGTGGTCGGCACCACCAAGGGTCACGGCTACGCGGGCGCCATGAAGCGTCACGGCTTCGCCGGCCAGGGCGCCGCCCACGGTAACCAGGCGTCGCACCGCCGCGTCGGCTCCATCGGTGGCTGCGCCACCCCGGGCCGCGTGTTCAAGGGCACCCGCATGGCCGGCCGCATGGGCGGTAACCGCGTTACCACCCAGAACCTGAAGATCCAACGCATCGACGGCGACAACAACCTGATCCTGATCAAGGGCGCCATCCCCGGCGCCAAGGGCAGCGTTGTCACCGTCAAGACCGCAGTGAAGGGCGGTGCTCACGCATGACGAACCTGACGCTTGACGTCCACACCGCCGACGGGAAGACCAACGGCTCCGTCGAGCTTCCGGCCGAGATTTTCGACCGCGAGGCATCCATCCCCCTGATGCACCAGGTTGTCACCGCGCAGCTTGCTGCGTCGCGTCAGGGCACCCACGCCACCAAGACCCGCGGCATGGTCCGCGGCGGTGGCAAGAAGCCGTTCCGCCAGAAGGGCACCGGCCGCGCCCGCCAGGGTTCGACCCGCGCCCCGCACTTCACCGGCGGTGGCACCGTCCACGGTCCGCAGCCGCGTTCCTACGCGCAGCGCACCCCCAAGAAGATGATCAAGGCCGCTCTCGCAGGCGCCCTCACCGACCGTGCGCGCAACGAGCGCATCCACGTCGTTGAGGACCTCGTCCCGGGGCAGACCCCTTCAACGAAGTCCGCCCGCGCCTTCATCGAGCGCCTGACCGACCGCAAGAGCGTTCTGCTCGTGATCGGCCGTGAGGACGTCAACTCCCGACTTTCCGCGAGGAACCTGCCGGGCGTGCACATCCTTGAGCCGACGCAGCTGAACACCTACGACGTGCTCAACGCCGATGACCTCGTGTTCTCGGTGGAGGCGCTCCACACCTTCGTCAACGCCGCCAGCGGCGTCGGCGCTACCGCCGTGGAGGAGGAGAAGTAATGGCCAAGATCGCCAACCCGCGTGACATCATCATCGCCCCGGTCCTCTCCGAGAAGACCTACGGGCTGATGGAGCAGAACACCTACACCTTCCTGGTGGCCCCGTCTGCAAACAAGACCCAGATCAAAATTGCCGTGGAAGAGATCTTCGGCGTCGACGTCGCTTCGGTGAACACCGTCAACCGTGAGGGCAAGCGCAAGCGCTCCCGCACCGGCTTTGGCAAGCGCAAGGACACCAAGCGCGCCTACGTCACTCTCCGCGAGGGCAGCGACTCCATCGACATCTTCGGCGGCGCAGCCGTCTAAGTGACTCGATAGAAAAGGACACATTATGGCTATTCGTAAGTACAAGCCGACAACTCCGGGTCGCCGCGCCAGCTCCGTTTCCGAGTTCGAGGAGATCACCCGCTCCACGCCGGAAAAGTCCCTGCTGCGCCCGCTCCCGAAGAAGGGTGGCCGTAACCAGCACGGCCACATCACCACCCGTCACCGCGGCGGCGGCCACAAGCGCCGCTACCGCGTGATCGACTTCCGCCGCTCCGACAAGGACGGCGTGCTGGCCAAAGTCGCTCACATCGAGTACGACCCGAACCGCACCGCGAACATCGCGCTGCTGCACTACTACGACGGCGAGAAGCGCTACATCATCGCCCCCAAGGGCCTGACGCAGGGCACCGTCGTGGAAGCGGGCCCGAACGCGGACATCAAGGTTGGCAACAACCTTCCGCTCCGCAACATCCCGACCGGCACCACCATCCACGCCGTGGAGCTGAAGCCGGGCGCGGGCGCCAAGCTCGCCCGTTCCGCCGGCACCTCCATCCAGCTGCTGGGTAAGGAGGGCCCCTATGCGGTGCTGCGTATGCCGTCCTCCGAGATCCGCCGCGTGGACATCCGCTGCCGCGCCACCGTGGGTGAGGTCGGTAACGCCGACCAGATCAACATCCGCTGGGGCAAGGCCGGCCGCATGCGCTGGAAGGGCTGGCGCCCGACCGTGCGCGGTGTTGTCATGAACCCGGTCGACCACCCGCACGGTGGTGGCGAGGGCAAGACCTCCGGTGGCCGCCACCCGGTCTCGCCGTGGGGCCAGAAGGAAGGCCGCACCCGCAACCCGAACCGTTACTCGAACAACATGATCGTTCGCCGTCGCCGCGCGAACAAGAAGCGCTAAGAGGAGGTAAACAGACATGCCACGTAGCCTGAAGAAGGGCCCGTTCGTCGACGAGCACCTCCTCAACAAGGTGGACGCTCAGAACGAGGCCGGAACCAAGCAGGTCATCAAGACCTGGTCTCGCCGCTCGACCATTCTCCCCGATTTCATCGGACACACCTTCGCCGTCCACGACGGCCGCAAGCACGTGCCGGTGTTCGTCGACGAGTCCATGGTCGGCCACAAGCTCGGCGAGTTTGCACCCACCAAGACCTTCAAGGGTCACGTCAAGGAACAGAAGGGACGTCGATAAGCAATGGCTGACACCATCACCACTGCCTCCGCGACGGCCAAGTTCGTTCGCACTTCCCCGATGAAGGCCCGCCGCGTGCTGGCACTCGTCCGCGGCAAGTCCGTCGCCGAGGCCCTCGCGATCCTGAAGTACGCGCCGCAGGCCGCCGCGAAGCCGGTTGCCAAGGTCGTCGCGTCCGCCGCCGCAAACGCCGAGAACAACTTCGGCCTGGACCCCCGCACGCTCGTCGTCTCCGAGGCGTGGGCGAACGAGGGCCCGACCATGCGCCGCTTCCAGCCGCGCGCCCAGGGTCGCGCCTTCCAGATCCGGAAGCGCACTTCCCACATCACTGTCGTTGTCGAGTCCAAGGAAGGGGCTAAGTAATGGGCCAGAAAATTCACCCACACGGCCTGCGCCTGGGAATCACCGCAGACTGGAAGTCCCACTGGTACGCCGACAAGAACTACGCTGACTACGTCGCCGAGGACATCAAGATCCGTGAGTTCCTGTCCAAGGGCCTCGAGCGCGCCGGCATCGCCGACGTGGTCATCGAGCGCACCCGCGACCGCGTCCGCGTTGATATTCACACCGCCCGCCCGGGCATCGTGATCGGCCGCCGCGGCTCCGAGGCCGACCGCATCCGCCGCGAGCTGGAGAAGCTCACCGGCAAGATGGTCGCCCTCAACATCCTCGAGGTCAAGAACGTCGACGCCAACGCCGCGCTGGTGGCGCAGTCCATCGCCGAGCAGCTGGTCAACCGCGTCGCCTTCCGCCGCGCGATGCGCAAGGCTATCCAGTCCGCAATGCGCAACCCGCAGGTCAAGGGCATCAAGGTGATGACCTCCGGCCGTCTGGGCGGCGCCGAGATGTCGCGCGTCGAGCGCTACCACGAGGGCCGTGTGCCGCTGCACACGCTCCGCGCGGAGATCGACTACGGCATTGCAGAAGCACACACCACCTTCGGCGTCATCGGCGTCAAGGTGTGGATCTACAAGGGCGACGTCGTCGGCGGCGTTCGTGAGTCCGAGCTCAACGCTCCGGCCAACGAGCGCCGTGGCCGCGGCGACCGTCGCCCGCGCCGCGGTGGCCAGCGTCGCCAGCGCGCAGAGCAGAAGCAGGAGGGCTAAAACATGCTTATTCCGAAGCGCGTGAAGTACCGCCGCCAGCACCGCCCGCACCGTCGCGGCGTGTCCAAGGGTGGCAACACCATCAACTTCGGTGACTACGGCCTCCAGGCTCTCGAGCCGGCCTACATCACCAACCGTCAGATCGAATCCGCGCGTATCGCGATCAACCGCCACGTCAAGCGCGGCGGCAAGGTCTGGATCAACATCTTCCCGGACCGTCCGCTGACCCAGAAGCCGCTCGGCGTGCGCATGGGTTCCGGTAAGGGCCCCGTGGAGAAGTGGGTGGCCAACGTGAAGCCGGGCCGCATCCTCTTCGAGATGTCCTACCCGAACGAGGAGACCGCCATCGAGGCACTGCGCCGCGCGGGTGCGAAGCTGCCGTGCAAGGTTCGCATCATCAAGAAGGAGGACCAGTTCTAATGGCAAACGGTACCCCCGCATCTGAGTTCCGCGAGCTCACCGACGATGAGCTGCGCACCCGCCTGTCCGCGGCGAAGGAAGAGCTGTTCAATCTGCGCTTCCAGCTCGCCACCGGGCAGCTGACCAACAACCGCCGCATCTCCACCGTCAAGCGCGACATCGCACGCATCTACACCGTGCTGCGCGAGCGCGAGCTCGGCCTGTCTGTCGTCCCGGGAGCTGAGGCATAACCATGACTGAGGCAAACGTGAACGCAACCACAGTGAACGAAAACAAGAAGGAAAAGGGCCTGCAGAAGCGCCGCCGCGGCTACGTCGTGTCCGACAAGATGGACAAGACGATCGTGGTCGAGGTCGAGGACCGCAAGTCCCACGCCCTGTACGGCAAGATCGTCCGTACCACGAAGCGCGTGAAGGCCCACGACGAGACGAACACCGCCGGCGTCGGCGACCTCGTCCTCATCGAGGAGACCCGCCCGCTGTCCAAGGACAAGCACTTCCGTCTCGTGGACATCATCGAGAAGGCCCGCTAAGCGAGCCCGTGCGAAAGCCCCGCCCCGCGGGGCTTTTTGCTTATCGACGCCCCTTCTTCGCGCCCGTAATAGTCACCAACTGTTCACTTGGTTTTCCCCGCCGGGCTAACCTACGGCGCTACTCTTCCTTCGTCCTACAGATCGTGGTGGCCAGCACCGCGCGCACGAGAAGGAGCCGACATGGGACTCAAGGGTCTGAAACTGCCGTTCGCATCCAACCGATCAAAGCTGACCTGCACCTACAAGTGCGGCAACGCGTGCTACGGGGAGTGCACGAACACTTCCGACAACGAGTACTTCGGCGACATCGTCTCGCGCCGCGGCGTGCTGCAGGCCTTCGGCCTCGGCGTAGTCACGGTGGGCGGCGGCGCCGCCCTGACCGCGTGCGCCTCGGAGGATAACGGCGCAGCCCCGGCGGAGACCACCACCGCGGAAGACACGGCCACGCAGGCCAACGACGCCCCGCCGCGGCCCGGCATGCAGTTCGAGACCGTGGAGCCGAACACCGAGGACCTGGTTGTCGTTCCGGCGGGCTACACCAGCGCCGTGCTGATCGCGTGGGGCGACCCGGTCTACGAGGACGCGCCCGAGTTCGACCCGATGAACCAGACCGCCGAGGCGGCGGCGCGCCAGTTCGGTTTCAACAACGACTTCGCCGGCCTCCTCGAGCACCCCGACGACCCGAACCGCCTCGTCTACGTCTGCTCCCACGAATACTCCACCGAGCCGCACATGTTCCCCAACTACGACCCGGAGAACCCGACGGACGAGGAGATCAACATCGGCATCGCCGCGCATGGCCACACCGTGCTGGAGGTCTCCAAGGTGGGCAACACCGGCCAGCTCCAGCGAGAGTTCGGCCCGCTCAACCGCCGCATCACCGGCACCACCGAGTTCGAGCTCACGGGCGCCGCGGCCGGGTCCGACCTGCTGAAGACCAGCGCGGACCCGACCGGAACGCGGGTGCTGGGCACCTTCAACAACTGCTCCGGCGGCGTCACCCCGTGGGGGACGTTCCTTTCCGGCGAAGAGAACATCGACCAGTACTGGGCCAACGCGGCGTCGGTCACGGAGGGCCGCGCCGCCGAGGACGTCAAGCGCTTCGGCGTCGAGGAGGCCGCCTCGGAGCGCAAGTGGGAGAGGATCCACGACCGCTTCGATCTGGCCAAGGAGCCGAACGAGTTCAACCGCTTCGGCTACATCGTGGAGATCAACCCCTTCGACCCAGAGTCCACCCCGGTCAAGCACACCTCCATGGGCCGGTTCAAGCACGAGGCCGGCACCATCCACGTCACCGACGACGGCACCGTCGTGTGCTACTCGGGCGACGACGCGCGCTTCGAGTACATCTACAAGTTCGTCTCCTCCAAGCAGATCAAGGAGGGCGACGCCGCCCACAACATGTCCATCCTCGACGAGGGCACGCTCTACGTCGCCTCCCTGGACGGCAACTCCCCGCAGGAGGAGATCACCGGCGACGGCGAGCTGCCCGCCGACGGCCACTTCGACGGCACCGGCACCTGGCACAAGCTGCTCACCGCCACCGCCGACGGCGTTGAGTCGCACGTCGACGGCTTTACCGGCGAGGAGGTCGCCGTGTACACGCGCCTGGCGGCCGACGCCGTGGGCGCGACCAAGATGGACCGCCCCGAGGACTTCGAGCCGCACCCGGAGACCGGCAAGCTCTACCTCGCCCTGACGAACAACTCCTACCGCGGCGCCACCGGCGAAAATGCGGAGAAGAGCAAGGAGGACGTCATGGAGTACGCGCCGATCCGCGAGAACAAGAACGGCCTGGTCATGGAGATCGAGGACGAGCACGCCGGCGAGTCCTTTACCTGGAACCTCCTGCTCGTCTGCGGCGACCCGGCCGCCGCTCAGACCTACTTCGGCGGCTTCGACGAGTCGAAGGTGTCCCCGATCTCCTGCCCGGACAACATCGCGTTCGACAGCCACGGCAACCTGTGGATCTCCACCGACGGCAACGCGCTGGGCAGCAACGACGGCCTGTACGCCGTGGGCCTGGAGGGAGAGAACCGCGGCCAGGTCAAGTGCTTCCTCACCGTGCCGAAGGGCGCCGAGACCTGCGGGCCGATCGTCGACGACATGCGCGTGATGGTCAACGTGCAGCACCCCGGCGAGGAGGACGACGCAACCTTCGAGAACCCGGGCTCGAACTGGCCGGAGGGCGGCGACGCGGTGCCGCGCCCGGCCGTGGCCGTCGCGTGGCGCCCGGACGGCAAGCAGGTGGGCGTCGACGCCTAGGACTGAAGCCGCGCCGCCTGGTCGAAGAACTCCCGCTCGAGGAAGCAGGAGTGCATGAAGGCCTCGCGCGCGGCGTCGCGCTGCGCGGGGGAGGCCGCCTCGAGGGCCTTTTCGGTCAGCTCGATGGCGCCGGTGACCTCGGAAACGAAGTCCTCGCCGCCGTACAGCGACAGCCACGCCCCGTAGGGGTGGTCCGGCTGGTTGGCGTCCGCGAGGTGGAGGCCCACCTCGGCGTAGAGCCAGAAGCAGGGCAGAACCGCCGCGGCGGCGACAGCGTAATCGCCCGTCGCGGCCGCCGCCTTGAGGTGGCTGACGTAGGCGAGGGTGACGGGGGAGGGGGCCTCGGCCGCCTCGGCGAGCCCGCGCCCGGCCAGCCAGTCGCGGTGCAGCACCGCTTCTTCCGCCGTCGCGCCCGTGGCCGCGGCCGACCACCATTCGTGCGTGGCGCGCTCCGGCGCCTTCGCGGCGACCAGCGACAGGGCGCGCGCGTACTCGGACAGGTAGTAGGCGTCCTGGGAGAGGTAGAACTCGAAATCGCGTGCGGGGAGAGTGCCCGCGCGCAGCTCGGAAATGAAGCCGAGCGCCAGCGTGTCCGGCCAGGCGCGGGCGGCCGCGCGCTGCCACAAATCGTTCGTGTGGGGGCCGGCCGCCGCGATGCGGGGGCGCGGCTCGGCGGCCGGCGCGGGGTTGGTGTCCCACGGGGTCGAATCGGCGGCGGCCGCCAGGCGGCGCAGCGGGCGCATGTGGTCGACGGGGCCGTGGCCGTGGCCGACGCCCAGGGCGGCGCCGCCGGCGATGGCCTCGTGCAGCCAGCGCACGGAGTGCTCGGCGGCTGCGGCGGGGGAGGCGTCGATAAGCATGCGCGTGGCCAACGCCGCGGACAGCGAGCACCCGGTGCCGTGGGTGTTGGTCGTCTCCAGGCGGGGCAGGCGGGTGACGTGGACCTCGCCGGAGGGGGTGACAAGCGCGTTTGGGGCGTCGGGGCCGTCGAGGTGGCCGCCTTTGACCAGCACCTGCACCCCGAAGTCGGCGGCGAGAGCCGTGCCTTGGGCGAGCGCCTCGTCGAAGGTCGTGGCGGGGGAGGCGTCAGCGAGGATGGCGAGCTCGGGGATGTTGGGGGTGACCACGCTCGCGTGCTCGCGCACGAACTGGCGCAGGCTGTCCTCGGCGTCCTCGCTGAGCAGCCGGTCGCCCGAGGTGGCGACCATCACCGGGTCGATCACGACCACCTCGACGGGGTGCGCGGCCAGAAAGTCGGCGACGGCGCGGGTGATCTCTGCGCTGCCGAGCATGCCCACCTTGACGGCGTCGACCTCCACGTCGTCGAAGACCGCCTCAAGCTGTGCGAGGAGGAAATCCGTCGGCGGGGTGTGCACCTCGCGCACGCCGCGGGTGTTTTGGGCCACGAGGGCGGTGACCACGCTCATGCCGTAGCCGCCCGAAGCCGCGATGGACTTCAGGTCGGCCTGGATGCCGGCGCCGCCGGTGGGATCGGTGCCGGCGATGGACAGGATTCTGGGTTGCTGCGTCATACCTCCACGTTTAACGGGAATCCGGCGCCGCCGCTAGTGCGCACCGGGTGCCGTGAAACTAAGAACACGCGGCGAGGACCTCGGCGCGCGTCGGGGTGTTGGCCCCGCGCCGGGAGACGGTGAGCGCGGCCGCAGCGGCGGCGAAGTGCAGGATAGCGCGCCAGTCGTTTTCGCCCAGCGCCAGAAGGCCCTGTTTGTCGAGGCCCCGGGAGTCGAACTCGTGGACGAGCGCGGCCATGACCGTATCGCCCGCGCCGATGGTGTCGGCAACCGCGACCTCCGGCGCGGGGACGCGGAGGGTGCCGAAGGGGGCGCGCACCGAGATGCCCTTGGCGCCCAGGGTGGTCACCACGATGGGGACGGCGGAGACGTCGCCCATGAAAGCTACCTCCTCGTCCGACATCTTGAGCACCGTGACGCTGTCGAGCGTGGAGCGCAAAAACTCGCGGTGCGAGTCGGTGGCGTAGAAGGGGCGGATGTTGGGGTCGAGGCAGACCACGGCGCCGGCGGCGGCGCTGGCGGCAGCGGCGGCGGCGTAGCGCGAGGCCGCCGGCTCGAGCGCGAGGGAGACGGTGCCGAAGACGGCGTAGCCGCCCGGCACCGGGGTGGGCTCGGCGAAGCGGTCGGCGGTGCCCCCGGTGTAGAAGGTGTAGGCGGCCGAGCCGTCGGGGCGCAGCGAGGTCACCGCCAGCGTCGTGGGCTCCGGCCCGCGGGTGAGTGCCGAGAGGTCGACGGAGGCGTCGTGAAGCGACTGCGTGAGCGCGGCGCCGAAGGCGTCAGTGGACAGGCGGGACTGGAAGGCGACAGGGGAGCCGAGCCGGCTCAGGGCGCGGGCGACGTTGAACGGGCCTCCGCCGAGCGAGGGGACGAGCGGGGCGAGGGGTTCGGGGCGCGCGGGGACGAGGTCGATGAGGCCCTCGCCGTAGACGGTGATCATGGTTTCAACCGTAAACTACGCGGCACGACGTACCGGCCGAAATATCACCTCAGCCCGCCGCAGGGCCGACTCAACGACCCGAACGGGATCGTGCTCGTGGGGGAGACGCTGCACGCGTTTTATCAGCACGACCCCGCCTTCCCCGGCGGTGCGAAGCGCACCGGCTGGGGCCACGCCGTGACCACGCTCGGCGAGGGCACGTGGCGGCACCTGCGGGACGCGCTCTACCCGGACTTCCTCTACGACCGCAACGGGTGCTACTCCGGCAGCGCCGCCGTGGACGGGGAGCGGATGGTCCTGCTCTACACCGGCAACGTCAAGGCCGGGGGCGAACGCCGCGCCACCCAGAACCTCGTGGAGGTCGGCGACATCAACGGCCCCGCCGGCGGGTACTTTCGCCGCAGCCCCGCCAACCCGATTATCGCGGGCCCCGCCCCGGGCTTTACCGCCCACTACCGCGACCCGCACGTCACGCGCGCAGCCGACGGGAGCTGGCGGATGGTTCTCGGCGCCCAGCGCGTCGGCGGCACCGGCGCGGCGGTCATGTACACCAGCGAGGACCTGGAGGCGTGGGACTTCGCGGGCGCAATTGAGTTCGCGGGGCTCAGCCCCAACGCTGCCGCGGCGTACATGTGGGAGTGCCCCAACCTGCTGCGCCTGACGGACGAGGAAACCCGCGAGGAGCGGGACGTGCTGGTAATCTGCCCGCAGTTTCCGGACGTCGACGAGTGCGGCTACATCGTTGGCACGCTCACGGGCACCCACTTCGCGGTGGAGACCGACTACACCCCGCTCGACTACGGCCACGAGTTCTACGCGCCGCAGCTCATCAACGCGGGCGAGGGCGCGCTCATGCTCGGATGGATGGGGCTGCCCGGCCGCGACGACACGCCATCGGTTGACGCCGAGGGGTGGGTCCACCAGCTCACGCTGCCGCGCCGGGTGCGCCTGCGCGGCGGGCGGTTGTACCAGGAGCTCGTGCTGCCGGCCGGGGCGGACATGCTCGTCGAGCGCTTCCGGGTCGGCCCCGAGCCGAGGCGGGCCCAGCTTTTCGACGCCACCGGCGCCGCACCCCTCACCATCACCTGGACCCCGGGCGAGGGCGGGCGCGGCACGCTTGCCCTGGACAAGGGCGGCCTGCCGCGGTGGGCCGAGTGCGCGTTCGGAGAGGTGCTGGTCACCGCCGACGGGGTGGAGGTCACGGCCGCCGACGGCGAGGTCGCGTTCTCCTCGGCGGTGTTTAGCACCGAGGGCGCGCCGTGGCAGCGCCTCGACGTGCAGTAGGGCGCTAGTCCTTGTAGTCCGTCGACGTTCGGTTCAGCCAACCGTAGACGCCGCCCATGATCAGCCCGCCGCCGACGAGATTGCCTAGCCAGACGATTCCCCAGTTGCGTAAGACGTTGCCGATGGTGAACCCCTCGATCGCCTCGGGGCCGATGACGAAGCCGCCGAGGGACGTCAGAACGAAGTTGGCGATGGAGTGCTCGTAGCTCATGGCGGCGAACGCCGGGATGATGATTATGACGCCCCACAGCTTCGCCGAGTAGTCCTTGCCCGCCTGGGTGGACACCATGAAGGCGATGTTGACCACGATGTTGGCCAGGATCGCCTCGAAGAAAAGCGTCACTGAGGGCTTGGAGAGCTTGTCTTCTAGCATGTCGTGGAGGAAGCCGCCGTCCAAGCTCACGTCCTGCGCGATCGTCGTGGTGGAGATCAGCCACGACAGCGCGACGGCGCCAACGAGGTTAAACACAGTGGCGACGAAAATGATGAGCAGGCCGCGCCAGACCGTGTTCATGCGGTGGACGGCGCCGTACGTCATGAACATCATGTCGCCCGTCGCCAGCTCGCCCTGGAGCACGATGATGATGTAGAGCGTGGCGGCGAAAATCGCCCCGAACGCATACTTGCCCCACTCGGGGGCCGCGGCCTCCACGAGGGTGGCGGTCGACGCCGCGAACGCGGTCATGATGCTGAGGTACACGCCAGCCATGACGGCGCGGGCGGCGAAGCGGGCAGGTTCGTGGCTGAAAAGGTCGAGTTTGTTTTGTATCGAGGCGGGGGCTTCTTCGGCGAAACTCATAGGCCGAATCGTAGTAATCCTTCCCGCCATCAAGCGCCGCGGCCGGTGATGGCGGCGTGCTTGAATGTGGGGAAAGAAAGGAAGCGCCATGAACCACAAAGACGTAGCGGCCCGCGTGTTGGCCGGGCTCGGCGGGGAGGACAACATCGTGGGCGCCGCGCACTGCGCCACACGCCTGCGCCTCGTGCTCAAGGACCCGGACCGGGTGGACACCGCGGCTTTGGATAACGACCCCGACCTCAAGGGGACCTTCGAGACGGGCGGGATGTTCCAAGTCATCGTCGGCCCCGGGGACGTGGATCAGGTCTTCGCCGAGCTCGACGCGATGACGGGATGAAATATCGCTGTCTCCACCGATGAGCTCAAAGAGGTGGCCGCGAAGCAGGGCAGCTGGTTCACCCGCTTCATCAAGGTCCGCTCCGATACTTTCGTCCCCCTTATCCCGATCCTCGTCGGCGGCGGCCTGCTCATGGCGCTTAACAACGTGCTCACCGCCGACGGAGATCATCAACGTCCTCGCCTCCGCGCCCTTCACCTTCCTGCCGGTGCTGGTGGGGTATTCCGCCACCAAGCGTTTCGGCGGCAACGAGTACCTGGGCGCGGGCATGGGCATGGCGATGGTGCACCCCGCGCTCGTCGACGGCTACGAGGTTGCCACCTCCATGGCCGAGGGCACCATGCCCTACTGGGACCTGTTCGGGCTTCCCGTCGCGCAGGCCGGCTACCAGGGCGCGGTGCTGCCGGTCCTCGCCGTCGCCTGGGTGTTGGCGACCGTGGAAAAGTGGTTCCACCGCCGTCTCAAGGGCACCGTCGACTTCCTCCTCACGCCGCTGGCGACCCTGCTGATCACGGGCTTCATCACCTTCATCGCGGTCGGCCCGGCCGTGCGTTGGCTCGGCGACCTGCTTATCGACGCCCTCGCCGGCCTCTACGACATCGGGGGGCCTGTCGGCGGGCTACTGTTCGGGCTGGTCTACTCCCCGATCGTGATCACGGTCCTGCCCCAGTCTTTCCCGCCGATCGAACTAGAGCTGATCAACCAGGGCGGCTCCTTCATCTTCCCGACGGCCTCCATGGCCAACGTCGCCCAGGGCGCGGCGGCGCTCGCCGTCTACGTCCTGGCCCGGAACGCAAAGATGAAGGGGCTAGCGGGATCCTCCGGCGTCTCCGCGGTCTTCGGTATCACCGAGCCCGCTATCTTCGGCGTGAACCTGCGGCTACGCTGGCCCTTCTTCATCGCCATGGGGGCCTCCGCCGTGGGCGGCATGCTGGTCGCCCTCTTCGACGTCAAGTCCGTCGCACTCGGCGCCGCCGGGTTCATCGGCGTTGTCTCCATGCGTGCGAGCGACATGGGGACGTTTCTCCTGCTGTGCGCCGTCACTTTCGTGGTTTCCTTCGCCGCGGCCTTTTTCTACGGCCGAGTCATGGTCGCCCGCCGCGGCACCATCGACCCCGACGCGCCCGAGGACACCCGCGCGGATGCCGTCGCCGCCGCGACCATCGCGGAGGCCTCGGCCGACGCCACCCGGGTCGCCTCCCCGCTGACTGGCCGGGCCATCGCCTTGTCCGAGGTGTCGGACCCGATGGTCGCCGCGCTCAAGCTGGGGGAGGGCGTAGCCGTCACGCCGACGCGCGGCGAACTGCGCTCGCCCCTCGACGGCACCGTGGTGGTCACCTTCCCCTCCGGCCACGCGTACGCCGTGCGGGGCACGGGCACAGACGGCAAGAAGGTCGACGTGCTCATGCACATCGGTTTCGACACCGCGAACCTCAAGGGAGAGCACTTCACCCCGCGCGTTTCCAAAGGCGACACAGTCACCCGCGGGCAGCTGCTGGCCGAGTTCGACATCGGGGGCATCGCCGCCGCCGGCTACGAGGTGACCACCCCGTGGTGGTATCCAACACGAAGAAGGTCGGGGCGATCGCCCCGGCGCTCTTCCTGCCCGGCGACGTCGAAGCTGGGGAGGACCTGTTCACGGTGGAGCCGGCCGAGATTTGATTCCAGCGCCGCGGCCGTGGTTAAATACCACAGTTGCCTGGAGCTGGTCGGGGCGGGCGCGCGTTTCCGAGTGAACGCCCCGAGACCCTTCGACGCCGCGGGTATCGCCGAAAGCGGCAGCGGTGTTCGTCGATAAGCAAAAGTGCATAAATACATGTGACCACGTGCGCGCAGGACGGAAATCTGGCGCACATTCAACCAGGTCAGGAGACCACAGTGATTCAGCAGGAATCGCGTCTGAAGGTCGCCGACAACACCGGTGCGCGAGAGATTCTGTGCATCCGCGTGCTCGGCGGCTCTGTCCGACGCTTCGCCGGTATCGGCGACACGATCGTCGCCACCGTGAAGGAAGCTGCCCCCGGCGGCAACGTCAAGGAGGGTGAGGTCGTGCGCGCCGTCATCGTGCGCGCCAAGAAGGAGACCCGCCGCCCGGACGGCTCGTACATCGCGTTCGACGAGAACGCGGCCGTTCTGATCAAGAACGACACCGAGCCGCGCGGCACCCGCATCTTCGGCCCGGTCGCGCGCGAGCTGCGCGACAAGCGCTTCATGAAGATCGTTTCTCTCGCACCGGAGGTGATCTAGGTATGAAGATCAAGAAGGGCGATATGGTCCAGGTCATCTCGGGCAAGGACAAGGGCGCCCAGGGCAAGGTCATCGAGGCCTACCCGAAGCGCAACAAGGTCCTCGTCGAGGGCGTGAACCGCATCAAGAAGCACGTCGCGAACTCCTACAACGAGCGCGGCGCCGAGTCCGGCGGCATCGTCACCCAGGAGGCCCCCATCCACGTCTCCAACGTGATGGTCCTCGACTCCGACGGCACCCCGACCCGCGTGGGCTACCGTTTCGACGAAAACGGCAAGAAGGTCCGCGTTGCCAAGACGAACGGGAAGGACATCTAAGCATGGCTGAGAACTACACCCCGCGTCTCAAGACCCGCTACAAGGACGACATCCGCGCCAAGCTCAACGAGGAGTTCGGCTACGACAACGTCATGCAGATCCCCGGCCTGACCAAGATCGTGGTCAACATGGGTGTCGGCGACGCCGCCCGCGACTCCAAGGTCATCAACGGCGCGCTGGAGGACCTCACCGCGATCACCGGCCAGAAGCCGCAGCTGCGCCGCGCGAAGAAGTCCATCGCTAACTTCAAGCTCCGCGAGGGCATGCCCATCGGCGCGAAGGTCACCCTCCGCGGCGACCGCATGTGGGAGTTTCTGGACCGCCTGCTCAACGTCGCCCTGCCGCGTATCCGCGACTTCCGCGGCCTCAACGACAAGCAGTTCGACGGCGCCGGCAACTACACCTTCGGCCTGTCCGAGCAGACGATGTTCTACGAGATTGACATCGACAAGATCGACCGCGTCCGCGGCATGGACATCACCCTGGTGACCACCGCCACGAGCGACGACGAGGGCCGCTCCCTCCTGCGCCACCTCGGCTTCCCCTTCGCCGACAAGGACGGCAAGATGCAGCAAGCTTAAGCTTGTCGACGCCTCAACCCCCCGCACCGCCCACCGGGCCGTGACGGGGGTTTTGTCGTTGGTGGGGTGGCTGGGATCCCTGCGATTAAGATCCCTGCGGTTAAGGTCCCTGCGGTTAAGAACACAAGGGCAAGAATCCACGTGCGGACCCGAATGTCGTGGATTCTTACCCTTCTGTTCTTAACCAGGGGTGGGTGCGGGGCTGGCGCGGCTAGGGCCGGGCTTTGCCGTGGAACCAAAACGGGACCCAGACGACGTCGGAAGGGGGCAGGCCCCACTCCTTCACGGCGAGCGTGCGCACGGACTACCTGGCCGCGGTGGGGTGGCTGGGATCCCTGCGGTTAAGAACACAAGGGCAAGAATCCACGTGCGGACCCGAATGTCGTGGATTCTTACCCTTCTGTTCTTAACCAGGGGTGGGTGAGGGGCTGGCGCGGCTAGGGCCGGGCCTTGCCGTGGAACCAGAACGGGACCCAGACGACGTCGGAAGGGGGCAGGCCCCACTCCTTCACGGCGAGCGTGCGCACGGACTTGGTCAGGGCGCCCTCGCCGGAGACCCACACGGAGCGCGGCGGTTGCTTCTCACCGAAGCTGTCGCGCAGGGCGGACAGGGTGGCCTCGGTCTCAGCGGTTTTCGGCGCCTCGATGACGGTGAGGGAGGCCAGCACCTCGCCCCACTGTTCGGCCAGCCCGTCCTCGATCTCCTCGGGGGAGGTGACCACGGCGACGGCATGGGTCCTGGCGAGGGCCCGGGGGGCGTTTGCCTGCTGGTATGCCAGGATGTGGCGCAGGGCGGGCAGTGCCGAGGCGTCGGCCACGAGCAGCTGTGAGGAGGTCGGCGGCGTCCACAGGGCGGGGCAGGTGAACATGCCGGCGGTGTCGCCGGGGCGCGCCTGGCGGATCCACCGGGAACCTGGGCCGGTATCGCCGTGGGTGACCACGTCGACGTCGATAAGCTTGCGTGCGCTATCGAGGTTGCGAATGGTGTACCAGCGAAGGTCGGGGCGGGTCTCCTCGGGCATGGTTGCGACGGCCGCGCGGATGTTGATGCCGCTGAAGCTGAAGGGGCGGAAGGGGCGCCCCGGCTTCGGCATGAGTAGGCCGAAGTACTCGTCCGGCCCGCTCAAGGGGTAGTCGGCGAAGGCCTCCGCGGTGAAGGTGAGGCGGTGTAGCCGGGGTTTGAGCTGCTCGTTGGCGACGAGGGTGACGGGGTGGAGGAGGTGGGAGGGCATGTATCGAAACCTCAATTAGAAAGGTAAGGCTTGCATTACATCTGGTGCGCGTCCTACTATACGGTAGTCAATGCAATTTGCACATACCCATGTGGTGTAAATCGGACGGCCTACAGAAGGACACACGCAATGATGTTTTTGAACAAGCGCGCCACGGGCATCGTGGCCGCCCTCACCGCCGCCACGCTCGCGCTGGCGGGCTGCTCCCGCGGCGAGGGGGACTCGACGCAGGCTGAGGGCGACGACAGTGAGATGCGTGTCGCCAGCCTCGGCTTGGGCGACGCGGACACATTGCTGGCTCTCGGCATCACCCCTGTCGCCGTCGCGCCGTGGGGTGCGGAGGGCGACGTCGGCCCCTCCGGTGTTGGCCCGTGGGCCGAGGACCTGCTCGGCGACGCCCAGCCGGAGGTCATCTACAACGTTGCCAGCGGGTTCACCGCAGACATCCTGGAACAGGTCTCGGCGGTCGACCCCACCCACATCGTTGCCGTGAACCAAGCCGTCGACGTTGAGGCGCAAGAGTCCCTGGAAAACATCGCGCCGACGACCGTGAAGCCGGCGGAGTACGACGACTGGCAGGTGCCGTGGGAAGCGCAGGTGGAGACCATCGCCGATGCCGTGGGCAAGTCGGCTGAGGGCCGCGACCTCGTGGAACAGACCGAGCAGGTCTTCGAGGACTTCAGGGCCAACCACCCCGAGGTGCAGGGGGCTCGAGCGGCCATCGTCATGCCGTACGACGGCAAGATTGGCCTGTACACCGCCGACGATGGGCGTGGGCAGTTCATCGAGGACCTCGGCTTCGTCATCCCCGACGAGCTCCAGGGCGACGGTTCCACGTTCTTCGTTGACTACGCCCCGGAGAACTACTCCGAGCTCAACAACGTCGACTATCTCTTCGTGCTCGACTACAATGGCCTCGTCGACCAGGTCAAGAACGACCCTATCTTCCAAGACCTTGAGGTGGTCAAGGACGGGCGCGTGCGCTACCTCGACACTGATACCGGCAACGCGATGAGCATGCCCAACCCGGTGACCATCCCGTGGGTGGCCGAAAGGTTCGAGGAGCAGCTGAACTAACACTCGATGAGTACCCCCGGCACTCTCACAGTGCGCCGGTCCCGCGATAGTGCGCGGGCCATCGTGCTGCTTGTCGTTGTCTCCCTCCTCGCGGTCGTGGCTTCGCTGGCGTTCGGCTCGCGCACCATTTCTCTCGACGAGCTCCTCGCCGCAGCTCTCGGCGAGGGAAGCGACGACGTGCGCAATATCTTCTGGCAGCTGCGCGTTCCGCGGACCTTGCTCGCCTACGCCGTCGGCGCATCGCTGGCCATCGCCGGTGTTCTCGCGCAGGCGTGGACCCGCAACCCGCTCGCGGATCCCGGGTTCATCGGTGTGACCGCGGGCGCGGCCTTTGCCGTGGCCGTGGGCAGCGCGGCGGGCGCTGTGGTTGGTCTCGCCGACGCTACGGTGTACGCCTTCGTCGGTGCGGCCGCGACCTCTGCGCTGGTGTTGGTGGTTGCGCGGCGTTCGGCGAGCCCGCTCACCCTCATCTTGGTGGGCGTTGGCGTCGACGCCTCTCTGAGCGCCGGGTCGGCCCTCATTGGATTGTTCGACACTTCAGTGTTGGACAGCATGAGGTACTGGACGGTGGGTTCGACTTTCGGCCGAAGCTACGACGATGCCGCCGTGGCCTGGGCGGGTGTGGCCGTCGGCGCCGTCATCGCCGCCGTCGCCGCGCGCCCGCTTGATCTGTTGGCGATGGGGGAAGAGACCTCCCTGGCGCTCGGCGGTTCGCCACGGCTGGCCCGCGCGCTGGCGGCGCTGGGTGTGGTCGTGCTCGCTGGCACCGCCACCGCGACCGCGGGGCCCGTCGCCTTTGTCGGCTTCGCCGCCCCGCATATCCTGCGACGCTTCCTCGGCCCGCAGGTCAGTCGCTTGCTCCTGCCCGCGGCGCTCTTCGGGGGAGCGCTTGTGCTGTGCGCCGACATCATCGGGCGCCTCATCATGCGCCCTGGGGAGCTGGAAATGTCTATCGTCATCGCCGTCATCGGTGGCCCGGTGCTCATCGCGGCGGTGCGCCGCGGGATAGGACGGAAGGGGGCGATGTAGGTGAACCGAGCAACAGATGCTCTTCGTGCGCAGAGGCGCGAGCGCAGGGCGAAACAGAGCGCCGCCGGGGTGGTGTTCGCCCTTGCGGCCGGCGCGGCCTACCTCATCCTCTTGGGGCAGGGGGCCGTGTCCACGTCCCCCGGGCGGGTCGTCGAGGTGCTCACCGGCGGCGGCACTGCGCGTGAGATCATGGCGGTGTGGGACCTGCGGATCCCCGTCGCCCTCGCCACCCTTATCGTCGGTGCGGCGCTGGGCATGGCGGGGGCGTGGACCCAATCAATGTCGCGCAACCCGCTGGCGTCCCCGGACATTCTGGGCGTCACCTCCGGCGCGGCAGTCGCCGTCGTGCTAGGAAGCATCTCGTACCGCCCTTCCTTCGTCGACGACATCCCTATCTTCTGGTGGCGCGCCGTGCTGGCGCTGGTGGGGGCGGTTGCTGTCGTTGTGGTGCTGTCGCTGCTGGGCGGCATTGGAACGAGCAACAGAATCGTCCTCGTCGGTGTTGCGCTGACGATGATGCTTCAGGCGGGCGTGAGCTACCTTCTCTTGCGCGCGGAGCTACTGCGCGCCGCCGAGGCGCAGACCTGGTTGGCGGGATCGACGGGCTTCATCCGCATGGATGCCATCCTTCCTCTCCTGCTTGGGTTGGCCCCCTTTGTCGCGCTGGGCCTGTGGTGCGGGCGCGACTTGCCGTTGTTGGCGCACGACGACGCCTCCGCCGCCATGCTGGGGGTGAACATTACGATGCAGCGCAGGCTGCTGCTTGTTGCGGCGACCGGGGTGTCGGCCGTGGTCGTCGCGGCGGTGGGGCCGATCGGCTTCGTTGCCCTCATCGCGCCCCACTTCGGCAGGCTCGTCGCCCAAACGCCTGTACCGCCGCCGTTGGTCGCGGCGTTGGCCGGGGCGGCGATCTTGGCGGTGTGCGCGGTCATCGCCGGCCTCATCCCGTCAACGGCGCCGGTGGGGGCGGTCTCGGCTGTCGTCGGCGGGATCGTCCTGGTGGTGCTGGTGTGGAGGCGATCGGGGCGGTGAACACACACGGACACAGAGAGGCGGACATGGAACGAACTGATGCTGCACTCGTCGCGCGCGGTATCCGCGCGGGCTACACAGACGGGGCGGACGTCCTTCACGGCGTGGATCTCACGGCGCGGGCGGGGGAGGTGACCACCCTCATCGGGCCGAACGGTTGTGGAAAGTCCACGTTGCTCAAGTCGATGTCTAAGCTGCTGACTCCCCGCGAGGGCACAGTGCGTGTCGACGGCACCGACGTCCACACCCTCACAGCACGCGAGGCGGCCCGGCGCGTGGCGCTTCTCCCGCAGCACCCCTCGGCGCCGGACGGGCTCTACGTCGGCGAGCTCGTCGCGCGCGGGCGCCACCCGCACCAGGGGCGCATGGCCGGCCCCTCCGCAGCGGACCATGAGGCGATTGCGCGCGCCTGCGAGGCGACCGGCATCACCGACCTGCTCGAGCGCGAGATCGACGCCCTCAGCGGCGGCCAGCGGCAGCGGGTGTGGTTGGCGATGACCCTGGCGCAGGACACCCCCGTGCTGCTCCTCGACGAGCCCACGACCTTCCTCGACCCCGCGCACGCCATCGACATGCTGGCGCTCGCCCGCGATCAGGCCCGCGCCGGCAAAGCAGTGGTGATGGTGCTGCACGACCTCATGCTGGCCGGCATGTTCTCCGACACGCTGGTGGTCATGCGCGGGGGGCACATTCTCGCCCACGGCACCCCGAAGCAGGCCCTCACCACCGAGGTGCTCGCCGAGGCCTACGGGCTGCGCGCCGAGGTGTGGGACGACCCCGCGGGCAGCGCGCCTGTGATCGTCCCGCGGGGGACCGTTCGCTAGACGCTCGGCGGTCTGTACAGCGGGTTAGGGATCCGGCCCGCGTACAGCAGCGACGCATTCTGCTCACTCAAGTCCACCATGGTCTCGGGGTTGCGCCACTGCAGCCGGTTGAGGCAGGAGTGCGTGAAGTCCGGGGCACAGAGGGGGAGGGTTGCGCCCGAGTCGGGGTAGTCGGCCTTATACCCGTTGACGCAGGCGCGAACGCAGGCCCAGAATTCTTCGTCGCTGAGGACACCGGCATCGGATAAGAGGGCGCCGAGGTGACGCAGCACCCCGTCGATGATGTCGGCGTGAATCGGCTGGGCACGCAGCTCCTGGTCCATAGTGGCGTCGCTGGTGATACGGGCGATGGCTTCGGGCACCTCGCGCTGGGGGTTAAGCACCGCCACCTCCTCGCCGATGTCTTTGAAGAAGGAACCGACCGGGACGAAGCCGTCGAGTTCCAGGATGACGTTCTCGGAGTGCAGCATGAACGCGATGTCGTACTCTGCCAGGGCGCGGATTGCGGGGCGGAGGTAGACATTGAGCAGCCGGGCCAGCCAGTCGGCGGGGGTCAGGCCCGAGCGGTCGATCCACTCGGCGGCGAGCGGGCGTCCGGCGGGGTCGGTGTGCAGTACCGCGGCGAGGGTGACCGCGACGTTGCCCTCGCCGAGCATCGGAATCGGGGACTCGCGCCATAGGGCCGCGAGCATCTTCTGGTGGGGGCCGTTGTCCGCGACGCCGGAGGCGGCGCTGCCGTGGTAGACGTCGCCGGTTACGCCGATCGCAGCGATTTCTTTGAGCAGGCGCACGTTGTAGTGGGTCAGGTCTGGGTCGGCGTCGAGAAGCGAAGCGACCCATTCGTTGATGGCGGGGGTGGCCGACATATAAGCCGGTGACAAGCCGCGGGTAAAGCCCATATTGCGCACGGCCACTGCCGTTTTGACGTACGGCAGCTCGGGGCGCGTGAGGTTGAAGAAAGTGCGGAGCGATTGCTGCGGGTGCATGAGGTCCTCGCCCTCCTCGAGGTAGACCATGTCGCCGCTGAGGAGGAGGTCGGCGAAGACGGTCGTGACCTTGTTTTCCCACTGCCAGGGGTGCACCGGCAACGCGACGTAGCGCTCCGGGTCGAGCCCATGGCGCGCGAGAACGGCGCCGGTTAGGTCCTCCATGCGCACGCCGCGTATCGACGCCACAGTCGCCGCCTCCCTGCGCACCGCGACCCACACGAGCGCGGTGGAGCGTCCCTGCTCGGGCACGTAGGCCGTGGCCTCGGCTTCGCTCATTCCGGCGCGCCCGGCATTGGCGATGAACCCGGGGTGGCCCTCCACCATCGCCGACTCGATGTACTGCATGTACGCGGCGGGTTTCAGCGATGCGGCGGCGTCGGTGAGCTCTGCGACCAGGGGGCGAGCCAGGGCTTCGGCGCGGGCGCGCCCGGCGAGGGTGGAGGACAATTCCTCTAGGTAGGTGTGCACGAAGGACGCGGGAATGCCCAGCTGCGGCGCTAGGCGCGAGACGAGCGGGATGAGTCGGACCGGAGCTTCGTTGTCGTCGCGCACCGTGTCCGGGTCGATGCTGTAGTGCTCCAGCGGATGCTTCGTCGCCGCGAAACGGATGGTCGTGCCTCCGGCGTCGATGGTTGCGTAGCCGGGTTCTTCGGCCGGGAGTGGGGTGAGGACGCGCTCGTGGATCATCTCGCGTAGCGCTTTGGCCACGAGGTGGGCCTCCGCGCGCCGGGCCGACTCTGCCGTGAGGTGTGTGGCAGGCGAGGGCAGGTTCAGGTGCGGCGCTCGGGCCCTCGCGGCGAGTGGGGAGGCGTAGAATTCGGCGGGCTCCACTGCCTGGATACAGGCGGTTTTTTCGGCGATGACGGTCTGCGCGAAGCCGGGCACAGTGCGAAACCCGGCGAGGGCATTTTTGGCCAGGATCTTGGTGTTGCGGGTGTCGGGTTCCACGATGATGCGCCGGTGCTTGCGCGGGGCTGCAAAAATCCACGCGACGGTCGCGGCCATGAGCGCCGAGGTCAGACCGGATTCCGTGGCCTCTCCCTCCGGCGGGGCGCACAGCAGGTGCATGCCGAGATCGCCAGGGCGCAGGGGCAGCTTCTCGGCGAGGTGGCTTAAAAGCACACGGGAGGGGTCGTAGAGCTCGACGAACGCGAGGGGGGTGCCAGCGCGTTCGATCACGTAGCCGGCTTCGTGCGCGGCGGCGGCGAGGCGGGCAAGCTCGACGGCGACGTCTTTGGGCGAGGCGTCGAGCGCACCCCAGAACCGCGAGCGCGGGTCGGTGACCCAGCGGTGTAGGGTGTCGTGGTCGGCAACGGCCGCGGGGCGAAACGTGAGCCACCCGGCGGTGGTGTGGATAACGCTCATGCGCCGAACCCCCCGATGTCTTGGAAGGCGATGGAGCGCTCGATGGGGTAGACCTCCCGGCCCGTGATGGCACGCAAAACGATGGAGTTGCGCCATGGTCCCATCCCGAGGTCGGGGCCGTTGAGGGAGATGAGGTGCTCGTCCGCGTTGAGCGCGAAGAGGGAGCCGTCGTCGTCTGCGGCGAAGTTCTCGTTGAGGTCGAAGCGCCCTTTCGGGTCAAGGTTGATCAGGTCGCGGGCGGGTTCGAGGAAGGCGGGGATCTGGGCGCTGCGGTAACCAGTGCACAGGATCGCGGCGTGGGTGGTGTGCGTGGCCTGGGTGCCGCTTTCGTCGTGCCGCAGGTCGAACTCGAGGGCGTCGCTGCGGGTGCGCGCGTAGCGCACGCTTACCCCGGCGCGCAGCGTGGTGTGCTCCGCTAAGTCGCAGGAGAGGCTGAGCCGGTAGAGCATGTCGTAGATGGCATTCACCGTCTCCGAGGAGATGCCCTTGTACAGGCTGCGGTCCTCGAGCACCAGCCGGTCGCGCTGGTCCATGGGAAGCCCGCGCACGTAGCGCGCGTACTCCGGGGAGGTCAGCTCGAGGGTGAGCTTGGTGTATTCCATGGGAAAAAAGCGCGGAGAGCGGGTGATCCAATCCACGCGCGTGCCGTTCGCGACAGCCTGGGGAAGTAGATCCGCATAGATCTCGGCAGCGGACTGGCCGGAGCCGATCACAGTCACCGATTCGGCCTCCCGCAGCCACGCGCGCGCCGGGAGGTAGTCGGCGGAGTGGATTGCGCGGGGCGAGTCGCTGGTACGCAAAGCTCCGGAAAGCTCCTCGGGAACGAAGGGGTCGGTGCCCACGCCGCTGACCACGTTGCGGGCGAAAACCTCGGGCTGCCCGTCGACCTCGACGACCCAGCGGGCGCCGGTTGCGGCGCGCAGCTGCTCCGGTGCCGGGTGCACCGCGCGGACGGCGTTCCCCCAATGCATGGTGCTGAGCTGCTCGCTGACCCACGCGCAGTAGTCGGAATACTCGCTTCGCAGAGGGTAGAAGTCCTCGCGGATGTAGTAGCGGTGAAGGCGGCCGTTGAGCTTGAGGAAATTGAGGAAGCTGTATTGGCTCGTAGGGTCGGCCAGAGTGACTAGGTCGGCGAGGAAGGGAACCTGGATGGTGGATTCCTCGAGCAAGAGGCCCGGGTGCCAGCGGAAGGCGGGGCGGCGGTCGAAGAACGCTGCGGTGAGTTCCCCGGCGCTGACCAGCGGCTGCGCGAGCGCGGCGAGGCCGAGGTTGAAGGGGCCGATGCCGACCCCAGCGATGTCGACTGTGCGGTTGGTGTCGGTGGTGTGAGGCGTGGGCATGAAAAGCTGTTCCTTTTACAGTGTGTCTGCTGCTCGATCGGGAGGTGTGGGCAGGGTACGGCTGACGCGGACAACGGCGCGAAGGACCGAGGTGATTTCGTCGAGCTTCAGCGTCGGGTCGAGGATGGTGAGCTTCATCAGGGTGCGTTCGTCGATGCGGGTGACGGCGATGGCGGCGGTGCCGGAGGAAAAGAGGGCGTCGCGGATGGGGGCGGCGAGTGCGCCGTGCGGGTCACCGCGCAGGGAAAAGAGCACGGTGCTGAGATGGGGCTTTTCGTAGAGGTCGAGGTCGGCGAGCTCGGGGTCGTGTTCAATGGCGTGCGCGGCGTCGCGGGCGAGCGCGATGATGCTGTCGAAGGCAGCGCCGAAGGCCTCGGGGCCGACCGTCCTGAGGGTGACCCAGAGCTTGAGGGCGTCGAAGCGCCGCGAGGTCTGCAGTGCGTAGTCGGCGAGGTTGAGCCGCGGGGCATCGGCGGGGTTGAGGTAGTCGGCGTGCACGCGCACGGCGGCGAAGTCAGAGGCGTTGCGACAGAGCAGCGCGGAGCAGGTGAGGGGCTGGTAGAAGGTTTTGTGGAAGTCGATGGTCACGCTGTCGGCCCGGTCGATGCCGCGCAGCAGACCCGCGTGGGTAGGCGACAAACACGCGGCCCCGCCGTAGGCAGCGTCGACGTGGAGGTGCACCCCGGCGGCCCGGCAGACGTCGGCGATGCCGTCGAGCGGGTCGATGAGCCCGCGATCCGTCGTTCCGGCCGTGGCCACCACGGCCGCGGGCGTGCACCCGCTCCGTTGGGCGCGGGTGAGGGCGGCGCTCAGCGCAGCGGGCTCCATGGCGACGCTGACGATGTTGCCCGGCGCGATGCCGAGGAGGTCAGCCGCGCGGTGCACTGAGTAGTGCGCCGTGGGGGAGGCGAAGATTGCGAGCGAGTCGAGGGGCGCCGAGGCGCGGGCCTTGTTCCGCGCGATGGCCAGAGCCTGCAGGTTGGATTGGGTGCCGCCGGAGGTGAACACGCCGTTGGCGGACTCCGGAAACCCCAGGGTGCGGCTGACCCACTCGATCAGGCGTTGCTCGATCAACGCAGCCGCGCCAGCCTGGTCCCAGGACTCCACGGAGGTGTTGAGCGAAGTGGCTAGCACCTCTGCGGCGACGGCGGGCAGGGCGATGGGGCAGTTGAGGTGGGACAGGTATCTCGGGTGGTGGTAGAGCACTGCCTCGTCGAGCCAGATCTCGCGCAGCTCCGCGAGGGCGCGGTCGAGCTCGTGGACAGGGGCAGCGAGGTCGATGTCTGCGAGTTGCTTGGCCGCCGAGGGGGTGGTGGAGGGAACTGGGTGGTCAGCGCCGTAAATCGCGTGCGCGGCGTGTGACGCCGCTTGACTGATGGCGGCGAAGAACTCGCCCGTCGACGCTCCGCGCCCGACGAGGTAGGGACCGACGGAGGTGGACGGGGTCTGCTCATGTGTGGAGGGCATAGCCCGACGTTATCAAAATAAGGTTTGGCTAACCTCTGATGGGGGTTGTCGCGGTGCGAAAAACCAACGGCTTACGCTTAGTGGCGCCCCTCCTGCAGCTCCCCCGCGTACAGGCGGAACCCCTCCTCGCCCGCGTCACCGGCGAGCGCGACGCCCGCCCGGCGGGCCAACTCGACCGCGAGCGAGGACGCCGGGCCGGCGGCGACGAGAGCGGAGAACCCGGCCGCGGCCGCTTTCTTCGCCAGCTCGAAGGACGCGCGCGAGGTGACGACGAGGATCGTGCCCACGGCGGGCAGCTGCTCCTCGAGGAGCATGTGGCCCACGACCTTGTCGGCGGCGTTGTGGGCGTCGATGTCCTCCCTGACTACCAGCGCGGCGCCGTCCGCACCGAAGGCCCCGGCGGCGTGGATCCCGCCGGTTTTGCGCACCGGTTTCTGCTGCGCACGCAGCGCCGCGGGCAGCCCCATCACCAGCTCCGGGTCGAGCGCGAGGGAATCTCCGGGGGAGGGGACGCGGTGGAGCAGCTCGCTGATGGTCTGCTCGCCGCTGACCCCGCACGCGGAGCCCGCCCCGGGGGCCGGCGGCGCGAGTTGGAGTGGGATGGTCGGGGCGCGGCGGGCGGTGGAGTCGGGTGCGGTATCGAGGTCGATGTCGAGGAGGTTGTAGGTGTTGCGCCCCTCGGGGCCGACGGCACCGGCGCAGTAGCGCGCTGTGGAGACGTCGTGAAGCGAGGCGATGAGCCCCTCGGCGTAGAGCCAGCCGTGCGCGAGCTCGACGTCGTGGCCCGGGGTGCGCATGGTCGTGGTGAGTGTGCGGCCGCCCGCCCTGATCTCGAGGGGCTCCTCGACGCTGGTCGAGCCGGCGCGGGTGTCGGTGAGAATGCGGCCGTCGCCGCGGGTGACGCGGGTGACGGCGACGTTGCGGGTGATACGTCCCATATGGTTAGTGCGCGCTGTAGTCGAGGTCGAAGTCGGTGGTGCCCTTGATGGAGTGCGGGTCGGTGCGGGTGGTGATGCTCAGCCGGTTAAACGTGTTGATCGCCAGGATGCTCACCAGCAGGTTGTGCGCGCCGTCCTCCCCGAACAGCTCCACGGTGCGGTCCCAGAGCTCGTCCGGCACGGAGGCCTCCCCGTCGATGTGCGTGACGGCGTCCGTCAGGCGCAGCGCGGCGGTCTCCGAGTCGTCGAAGGCGTCGGTGTGGTTCGTCCAGTCCTCGGTGCGCAGGATGCGCTCGTGCGACCAGCCATCGTCGCGCGCGTCGCGGCGGTGGGTGGTGATGCACGCCCGGCAGTCGTTGAGCACGGAGGCGCGAAGGGACACCAGATGGCGGTACTGCTCGGGGGTGTTCTGCGAGGAGTACTTCACCATGGGCAGCAGGGAGCGAAACCCCTCGCCGCGGAGCTGGGGACGTGAATGGGTCATACACCAACCCTATGCCCCGTGGTGCGCGTTATCCACAGGCGGGAGGCCCGCGCGGGGGTTATCCACAGGGAGGGGCGGTGCGGGCGGGGCGGTGTCCGGGCGGCTGGCTATAACGGAGCCAGCCGCACCGACACGCGGCGCGGCCTGCACAAAGGGGGACGGATGAAAGACATCGACAAGATCAAGGAGAAGGTGCGCAAGCTGCTCGACCACGCGGCTGACCGCGAGGGCACGCCGGAGGGGGATTCCTTCTACGCCAAAGCCTTCGAGTACATGGCGGCCTACGGCTTCGAGGAGCGCGACCTGGCAAAACCCGACGCTGACGACGAGGTGGAGCACCGCAGCGTCGAGTTCGTGGGCGCGTACACGGACAAGCAGGCGGCGCTGCTGCTCGCGCTGGCCGCGGCCCTGCACTGCACGGGGTTCATGATGCGCACCCCGAACACCACGCGGGCGGTCTCGGCGGTGATCTTCGGGGCGCGGCGCCACCTCGACCGGGTGGAGATGCTGTACGCCCTGCTCAACCCGGTGATGCTCGCCGGGGCGCGCGCCCACTCCAGCCAGGGCTGGCACGACACCTCGACGGTGGTCAAGCGCCGCTCCTTCATGTCGGGCTTTGCCGCCTCGGTCGCCGACAAGCTCGGCTCGGCCGAGTCGAAAGTGGCGCGTGGCGACGGCCGCTACGCCCTCGCTCTCGTGAGCGACCAGCGCCGCGCGGAAGAGGCCCAGCGGGCCTACGTCGAGGCCGAGGGCCTGGTGTCTCGCTCCTCGCGCTCCCGCGGCGCCTTCGACGGGGGTGCGTTTAACCTGGGGTTTCGCGCCGGGCAGAACACGGATCTGGGGCAGACCAGGGTGCGTCAGCGCCCGGCGCTGCCGTGGTGAGGGGGTAGCGGGGGTGATCCGGGCAATAAAAAGTATCAAACTGTAGCGCACAACACATTAGTGATTTATTGTGAGCCAAAGTATTTTCCGATTGGAAGGAAGTGGGAACGAGATGGCGGCTATAAATCAGCGTGCGCTCGCGCGCGGTGCAACGACGATTGCGGTCACCGCCGCGCTGGTCGTGGGGGTGGCGGCGCCCGCGGGAGCCGAGGAGGGTAGCTCCCTGGAGGGCTCGAGCGTGGGCTCGTCGAAGGTCACGAGCGAAAAGATCCAGGCGGGCAGCGTCGACCCGTTCTACGACACCGCCGGTGTCGCGCCCACGACGGAGGGGGAGATCCTGCGCCAAAAGACGGCGCCCTACTCGGGTCTGTTCGGCGACAACGACCTCGCCCTGCCCGACACGGTGGAAAAGATCATGTACACCACGAAGAACGCGGTGGGACAACTGGAGCCGGTCACGGGTTACGTGCTGGAGCCCACCGTGCCGTGGCGCGGGGAGGGGCCACGCCCCACGCTCGTGGTCGTGCGCGGTACCGTCGGCCAGGGTGACCACTGCGCCCCCTCGCGCAACTGGCCGCTCGACGGGCAGCCGGATCCTGCGAACACGGGACGCTTCGTCAACTTCGAGGGCCTCTACGACATGATGTTTGCCAACCAGGGCGTGCGCGTCGTGGTCACCGACCTGATCGGTATGGGTACCGAGGGCACGCACACCTACATGAACAGGCTGGACCAAGCGCACGCGATGCTCGATGCGGCCCGCGCGGCCAGCACACTCGTTGAAGGGCGGGGCGAGGAGTTCGGCTCCGTGGCGCTCTACGGGCACTCCCAGGGTGGCGGCGCCTCCGCCGCGGCGGCGGAGGCGCAACCGGAGTACGCGCCCGACGTGAATCTCGTGGGCGCCTACGCATCGGCCCCGCCCGCCGACCTCAACGCGGTGATGGCCAACATCGACGGCTCCGACCTGTCCGGCGCGATCGGGTTTTCCATCAACGGCCTCCTCCGCCGTTACCCCGACCTGCAAAAGCTGATCGACGAGAACGTCAACGACAAGGGGCGCGAGGCGCTCGACTCGCTGTCCGGGATGTGCACCGACGAGATCATGGATAAGTACGCCTACGCCACGACCCGGGAGTGGATCAAGGGCGGGCGCTCGCTGGGCGAGGTCGTCGCCGACAGCCCCGAGGCGCGGAAAGCGATCGCGGACCAGCACATCGGCAACGGTACGCCGAAGGTGCCCGTCATGATCGTCTCCGGGCGCTTCGACCGCAACGTCGCCTATGGCCAGGCCAAGGAGCTCGCCCGGAACTGGTGCGGCAAGGGCGTTCCCGTCTACTACCGCGACGACATCATCCCCGAGATCGGGACCATCGGCGAGTACAACCACGTCGCGCAGGCCGTCTCAGGAGGTTCCTTCGGTATCCCCTTCCTCATGGTCCGCTTCCACGGGCGCGAGCTGGACAACGCGAAGCTGTGCACGAACTTCAACGGGAACGAGGGCTCCTCGGCCGTAGACCTGAGCTCGGCTCTGTCGAGCCTGCCGCTGTCGAGCGGGCTGGTGGCGCCCGGCACGACCCAGGGCGCGAGCTCGGGCACGCAGGGTTCGGGCATCACCTCCCCGGCGGGCACGATCGCGGTGATCGTCGGCGTCATCCTCGCCACCCTCGGTGGAGCGGCGGTGGCGCTGCTGCCCCTGCTCCGCAGCGCGGGGATCAACGTCCCCTTCTAGGGTGCGCCGGCGCCGCGGGCCAGGCCGGTGAACTTTCGGGAAAGGGTGCGTGAACTGGTCTTTCCCGGCTTGCCGGCCGCGGGGGCGCTCCTAGACTGAAAAGGACATTCCCCGCCGCCCGTATTCCCAGGAGTCGCCCCCGTGTCCCGTTCCTCTCTGCCCTCAGGCCGCCGCCCGATGCGCGCGGCGCTCGCCCTCACAATCGCCACCGCCCTTGCGCTCAGCCCGGCCCCCGCTGTGGCGCGGGAGGCGCCCGCTCCCGCGGCCGGGGCCGTGCACTGGGCTGACCTTGCGCAGCGCGAGGTCGTCATCGCGGGGGCGCGGGTTCCGGTTCCCGCGGCCCTGGCGGGCGTAGCTGCTGCCGCGGCGGTGCTCGGCGGGCTCACCGTGGTGCTGCTTCAGGCCGTCGCGGACGCGCTGCCAGGGCACTCCTCGACTAGCTCCTCGCTGCTCGCAGGTTCCTCCGGGGCAGAAAAGCCGCAGACCGCGCCCGGCGAGCACATCACCAGCTTCAACTTCAGCGCGGTCAATGGCGATGCCGCGATCGGCGGGCTAAGCGGTATCGACGAGGTCGCGCCGGGCCGCTACATCGTGCTCTCGGACGATAAGGGCGAGCACGGGCCGATCCGCGCCTACTACTTCACCACCGAAGATCACAAGACCTTCACCCCCGCCGGCGAGGTGAGGTTCACCGATCCGCAGGGCAACGCGTACACCGAGTTCATGGACCCGGAGGAGATCCGCGTCCTGCCCAGCGGCAACTTCCTGTGGACCACCGAAGGCAACGCCAAAGCCGGGCAGGTCGCCGCGCCGCAGATTATCGAGTCGACGCCCGAGGGGAAAGAGGTGCGCCGCATCGACGTCCCCGCCTACCACGCCCCCGACGGCGCCTCCACCCGGGGGATCCACCACAACAACGGTCCCGAGGGAATGGCATTGCTTGCCGACGGCAACACCGCCGTCACCGTCAACGAGGACGCGCTCGCCCAGGACGGGGTGAGAAACAGCGAGAAGAACGCCTCGATGAACAGGCTCACCTTCTACGACCTGGCGACCGGCAAACCCACCCGGGAGTACGTGGTCCGGGTCGAGGCGGGGCGCGGCGCAACCTCGCTCCTAGCCGACGAGAACGGCGACCTATACCTGCTGGAGCGCGGGTTCTTCCCAGAGCTCGGCGACAACGGCGAGAATAAGGCAGAGATTTACAAGCTGGACCTCGCGGGTGCCGGCAACGTGCTGGGAGTCGAGAAGCTGGACGGGACGGAGAAGCCAGCGGCGAAAAGCCTGGTTTTCGACTTCGCCGCGGTGCGCCCGCATCCGGACAACGTGGAGGGGCTCGCGTGGGGCCCCAGGGCTGACGACGGCCGCCGGACCCTCGTCGTTGTTAGCGACGATAACTTCAACGACACGCAGACGACGTACTTCCACACGCTCCTCGTGCCTTGAGGTGTCCAGGTGGGGCGCCCGGGGCGGGCGTCGATAAGCGATTTGGCCTTTTTTTATCGGGCGGGTAACCTGATCGGGCGGACTTGCGTGCCGCGGCTTTCGCGCGCGCATCCGATGAACATCTGAACATCCAACTTTGTTGCAGGCCCCCCGCCAACATGCGGACCGGGTGAAAGGGAGGCGGCGAGCGCCCCGCGTTACTGAGCGCGGGGAGCGTGGAGTAGCCCCCGACAAACCACACGGTAAACGCGACGCCGGCTCACGCCGCGTCGAGGTGGGTTTCCAGGGAACCGCAACGAGAAAGGCAAACGGTCGCACTATGACCATGACTGATCCGATCGCGGACATGCTGTCTCGCGTGCGCAACGCAAACAATGCGCACCACGAGACCGTGTCCATGCCTTCCTCCAAGATCAAGGCGAACATCGCCGAGATCTTGAAGCAGGAAGGCTACATCGCTGACTACAAGGTTGAGGACGCGAAGGTGGGCAAGCAGCTCACCCTCGACCTCAAGTACGGGCCGACCCGCGAGGCGTCCATCGCCGGACTGCGCCGCGTGTCCAAGCCGGGTCTGCGCGTGTACGCAAAGTCGAATGACCTGCCGCAGGTTCTTGGCGGCCTTGGCGTGGCCATCATCTCCACGTCCCAGGGCCTTTTGACCGACCGTCAGGCCCAGGAGAAGGGCGTAGGTGGGGAAGTCCTCGCCTACGTCTGGTAAAGGGAGGTTGTAAAGACTATGTCGCGTGTAGGTAAAGCACCCATCGCCATCCCCAACGGCGTGGAGACCACGATCAACGGCCAAAACGTCCAGGTCAAGGGCCCGAAGGGCACCCTGGCGTTCGAGCTGCCGGCGCCGATCACAGCTTCCGTTGAGGACAATGAAATCGTGGTGTCCCGTCCGGACGACCACCGCACCAACCGCGCTCTGCACGGTCTGTCCCGCTCGCTGGTGAACAACCTCGTTGTCGGCGTGACCGAGGGCTACAAGATCAACATGGAGATCTTCGGTGTTGGTTACCGTGTCCAGCTCAAGGGCAAGGACCTCGAGTTCTCCCTAGGCTACTCGCACCCCATCCTGATCGAGGCGCCGGAGGGCATCACCTTCGCCGTCGACGGCAACACCAAGTTCTCCATCGAGGGCATTGACAAGCAGCAGGTTGGCCAGATTGCGGCTAACATCCGCCGGCTGCGCAAGGATGATCCGTACAAGGGCAAGGGCATCCGCTACGCAGGCGAGCAGGTGCGCCGCAAGGTCGGAAAGACGGGTAAGTAAACATGAGCAACACTGCAGAAAACACCAAGCGCACCCCGGTCGGCCGCGACATCTCCTCGCGCCGCCGCGAAGCCCGCGTTCGCCGCCACAACCGCATCCGCAAGACGCTGCGCGGCACCCCGGAGACCCCGCGTCTCGTCGTGCACCGCTCGTCCCGCCACATGCACGTCCAGATCATCGACGACCTCGCTGGGCACACGCTCGTCTCGGCTTCCTCCATGGAGCCGGACGTGCGCACCCTCGAGGGCGACAAGAAGGACAAGGCTGCCAAGGTTGGCCAGCTCGCCGCTGAGCGCGCCAAGGCCGCCGGCATTGAAGCGGTTGTCTTCGACCGTGCCGGCTACAAGTACCACGGCCGCATCGCGGCCCTCGCTGACGCAGCTCGTGAAGGTGGTCTGAAGTTCTAATGATCACCGCACTCAACACCACCAACGGAAGGATCGCGTAATGGCCGAACGTGAACGGCGTGACGGCGGGCGCTCCGCCGACAACCGCAACAACAACCGCAACAACGAGCGCGGCGGACGCGGCCGCCGCGATGACCGCCGCAACCACAACGACGAGCGCGACAAGTACATCGAGCGCGTCATCACCATCAACCGCGTTGCCAAGACCGTCAAGGGCGGGCGCAACATGTCCTTCACGGCGCTCGTCGTCGTCGGCGACGGCCAGGGCATGGTCGGCGTCGGCTACGGCAAGGCGCGCGAAGTTCCCGCCGCTATCCAGAAGGGCGCCGAGGAGGCTCGCAAGAACTTCTTCCGCGTCCCGATGATCGGCGGCACCATCCCGCACCCGGTGCAGGCTGAGGCCGCCGCGGGCATCGTCATGCTCCGCCCGGCAGCACCCGGTACCGGTGTCATCGCCGGTGGCGCTGTGCGCCCCGTGCTCGAGTGCGCCGGCGTGCAGGACATCCTGGCGAAGTCACTGGGTTCCGACAACGCTCTTAACGTGGTGCAGGCCACCGTTGCCGGCCTGAAGGAGCTCGTGCGCCCGGAGGAGATCGCCGCCAAGCGCGGTAAGTCCATCGAGGACGTCGCCCCGGCCCGCATGCTCCGCGCCCGCGCAGGACAGGAGGCCTAAGCACAATGGCACTGAAGATCACGTTGCACCACGGCAAGGTGGGCGAAAAGCCGGTTACCCGGAAGAACCTCGAGGCGCTTGGCCTGCGGAAGATCGGCCAGTCCGTTGTCAAGCAGGACAACGCTGCCACCCGCGGCCAGATTCTCAAGGTGCGCCACCTCGTCACCGTCGAAGAAGTTGCAGGGGAGTAGATACACCATGGCTGACATCATCAAGCTCCATGATCTGCGCCCGGCACAGGGCGCCAACAAGGCCAAGACCCGCGTCGGCCGCGGTGAGGCCTCCAAGGGCAAGACCGCGGGCCGCGGCACGAAGGGCACCGGCGCTCGGAAGCAGGTTTCCGCCGCTTTCGAGGGTGGCCAGATGCCGCTGCACATGCGTCTGCCGAAGCTCAAGGGCTTCAAGAACCCGAACCGCGTCGAGTACCAGGTCGTCAACGTCGCAGACCTGGCGAAGGCGTTCCCGGACGGCGGGGCCGTCGATGTTGCCGACATCGTTGCCGCCGGCCTGGTGCGCAAGAACCAGCCGGTGAAGGTTCTCGGCAACGGTGAGCTGAACGTCAAGCTTGACGTCACCGCGACGAAGTTCTCCAAGTCTGCCGTCGAGAAGATCGAGGCAGCTGGCGGCTCCGTCACCGAGGCTGAGTTCCGCCCGCGCTCCGGCGCGCGGAAGGCCGACGTGGCGGATTCCAAGGGCGTTCTGCCCTCGGACCCGCTGACGGAGACCGCGTCCATCGCGGGCTCTGAGGTCCCGGCCGACAAGTAAGGCCGACACTCACGACTCCCCGGAGCGCCCTGTGCGGGCGTGCCGGGGAGTTTCGCTTTCCACGGGCGGCCCGCTTCAGGCTGGCACGGAGCGGCAAGATGGACGGGTGACTTAGCGCTGTCGGGGGCGGCTGGTAAGGTAGGGAGGTCATTCCAGCCGGGAAGGGGTCGCGCCCCGTCCTGTACTGCAAGATTACGTCCTATTCTCCCGCCGGCCGGGGGAGGAGCCAGGAGGCTTAGTGTCCGCTATCGTTCAGGCGTTTAAAGACCCGGATCTGCGCAAGAAGATCCTCATCTCCATCGCGTTGATCATCCTCTACCGGGTCGGTGCGCAAATTCCCACGCCCGGCGTGGACTACGGACTGATCAGCCAGCGCCTCGACAGCATTGAGCAGGGCGAGGAAGCGACGATGTTCTCGATCATCTCCCTGTTCTCCGGCGGCGCGTTGCTCCAGCTGTCGATCTTCGCCATCGGCATCATGCCGTACATCACGGCGTCGATTATCGTGCAGCTGCTCACCGTGGTCATCCCGAAGTTCGAGGAGCTGAAGAAGGAGGGCCAGGCCGGGCAGGCGAAGATGACGCAGTACACGCGCTACCTCACCGTGGCGCTCGCGTTGCTGCAGTCTGCCGGCATTGTCGCCCTGGCGGACCGCGAGCAGCTACTCGGTGCGGGCAACCCCGTATTGGTGGAGGACCGCAGCGCGTGGACTCTCATCATGATGATCATCGTCATGACCGCCGGCGCGATCCTCATCATGTGGCTCGGCGAGATCATCACTGAGAAGGGTGTGGGCAACGGCATGTCGCTGCTCATCTTCGCGGGCATTGCCACCCAGCTTCCCTCCCAGGGCGCGACCATCCTCACTCAATCCGGCGGCCTCACCTTCGGCCTGGTGATCGCCGCGGTTGTGGTGCTCGTGGTGGGCATCATCTTCGTCGAGCAGGGGCAGCGCCGTATCCCGGTGCAGTACGCCAAGCGCATGGTGGGCCGCCGCCAGTACGGTGGGTCCTCGACCTACCTGCCGCTCAAGGTCAACCAGGCCGGCGTGATCCCGGTGATCTTTGCCTCCTCGCTGATGTACGTGCCGGTGCTCATCACGCAGATCGTCACGATGAACAACCCGACCCCGCCGGATAACTGGTGGATGAACAACGTGATGGCGTGGCTGCAGAACCCCGGCTCCTGGCAGTACATCGTGGCCTACTTCGCCATGATTATCTTCTTCTCCTACTTCTACGTCTCCATCCAGTACGACCCGGTGGAGCAGGCGGAGAACATGAAGAAGTACGGCGGCTTCATCCCCGGCATTCGCCCGGGCCGCCCGACGGCCCAGTACCTCGGCTTTGTCATGAATCGCCTGCTGTTCGTCGGCGCGCTCTACCTCGCGCTCATCGCCATCCTGCCGAACCTGGCGCTCGACGCTGGAATCGCGGGCACGGGCAGCATGGGTATGACCGCGTTCGGGGGCACGGCTATCCTGATTATGGTGTCCGTGGCGCTGACCACGGTCAAGCAAATCGAATCTCAACTTCTGCAATCCAACTACGAAGGACTTCTGCGATAATGCGTCTCGTTCTCCTCGGCCCTCCCGGCGCGGGCAAGGGCACCCAGGCCGCCATACTTTCCGAGAAGCTCGGAGTGCCGCACATCTCCACCGGCGATCTCTTCCGCGCCAACATCGGTCAGGGCACGCCGCTGGGCGTGGAGGCGAAGCAGTACATCGACGCCGGCAAGCTCGTGCCCACCGACGTCACCGCGCGCATGGTGGAGGCCCGCCTGAACGAGGACGACGCGAAGGACGGCTTCCTCCTCGACGGCTTCCCCCGCACCGTGGAGCAGGCGAACATCCTCGCCGAGCTCCTGCGCAACAAGGGCGTGGAGCTTGACGGCGTGCTCAACTTCGTCGTTGCCGAGGAGGTCGTCGTCGAGCGCATGCTGGCCCGCGGCCGCGCAGACGACAACGAGGAGACCATCCGCACCCGCCTGGGCGTCTACCGCGACGAGACCGCGCCGCTGATCCAGCACTACGGCGACGCCATCATCAACATCGACGCCGTCGGAGACGTCGAGGAGGTCAACGCGCGAGCCCTGGAGAAGCTGGGTAAGTAGCACGCCCGCGCTTTCCGACGCCCGAAGGAGCCGACACCCCGTGGTTTTCCGCCGCAGCCTACCTGCCAAGACGCCCGCCGAGCTCGACGCCATGGAGGCGGCGGGCCGGGTGGTGGGCGAGGCGCTCGTCGCGGTGCGCGCGGCAGCGGCGCCCGGCGTGAGCACCCGGGAACTCGACCGGGTTGCCGAGGAGGTCATCCGCAGCCACGGAGCGACGCCGACGTTTTTGGGCTACGAGGGCTTTCCGGCGTCGATCTGCGCCTCTGTCAACGACGTGGTGGTCCATGGCATCCCCGGCCGCGGGACCGTGCTGCGCGAGGGAGACCTCGTCTCTATCGACTGCGGGGCAACCCTCGACGGCTGGGTGGGGGATTCGGCGTGGTCGTTCGGGGTGGGGGCGCTCGCTGCAGACGTCGATAAGCTCAATCGCGCAACGGAGTGGGTTCTGAACGAAGGGATCGCCGCGATGGTCCCCGGCAACCGGCTCACCGACGTCTCGCACGCGCTCGAGGCCGCCACGCGCCGCGCCGAGGAACGCTTCGGCGTTGTGCTCGGCATCCTCGACGGTTACGGCGGGCACGGGATTGGCCGGAGCATGCACGAGGACCCCTATCTGTCCAACGAGGGCCGCCCGCACCGCGGCCCCCGTATCCGGGAGGGCTCGGTGCTTGCCATCGAACCCATGCTCATCCTCGGGGGAGGGGTTGAGAGCAAGGTGCTTGACGACGACTGGACCGTGCTCACGCTCGACGGCGCGCCCGCGGCGCACTGGGAGCACACCGTCGCGGCGACCGCGGACGGGCCCCGCGTGCTCACCCCGCGGCCGGCGTAGGGCGCAAAAGGCGAGATTTCGGCTGCCCGGGGGATATACTGAGCGCATGTCGTACACACCGCGCCACTCGAAGCCCTCGCGAGCGAAGCGCCGCGCCGCTAGCGTCGCCGCGCTCGCCGGGCTGTCCGTTTCCCTGTTCGCCGCGCCCGCGCACGCGCAGCAGGCTAACCCGCTGGCGCAGCTGAGCTCCGCCTCCTCGGCGGGCAGCCTGGACGCCTTCGCGGCGCAGGCCACCGCTGCCTTCGAGCAGCTTGCCGCTCAGCAGGACCGCGCGGCGCGGGATGCGGCCTGGAACACCCGCAACACCCTGATCCAGCAGGCGAACGGCCTGGGGGCGATCAACCCCGAGCTTCCGGCTCAGGCGAAGGCGGCCGTTGACCGAGCTGTGGAGACCTTCTTCCCGGGGCTGATCGCGCAGCGCACGCCGAAGCCCGCGCCCGCCCCGGCAGCGCAGACGCCCGCGCGGGCCGCACAGGCCCCCGCATCCGCGGCCCCGGCTTTCGACTACGGGCCGTGCCCGAAGGACGCGAAGGCGTGCATCGACATCGACGGGCGCCGCTCCTGGCTGCAGCGGGACGGGAAGATGTACTACCAGGCCGCCACGATCGGCCCGGGCAAGCCGGGGTACGAAACCCCGCGCGGGACCTTCTACGTCAACCGGAAGGTCAAAGACGAGATCTCCTACGAGTTCAACAACGCCCCGATGCCGTACGCCACGTACTTCACCAACAACGGCATCGCGTTTCACGAGGGTGACCCGGCGTACCTGTCGCATGGGTGCATCCGTATGCACCGCGGCGACGCGCAGCGGTACTTCAACGACCTGCAGATCGGCGACAAGGTCTTCATCTACTAAACCTCCAGCCGGCGCTGGTTTGTGTTTGCGCTGGTAAGCGGTTACACTGGACTTTCGGTGTGTGGCAGACGGGCTGTGCCCGTGCGCCCACGCCGTGTAGCAACCCCGGAAATACGGCACGTGACCAGCACGCATAGTGCTTGAGGAAGTGGAGTGTATGGCAAAAGAAGGCGCTATTGAGGTCGAGGGCCGCATCGTCGAGCCCTTGAAGAACGCTATGTTCCGTGTCGAGCTCGACAACGGACACGAAGTCCTTGCTCACATCAGCGGCAAGATGCGCCAGCACTACATCCGTATCCTCCCCGAGGACCGCGTCGTTGTGGAGCTTTCTCCCTACGACCTGGACCGCGGCCGTATTACCTACCGCTACAAGTAAGTAGACAAGCCTCCTTACCCAAGCGCATCCCCGCGCCCGCGGGTGTGCGTCTTTCACCTCCGGCCACGGTGGCCGGAGCCGCGCGTTATCACGACCCACCGCCCGGTTAGGACCGGGTGAAGCGTCGCGTGGTGCGGGCGAGTAGGGAGAAAACCACCGTAACAACCTGAAAGGTACGTCCCACATGGCACGTCTAGCTGGTGTGGATCTTCCCCGCAACAAGCGCATGGAGATCGCACTGACCTACATCTACGGAATCGGCGCAACCCGTTCCAAGGAACTGCTCGAGAAGACGGGCATTTCTCCTGACCTGCGCACGGATAACCTGACCGACGATCAGCTCGCCGCGCTGCGCGACGCCATCGAGTCCTCCTACACCGTCGAGGGCGACCTGCGCCGCGAAGTCCAGGCCGACATCCGCCGCAAGATCGAAATCGGCTCCTACCAGGGTCTGCGCCACCGCCGCGGCCTGCCGGTGCGCGGCCAGCGCACCAAGACGAACGCGCGCACGCGCAAGGGACCGAAGAAGACCATCGCAGGAAAGAAGAAGTAACACATGCCTCCGAAGACTCGTTCCGGCGCGCGCCGTGGTGGCCGTCGCGTCGTCAAGAAGAATGTGGCCGCAGGCCACGCGTACATCAAGTCCACGTTTAACAACACCATCGTGTCCATCACGGACCCGAACGGTGCCGTGATCTCCTGGGCGTCCTCCGGCCACGTCGGCTTCAAGGGCTCCCGCAAGTCCACCCCCTTCGCCGCGCAGATGGCGGCCGAGAACGCCGCCCGCAAGGCGATGGACCACGGCATGAAGAAGGTTGACGTCTTTGTCAAGGGTCCGGGCTCCGGCCGCGAGACCGCCATCCGCTCGCTCCAGGCCGCCGGCCTTGAGGTGTCCTCGATCTCGGACGTGACGCCGCAGCCCTTCAACGGCTGCCGTCCGCCGAAGCGTCGTCGCGTGTAAGGCAGAAAGGAAGAGGTAATACACCATGGCTCGTTACACCGGCCCTGCTACCCGTAAGTCCCGTCGCCTCCGCGTCGACCTCGTCGGCGGCGACATGTCCTTCGAGCGCCGCCCCTACCCCCCGGGGCAGGCTGGCCGCGCCCGCATCAAGGAGTCCGAGTACCTGCTCCAGCTGCAGGAGAAGCAGAAGGCCCGCTTCACCTACGGCGTGATGGAAAAGCAGTTCCGCCGCTACTACGAGGAGGCCAACCGCCTCCCCGGCAAGACCGGCGACAACCTGCTGATCCTGCTGGAGTCCCGCCTGGACAACGTCGTCTACCGCGCCGGCCTGGCCCGTACCCGTCGCCAGGCCCGCCAGCTGGTCTCCCACGGCCACTTCACGGTCAACGGCA
Organism: Corynebacterium auris; assembly: GCF_030408575.1. NCBI lineage: Bacteria > Bacillati > Actinomycetota > Actinomycetes > Mycobacteriales > Corynebacteriaceae > Corynebacterium > Corynebacterium auris. The sequence continues at coordinate 427,740 of NZ_CP047047.1, forward strand.
AGAAGACCAACGTCCCCTCCTACCGCGTTTCCCAGTACGACATCGTCGATGTCCGCGAAAAGTCGCGCAACATGCTGTGGTTCGAGGAGGCCCAGGACAACCTGGTTGACTCCGTCGTGCCGGCCTGGCTCCAGGTCGTCCCGGAGACCCTGCGCATTCTCGTGCACCAGCTGCCCGAGCGCGCTCAGATCGAGGTTCCGCTGCAGGAGCAGCTGATCGTCGAGCTTTACTCGAAGTAACGCAGCCGTTACTTCACCCCGCGCCGACGCGCACCGTTGCCCGAGGCGCGAAATCTTCCGATTTTTCCAGCACCCGTTCCTACCGGCATCAAATAGTGGTTGCCGACAAAGGAGAAGCACATGCTCATCTCGCAGCGCCCCCAGCTCACCGAGGAATACATCGACACCAACCGCTCGAAGTTCGTCATCGAGCCACTCGAGCCCGGTTTCGGTTACACCCTCGGCAACTCCCTGCGCCGCACGCTGCTGTCGTCCATCCCGGGCGCGGCGGTGACCTCGATCAAGATCGACGGTGTCCTCCACGAGTTCACCACGATCAACGGCGTCAAGGAGAACGTCTCCGAGATCATCCTCAACGTGAAGGACATTGTCTTGTCCTCCGACTCCGACGAGCCGGTGGTCATGTACCTGTCCAAGCAGGGGCCTGGCGACGTCACCGCGGGCGACATTGACCTGCCCGCCGGCGTGGAGATCCACAACCCGGATCTGCACATCGCCTCGCTCAACGAGCAGGCTCGCCTGGAGATGGAGCTCGTTGTCGAGCGCGGCCGCGGCTACGTCCCGGCCGTGCCCAGCGCAGGCGGGGAGGTCGGCCGCATCCCGGTTGACCAGATCTACTCCCCGGTCACCCGCGTCGCCTACAAGGTTGAGGCAACGCGTGTTGAGCAGCGCACCGACTTCGACCGCCTGGTCATCGATGTGGAGACGAAGAACTCCATGACAGCCCGCGACGCCCTGGCGTCCGCAGGCTCCACCCTCGTCGAGCTGTTCGGGCTCGCCCGCGAGCTGAACACCGCCGCCGAGGGCATCGAGATCGGCCCCTCCCCGCAGGAGACCGAGTACATCGCGGCCTACAACCTGCCCATCGAGGACCTCAACTTCTCCGTGCGCTCCTACAACTGCCTGAAGCGCCAGGAGATCCACACGGTTGGCGAGCTCGCGGAGTGCACCGAGAGTGATCTGCTGGACATCCGCAACTTCGGCCAGAAGTCCATCAACGAGGTGAAGATCAAGCTCGCCTCTTTGGGCCTGACCCTGAAGGACGCCCCGGAAGATTTCGACCCGACCCAGATCGAGGGCTACGACGCCGAGACCGGCGACTACGTCGACACCAGCGCGGAAGAAACCGAGTAACACCACCGAGCACGCGCTCACCTAACCGCAACGAGGAGTACGAACATGCCTACCCCCAAGAAGGGTGCCCGCCTCGGAGGGTCCGCCAGCCACCAGAAGCACATCGTTTCCAACCTGGCACAGTCCCTCTTCGAGCACGGCGCCATCAAGACCACCGAGGCCAAGGCCAAGGTGCTGCGCCCCTACGCAGAGAAGCTGATTACCAAGGCGAAGAAGGGCACGCTGGCTGACCGCCGCGCCGTCGCCGCCGAGCTGCCGAACAAGGACATCGTCGCGTACCTGTTCAACGAGCTCGCACCGAAGTTCGCCAACCGCGAGGGCGGCTACACCCGCTCCATCAAGTTGGAGAACCGCGCCGGCGACAACGCCCCGATGACCCACATCTCGCTCGTCCTCGAGGAGACCGTGTCCGCCGAGGCGACCCGCACCGCGCGCGCGGCCGCCTCCAAGGAAGCCGAGAAGGCGAAGGCCGAGCAGGCTGAGGCCGACAACGCTGAGGCCGACAACGCTGAGGCCGACAACGCCGAGGAGACCAAGGAAGACTAGTCTCCGACCGTCGCACACCCCGCCTGGTTCCGAGCGAACCGGGCGGGGTGTTCGCGTTGCGCGGGTTGCTAGTGTGAGGGCCGTGACCGTACGCAACGCGAATACCGAGGGCGAGACCGAACGCGATGAGGTGCGCCTGCGCCTCGACATCGCCTACGACGGCACCGGTTTCCACGGGTGGGCCCGGCAACGGGACTCGGCCGACGGCACGCCCACCCGCACGGTCCAGGCGACCCTCGAAGACGCGCTGAGCACCATCCTGCGCTCCCCGGCGCGGCTCACGGTGGCCGGGCGCACCGACGCCGGCGTCCACGCCACCGGGCAGGTCGCCCACCTCGACGTCCCGCGGGCCAGCCTCGAGCAGCGCTCCATCGACGGCCGGCCCGAAAACCTCGTGCGCCGCCTGGCCAAGTTCCTCCCCGAGGACGTGCGGGTCACCGCCGTCCGAAAGGCGCACCCGCTTTTCGACGCCCGCTTCGCCGCCCTGGAGCGCAGCTACGTCTACCGGGTGACCACCAACCCGGCGGGAGCCCTGCCCACCCGGCGGGCGGACACTGCCGTGTGGCCGAAGCCGGTGGACATTGAGCGCATGCAGGCCGCGGCGGACCTCGTGGTCGGGCTGCACGACTACGCGGCTTTTTGCAAGGCGCGCCCGCACGCTACGACGGTGCGGGAGGTGAGCGAGATGCGCTGGGTGGAGGCGTCGACAAGCGACGAGCCCGAGCTCTACGAGGCCCACGTGAGCGCGGACGCCTTCTGCTGGAATATGGTGCGCGCGCTCGTGGCCTCCTGCCTTGAGGTGGGCGAGGGGCGGCGGGACGCGACCTGGGTGGGCGGGCTGCTGGGGGAGAGGCAGCGCTCGCCCGAGGTCCGGCTTGCGCCCGCTCGGGGGCTCACGCTGACCGGGGTGACCTACCCGGCCGAGCGGGACTACGCCGAGCGCGTCCGCGCGACCCGGGCCCGCCGCGACGCGCTCTAAGCGCGCCCAATCCGGGCCTGCGGCGCTGTGTGAATAGAATGCGTGTCGTGCGAAAACTCCGCCCAGCCCGGGGCGGGTCGATGGGAAGGACGCAGCGATGGCCCTAGCAGGAACGGTGATCCTCGCCCTGCTCGTCTTCGTTGTCCCCGGCTTCGCCTTCGCCTGGGTCGCCGGCGCGCGAGTGCCGGCCGCCCTGGCCGCGGCCCTGCCCGCCACATTCGGGCTTGTCGGGCTGAGCGCGTGGATGTGGGGCGTGGTCAACGCCCCGTTCACGTGGCTGACCTTCAGTATCACGCTGCTTATCGGGCTTGCCGCGGCCGGGCTGTGGCGCTGGGCCTTCGCCCGGCGCGCGCGCCGGCGAGGGGAGGAAAGCTGGCGGGCCGCGCTGTGGCCCACAACCGGGCCCAGAACCGGGCCCAGCTGGGGGAGCGTTTCCTGGCTTCTCCCCGCCGCGGGCGTGGTCGCGGGCGCCTGGATGATCATCGGGGACCGCCTCAACTGGCTGGTGCGCCTGCCGCACGGCGTGGGCAACATCGTGCAGGGCTGGGACTCGCAGTGGCACGCCAACGTGGTGCGCTTCATCATGGAAGAAGGCGTCGCCTCGCCCACCCGCATGGGCGAGCTGCAGAACATGGAAACCCACGCCGACCTGCTCTACCCCTCGGCCTACCACGCGGGGATCGCCCTGTTCGCCGAGGCAGCAGGGCTGGAGCCGATCCCCGCGGTCAACATCGCCACGACGGTTCTCGTCGGCGCGGCGCTGCCGGTCTCCATGGCGTGCCTCGCCTTCGCGGTGCTGCGCTCGCGGGGCCTGACTGCCCAGATCGCCGGTGGCCTGGCCGCCGTCGCTATCTACGTGGCCCCGCCGTTCTGGGTCGCCGATTACGTGGGCATGTGGCCCTACCTGTTCGCCACCACCATGGTCGGCGCGTCCCTCTTCCTCTTCTGTGCGGTGCCATTCCAGCGCGCACTCGCCCTGCCGGCGGCCCTCGCCTTCGTGGGCGTGCTGCAGGTCCACCCCTCGGTGGTGACCTACATCGCGCTGCCGGTCGCGCTGTTCTGGCTCACCGGCCTGCTCGTCCGCCCCGCCCGGTCCAGGCTGACGGACCTCGCGTGGCTGGCCGGGCCCGCACTGGCGGCCGTCGTGGTGTACCTGCCCCAGGCGCTGGCGGGTTCTGAACAGACGGAGGAGGTCACCGGCTGGAACACCTCGGCGGACTCGGACATCACCGATGCGTGGAGCGCCGTCGTCGGGCTGGCTACGCGCCACGTCGGGGAGTTCTTCCCCGGCTTCACGGCGGTGACGCTTCTCTGGCTCGCGGGCTTCGGCGCGCTCGTGGCGCTTTTCTGGCGCGGCCAGGCGTGGCCCGTGCTCTTCTACGCGCTTTCGGTGGTCACCGCCGTCCACGCGATCGAGCCCTTCGAGGGGGTGGGCGGGGACATCCTCTCCGTTATCGGTGGGCTGCACTACAATGCCGCCCACCGCCTCGTTCTGCCGGTGGCGATGCTCACCGTCGTGGGAGCCGCCGTGGGGCTTGCGGCCATGATCCGGCTGGTCTGCCTCGCCCCGCTCGCGGCGCGCAGCGGCTCGCCGCGCTGGCAGCGGGCGAGTGTCGCCGCCTCCGTCGCCCTCGCGCTCGTGGCCGGCGCCGGGGTCGCGTGGTGGGCGCGCGAGCGCGCCGCCGAGGGCGCGGAGGCGAGCTACAGTGCCGTGCGCGTAGGTGGCCGCATGGTCAGCGACGACGACCTTCTCGCCTTCGACTGGCTGGCCTCCCAGCCCGCCGCCTGGGAGGGCTACACCATGGGCGACCCGGCGGACGGGCATTCGTGGATCTACGCCTACAACGGCGTGCCCACGATCTCCCGGCACTACCTGTGGCCCACCGGCGGGCGCGGCTCGAGCTTCGACACGCTCTACTGGCACGCGGACATGCTCGGCAACGGGCTGCGCGGTGACCCTGGGGCGGGCAACGCGGTCGACCGGGCGGCGCGGGACCTGAACGTCAAGTTCTTCCTGCTCAGCCCCGACCCGTTCTGGCGCGAGCAGTTCCCCAACTACGAGCAGCTCAAGGGCCTGTGGACGGCGCCGGGAGCCACCGCGGTCTACCGCAAGGGATCCACGGTCATCTTCGCCGTCAACGAGCAGTTCACCCGGGCGGAGCTTCGCGCATTGCGTAACGACGCCACACGCAGCGGCTCCGACCCCCTCCCCGAACTGGAGCCGGCCGCCCCGCAACCGTAGGCGGCGTTTCCCCGGCGCGGGGCGACGCGTTGCGCTATTGTAAGCGGGCATGCGCCCGGCTCGGGGGGAGCCGGCGCGAACCACACAGGGGGAAACACACAGGGGGAGTGTGCATGAGTACATCCGCAGGCAGGCGGCCGGAGCGGCTGCTGCCCACCACCCGTGCGCAGGTGACGGGCCACCGTTTTATGCGCCGCAGGGTGGAGCACGGCCTGGTGTTCGGTGACATCAGGATGATCCACGACCCACTCGCCACGCGGCGGCGGGCGCTCATCCTCGGCGTCGTCGCAGTCGCGCTCGGTGTTGCCGCCGCTGCGCTGGTCGCCTGGCTCGAACCCTCCCCCGACCCTGGCGACGCGCTGATCCTGCGGGACGCCTCCGGCAACCTCTACGTCCGCGTCGACGGCACCGTCCACCCGGTGACCAACTTGGCGTCCGCCAGGCTCGCCGCCGGGGCGGCGGAGGAACCGGCGCGGGTGGGGCAGGAGCACCTCGTGGGCATGCCCCGCGGGGTGCCGATCGGCATTGGTGACGCCCCTTCGGCCTTCGCCGCGGCAGACACGCCGGACCTGCGCTGGTCCGCCTGCGAACAGGCGGGGGAGGTGACCGTGCTGGCCGTGGAAGAAGGCGCCAGCCCGCGCGCTTTCGCCCCCGGTGCCGCGGTCCTCGCCGCCGTGGGGGGCAGCGAGTGGGTGGTGACCGCGCAGGGGCGCACCCTGCTGCCGAACCCCGATAGTGCCGCGGGGCGGATCGTGCGCCGGCGGCTCGGGATCGACGCCGCAACCCCGCGCTGGCAGCCCCCGGCGCAACTTCTCGGGGCGCTGCGGGAGCACCCGCCCTTCGCGCTGCCGAGCCCGCTGCCCGAGGTGCTCACCGCCGGGGAGGAATCCTGGCTAGTCACCCCGGACGGCGGGGTGCAGGGCCTCACCCCAACCCAGCGCGACGTCTTGGCGGACGCGGGCGCGGCAGTGCGCGCAGTGCCGCGCGGGGAGATAGCGACCCACCCCGACGCAGCGAACCCGGTGGATGTGCGGTTACCCACCGCGCCCCCGCGCTGGCTCGACCCGGCGGCAGGCCCCGTTTGCGTCGACGAGACCCGCGGCGCGGCGGAGGCGGGCGAGGCATTAGCGGCCGGGCGCACCCGGCTCTCGGGAGGGTCGGTGGCCGCCTACTTCACTGGTCTGCCTGCCGGGTCAGTTGCCGTGGACACGGGCCACGGGTATCACGCCGTCTCCCTGCACGGGCTGCGCCACGAGGCGCAGGGGCGCGAGGCGCTCGAGATGGTGGGGGCGGTGCACGAGGAAAAGGTGCCGTGGGAGATCCTCTCTCTGCTCCCCGCCGGCAGCGAGCTCAGCCGCGAGGCCGCGCTGACCGCCACCTACTGACCGCGCTCGCCCCAGACATGGCGAGCGCGCATAGGGCGGCGAGGCCGGCCATGGCCCACCCCCAGCGGCCGCGCGCCGGGGACGCAGCCCCGCGCGCTGGCTCCACGACGAGGGGCGCGGCGGCGGCGCGTTGCGCCGCCTGCACGTGCGTCAGCGCGGCCAGAGGCTCCACCGCCCCGCCGGCCGGTTCGGCCGCCGCGGTGATGAGCGCGCGGACCTCTCCCGGGGTGAGGTGCGGGTAGCGCTCGATGATGAGCGCCGCGGTGGCGCTGACCACGGGCGCGGCGAAGCTCGTGCCCACGAAGGGGGCCACCGTGTCGCGCTGCGGGGCACTGCCTGCGGCGAATCCGCCGCCCGCCCAGGACAGCCCCACCTCGGCCGTGCCGGTGGCGGACAGCGGCGGTGCGCCCTCGGGCGCGGCCACCGAAAAGTCCGCCACCGCGTGCGCGGACTCGCGGGCCCCGACGGCAAGGACGGTGGGCGAGTGGGAGGGTAGGACGTAGGAACCGTGGGCGCAGTGCTGCCCTGCGTTGCCGGCGGCGGCAACGACCACGGCTCCTTCGGCTTCCGCGCGGGCCAGAGCCCCGTCCAGGGCGGTGGAATCGATCGCACCGCGATCGCGCGGGTCCACGCAGGAGACGACGGAGACGTTGATAACGCGCGCCCGCTCGTCGAGGGCGGCGTGGATGGCCGCGGCCAAGGAGCGCACGCTTCCCGACGCCTCCACCTCGTCCCCCGGCTGCCTGTTGCGGTAGTGGGCGGAGGTCTGCCGCACCGCGAGGATCTCCGCACCGGGGGCAATCCCGGTCGTGCGCGCGGCGATGATCCCGGCGACGACGGTGCCGTGGCCGTCGCAGTCGAACAGCGGGTCCGGGGTGTCCGGGGTGACCAAGTCCGCCCCGGGCACGAGGTGGACAAGCTCCGCGTTGGGGCTGACCCCGGTGTCGATGACGGCGACGCGCACCCCGGCCCCGGTGGCAAAGCGGCGCAGCTCGGCCGCCCACTCGGGGACCGCGGGTGCCTCGGCGGGGGCGGGCGCTGTACACGGGACGTCCTGCGCGGCGGCGTCGACGGCGATGACGAGCGCACCCGCCACGGTGGCAGCGCACGCCGCGATGGCCGGGGCGCGCACCTAGAACCCCCGCACCAGGTCGAAAAGGCCGGAGACGTAGGCGGCCACGGGCAGCGCGGCGATGAGCGCCACCGCCTCCGCGCGCTCGACCCAGACCACGGTGGTCGGTTCCAGCTCCGGCAGCCGCGGCACCCACGCCACGGCCGAGGCGCAGGCCAGGCCGACCAGGACCGCCAGGGTGACGGCGGCGGGGTGGGTGGGCTCCATCCGCGCTGCCGCGACCCCGCAGCCCAGCGCCGCGGCCAGCGCGATCGCGCTCAGGCTCACCCGGGGGACGCGGTAGTGGTGACGGGTGGCGTGGAACCCCACCGCGCCGAGGACGCATAGGCACAGCACGGCGGCCCAAGTGCCGCCGCCCCAGGCCAGCCACAGGAGGGACGGCGCCCCGACGAGGGCGCAGGCCACCGTCATTCCCGCCACCGTCGCGCGCGCCGCGTGCGCCCGCGTATCGACGTCCGGCTGGTAGCCGTCCGCCGTGGCGAACTCCTCCCCGGCTGTCGGGATGCGCGGCACCCGCAGCCCGGCAGCGCGGGTGGCCACGCCGGGAGCGGCGGCGGCAGCCAACACGGCGCCGATCACGGCGACGGCGGGCGGGGCCGTGGGGGAGGGCAGCCACACCGCCGCGGCCGCCGCGGCCGCGAGGGTTGCGGTGGTGAGGCAGGCGGCGGTGAGCGGGGCGTCGACAAGCGAGAAAAGCGCCCCTGCGCCCGTGATCACGGCGAGGGTAGCGGCGGCCGCGAGCACCCCCAGGGCCGGGTCGGTCGCCTCCCAGCCGGCGGGGGGACCCGCCACCCACGCGCCGCACGCACCGGCGGCTGCCAGCGCCCCGGAAAGGAAAAGCAGGCGCGAGCCCGCGTAGAGGCCCAGGACAAGCGCCGCTGCCGCCGCCCCCGCAAGCGCCACCACCACCCCGACGAAGGGCGCGAGGGCGGCGGCGAGCACCGCGCAGCCGACCAGCGAGGTCACGGAGTCGAGCCCGCGCAGCGAGGCGGCGCCCTCGGCCGCCGCAGCCAGGGACTCGGCGGCGTCGCGCACCGCGGGCGGGTGCGTCGGCTCCTGCGGGCGCAGCACGAGTACGTTGCCGTCGCGAAGCTTGAGCTGGTAGAGTGGCGTATGCATGTCCAGCGCAGTACCCGCGACAGTCGTGGCCTGCCACGGCCGGTGGACCTCCGGCAGCTCCACCAGGCGCGCCAGCTCGGGGAGAATCTCGCTGAGCGCGGAGGAGGTGGGCAGGGTGAGGTCGACGTCCCTGTGGAAGGAGACGACGTCGATGCGGACCGTCACGCGCACGACGTGGTGCGCCGAAGTGGCAACCATGGAAACCCCCGATAAGTGCAGTCTGAGGCGCGGCGTCCCCCTTGCCGCGCGCGGAACTTCATTATTGCCTAGGATCGTGGGAACGTCCACAGCAGTAGTCGCCGGTTCGGGGTGGACCGGCGGTTGTGGAGGGGGGAACACAAGGGGGAATCGTCCGTGCTCGGGCTCGACCACAATGCCGTTTTGGCGCCGCTTTCGCCGCAGGCCGCGGAGCCTGCCCCGGCCCTGCCTGCGGGAACGCTCGCCGCGGAAGGCGTGCCGGCGGCGCAGAAGAACACCACGCCACCGCTCATCAAGATCCTCATGCCCGTGGTCATGCTCGCCGCGGTGGGCGCGATGGTGGCCATCATGGTGCTGTCCGGGCGGGGGATGAGCCCGATGATGATGCTCTTTCCCCTCATGATGGTCTTCGGCGTGCTCATGATGCTCTCGCCGCCGGACAAGACGAGCGACATCGACGAGACCAGGCGCGTCTACCTGCGCCACCTCGACGCGCTGGCGGCGCGCGCCCGGGCCAACGCGGACAAGCAGCGCGCCCACGCCGTCTACTTTCACCCCGACCCGGCCCTTTTGCTCACCGCCACGCCGACGTGGCGGGTGTGGGAACGCGGCGCTGACGCGCAGCGCGCCGGGGAGGTGCGCATCGGGGTGGGCGAAAGCGCGCTGTGCACCCCCATCGACGTCGCCGACCCCGGTTCGCCCGAGGACCTCGACCCGGTGTGCGCTGTGAGCCTGCGCCGCACCGTGGCCGCGGTGGGCACGGTGCCCGGCATGCCCATCGTTGTCCAGCTGTCGGCCTTCCCCACGCTCACCCTGGCCGGGCCGAGCGCCCTGGGCGTGGCGCGCGCCCTGGTGGCCCAGCTCGCCTTCTTCCACGGCCCCGAGGCCATCGGCGTGATCAACCGGCACCCGGATACCTCTCTGGCGTGGACGAAGTGGCTGCCTCACACCGCCGCCCCGGAGGCTGCCTGGCTCACGGTGGTGCTCACCGACGCGGCGGGCGCTCACGCGGCGCTGGCGGACCCGGCGGCGGACTGCGTCATCGTCATCGACGCCGACCCCGCCTACGTGGTCGACGAGGACGCCTTCAACCTCGCCTGCACCTCCGAGGTCCGGGCCCGCACCGAGGCGGGGGAGGAGCTGCTGGGCACCCCCGATACCCTCAGCGCGGCCGAGGCCCTGCTCATTGCCCGCCACCTCGCCTTTTACCGCCGCCCGGTCGAGGCGAACGCGACGGTGGCGTCGGGGCTGCTGGACATGCTCGGCATCGCGGACATCGACCACCTCGACGACCACACCATGTGGGCCGGCCGCGAGGGCACGCGCCAGCGCCTCACCGTCCCGTTCGGGCTCGGCCCGGACGGCCAGCCGGTCTACCTGGACCTGAAGGAGGCCGCCCACGGCGGGATGGGCCCGCACGGGCTGTGCATCGGGGCGACAGGCAGCGGCAAAAGCGAGTTCTTGCGCACGCTCGTCGTCGCGCTGGCGGCGACGCACTCGCCCGAGGAGCTCAACCTCGTCCTCGTCGACTTCAAGGGCGGGGCGACCTTTCTCGGCTGCGAGGGGTTGCCGCACACCTCCGCCGTGATCACGAACCTGGAAGAGGAAGCGCTTTTGGTCGAGCGCATGCACGACGCGATCTCCGGGGAGCTTAACCGCCGCCAGGAACTGCTGCGCGCGGCAGGGAACTTCGCCAACATCACCGACTACGCCGCCGCCCGCGCGCAGAACCCGGGGGAGATGGAGGCGCTGCCGGCGCTGGTCATCGTGGTCGACGAGTTCTCCGAGCTGCTCAGCCAGCACCCCCACTTCGCCGACCTGTTCGTGGCGGTGGGCAGGCTCGGCCGCTCCCTCGGTGTTCACCTTCTGCTCGCCTCCCAGCGCCTGGAGGAGGGGCGGCTGCGGGGCCTGGACTCCCACCTGTCGTACCGCATCGGCCTGAAGACCTTCTCCGCCGCGGAATCGCGCCAGGTCCTCGGGGTGCCGGACGCGCACGAGTTGCCCGCCGAGCCGGGTTCCGGCTTCCTCGCCACCGGCCCCGGCGCGCTCACCCGCTTCCGCGCCGCCTACGTCTCCGGGCCGGTCACCCGCCGCGTCGAGCTCCAGGAGCCGGGCGAGGGCCCGCGCATACAGCTTTTCGACGGCTGGCCCAACGCCACCCAGCCTGCCCCCGCGGCACAGGAGATCGTCGATCACTCCACCACGGTGCTCTCCGCCGTGGTCGCCGCCGCGGCGCGGACAGCCCGCGCCCGCGGGCTGTGGGCACACACCGTGTGGCTGCCCCCGCTGCCTGCGTCGATCGAGCTGGCCGCGGTGTGCGAGGAGGCGGGCTTCCTCGGCGCCGTCATCGGGCTGACGGACGAGCCCTACAAGCAGCGCCAGGACCACCTGACCGTCGACCTGTCCGCGGCGGGCGGGCACCTCGCCATCGTCGGCGGCCCGCAGACCGGGAAATCGATGGCCCTGACCACGCTCGTCGCCTCCCTGGCGGCGACGCACACGACCGAGCAGATCACCGTGTACGCCATCGACGCCGGGGCGGGCCTGCTCACGGGCCTTGAGGTCCTGCCGCACGTCGCGGGCGTCGCGGCGCGCGACAACGAGGAGAAGGTGCGCCGCGTGGTCGACGAGGTCGCCGGCTTTATCGACGACCCGGCCGCGCTCGGCGGGCGCCACGCCATCTTCATCGTCGACGGCTGGCACGCGATCGCGGGGACGGATTCGCCCCTCGCGGACCTGCGCGAAAAGCTCACGCGCATCGCGGAGGACGGCCCGGCGGCCGGTGTCCACCTGGTGGTGACGGCGCAGCGTTGGAGCGCGGTGCGCGCCACTATCCGCGACCTCATCGGTACGCGCCTGGAACTGCGTCTGACCGAGCCCCACGACTCGCTCATCGACCGCAAAGCCCAGGCGAGCCTGCCACACAAACCGGGCCGGGGCCTTTCGCACACCGGGGTGCCCATGCTGGTCGCGGCCACCTACCCGCAGGACCTCGCGCACATCGCCGCCCGCAGCGCCGACCAGGCCCCCGTCCCGCGCCTGAAGGTCCTGCCCGCCCACGTCACAACGCGTACGCTTCTCGACGCCCTCCCCGCCGGCGCCCTCCCCCTCGGCGTCGGCGGGCCCCGCCTGGAGCCCGTCGCCTGCGCCTCGGGTCACGTGCTCGCCCTCGGCACCGGCGGGTGCGGCAAGTCCACGCTTGTGGCCAGCGCCATCGAGGCGGTGTGCGCGCTGCCGCGCGAGAAGGCGCGCCTGGTCATTCTCGACCCGCGCCGCACCCACCTAGGCCGGGCGCCGGAGGAGATGGTCGCCGCGTACGCCGCCGGGTCGTCCGCCGCGGGGGAGGCGGTGGCAGCCGCCGCCACGACTCTCTCCCAGCGCTTGCCCGGGCCCGGGGTCACGGCCGAGCAGCTCGCGCAGCGCTCCTGGTGGCAGGGCCCGGACATCTGGCTGATCATCGACGACCTCGACCTGCTCAGCGAGGACGTCCTGCGCCCCCTCATCCCGCTTGTGCCGCACGCGCGCGACGTCGGCCTGCACATCGTCGCCGCACGCAAGTTCAGCGGTGTGGCGCGCGCCCTCTACGGCGGATTCCTCGGGGCCTTCAAGGACCTCGCGCCCGACGCACTGCTTTTCGACGCCACCCGCGACGAAGGCACCATCTTCGGCGTCAGGCCCAGCGCGCACAAACCGGGGCGGGCCACGCTCGTGCGCGGCAGCGAGGTGGTGGGCACCGTGCACATCGCCGCGCCCTACGCGGAAGGTGAGGCGCTGTGAACGCCCCGGCTTTGACCATCAGGATGTCGGGCGGGGTGGTCATCTTCGACGGGGCCGCCCGAGTCTACCGCTACGACCGCCCCACCCCGGCGGAGATCGCCAGCTACGTGCGCGGGCTTTTCGGCCCCGACCCCGGCGGGGCAGTGGTCCACGTGGTGGCGGAGGAAAGCGACGTGGAGCGGCTCGACCAGGCGTTGGCGGGCTACGACATCGTGCTGACCGCCGAGCGGCCGGAAACGGAGGCGGATATGGGGACATCGACATCCTCCCCTGTCGAAGAAGAAGTGGAGATCACCCGCCCGCAGTCGCGGGTGGCGGGCGAGGAGCCCAGGTGGGTGGTGCCCGCGGCGGCAGCCGCCGTCGTGCTGATCGTCGGTGCGGTGATCTGGGGCACGCTCGCGCTGCGGGCGGACGAGGCAGCGCCGGTCGTTTCCTCTCCTCCTCAGACTGATTCGCAGGCTGATCCACGGACCGCCGCCCCGCCCCCGGCACCGCGCGCCGTGATCCTGCGCGACGGCCTGAGCGTCGAGGTGCCCACCGGCTTCACGGTGGCCGCCGACGGCGACATGTGGCGCGCGACGGGGCAGGACCCGGACTTCCGCCTGCAGCTCGCCGTGGAGGAGCTCTATCAGCTACCGCCCGCCGAAATGATCGCCCAGGTGCTCCGCGATATCGAGGCCGACCCCGAGGTGGAGCTGGTGAGTAACGACGGGGCGGTCGTGCTGTACCTGCAGCGCTCGCCCGACGGCTCCGAGGCGCTGTGGAAGACGTGGGAAAGCGCCGGCCGGCAGCTCTTCGTGGGCTGCCACACGCGCACGGCGCCCACCACCGTGCAGCAGGCGACCTGCCGGATGGCCATGGACTCCGCCGCCTTCGACTCAGCCACAGCGCCCGGACCGGCCGAAGAAAAAACTTTGCCGCCGGAGGGAACCGGCGGCACGGTTGCGTCGTCCAATAGGGGTGCGAGGTAAGTCAGGCCGCACGCGGCGACGCAGCCTCCGGCAATCGCCGCCACTAGGGCAACAACCACACTCCACACACAAGGGGGGACGAACCATATGGGACAGTTCAAGACCGAAGCTGATGTGATGCGCTCCGCAGCCGAGCGCGTCGACGAAACCAACAGCAACGTCAACACCGAGATCGACCGGGTGCAGCAGGTTGCGGAGTCGACCCGCTCCTTCTGGGCCGGCGAGGCGCAGCGCAGCTTCGACGAGCTCATGGTCCGCTACGACGACGCGCAGCGCCGCCTGGGCGAGGCACTGAGCGCCATCGCGGTGAACATCCGCGACAACGCGAAGAACTACGAGGGGGTCGACGCCAGCAACACCGACGACTTCCGCTCCATTTCCGCCGGACTCGCTCTGTAGGCCCGCGGCGCAGTTTCACGCACGACAGCCACACGAAAGGAAACAGCAACAGCATGGAAATCAAGTACGGGTTCGGCCAGCTCTCCGGCGCGGCCCAGGACATGGACGCCTCCGCCGCAGCGATTGAGGCCCAGCTCAACGACCTCAAGAGCATGCTTCAGCCCATGGTCACCACGTGGGAGGGCGAGGCCGCCGAGGCGTACGCCGCCCACCAGCAGAAGTGGGACCAGGCGGCCGAGGAGCTCAACACGATCCTGCGCACCATCGCCGCCACGGTGGAGGAGGGCAACAGCCGGATGCAGGCCGTGAACGCGGCAGCCGCCGCGAGCTGGGGCTAAGCCCCGCGCGGACACCAGACGTGCGGACGGCGGGCGGAATACGGGGGTAGACGCAGCCCGCCGCGCCGCATGACACCTCGCCCGCTGGGCCGGTGCGCTTGGGGGAGCGCGCCGGGGACCCAGCGGGCGGGACCACTGTTCGGGGGGAAACGCATCGGGGGAAGGCGCCGCCGCGCACGCCGCGGCGGCGCCTTGGCGCGTTTTGGTATTTGGCGGGGCAGTCCTCTAGCCTTATACACCTGTGTGTTCTGGCGCCTCCGGGCGCTCCACCCGCCGGGTCTCCACCGGCCGCCGGCGGGTGCGGCGGGGCGCACTCGAAACTGGCCGGCAGCTCTCTAGACAGACTTTAAGGAGTCATGCATGTCTACCTACCACCCGAAGAGCGGTGACATCACCCGCAAGTGGTACGTCATCGACGCCACCGACGTGGTTCTGGGCAAGCTTGCTTCCACCGCAGCGGACATCCTGCGTGGCAAGCACAAGCCGCAGTTCGCGCCGAACGTCGACACCGGCGACCACGTCATCGTGATCAACGCCGACAAGGTCCACATTTCCTCGAACAAGCGCGACCGCGAGATGCGCTACCGCCACTCCGGATACCCGGGCGGTCTGAAGTCCATGACCCTGGGTCGTGCACTTGACGAGCGCGCCGACCGCGTGATCGAGGAGGCAGTGCGCGGCATGATGCCGCACAACCGCCTCTCCCGCCAGTCCATCAAGAAGCTTCACGTCTTCGTCGGCTCCGAGCACCCCTACGCCGCTCAGAAGCCGGAAACCTTCGAGTTCAAGCAGGTGGCACAGTAATGACCGAACCGAACAACTACGCAGAAGAAAACCTCGGCGCTGCCACCGATATCGAGGCAGCCACCGCCGCTACCGAGGAGTTCAACTACACCATCGGTGACGCGATCGCCCCCGAGGCTGACACCGAAGCCGAGGAGGCTGTCGAGGTCGTCTCCCTCCACGAGGGCCCGATCCAGACCGTCGGCCGCCGCAAGCGCGCCATCGCCCGCGTCACCGTGACCGAGGGCGAGGGCACGATCGTGGTCAACGGCCGCGAGTTCGCGGACTACTTCCCGAACAAGCTGCACCAGCAGGACATCCTCACCCCGCTGACGCTTCTGGAGCGCGAGAACCAGTTCAACATCAAGGCCACCATCAACGGCGGTGGCCCGACCGGTCAGGCTGGCGCTTTGCGCCTGGCCATCGCGCGCGCCCTCAACGTCTACAACCCGGCTGAGCGCCCGACCCTGAAGAAAGCTGGCCTGCTCACCCGAGACGCCCGCGCCGTCGAGCGCAAGAAGGCCGGTCTGCACAAGGCCCGCCGCGCTCCGCAGTACTCCAAGCGTTAATCGCCCGAGGTATGCCGCTCACGCCGCCCCGCTGGTTTCCAGCCGGGCGGCTTCGGCGTCGTCGGACCCCTTTGTTTCACGGGCCGTGTGCCGGGGCGGGCGGGTGCCCTCGGGCATAATTGGCGCCATGACTCGATTGTTTGGAACCGACGGTGTCCGCGGCCTCGCCAACCAGGTGCTCACCGCCCCGCTGGCGCTCAAGCTGGGCGCTGCGGCGGCGGTAGTGCTGACGGAGAAGGCGGGATCGGGCCAGCGCCGACCCACGGCCATCATCGGCCGGGACCCCCGCGTGTCAGGGGAGATGCTCGCCTCGGCCATGGCGGCGGGGATGGCGTCGAAAGGCGTCGATGTCTTGCGCGTCGGCGTGATTCCCACCCCGGGCCTGGCATTTCTTACCGACGACTACGGTGCCGACATCGGCGTGATGATCTCGGCCTCCCACAACCCGATGCCGGATAACGGCATCAAGTTCTTCTCGGCCGGGGGCCGGAAGCTTCCCGACAGCGTGGAGGACAGCATCGAGGCGGCAATGGCGGAGCTCGACGAGACGGGGCCGACCGGCACCGGTATCGGGCGCGTGATCGAGGAGGGGATGGACGCGCGGGAGCGCTACCTCGCCCACCTGCGCGAGGCCGTGGGGACCGACCTGAGCGGAATCAAGGTCGTCGTCGACTGCGCCAACGGTGCCGCCTTCGAGGTCGCGCCTAGGGCGTATGCGGCGGCAGGAGCCGAGGTCATCCCCATCTTCAACTCGCCGAACGCCTTCAATATCAACGACGGCTCCGGGTCCACCCACATGGACAAAATCCAGGCGGCGGTTGTCGAACACGGCGCGGACATCGGGCTTGCCCACGACGGGGACGCGGACCGGTGCCTGGCTGTCGACGCGCGCGGCACCATCGTCGACGGCGACCAGATCATGGCGATCCTCGCCACCGGGATGAAGGAGCGTTCCAGCTTGCACGAAAACACTCTGGTTGCCACGGTCATGAGCAACCTGGGGCTGAAGCTCGCGATGGAGCGCGAGGGGATCACCGTGAAGGAGACGAAGGTCGGAGACCGCTACGTTCTCGAGGAGCTGGGGCGCGGCGATTACTCCCTCGGCGGCGAGCAGTCCGGGCACATCGTGATCCCCGCGCACGCGACGACCGGCGATGGCACCCTGTCCGGCCTGACCCTCATGGCCCGGATGGCGGAGACGGGTCGCACGCTGGAGGACCTGGCGAGCGTGATGACGGTACTGCCGCAGGTGCTCATCAACGTGCCGGTGTCGAACAAGGCGCTCATCCTGAAGGACGACTCCGTGCTCAGCGCAATCGACGCGGCCGAGGACGAGCTCGGGGAGTCGGGCCGGGTTCTGCTGCGTCCCTCCGGCACGGAGGAGCTTTTCCGCGTCATGGTGGAAGCCGCCGACTCGGAGGTGGCGCGCCGCGTTGCCGGTCAACTCGCGGCGGTCGTGGCGGCAGTGTAGCGTCCTGTGTGCCGGTCCCGGCCAAAAATAATGGGGGTAGCGGGAACCTGGCGGGGTAAAAGACAGTCTAAGTAGGGTGCAAGTATTTTTGGCCCTGCGAGGGGGCGGCCGAGGGGCCGCCCAAGGGGGAATGGGGGACATGAGCGTTCCGCTGAACGTGGATCCTGAGATCGCGCGCGCCGAGCTGCGCGCCGCTGTCGACGAACACCGCCAGGTGATCGCCGACTTGCGGGCGAACTTGCCCGACTTTCCGTCGGGCGCGGCGGGGCAGGGGTTTGCCGCCACTGCCGAAAGCCTCTCGCGCGCGATGGTGCGAATCCAACACCTGACCATAGAGTTCATGGAAAACCGCGTGGCCGCGTGGGAGCAGATCATCGGGCTCGTGGACACCGTGGAGGCGAGCGACGCCCGCAACGCCGAAGCCCTGGGCGGGGGTGCGCGCTGATGGAGGGGGTCCTGGACAAGCTTTCGCGCATCGTTGTCGACGCGAGCTCGATCCCTCTCGCCCCGCCGACGCAGGTGGCCCACATCAACGCCGTCGCGGCCCAGATCACGGCCGCCCAGCGCCAGACCGAAGGAATGAACCTGGCGCTGGTGCGTGCCGGGGCCGACAACCTCACGCGCCCTCGCGGGGCGCGTTTCGCCGGCAAGCTCATCGGGCTGGGGCGCGACGTGGTGGAGAAGATCCTCGCGGAGCTCGGCGCAAGCGCGTTCATGGACAAGATGGACGGCGTGGGCGAATGGTTCGACAGCGTCGGCATCGGCCCGGACGAAAAATCCCGGCAGGCGGGGGAGAACCAGCAGGGAGACAACGCCGAGCGGCTGCGCGAGGCCGTGGACCAGTGCTGCACGGCAATCGACGAGGTGTGCACTACCTCGGACGCGGGGGCGTCGGCGATGCTCGACCTCGTCTCGCTCGTCCTCATGGTCTGCAAAGCCTCGCCGCACGCACAGGTGGTGTCGCTTTTGCTCCCGTTGGCAGGCGAGGGGCTGAGCAACGTGCTCGGGACGGTCAAGGACCGCAACGACAGCATCGAGCGCTGCCTGAACGAGTGCGAACTGATGTGCCGGGAGGCGGAGCAGCACAGGCCGGCCCCGCCGCCGGCACAGCCCGCGCCCTGCGCTGCCGAGACGCCCCGGCCGACGGTGACGCCGGTGTGCGAGGAACCGCGCCCCGTGCCGGCCCCGCCGACGCACCCCGCCGCCGCGCCTGCACCTGCTCCCACACCAACACCCGCACCAGCGCCCGAACCGCCTCAGCCGCGCGATGCTGGCAGCATTCCTACAGCGCCGAGCTCTGCGGTGCCGAGTTCTGCGGTGCCGAGTTCCGCGGTGGCGAGCTCCGCGGCGTCCAGTTCGGCAGCCGCGAGCTCCGCGGCCCTCGCGCCGGCGGGTCCCGCCGCGACGAACGCGACGCTCGTGGCCAAAATCGACATAGACATCGACATCGATGCCGACATCGACGCCGGCCTGGATACCTCGTGCGCGAACCGCGCGGCGAGCTCCCCCGCTGGGTCCGTCGCCGCAGCGGCGGCAGCTGCGGAGGCGCTCGCCTCGGCAGGGCAGGCGGGCGCGCACGGTATCGCCTCCGCCGTGAGCCACGCCGAGGCGGCGGTACGAGCGGCCGTCGAGCAGGTGCTGCCGCCTTGCGGCCACGAGTACACGTGCGACTGTGCCTGCGACGGGCACAGCGAGCCCGCGCCGCCCTGCCCGGAACCGGCCCCGGCGCCCCAGCCCGTAACACCGGAGGGATCCTTCACGCCGCCGCCCGAGCTGGCGCAGGTTAAGGAGCCCCCGCCGCCCGCCGGAAAGCTCGCGCACCTCGACCACGCAGCCCACGCAGCCCCCATGGATAGTCCGGCCGCTCCCGCGACCGAACCCGCGGCCGCCACACCGCCTGCCCCGGAGGCGCCAGCGGTCACTGAGCAGCCGGCGCCCCCGGCGCCCCCGTCACCCCCAGAGCCTTCTCGCACCCCGACAGGTTCCCAGATCAAGAAAACGAGTGGATGGTAATGGACTTTCTCGAGTTTGTAGAGCAGTACAAGCTCCGCACCGCGAAACGCATGGCGGACTTCGAGGCGGCGATCAACGAGGCCCACCGGAAGATGGAGCAAGCGGGGCGCCAGCAGCAGGTGATCAGGGAGCTCAACCTGCGTACTCCGCCGATGGACCCGCCGCGCGGCGCCTACCGGCCGCAGCGCCGCGGCACCAGGGTGCAGCAGATTATGCAGCGCGACGACCCGGCTGGTCCGGGCCCGAGCGAAGCGGAACCGACCGGGGCCGTCTAACCCGGGGCCGTCTAACCCAGCTTGAGCGCGTCGCCCGCGGTGTCAAAGCCGACGAGGGACGCGATGCCCTCCCCGGCCACGGAGGACACCCCGCCGCCGGAGGCGTCCGGAGCGGAGAAAGCGGCGTACTTCTTTTCCCCGCCGAGCTGGTGCAGGAAGTAGCCGACAAGCAGGCCGCGGACCGTTTGCTGGACCTTGCGGTTCGGCGCACCGAGGCCGGTGAGGCGCTTGAACAGGCCGTCTTCGGGGATCGCGCGCTGGTTGCCGTTCTTGATCACGCGGTAGACCTTCTCGCCGGCCCAGTTGTAGGCCACGTCGGCGGGGTTGCCGGGATCGAAGATCGCGTTGCTGTCGGAGTCGGGGCCGATAATCATGCCGGGCAGAAGAACGCTGCGGGCCGCTTCCACGGCGGAAGGCGCGGTGGAGGCGGGGTAAACGGCGGCGACGGCGGCGACCTTCTTGTTGTCCACCGCGGCGAGGATGGCCGCGCCGCCGCCCATGCCGTGCCCGGCGAGGCCGAGCTTGCCCGGGGAGACGGTGATATTGCCGTTGCCCAGGCGCACACCCGCGAGGATCTGCAGGGTGGTTTCCAAATCGGCGGCGAGGCCGGCGTGGTCCGGGCGCAGCCCGGTTTCCGTGTCCGGCGCGGCGGCGACGATGCCCCAGCTGGCCAGGTGGCGCAGAGTATCGCGGTAATCGTCCACGCCGCGCACCCAGTCGTGGCCGAAGGCGACGGCGGGAAGGTCCTTGCCTTTCTCTGGGGCGTAAACCTTTCCGGGCAGGCCCGTGTAGCCGAGGTCGCCCTCGAGCACGTGGTGGGGTCCCTTTTTAGACAGGGAGGACAGTTTCTTCAGATTCGCAGACACGCATTCGAGAATACTTGAAAGCGTGCAGGCGGTCGGGGTCTCTCGCGGCGGCGCGTTGCCGTTGGGAAGCGGCGCGGCCGGTGGTTTATTGTGTTCGCTATGTGTGGAATCGTGGGATACGTGGGCGAGCGGGCCTCGCTCGACATCGCTGTCGCGGCGCTGCGGCGCATGGAGTACCGCGGGTATGACTCCGCGGGCATCGCGGTGGCGGGCGAGGGCGGCTTTGACGTCGTCAAGCGTGCCGGCAAGCTCGCCAACCTCGACGACAAGATCGCGGAGGCCGGCCGCGGCGCGCTGGCCGGCACCACGGCGATCGGGCACACCCGGTGGGCCACCCACGGCCGGCCTACGGACGAAAACGCGCACCCGCACATGTCTTTCGACGGCAAGGTGGCCATCGTCCACAACGGCATCATCGAGAACTTCGGCCCGCTGCGCGCCGAGCTGGAGCAGCGTGGCGTCACGCTGTCCTCCGACACCGACTCGGAGACGGCGGCGCACCTTCTCGCCCTGGCGTACAACGAGGGGGAGACCGCGGGCGACTTCCGGGCCTCGGCGCTGCAGGTGCTCAACCGCCTGGAGGGCGCGTTCACGCTGCTGTTCATGCACGCGGACCACCCCGACCGGATCATCGCGGCGCGCCGCTCCACCCCGCTCATGGTGGGCGTGGGCGAGGGGGAGATGTTCCTCGGCTCTGACGTCGCGGCGTTCATCGAGCACACCAAGGACGCGGTGGAGTTGGGCCAGGACTCGGTGGTGATCATCGACAAGGACAGCTACGAGATCCTCAACTTCGACGGCACGCCGGGTACCGGCTCCCCCTTCACCATCGACTGGGACCTGGAGGCGGCGGAGAAGGGCGGCTTCGACTCCTTCATGATGAAGGAGATCTTCGAGCAGCCGGCCGCCGTGCGCGACACGCTGGCCGGGCACTGGGACGGCAACCGCGTCACGCTGGACGAGAATAACCTGACTGATGGTGACCTGAAGTCCTTCAACCAGGTCTTCGTGGTGGCCTGCGGCTCGGCGTACCACTCGGGGCTGGCGGCGAAGTACGCCATCGAGCACTGGGTGCGCATCCCGGTGCAGATTGAGGTCGCCTCGGAGTTTCGCTACCGCGACCCCATCCTCGACGAGCGCACGCTCGTGCTCGCCATCTCGCAGTCGGGCGAGACCGCCGACACGCTGGAGGCGGTGCGCCACGCCAAGGCGCAGGGAGCGAAGGTTCTGGCGGTGTGCAACACCAACGGATCGCAGATTCCGCGCGAGTCGGACGCCGTGCTCTACACCCACGCCGGGCCCGAGATCGGCGTCGCCTCGACGAAGGCGTTTTTGGCTCAGGTGGCGGCGAACTACATCGTGGGGTTGGCGCTGGCCCAGGCCAAGGGGACGAAGTACCCGGACGAGATCCGCCAGATCTGGCAGGAGCTGGAGGCCATCCCCGCCAAGGTGGACGCGGTGCTTCAGGCCCGCGAGCAGGTCGCGCAGATTTCGCGGACGCTCGGGGCGGTGAAGACGATGCTCTTTCTCGGCCGCGGCGTGGGCTACCCCATCGCGCTCGAGGGCGCGCTCAAGCTCAAGGAGCTGGCCTACATCCACGCCGAGGGCTTCCCGGCGGGAGAGCTCAAGCACGGGCCCATCGCGCTGATCGAGGACGACCTGCCCGTCGTCGTCATCGTGCCCAGCCCCCGGGGGGTCTCGCAGCTGCACTCGAAGATCGTCTCCAATATCCAGGAGATCCGGGCGCGCGGCGCGAAAACAATCGTCATCGCGGAGGAGGGTGACACCGCCGTCGAGCCCTACGCCAACTGGCTGGTGCGCATCCCGCGGACCCCGACGATCATGCAGCCGCTTCTGGCCACGGTGCCGCTGCAGTTCCTCTCGGCGGACATCGCCCGCGAGAACGGCAACGAGGACATCGACAAGCCCCGCAACCTGGCCAAGTCCGTAACCGTCGAGTAGCGTCGCGCCGCAGTGCTCACAGCTCTGACCTTCGCCTTCGTCGACTCGATCAACCTGCTGCTCATCGGGGTGATCGTGGCCGTCGGCATCACCGTGCCACGCCGCGGCACCGCCGAGCCGGGGCGCTACGCGGCGATTACCTCGCTGCTCATCGCCGGTGACTGGCTGGGTGTGGCGGGCCTGGCTCTGGTCATGCTCCTCGTCTTCGACGGGTTGGGCCCTGTGGTGCAGCGCTTCGTCGAAGGGCCCGTTTTCGGCGTGATCCTCGTGGTGGTGGGCCTGGCCACGGCCCTTTTGGCGCTGCGCGGCGGGAGCAACTCGGAGCTGGTGGAAAAGATCATGCGCCCGCTGCGCGCCCCGAACCTGCTCACCGTGCTCACCGGCGTTGTGCTCGGGGTGGTGCAGTCAGCCACGTCCGTGCCGTTCTACGGCGGGCTGGCGGTCCTGTCGGCCGCCGGTATCGAGCCCGCGGTGCGCTACGGGTCGCTGGTGCTCTACGCCACGGTCGCGCTGAGCCTGCCGACGCTGTCCGCGCTCCTCGTCGGGTGGGTGCGCGCCCGCCCGGGCAGCACGCTCGGGCGCGGCTTTGCCTGGGCGCGCGCCAACCCGCGCACCGTCACCTCGGCGGCGACGTGGTCCGTGGCGGGCCTGCTCGTGCTGCTGGGTGCCCTGCACCTGGCGTAGGGGCGGCGGGTTTAGGCTAAGCGCATGAGCTTGCTTGACACCCGCATTGATCTGGGCGCGATCGCGCACAACACCAGCACGATGAAGTCGCTGGTGGGCGGGGCACGTCTTGTGGCCGTCGTGAAGGCGAACGCGTACAACCACGGGGTCGAGCGCGTCGTGCCGGTGATGGAGGCCGCGGGCGCGGACGCATTCGGGGTGGCCACCTTCGCCGAGGCGCAGCGCGTGCGCGAGCTGACACGGAAGCCCGTGGTGGCGTGGCTGTGGGCGCCCGGCGAGGTGATTCCCGAGGGCATCGAGGTCGCCGCGCCCAGCGTGGAGCACCTTCGCTCGCTTGTCGACGCCCACACGAGCGCGCCCGTCCACCTCGAGGTGGACACGGGCATGAACCGTGCCGGCATCGACGAGGAGGACTGGCGGGAGGCGTTTTCTTTGGCGGCGCGCGCCGGGCTGAACGTGGTGGGGGTGATGAGCCACCTGGCCTGCGCGGACGAGCCGGACGAAGCCTACAACGACGTGCAGGCCCGGGCTTTTCGCCGCGCCATCGACTGCGCCCGGGCCCACGGGCTGAACGTGGAGCGCAACGATTTGGCCAACTCGCCCGCGACGCTGACCCGGGGCGATTTCCTCTTCGACCAGGCCCGCGTGGGGCTGGCGCTGTACGGGCTGGAGCCCGTGGAGGGGGCGGACAACGGCCTGCGCCCGGCGATGTCGTGGGTGGCCCGGGTGCTGGCGGTGCGCCGCGTAGGCAAGGGCGAGGGCGTGAGCTACGGGCTGACCTGGCGCGCGCCCGACGACGGCTTCACCGCCGTGATCTCCGCCGGCTACGCGGACGGGGTGGCGCGCGCGTGGCAGGGCCGCTTCGCCGTCGGGGTGGGCGCGCGACGCTACCCGCAGGTCGGGCGCGTGTGCATGGACCAGTTCGTCGTGTGGCTGGGGGACAACCCGCACGGCGTTGCCGCAGGCGACGAGGCCGTGCTGTTCGGCGCCGGGGGGATGAGTGCGACGGAACTGGCGCGTAGTACTGGCACGATTAACTACGAGGTGGTGTGCGCGCCGACGGGGCGCACGCAACGGACGTACCGAGGGTGCGAAAAGACGGCGTGCGAGAAGACGGAAGGGATCTAAGGGGCAGGTATGAAGGACTCGTTCGCGCGGGAGGGCCGGCGCGTATGCGCCAGCGCCGCGGAGACGAAGGCGCTCGGCCGCGAGCTCGGCCGGGCGGCCGAGGCGGGAGACGTGGTCATTCTCGACGGCCCGCTGGGGGCGGGGAAGACCACGCTGACGCAGGGAATCGCGGAGGGAATGGGGGTCGGCGGCCGGGTGACCAGCCCGACGTTCGTCATCGCGCGGGAGCACCGCCCGGCCGGGCAGGGCCCGGCGCTCGTGCACGTGGACGCCTACCGCCTTCTAGGCGAGGGTTCTTCGGGTGACCCGCTCGGAGAGCTCGACGCGCTCGACTTGGACACGAAGCTCGAGCAGGCGGTCGTGGTCGCCGAGTGGGGCGGCGGGCTCGTCGAACAGATCGCGGGGAGCTACCTCGTGGTTGCGCTGGATCGTTCCACGTTGGCCGCGCAGGACCCGGAGTGCGAGGCACGCATCGTCTCGTGGCGCACGGTGGGGCGCTAAGCTGGGCAACCATGTTGACGTTGAACACCAAGCACCGTTCCTGGGTTGCCCTGGCCGTCGTTTTGTGGCTGGCTGTCCTCGCCGCCATCATCTTCATCCCGCAGTCGCAGGCCGAGGGTGAGGCGCAGGGGCCGTACACCAACTCACTGGAGCGCAGCCTGCGCGAGTCGACGCCCGCTGACGGAGACGTCGTGGTGGCCCAGCTCGTCGACCCGGCCCGGGTGTACGACCCGGCGCTGTACGTCGGTTACGTCACTTTGTGCCCGACCGAGCCGGCCCCCCTTGCCGCGGACAAGATCTCGCAGCTGGGGATTGACGAGTCCGCAGTGGACCTCGACGGCCGCTACGGTTACATGGTTCTTTTGCCGAGCGACGGCTCCGCGCCCGTACTCGACGAGGTCGACCTCAACGCCGTCGACCTGTGCACTATCCCGATGGACCAGCCCTACCCGCTGAACGCGGCGCTGCCCTTCCACACCGCCGCCGGCTCCTGGGTCCTGGGGACGCCCGCGCCGTGATCGTCCTCGCCCTCGACACCACCACGGCGGAC
Source organism: Corynebacterium auris (assembly GCF_030408575.1). Taxonomy (NCBI): domain Bacteria; kingdom Bacillati; phylum Actinomycetota; class Actinomycetes; order Mycobacteriales; family Corynebacteriaceae; genus Corynebacterium; species Corynebacterium auris. The sequence continues at coordinate 453,001 of NZ_CP047047.1, forward strand.
CTGATCGCGGGCGTCGTCGACACCGCTGACGGCCGGACGCTCGCGGAAAAGGTGCGCCGCACGCGCGCCCACAACGAGGAGCTGATGCCCACGGCGACGCGGCTGCTCAAGGAAGCGGGCCTGAGCTTCGCCGACCTCGGCGCGATCGTGGTCGGCTGCGGCCCCGGCCCCTTTACGGGGCTGCGCGTGGGCATGGCCACGGCCGCCGCTTTGGGCCAGGCCCTCGGCATCGCGGTCCACGGGGTGGTCACGCACGACGCGGCCGCCGCAGAGCTGGCGGGGCAGGGCAGCGCGCTCGTGCTTACCGACGCCCGCCGCCGCGAGGTCTACTGGGCGCGCTACGCCGACGGCCGCCGCGTCGACGGGCCCGGCGTGTGCGCCCCAGCGGACCTGGCAGTGCCCGGGGATATCGACGTACTCAGCGTGCCCGCCGAGCTCGCGGGCGAGGTGCGCGTGCCCGCCCGCCGCACCACCTACGCGGCCCCGCGCGCCGCCGGCCTGGTGGCCGCCGCTGACCTGGACGCGAAGCCGGGCCCGCTCGTGCCCCACTACCTGCGCCGACCCGACGCGGTCCCGCCCGCGCACAAGCCCCTCTCGCCCGCGATCCCGCCCGTGGCAGTCACCGAAAAGGAGGCCGGGCGATGAGGATGCGCGAGCTCACGCGCGGTGACGCCGCCCGCGTCGCAGCCATCGAGGCCGTCCTTTTCGCCGGCGACGCTCCCTGGTCGCGCGACGTCTTCGTCTCGGAGTTGGCGCAGCCTTACACCTTTTACGTCGGGGCGTTCGCGGATGAGCCCGACGACGGGGAGCGTCTGGTCGGCTACGCCGGGCTGGCCATGCTCGGCCCCCGCTCTGACCCGGAGTTCGAGGTGCACACCATCGGCGTGGACCCCGCCTACCAGGGGCGCGGGCTGGGCCGCGCCCTGATGGATCAGCTCGTTCACACCGCCGACCTCATGGACGGCCCGATGTTCCTCGAGGTGCGCACCGACAACGCGCGGGCGATCGCGATGTACGAGAGCTTCGACTTTTTCACCCTCGCGGTGCGCAAGAACTACTATCAACCCTCCGGCGTGGACGCGTACTCCATGATGCGCCACCGCGCGAGCGAGAGACACGGCGGAAGGGAAGAAGAATGATCGTCCTTGGCATCGAGACCTCCTGCGACGAGACGGGCGTGGGCATCGTCGAGCTGCACCCGGACGGCACCATGGACATCCTGGCCGACGCCGTGGCCTCCTCCATGCAGGAGCACGCCCGCTTCGGCGGCGTCGTGCCCGAGATCGCCTCCCGCGCGCACCTGGAGGCCATGCCGCAGGTCATGGAGCAGGCGCTCGGAGAGGCGGGGGTGAGCGCGCCCGACGCAGTGGCGGCGACAATCGGCCCTGGTCTCGCCGGGGCGCTGCTTGTCGGGTCCTCGGCGGCGAAGGCCTACGCGGCCGCGTGGGGGGTGCCCTTCTACGGGGTCAACCACCTCGGCGGGCACGTCGCGGTGGCCAACCTCGACGGCGCGGCGGAGCTGCCGCACTCGATCGCGCTGCTCGTCTCCGGCGGGCACACCCAGTTGCTCGAGGTCAGCGCGGTGGGCCGGCCGATGAAGGAGCTCGGATCCACGCTTGACGACGCCGCCGGTGAGGCCTACGACAAAGTCTCCCGTCTCCTCGGCTTGGGGTACCCGGGCGGGCCTGTCGTCGATAAGCTTGCTGCCCGCGGTGACCGCGCGGCGATCGACTTTCCCCGCGGGCTGACAAAAGCGGAGGACATGCGCGGCGAGCACCGCTACGACTTCTCCTTTTCCGGGCTAAAGACCGCGGTGGCGCGCTACGTCGAGGCCGCCGAGCGCGAGGGTCGGGTGATATCGGTGGAGGACGTGTGCGCCTCGTTCCAGGAGGCGGTCTGCGACGTGCTCACCGCCAAGGCCGTGCTCGCCTGCGAGGACACGGGGGCGCGCACGCTGCTTCTCGGCGGGGGTGTGGCGGCGAACTCGCGGCTGCGCCAGCTCGCCGGGCAGCGCTGCGCCGAGCGAGGCGTCGAGCTGCGCGTGCCGCGCTTTTCCCTGTGCACCGACAACGGCGTGATGGTGGCGGCGCTGGCGGCGCAGCTCATCCACGAGGGGGCCGCACCGTCCGACCTGGCAGCGGCCACGAACCCGACCCTTGAGGTGGAAACCCCGCTGGTCTAGCTCCCGTTTTTAGTTGGCGCGCTGCCCGCGGCGGCGAATCAGGCTAGCGTTGGCGGTGTTCGTTTACCGCAGGGAAAGGTACTGCCCACCATGAGCTCTGAGACCCCGACCACCGCCGCCCCCACGAACGCCCCCGCCGAGCGATTCGGCGTGATCGTCCAACCGGACCTTGAGTACCGCCGCGTGATCTTCCGCCCGGAAGACGCCGGCCGCCTGATCGGCGCTCACGCGACCGCCACCACCACAGACGCCGCCTTCGAGCAGGAAGGCGAGCGCTACGCCCTGTTCTACGACCCGCAGGCGGATACCCGCGGCGGCCAGCCGAACCCGGTTGCCTCGCTTGCCCGCAATACTGCGGACACGGCCAACCCGGAGTTTTTGGCGGACCCGACGCGCGCGGTGTGCGGACCGGTGCTCTTTTCGGCCCAGGAGGGAGGCGATCTCGGTGAGGCGACCGTCGCGGCCATCGAGCAGTCGGTGCGGGCGGTGGCCAACTACCGCGCTGATAACGCCGAGGAGTACGAACTGTGGCACAACGCGGTGGTGAACCGCCGGGACACCGAGTAGCCCGGTAGCCCGGTAGCCCGGCGTGCCTTAAGTGTTGTTGTTTAGCACTCGTGCGGGTAGAGTGCTAGCAGGTTGTTTCGAGCACAGTTGTTCACCCGCGACGACGGCTGCGCCCACGAAGAACCGCTGACACTGAACAAGGCTCAACACATCACGAAAGGTTGTTGATCATGGCTAACGTCAACATCAAGCCGCTCGAAGACAAGGTCCTCGTCCAGATCGCCGAGGCCGAGACCACCACCGCCTCCGGCCTGGTCATCCCCGACTCCGCTGCCGAGAAGCCGCAGGAAGCCGTCGTCATCGCCGTAGGCCCGGGCCGCCTGGACGACAACGGCAACCGCGTCGCCATCGACGTCAAGGAGGGCGACACCGTCGTGTTCTCCAAGTACGGCGGCACCGAGCTGAAGTACAACGGCGAAGACTACCTGCTCCTCTCCGCCCGCGACCTGCTGGCCGTCGTCGAAAAGTAAGCAAAGGGGGCTTAGCCACCAATGGCAAAACTGATTGCATTTGACCAGGAAGCCCGCGAAGGCATCCAGCGCGGCGTGGACACCCTCGCCGATGCGGTCAAGGTCACCCTCGGCCCCCGCGGGCGCAACGTGGTGCTCTCCAAGGCGTGGGGCGGGCCGACCGTCACCAACGACGGCGTGACCATCGCCCGCGACATCGACCTCGAGGACCCGTTCGAAAACCTCGGCGCCCAGCTGGTGAAGTCCGTGGCCGTGAAGACCAACGACATCGCGGGCGACGGCACCACCACCGCGACCCTGCTCGCGCAGGCGCTGGTGTCCGAGGGGCTGCGCAACGTCGCGGCCGGGGCGAACCCCATCGAGCTGAACAGGGGCATCGCCGCCGCGGCCGAGAAGGTCGTCGAGGAACTGAAGCAGCGCGCCACCCCGGTGTCCTCCTCCGCGGAGATCGCCAACGTGGCCACTGTCTCCTCCCGCGACCCCGAGGTCGGCGAGATGGTCGCCGGCGCGATGGACAAGGTGGGCAAGGACGGTGTGCTCACCGTCGAGGAGTCCCAGTCGATGGAGTCCTACGTGGACATCACGGAGGGCATCTCCTTCGACAAGGGCTTCCTTTCCCCCTACTTCGTCACGGACCCAGACGCCGGCCAGGCGATCCTCGAGGACGCGCGCGTGTTGCTCGTGCGCAACAAGGTCTCCTCGCTGCCGGACTTTCTGCCGCTCCTGGAGCAGGTGGCCAACGACTCGGTGCCGCTGCTCATCATCGCCGAGGACGTGGACGGCGAGCCGCTGCAGACGCTGGTGGTCAATACCATCCGCAAGACCCTGAAGGTCGTCGCCGTGAAGTCGCCCTACTTCGGCGAGCGCCGCAAGGCGTTCATGGATGACCTCGCCGTGGTCACCAACGCCACCGTGATCGACCCGGAGGTTGGCCTCAACCTCAAGGACGCCACCCTGGAACACCTCGGTGCCGCCCGACGCGTCACGGTGACCAAGGACGACACCATCATCGTCGACGGCGCAGGCTCCGCCGAGGCCGTCGAGGAGCGCCGCGCCCAGATCCGCCGCGAGATCGAGACCACCGACTCCACCTGGGACAAGGAGAAGGCGGAGGAGCGTCTGGCGAAGCTCTCGGGTGGCGTGGCCGTCCTGCGCGTCGGCGCCGCCACTGAGACCGAGGTCAACGAGCGCAAGCTGCGCGTCGAGGACGCCATCAACGCCGCGCGCGCCGCGGTGCAGGAGGGCATCGTCGCCGGCGGCGGTTCCGCGCTGGTGCAGATCTCCCGCGAGCTGTACTCGTTTGCCGAGGAGTTCACGGGTGAGCAGAAGACCGGCGTGCTGGCCGTGGCACGCGCTCTGACCAAGCCTGCGTACTGGATCGGCGACAACGCCGGGCTCGACGGCTCCGTCGTCGTGGCCAAGACCGCCGAGCTGGGCAACGGCGAGGGCTTCAACGCCGCCACGCTGGAGTACGGCAACCTCATCGAGCAGGGCATCATTGACCCGGTCAAGGTGACCCACTCCGCCGTCGTCAACGCCGCCTCCGTCGCCCGGATGATCCTCACCACCGAGGCCTCCGTGGTGACGAAGCCGGCCGAGGAGGGCGACGACCACCACGGGCACGCCCACTAAGGCGCCCGCCTGGAAAGGCCACAGGGCCCCGGCAGCCTCCCTGGAGGAGGCGCCGGGGCCCTTTCGCTCGCGGTCGCGGGGTGCTCCGCTCTTAGCGGGAGCCCGCGGTGACCTTCGCGCGGCCGCGCAGAAGCGCCTGGCGCTCCGACTCGCTCATGCCGCCCCAGATGCCGTAGGGCTCGGCGACGCGCAGGGCGTGCTCGCGGCACTCGGCGAGAACGGGGCAGGTGTAGCAAATGGCCTTCGCCCGGTTCTCGCGCTGGGTGCGGGCGCGCCCGCGCTCGCCGTCGGGGTGGTAAAAAACCTCCGAAGCCTCGCCACGGCACGCGCCGTGCAGTTGCCAGTCCCAGAAATCCGCGTTGGGGCCGGGGAGGAGGTGGGGTTGAGACATGGAATGAGGCTCCTTATTCACGTAACAACGTTCACGGCTGGCCCGGTCGGCCCGGTGTGGTCCGCCCGGACGGGGTGCACCGTGCGGGTGCGCCGCTAGGCATGCTTCCGAAGCAGAGTTAACGGCTGGTGTCGGAGTGGTAACGGCCATCTTGAACGTGTGTAATCACTGTGAAATCACGCGGTTCTACCTGGGGTTTCGCTCCAGGTTAAAGGTCGGTGAATTTCTGGTGAGGTGCCGCGGCGCCGCGCGACTGGCGCACATGTGCAGCTAGTGCGAGCATTCACCGTGCTACGGCGTACTATGTAACCCTGATAAAAACGGCCCCCGGCACGCGTCGGGGCGGGCCGCGGCTGCAGTGCGGAAGGAAGGAGACGCATGGCAACGAGCGACCTCGATGCCGAGCTCGCCGAGCTCGTCCCCCACGCCACCGCGGGGGATCGTCGCTCGCTACAACAGATCGTCCGGCTCATCCACCCTCCCGTGCTGCGCTACGCCCGCGCCCGCATCGGCGGGGGGCGCACCCCCACGGCCGAGGACGTGGCCCAGGAGGTCTGCCTCGCGGTAATCACCAGCATTGAGCGCTACGTGGACACCGGCAAGCCTTTCATGGCGTTCGTCTATGGTATTGCCTTCAACAAGGTCGCCGACGCGCACCGCGTCATGGCGCGCGACAAGCTCAACCCCACGGAGGACGTCCCGGACGCGGAGTACACCGGCGGGACACCGGAGGAATTGGCCCTGCTCAGCGACGGTAGTAACAGAGTAAGGGCGTTGCTCGATTCATTGAGTGACAAGGCGCGCGACATCCTCATCCTGAGAGTGTTCGTCGGGCTCTCCGCCGAGGAAACCGCCGAGGTTGTAGGTAGTACCGCCGGGGCTGTTCGGGTCGCCCAGCACCGTGCCCTTGCCACCCTCCGCAAGACCATCGAAGAAGGGGAGCACGCATGACGCGTCGTTATTCCGCGGGTAGGCCGTCCGAGCGAGACGGCGTTTCCGCGCACCTTCAGCCGCTCGCAGATGACGACGCTTTCCTGACCGCCCTCTCCCGCGGGGAGGATCCCTCCGGGGGAAGCGACGAGCTCGCCGCCCTGTTTCTCCAGCTCCGAGAAGAAGTCGCAGCGCAGATGCCGCCCGCGCCTGAGATCGATACCTCGGAAAGTACCGTCGTCGACCTCGGCGAGAAGCGCCGCCGACGCGGCACCAGCCCCTGGCTGGCGGGGCTGATCGGAGCCGCTGCGGCGACCGCCCTGGTCGCCGGGACCGGTTCGGCGCTCTACAACGCGACCCCCGGCTCGCCGCTGTGGGGACCCGCTACCGCGGTGTTCGGCGACAGGGCCGCGGTGGTGGAGCTGGCCGGCACCCTCGAGGAGCTTGAGGCGGCGAGCGCCTCGGGCGACGACGCCGCGGCCCGCAGCCTGCTCGACCAGGCGCAGGCGCTGATGGGGATTATCGGCCACGGCGAGGGCCAGGACCAAGACGCGGCCGAAACCCCGAGTGTCACCGTCACCGAGCGCACGACCGCGCAGGCAACGCCGCAGCCGGCGCCGGGGAGCGCCCCCGCCGCGCCCGCGCCGGCCCCGGAGACGGTGACCGAGACCCGGACCCAGACGGTGACGGTGACCGTGACCCCCGAGCCCCCGCGCGAGGACCCGGCAACGACGCAGCCGACACCCACCAGCGCCCCGCGCCCGAGCGCGACGTCGGCGCCGAGCACGACGGTCCAGCCGAGCGTGCTGCAGCCGGCTGTGCCGATCGCGCCCTCGGCGGGTGGGGCGGCACAGTAGCTGCCCGCTAGCGCGAAGAGAGCCCGTCCATGTAGCCGCAGGCGTAATCCCAGGTCACGTACGCCTCGACGTTGGGCTCGGCGCTCGGCTCGTGCACGGGGGGCAGCTCGCCGCGCAGGCTGGCGAGCATGTTCTGCTCCATGATCTCCCAGTCGTAGTAGTGCACCTGCTCGCAGTCCTCGCACGTGAAGAAGATGCCGAGGATCCCGCGCGGGCGGAGGTAGTTCTTGAACTCGCGGACCTGGGCGAGTTCGTTGGTGACGTCGATGCGCTCCTGCGGGGACAGGGGGCGGGCGACCTCGTCGTCCTCGATAAACGACGCCGGGTCATTGGGATCGTTCGCGAAGGGGTCGAGGGGCATCATGTCGTCGTAGTTCACACCCCATTACCCTATTGCCGGCCGTGGTGCCAAGCAATTCCCCCGGGGGCCCGCGTGAGGGGTGACCTCCCTGAATGTGGGATTTTGTGGGCCGATATATCATGATTCCAGCAAGCAGGGTAGCAACGCGCGCGAAGGAGCTGGTTTTCTATGGCACACGATCGAGTACTGAACCGAGTACTGACAGGCGGGGACGACCCGAACAAGGTGGCCCTGCGCGGCCTGACCTTCGACGACGTGCTGCTTTTGCCCGCGGAGTCCCACATCGTCCCCGGTGAGGTGGACACCTCCACGCAGCTGACCCGCAACATCCGCCTGAGCATGCCGATCGCCTCGGCGGCGATGGACACCGTCACCGAGTCGCGCATGGCCATCGCCATGGCGCGCCAGGGCGGTATCGGCGTTTTGCACCGCAACCTCAGCGCGCAGGACCAGGCGGAGCACGTTGACATCGTGAAGCGCTCCGAGTCCGGCATGATCTCCAACCCGGTCACCGCGGCGCCCGACATGACGCTGGCGGACGTCGACGAGCTGTGCGCGCGCTTTCGCATCTCGGGCCTGCCGGTCGTGGACGCGGATGGCACGCTCGTGGGCATCATCACCAACCGCGACATGCGCTTCGAGCCCGATTTCTCCCGCCGGGTCGCCGACGTGATGACGGCCATGCCGCTCGTCGTCGCCCGGGACGGGGTGAGCAAGCAGGAGGCGCTGAAGCTGCTGAGTGCCAACAAGGTGGAGAAACTGCCGATCGTCGACGCGGACGACAAGCTGACGGGGCTGATCACCGTCAAGGACTTCGTCAAGAGCGAGCAGTACCCGAACGCCTCCAAGGACGCCCAGGGCCGCCTCCTTGTCGCGGCCGGGATTGGCACCGGGGAGGACTCTTACGAGCGCGCCGCGCTCCTCGTCGAGGCGGGCGTTGACGCGCTCGTCGTGGATTCGGCCCACGCGCACAACAACCGCGTGCTTGAGATGGTCTCCCGCGTGAAGAAGGACTTCGGGGAGCGTGTCGACGTCATCGGCGGCAACCTGGCCACCCGCGAGGCGTCGAAGGCCATGATCGAGGCCGGCGCCGACGCCGTGAAGGTGGGCATCGGCCCGGGCTCCATCTGCACCACCCGCGTCGTCGCCGGGGTGGGCGCGCCCCAGATCACCGCGATTCTCGAGGCGGCCGTGCCCGCCCGCGAGGCCGGTGTGCCGATCATCGCCGACGGCGGTATGCAGCACTCGGGCGACGTGGCCAAGGCCCTGGCGGCGGGGGCCTCCACCGTCATGCTGGGCTCCATGCTGGCGGGTACGAGGGAGGCCCCCGGTGACGTGGTTGTCGTGGGCGGCAAGCAGTACAAGCGCTACCGCGGCATGGGCTCCATGGGTGCGATGCAGGGCCGCGGCCTGTCGGGGGAGAAGCGCTCCTTCTCCAAGGACCGCTACTTCCAGGCCGACGTAACCAGCGAGGACAAGCTCGTCCCGGAGGGCGTCGAGGGACGCGTGCCCTACCGCGGTGAGCTCGACGCCATCACCCACCAGATCGTGGGCGGCCTGCGCGCCGCGATGGGGTACACGGGCTCCGCCTCCATCGCCGAGCTGCAGACCCGCCAGTTCGTCCAGATCACCTCCGCCGGTTTGCGCGAGTCCCACCCGCACGACATCACGCAGACCGTCGAGGCGCCGAACTACCACAGCTAAAAGGGGAAAGAGCACACAGATGCGCGACTACGTTGAAATCGGGATCGGGCGCGAGGCGCGCCGAGCTTACACGCTTAACGACGTCTCCCTGGTGCCCTCCCGGCGCACCCGCTCCTCCTCGGACGTGGACACGAGCTGGAGCTTCGACGCCTACAACTTCGACATCCCCGTGCTGTCGCACCCCACGGACGCGCTGGCGAGCCCCGAGTTCGCCATCGAGATGGGCCGCAACGGCGGGCTCGGCGTGCTCAACGCCGAGGGCCTGCTGGGCCGCCACGCCTCCTTCGAGGAGGCGGTGGCCCGCGTGGCGGGCATCGGCGAGGTGGGGGAGGACTTCGCCCGCGTGGACGAGGTGCTGCGCGGGCGCGCCGCCGCGACGAAGACCCTGCAGCAGCTCCACGCCGCTCCGCTGGATCCCGACCTGCTGGCCGAGCGCATCGCTCAGGTGCGCGACGCGGGCGTGACCGTGGGGGTGCGGGTGTCCCCGCAGAACGCCCGCGGCCTCGCACCCTGCGTGATCCGGGCCGGGGCGGAGATCCTGTTCATCCACGGCACGCTCATCTCCGCGGAGCACGTGCAAAGCGGCGGCGAGGCGCTCAACCTCAAGGAGTTCATCGGCTCGCTGGAGGTCCCCGTCATCGCGGGCGGGGTCTACGACTACACCACGGCCACCCACCTCATGCGCTCGGGCGCGGCCGGCATCATTGTCGGGGCCGGCAACACCAACAGCGCGCAGGCGCTTGGCCTCGGCGTGCCCATGGCCACCGCGATCTCGGACGTCGCGGCCGCGCGCCGCGAGTACCTCGACGAGACCGGGGGGCGCTACGTCCACGTCATCGCGGACGGGGAGATCCGCACCAGCGGCGACATGGCCAAGGCGATCGCCTGCGGCGCGGACGCCGTGATGGTGGGCCGCCCGCTCGCGGCCGCCGAGGAGGCGGCCGGGCACGGGGTGTACTGGGAGGCCGCCTCCGCGCACCCGCGCTTCCCGCGCGGCTCCGTCGAACCCACCGGCTACGCCACCGAGCGCCAGCCGCTGGCGGCGGTGTTACACGGACCGGCGACGGACCCCTACGGCACGACGAACCTTGTGGGCGGGCTGCGCCGGGCGATGGCCAAGTGCGGCTACACCGACACGAAGTCCTTCCAGAAGGTGGGTCTGGCCGTCAGCTAAGATTTGGGCCGTGACTACTCCTCAAACACGCCCAGTTCTCGTCGTCGACTTCGGTGCGCAGTACGCGCAGCTCATCGCCCGCCGCGTGCGCGAGGCGCGCGTGTACTCCGAAGTCGTTCCCTCCACCATTACAGCGGAGGAGGTTCGCGCGAAGGACCCCGTCGCTCTCGTGCTCTCCGGCGGGCCGTCCTCCGTCTACGCGGAGGGCGCCCCGCAGCTCGACCCGGAGGTCTTCGAGCTCGGCCTGCCCATCTTCGGCATCTGCTACGGCTTCCAGGTGATGACGCAGGCGCTGGGCGGCAAGGTGGAAAAGACCGGTGCGCGCGAGTACGGGCGCACCGCGGTGCGCACCACGGGCGGTGTCCTCCACGACGGCCTTCCCGCCGAGCACACGGTGTGGATGAGCCACGGCGATTCCGTCACGCAGGCGCCGGAGGGCTTCACCGTCACCGCCTCCTCCGCCGGCGCCCCGGTGGCGGCGTTCGAGCACACCGGGAAGCGCTTCGCCGGCGTGCAGTACCACCCGGAGGTCATGCACTCCCCGCACGGCCAGCAGGTGCTCACCCGCTTCCTCACCGAGGTCGCGGGCCTCGAGCAGGAGTGGACGGCCTCCAACATCGCGGAGCAGCTCATCGAGCAGGTGCGCGAGCAGGTCGGGGAGAACGGCCGCGCCATTTGCGGGCTGTCCGGCGGGGTGGACTCGGCGGTGGCGGCGGCGCTGGTGCAGCGCGCGATCGGCGACCGCCTCACCTGCGTCTTCGTCGACCACGGCCTGCTGCGCCAGGGCGAGCGCGAGCAGGTGGAGACGGACTTCGTGGCCGCGACCGGCGCGCGGCTGGTCACCGTCGACGAGCGCGCGGCCTTTTTGGGCAAGCTCACCGGCGTGACCGACCCGGAGGCCAAGCGCAAGGCGATCGGAGCGGAGTTCATCCGCTCCTTCGAGCGCGCAGTCGCCGAGGTGCTGTCGGACCAGGAGGTGGAATTCCTGGTGCAGGGCACGCTCTACCCGGACGTCGTCGAGTCGGGCGGGGGCACCGGCACGGCGAATATCAAGAGCCACCACAATGTCGGCGGCTTGCCTGAGGACGTCGAGTTCACGCTGGTGGAGCCCTTGCGCCTGCTGTTCAAGGACGAGGTGCGCGCCGTCGGCCGCGAGCTCGGCCTGCCGGAGGTCATTGTCAGCCGCCAGCCTTTCCCGGGCCCCGGCCTGGGCATCCGCATCATCGGCGAGGTGACGGAGGAGCGCCTGGAAACGCTCCGCGCAGCCGACGCCATCGCCCGCGAGGAGCTCACCCGGGCAGGCCTGGACGAGCAGATCTGGCAGTGCCCGGTAGTGCTGCTTGCCGACGTCCGCTCCGTCGGCGTCCAGGGCGACGGCCGCACCTACGGCCACCCGGTGGTGCTCAGGCCCGTCGCCTCCGAAGACGCCATGACCGCCGACTGGGTGCGCGTGCCCTACGAGGTGCTGGAGACCATCTCCACCCGCATCACCAACGAGGTCGAGGCCGTCACCCGCGTCGTGTTGGACGTGACCTCCAAACCCCCGGCCACCATCGAGTGGGAATAAGCCGCGCCCCGCGAGTGCGGGGCGTTCCGGGATAGCGTCTTAGGAGTCCGCGGCCACGACGTCGACGGAGCCGATGCCGACGTCCACGCTCAGGTGCAGGGTCGGCCCGTCGGCCTCCCCGTTCAGCACGGTGGGGCAGGTGTACTCGCCGACGCCGACGGTGCACTCCAGCTCGACGCGCACGTCCTGCGGCGGGACGAGGGTGACTGTGCCGATGCCGTGGTCGACGGTGACGGAGCGGTCCTTTTCCAGCTGCTCCAGGCGCGACAGGTCGAGGCGGGTGCTGCCCACGGAGCTGTCGTAGGTGTCGGCCAGGTCGTCCTCCACGACGATGGTGCGCGTCGCGTCTTCCTCGTCGAGCCAGATGGGCAAGCGCGGGGGGACGGCGAGGACGGCGATCGCGATGACGCTGACGGGGATGAGGGCGATGAGGAAGCCGCGCAGCACCCTGTTGCCCTTGCGCGGGGCCGGTGCGGGCTCGGGCCCGGGATCGGGCAGGTGCCACAGGTCGGGCGCCACCCCGAGCGGGTCCCAGCTCGGCGGGGTGACCTCGGGGCCGGCGGGGTGCTCGTACCCGGCGGGAACGCTCAGGTGGGTGGTGTCCACGCGCCGGCCCGCCTCGCTGCGCTTCTCGGACGATTGAGCCAGAAGCCCGTGCGGCGGGACCGGCTGGGACTTGTGCAAAAGGTAGAGGCCGGCCAGCCCGAGGAACAGGGTGAGGAGGGAGGAAGCGGCCCAGCCGCCGTCGTTAAGAGCGATGGAGGGGAAGAAAATGACGAGGCCGACGAGGAGGGCCCAGCCGGTGGACCGTTGATCCCTTTCCACCTTGTTGAGGGAGTCCTTCGGGGCGTTGACCGCCCCCCAGGGGGTGACGGTGGTGCCGAAGAGCGGCATGTTCAGCCAGAGCAGCAGGTAGAGGAAGATCCCGCCGCCGTAGGCGAGGGTGAGCGCCGCGAAGGCGAGGCGGATCAGGACGGGGTCGACGCCGTAGCGGGCGCCGATGCCCTCGCAGACGCCGGCGATGACGGCGTTGCCGCCCTGTTTCTCGGGGATCCGGGGCGGGCGGGTGTCCCACATTCCGCGGAGGGAGGTGGACGGTGGGGTGGGGTTCGGGTGTGCGGTATTCATGCTTTTAGTGTTGCGCCCCCGGTTGGAAAGCACCATCGGGATCGGCCCCGATTTTTGGTTTCAGGGTATTCCCCGATTCAAACCACCGCGGCGCCGTGCGATGATGGGCGCATGCCTACCACAACTGCGCGCCACGGCCTCTACCCGCAGTTTTACCGGCAGCGCCGGGGCCGCATCGGCGGCGGCGTCTGCGTTGGAGTGGCGGAGCACCTCGGGGTGGACCTGCGCTGGGTGCGCGTGTTTTTCGCGGTGGCCTGCTTCGCCGGCGGGCTCGGGCTGATCCTGTACGCGCTCGCGTGGGTGTTTACCCCGCTGCTGCCGGCGGACGAGGAACCGGACGCGGCGCCCGCCTCGGCGTGGCCCGCCTCCGCCTTCTACCTCGTGGCCGCGGCGGGCGCCGCGGGGGCGGTGGTCTCGCTGAGCGTGGTCAGCGGCGCCAACTGGATCTTCGTCTTTGTCACGGGCGTTGTCGCCGTGGGTGCTGTCGTCGCGTGGCAGGCCTACGACCGCGGGCTGTCCTCGACGAGCAATTTCCTCGCGCTCGCGCTCGGAATCGTGCTGGTCATGGGCGGCGTGACGGCGGTGGCGCTGCTCGGCGGCGAGAGCGGCGGCGGCACCACGGGCGTGGTCATGGCGGTGCTGGCGGCGGTGGCGGGAGTGGGCCTGCTGGTGGTGCCGCTGCTGGTCAAGCTCACCTCCTCGCTCGTGGAGGAGCGCAAGGCCAAGGCGGTGGCGGACCAGCGCAGCGAGATCGCCTCCCGGTTGCACGACTCGGTGCTGCAGACGCTCGCGCTGATCCAGAAACGCGCGGCGGACCCCGCCGAGGTGGCGCGCCTGGCGCGCAGCCAGGAAAGGGAGCTGCGGGCATGGCTTTTCGACGCCACCCCCGACGCCCCGGAGGACCAGCTGACCTTCTTCGGTGCCCTGGCCAAGGCGGCAGGGGAGGTCGAGGACCTCTACCCGGTGAGCATCCGCCCCGTCACCGTGGGCGAGGATGTGGCCTTCTCGAGCGAGACCGAGCCCGTCGTCCTGGCGGCGCGCGAGGCGATGGTCAACGCCGCGAAGCACGCGGGCGTGGACCACGTGGACGTCTACGCCGAGAACATGCTCGGCGAGCTGGCCGTCTACGTGCGCGACAGGGGGGACGGGTTCGACCCGGCCGGCGTGACGGCGGACCGCCACGGGGTGCGCGATTCCATCGTCGGGCGCATGGAGCGCGCCGGCGGCTCGGCCACCGTGGGCTCGGTGCCGGGGGAGGGCACCGAGGTGGTTCTCACCCTCGCTGTGTAACGCCGGCGGCGCGCAGCAGGGAGGCGGCGACCTTGTCGGTTTCCTGCAGGAAGGGGGCGTCGGTGCCGGGCAGGGGGGAGATCGTCGTGTCGGCCCACTGTCCGCCGGTGGGGATCCCGGCGATGTGCACGCGCGGGTCGATGCTGCCGTCGGGGTGGACGGTGCGCCGGGTGGTGGCGTCGGTCTCCGGGGCCGGGGAGGCGGCCTCGTGGGGCGTAAACGGGTGGATGCGGCGGGTGCGCAGGAGGGACAGCGTCAGCGGGTCGGCGGCGCGGCGGACGTCGGGGCCGGGGAGGAAGGCGTCGGCCAGCACGGGCGCGGTGGCGCTGCGGCCGGCGCTGGCGAGGGTGAAGCGGCCGCCGTCGGCGGTTAGCGTCGGGTGGTCGCCAAGGAAGGAGACCAGGCCGGCGTCGACGAGGGCGAGCAGCTCGCGCGTGCGAAACAGGGGCGGGCCGGAGCCGACCATCTGCCCGAAGGCCAAAAAGGAGCGCAGCGAGGTGAGGCGGTCCTCCTCCGCGCCGCGGCCGTTCTGCAGGGCCAGCTGGGTGGGCCGGCGGGCGGAGGAAATCTCCCACAGGGCGGCCTTGAGCGGGGAGTCCCACGCGGCGAGGGCCTCGGCGATGTCGCGCTCCAGGCGCCCGGCGATGTGCCGCGTGAGCGCGTCCCGGTCCAGCTCTTCTGTGCCGCGCAGGGGGGCGATCCACTCGAGCATGTCGAAGGGCTCGGCGCTAAGCCCGTCCAGCGCCTCGTTGAGGGCCGCGGGCACGGCCTCGATGTCGGTGGGGGAGGCGGCGGCTTCCAGGTCGGCGGAGTCGATCAGGCGCGTGATGGCGGCGGCGTCGGCGCTCAGCGCGCCGGGGCGCACGCGGCCCAATTCCTCGTAGTACAGGGCGTAGGCGTCGCGCACCAGCGCCGGCCAGATCTGCGTGCCGAAGCTGATGGGGGTGGACTGGGAGGAAAGCTCGTCCAGGGTGGTGCGCAGGCGCACCAGGCGCGCCTCGGGGGGCAGCGAGTGGTACTCCGACTTGGGCAGGTAGGGGTAGCCGCGGCCCGAGGCGACCACCAAGCGCGGCTCGCGGCCCGAGGGCTCGTAGCGCAGGCCGGCGCGGGCGGAGGAGTCGGCGACGAAGCGCCCGCCGCGGTCGATGGTGCTCAGCGCCATGAGGTCGAAAAAGCCCATGCCCAGGCCGCGCACGAGGACCTCCTCGCCGGCGGGCAGGGCGGAGACATCTTGTTCGACGGGGTTGTCGGGGCGCACCCACGTGCCGCCGCCGGGCTCGGGGGCAGTGGCAGGCAGGACCCAGCCGGTGGACAAAGCGGTGGCGTCGGCGAGCACGGTGGTGCCGTCGCTGAGTTCGATGGCGTCGCGCCCGTCGACTGCGCCGATGCGCTGCGCCCTGGCCCGGTGGGTGTGCACCGAGACAGTCTCCGGCAGCTGCGCCAGGGCGACTCCGTAGACCCAGTGCAGGTACTCGCCGTAGAGGGCGCGCGAGGGGTTGGACTCGGGGCGGGTGGCGGAGATCTCCGCGGAGTAGCGCTCAAGGCGGGCCGGGTCGGCGGGGTGGGCGTCGTAAAGCGATTGCGCCGGGCGGGCGACCTCCTCGCGCTCGCCGCGCTGCAGCTGGATCCATTCGTACATGGTGGGCCCTTCGAGGGCGGGCGCGCCGATGGTCGCGCCGGGCTCGGTGAACAGCGTGACGGCGCCGGCGAGCGTGTTCATGCACAGCGTCCGGGTCTGGTCGGTGCGCCAGACGCGGCCCGCGCCGATCTCGGAGTCGTCGATGAGGTGCAGCGCGAGCCGGGGCTGCGGGGTGGAGGAGGCGGCGAGGTAAGCGGCGATGCGCTCGATGGTGGAGATGCCGCGCGGGCCCATGCCCACGAGCGCGATGGAGGTCTCGGCGTGCATGGCCTCCACTGTACCCCCACCCCATTACGTACCGTTCGGTCTACTTGAAAGAAACAGAGTCGTCTATGTATGGTACCGTGCGTTGCCTGTGAGCGATGAGAAGCGATGAGAAGCGATGAGAAAGGAAGACGTGGCGTGAAAGCGGTGTGGAACGCGGCGCGTCGGCGGGGTGGCGCCGCCATCCTGGTCGCGGGGGCCCTCGTGGCGGGCTGCGGCGCCCCGGCGGATTCCGTGAAGCCGGCGGACTCCGTCGGTCAGCCGGAGGGAGAGGAGATGATCACGTACCTCGAACCGAACTGGTTCACCTCCCTCTACCCGCCCGCGGCCGGCTTTTACCCCAACGGCGGGGTGGTCAACCAGATCACCGACAGGCTGCTCTACCAGGACCCGGAGACGCTCGAGCTGCACCCCTGGATCGCCACCGAGCTACCCGAGGTCAACGAGGACGCCACCGAGTTCACCTTCACCATCCGCGACGACGTGACCTACTCCGACGGCACGCCCATGACCGCCCAGAACGTCGTGGATAACATCGACCTCTACGGCCGCGGCGACCCCGAGCGCGTGCTCAGCGCCTCCGAGCAGATCAGCGGCTACGACTATGGCGAGGTCATCGACGAGAACACGGTGCGCTTCCACTTCACCGAACCGGCCCCGGGCTTCCCCCAGGCCGTCTCCGTCTACAACGCCGGTTTGCTTTCCGACGCCACCCTGGAGCTCAGCAACGAGGAGTTCGGCCCCGGCAACGCCGTCA
Source organism: Corynebacterium auris (assembly GCF_030408575.1). Classification (NCBI taxonomy): domain Bacteria; kingdom Bacillati; phylum Actinomycetota; class Actinomycetes; order Mycobacteriales; family Corynebacteriaceae; genus Corynebacterium; species Corynebacterium auris. Next base: position 469,914 of record NZ_CP047047.1, read on the forward strand.
ACATCGTCGGCTCCGGGCCCTTCGTCATCGCCGGCGAGGAGATCAACACCGAGCTGACCCTGGTGACCCGGCAGGACTACAATTGGGCGCCGCCCGTGCGCGAGCACCAGGGGCCCGCCCGCATCGGCGGGGTGCGCTACGTCCACGCCCCGGAGGAGTCCATGCGCACCGGGGCGGTGCTCTCGGGCCAGGCCGACATCGCCCGCAGCATCACGGCGCCGGCCGAGAGCTATTTGGAAGACGCCGGCGTGATCGTCGAGTCCCACGGCACCAACTCCATGAACAACCAGCTGGCGCTGCGCTTCGACCACCCGCTGCTGCGCGACATCCGGGTGCGCCAGGCCATTATCCACGGCATCGACAGGGAGGAGATCCTGCGCGTGCTGTTTTCGCCCTCCTACCCGCTGGCCACCTCCACCGTCGCCGAGAACGGGCTGGGCTACCGGGCGCAGCAACCGCAGGCCTACGCCTACGACCCGGAAGAATCCCGGCGCCTGCTGTCCGAGGCCGGGTGGGAGCCCGGGCCGGACGGGGTGCGCGAAAAAGACGGTGAGCGCCTTTCCCTGCGCGTCAACATCGCGGGGCCGCAGCCGCGCTCGCGGGAGGTGCAGACGATGATCCAGGACCAGCTGCGCGACATCGGCGTCGAGCTGAACATCAACTCCGGCGACAACGCCAGCCAGAACGCCGACTCCAAGGACCCGGCGAAGATCCAGATCTACCACTCCATGGTGGGCCGCGCGGACTACGGCGCCATCGAGTCGCTCTACTCGGTTTCGGCCCGCGACGTCTTTATTAACCGCCCCTTCGACGGGGACGGCGGCGAGGAGACAGTCGCCGACGATTACCTCGAGGACCTGCTGCAGCAGACCGTCTCCCTGCCCGAGGAGGAGGACCGCGACAAGGCCGTGGGCCGGGTGCAGGACTACGTCACCGAGCAGGCCTACGCCCTGCCACTGTTCGAGGAGCCGCAGGTCTACGCCCTCTCGCCGCGCCTGAAGGGCTTCTCGGCGGAGGCTGTGGCGCGGCCGTCCTTCTACGGCGTCTACGTGGACCGCTCGGGTAGCTCAAAGAGCGATACTGGCGAAGGGAGCGCACAATGATGAAGTACGCACTGCGCCGCCTGGGGCAGGGGCTGATCGTGCTGTTGATCGCCTACACGGTGGCCTTCTTCCTCCTGTCGGCCCTGCCCTCCGACGGCGTGATGGCCCGCTACGCGGACCCCGCCCTCGGGCTGTCGCAGGAGGAGATCGAGGAGATCCGCCGCGAGCTCGGCGCCGACAGACCCGTGATCGTGCAGTACTTCGCGGCGCTCGGCGGGTTTATCACCGGCGACCTGGGCTACTCGGTGCGCACGGGCACCCCCGTGGCCGCGCTCATCGCGGACGCGCTGCCCTACACCCTCGCCCTCGCCGGCGCGGCGATCGCCCTGGCCGCGGTGCTCGCGCTCATCATCGCGTACGTGGCCACGCTGCCGCGGATGGGGGCGGTCGGCTCCTTCTTCCGCGCGCTGCCCTCGTTCCTCGTCTCCCTGCCCGGCTTCTGGGTCGCGATCCTGCTGCTGCAGTTCTTCTCCTTCCGGCTGGGCTGGGTGGACGTGATCGACCCGGGCCCGCTGGAGGGCCTGATACTGCCGACGCTCACGCTCGTCGTGCCCATGGCCGCGCCGTTGATCCAGGTGCTCATCCGCTCGATCGACGAGGTCAAGGCGCAGCCCTTCGTGCAGGTGCTGCGCTCGCGCGGCGCGGGCGAGGCCCGCATCTTCTGGCGCAACGTGCTGCGCAACGCCACCTTGCCCGCGCTGACCATGGCGGGGTTGCTGTTCGGCGAGCTGATCAGCGGCGCCGTGGTCACCGAGACGGTCTACGGGCGCACCGGGTTGGGCTCGCTGGTGGTCACTGCGGTGTCCAACAGGGATACGCCGGTGCTGCTCGGCGTGGTGCTGGTGGCCGCGGTGGCCTACGTGGTGATCAACTTCATCGTCGACATGCTCTACCCCGTGCTCGACGTGCGGCTGCGCGGGGAGTACGAGCAGCCCCGCACGCAACAGCTGCACGCGGAGCAGGCAACTGAGGAAGCGAGGCACAGCGCATGAGCCAGGCACTGACCCCTTCTAGGCACCCCAGCAAGCGCTTTGCCAAGCGCGGGCGCGCGAACCCGTGGCTTGCGCCGGGCTCGATCCTGGCGCTCGTCGTTCTCGCCGTCGCCTTCCTCTGGGCGCTCATCCCCGGTGTGTTTGCCACGTGGGACCCCTACACCGGGGCCGACGAGGCGCTGCTGCCGCCGAGCAGCGAGCACTGGTTCGGCACCGACTCCGTCGGCCGCGACGTGTACTCCCGCGTGGTCTACGGCGCGCGGCAGTCGCTGTTCGGCGCGCTCCTCGCCGTCGCGGTCGGGCTCGTGGTGGGCACGGCGCTCGGCCTCATCGCCGGGGCGCTGCGCGGCTGGGTGGACACCGTGATCATGCGGCTTGTCGACGTCTTCCTGGCCATCCCGGGCATCCTTTTGTCCCTCTCCCTCATCATCGTGCTGGGCTTCGGCTCCCTGCAGGCGGCCTTCGCGGTGGGCGTGACCACCATCGGCACCTTCGCCCGCCTGGCGCGCTCGAACGTGATGACGGTCGCCCAGGCCGACTACGTCGAGGCCGCCTACGGCTCGGGGGCGACGCGCGCGCAGGTGCTGTGGCGCCACGTGCTGCCCAACTCGCTGACCCCGGTGGTCGCGCTGGCGGCCCTGCAGTTCGGCACGGCCGTGCTGCAGCTGTCCATCCTGGGCTTTTTGGGCTACGGCGCCCCGCCGCCGGTGCCGGAGTGGGGCCTGATCATCGCCGAGGGCCGGGACTTCATGGCCTTCGCGTGGTGGACCATCACGCTGCCGGCGCTGGCCATCGTGGCCACCGTCATGTCGGCCAACCGCCTGTCGCGCAACATCGGTGTGGAGGAGAAGCAATGACCGCAAAGGAAAAGCAGCGCACAAATGAGGCGTCGCTGGTGGTCACGGGGCTCAGCGTCGACTACGGCGGCGTGCGCGCCGTCGACGACGTCAGCTTCGCGGTGCGCCCGGGCCGCATGACGGCGCTCGTCGGCGAATCCGGCTCCGGCAAGACCACCTCGGCCCTGGCGGCGATCGGCCTGCTCGGCCCCTCCGCCACGGTGGCCGCGGGTTCCGTCGAGTTCGCCGGCGAGGAGATCATGGGCGCCACCGCGGCGGACTGGCGCGCCGTGCGCGGCCAGCGCATCGGGCTGGTGCCGCAGGACCCGAACAACTCGCTCAACCCGCTCAAGACGGTCGGCGCGTCGATCGAGGAGGGCCTGGCCATCCACGGCGTCGGCACCGCGCAGCAGCGCCGCCAGCGCGCGGTGGAGCTGCTCGAGCAGGTCGGCATCGACAACCCGCAGCGCCGCCACGGCCAGTACCCGCACGAGCTGTCGGGCGGGATGAAGCAGCGCGTGCTCATCGCCGCGGCCGTCGCCTTGGAGCCCGAGGTGCTCATCGCCGACGAGCCGACCTCCGCGCTGGATGTGACGGTGCAAAAGACCATCCTCGACCTCATCGACCGCATGCGCGAGGACCTCGGTCTGGGGATCCTGCTGATTACCCACGACCTCGCGGTGGCGGGCGACCGCGCCGACGAGATCGTCGTCATGGAGCGCGGCAAGGTCGTCGAGGCCGGGCCCACCGAGGCGGTGCTGGCCAACCCGCAGCAGGACTACTCGCGCCGCTTGCTCGCCGACGCCCCCTCGCTCGCCTCCGCCAACGCCTACCGGCGCCCCGCCGCCACCGGCGACACCCTGCTCGAGGTGCGCGACCTCGCGGTGCGCTTCGGGGACATCACGGCCGTCGGCGGCGTGAGCTTCGACGTGGCGCGCGGCTCCACCCACGCGCTGGTGGGGGAGTCCGGCTCCGGCAAGACCACGACGGGCCGCGCGATCTCGCTGTTTCGGCCCCCGAACGAGGGCTCCATCGTCTTCGGCGGCGAGGACATCACCCGGGCCTCGGCCGCCGAGCGGCGCCGGTTGCGCAGCCGGATCCAAATGGTGCACCAAAACCCCTTTTCCTCCCTGGACCCGCGCATGACGGTCGAGGACATCGTCGCCGAGCCCGTGCGCAACGTCGGCGGGCTGGGCAAGGCGAAGGCGCGCGAAAAGGCCCGCGAGTACCTCGAGCGGGTGGCACTGGGACCGCAGCACGCCGACAGGCGCCCGGCGCAGCTGTCGGGTGGGCAGCGTCAGCGCGTCGCCATCGCCCGCGCGCTCGTGGTCGAGCCGGAGCTCGTCGTGCTCGACGAGGCGGTCTCGGCCCTCGACGTCACCGTGCAGGCGCAGATCCTGCGCCTGCTGGACAACCTGCAGCGCGAGCTGGACCTGACGTTCATCTTCATCTCCCACGACCTCGCCGTGGTCAGGCAGATTTCGGACACGGTCAGTGTCTTCAGCGGCGGGGCCCAGGTAGAAAGGGGGCGTACCGAGGACGTGTTCGCCCACCCCCGAGCCGAGGTCACCCGCACGCTCATCGACGCGATTCCGGGCGCCGTCTTCCGCGCCCGCGAGTTAGGAGAGTTCTTTGTCTAAGCAGTCCGCCGCTTCCGCCAACGTCGTCGACCTGCTGGCCGACGCGCCCGCGGAGATCGCCGCGCTGCGCCAGCGCCGCCCCGACGCCACAGCCAACGCCGAGGCGAGCTTCCGCGCCCTGCTCGAGCCGGCAGAGCCGGGGGATTTCCCGCAGGCCTGGCGCCTCGCCGTGGCAGCCTTCGTGGCCGGCATCTCCGGCAGCCCGCGAGCGCGCGAGTTTTACCGGGAGCTTCTGGAAGAGGAGGCGGAAGGGGATGAGGGGGCGCTGACTTCGGGCGTCGATAAGGCAATCGAGCGCGGGGCGTCCACGGGGCCCTACGCGGGCGGCGGCTTTGTCACCTTCGACCCCGCCGACGGGCTCGGCGACGCGCTGGCGGCGGCCTTCGACGTCGCGCACCTTTTCACCTTCCACCCGAAGGACGCCTCGCCGGAGGCGATCGGCCACCTGCAAAAGGCCGGGTGGAGCGACGACGCCATCGTCTCCTTTGCCCAGCTGGTCGCGTTCGTGGCCTTCCAGCTGCGCGTGGCCCACGGGGTGGCCGTGCTGGCCGGGAACCCGGCGCCTGTGGCCGGGGCCACCCGCGCGCAGGGAGTGGACGAGCCGGGCTGGGAGCCGGGGCCGCGCACGTTGCTTCCCCAGGTGGTGGCCCCCGAGGGCTTCGTGGCGCACTCGCTGGGGTGGAAGCCCTGGCTGGCGGACCTGCCGAAGGAGCAGTTCACGCAGCGCCACCGCGACGCCCTGATTAAGCCCGAGCGCATCGGCTCCGAGTACTTCCGCCTCCTCGCCCGCGATCCCGAGGCCCTGAAGGCGCGCACGCTGACGGACCTGGACATCTTCTACAACACCAGCGGCGGGCTGGGCCGCGCCGAGCGCGAGCTGGCGGCGACCGTGGTCTCGCGCCTCAACGGCTGCGCGTACTGCGCCTCGGTGCACCAGGCCCGCGCGAAGGAGGAAGGCGGGGACGCGGCGGCGATCGACAGGCTCCTCGCCGACGGCGTGGGCGCAGACCTGGGCTCGCCGCTGTGGCACGCGATCCGGGACGCGGCCGTGGCGCTCACCGCGACGCCCGCCGAGTTCTCCGCCAGCCACGTGGAGCGGCTGCGCGAGGCGGGCCTCGACGAGCTCAGCATTATCGACGTCATCAACTCCGCCTCCTTCTTCAACTGGGCCAACCGCCTGATGCTGGGGCTCGGGGAGCCGGACGTGCCCAAGCGCTTCCGCTAGCGCGCCGGGCTATCCTGAGGGCATGTTGAGAGTATTCCTCGTCGACGACCACTCCGTCTTCCGCGCGGGCGTGCGCGCCGAGCTGTCCGGCCAGGTGGACATCGTCGGCGAGGCGGGCACGGTGGCCCAGGCCATCGCGGGCATCGACGAGACGCGCCCCGACGTGGTGCTTCTCGACGTCCACATGCCCGACGGCGGCGGCCTCGCCGTCCTCCGGGGCGCCGTGCCCGGGCCGCGCTACCTCGCCCTGTCCGTGTCGGACGCGGCCGAGGACGTCATCGCCCTGATCCGCGCGGGCGCGCGCGGGTACGTGACCAAGAACATCGGCGGTGAAGAGCTGGCGGAGGCCATCGAGCGGGTCCACGGCGGCGACGCCTACTTCTCGGCGCGGCTGGCAGGCTTCGTGCTCGACGCCTTCGTCTCGGGCGGGGTGGTCGACGACCCGGAGGGGGAGCCGGTCAAGGTGGAGGACCCCGCCGTCGACGCGCTGACGCGCCGGGAGGTGGAGGTGCTGCGCCTGCTCGCGCGCGGCTACACCTACAAGGAGATCGGAAAGCAGCTGTTCATCTCCGTCAAGACGGTGGAGACTCACGCCTCGAACATCCTGCGCAAGACGCAGACCTCCAACCGTCACCAGCTCACGCGCTGGGCGGCGGACCGCGACCTGGATTAGCGCCGCCCCCAGCAGCAGAGCTGCGCCCACGCACGCATTAGAAAACGTGTTCTATCTGGCCTGTTGCCCGTGCCTGCCCGCGGGTGCATACTAAAACCCGTGAGGAGAACACCCATTCGAAGCGTGTCGGGGGCCGCGGCGGCCCTGGCGGCGGCGGATAAAAAGCCTGCTCAGCCGACCAGAGCTGAGCAGATCGCCGAGCTGCGCTCACGCATGGCTGCCCTCGGCGGCGAGCCGGACGCCCCGGTTTCCGCGCCCGCTCAGGTGCTCCCCGTCGGGGAGGAGCTTCGAACACTTCTTCCGGGAGGTGGCCTGCCGCGGGGCGCGGTGAGCCACGTCAGCGACACCCCCGCCCTCGTCGTGGAGATGATCAAGCAGGTCGCCGCCGCCGGGGGCTTTTGCGGCGTAGTCGGGTGGGAACAGCTCTCCTACGCCGGGGTGCTGCCGGAGCACCTGGAGCGCGTCGTGGCGGTGCCCGAGCCGGGCATCGACCCCCTGGGAGTGGCCGGCGTGCTGGCGGAGGGGCTCGACCTGGTGGTGGTGTACACCCCGCAGCGCCTCGAGCTGTCCCCGGTGCGGGCGCGGCCGCTTCTGGCCAGGCTGCGCCAGGGCCGCGCCGCGCTGGTGGCGGTGGGCACGCGCGTGCCCTCGCCGGCGCTCGAGGTGGTCGGTGAAGTCGCGGGCGTGCACGGTGTCGGGCACGGGAGCGGGCGGATCACGGGCATCGACATCCGGGTGCGGGCTCAGGCCAAGGGATCGCGCCCGGCGTCGCGGGTGATCACCCTGGGCACAGCCCCGCAGCCGCGCCCGGCGCTGAAGGTGGTGAAGTAGCGTGCGCGTCGCCGCCGTGTGGTTTCCGGACTGGCCCGTGCAGGCGGCGCGCCTCGAGGCGGACGATGCGCTCGCCGAGCCCGTCGCGGTGGTGGCACAGCGCCGCGTCAAGGCGTGCTCGGCCGCCGCACGCGAGTGCGGCGTGCGCCGCGGGATGAAGCTGCGCCACGCCCAGGCGCTCGCCCCGGCGCTCAGCGTCGTGGAGGACAACCCGGACCGAGACGGGCGCACCTTCGCCGCCCTGGCCTCAAGCTTCGACGAGGTCGCCTCGTCCGTCGAGGTGCTGCGGCCCGGGCTCGTCGTGGTGGACGCCGCCGCTGCTGGCCGCTTCCACGGCGGCGAGGACGTGGCCACGGAGATGCTTCTCGACGCCGCCTCCCGCCGCGGTATCGACGCCTTCGCGGGCGTGGCCGACGAGATCGCCACCGCCGTCATCGCCGCGCGGGTCTCCGCCGTCGTTGCCCCCGGTGCCTCCGCCCGCTTTCTCGCGGAGCTTCCCCTGCGCGTCCTGCTCGCCGAGGCGGCGCTGGGCGCCGACGCGCAGACGGTGACGGAGCTCGGCCAGCTGGGCATTTCCACCCTCGGTGAGCTCGCGGACGTACCCGCGACGGCGATGACCACCCGCTTCGGGCCGCCCGGCATGCACCTGCACCGCATCGCCCGCGCCGCCCCCGACCGCCGGGTCGCCCCCGAGCTGCCGGCGGCGGACCTCGCCGTGGCGGTCACCCCGGAGGAGCCGATCGAGCGCGTCGACGCCGCCGCCTTCGCCGCCCGCGCCCTCGCGGCGGGACTGCACGAGCGGCTCAAGGCGGCCGGCTGCAACTGCCTGCGCCTCAAGGTCACCGCGGAGCTGGAGACGGGCGAGAGGGTCGAGCGCGTCTGGCGCACCCGCGAGGCGCTCAGCGAATCCGCCACGGCGGACCGGGTGCGCTGGCAGCTCGACGGCTGGCTCACCGGCGGCGGCGCGGGCGCGATCACCTCACTCATCCTCGAGCCGCTCGAGCTGGCGCAGCCCGATACCGTGGCGGAGCTCTGGGCGGACGGGACCAGCACGGACGCCGCGCGCCGGGTGGTCGAGCGGGTCCAGTCGCAGCTCGGCATCGACGCCGTTGTCCAGCCCGTCTACGTCGGCGGGCGCGGGGTGGCCGAGCGCGTGGCACTCGTCCCCTTCGGCGAAAAACCCCCGGACACGAAGCAGCATTCCTGGCCCGGGGCAATCCCGCCGCCGCTGCCCGCCCGGCTCGGCGGCGGTATCGACCACCCCGCTTCCGCCGTCACGCTTATCGACGCCTCAGCGCGCCGCGTCGGGGTCACCGCCGAAGCGCTGCTCACCGCGGCACCCTACGCGATGGCGTGGGGCAAGGAGCGCTACGTCGTGACGGGCTGGGCGGGCCCGTGGCCGGTGGACGAGGGCTGGTGGGGTGCGCGGCCGAATAAGGTGGCGCGGTTGCAGGTCGTCGGCAAGCAAGAAAAAGGCGAAAAGGTGCACGCCTGGCTTCTGGTGTGGACGCGCCAGAGGTGGCGCGTGGAGGCGGTGTACGGTTAGCGGGTTTAGGACTTGAGCACGTCGACGACGAGCCGGGTGGGGTTGCCCAGGACCTGCACGGAGAAGGGCTTTTCCGAGCGCAGGCCCACCACGACCTGGCTGCGCCCCTCCGAGGTGCCCACGTTGAGCACGTCGACGATGTTGCTCGACCCGCCCGACGGGTCGACCGGGACCTGCCCCAGGCCCAGTTCGAAGGGGTAGATCGTGCCGTCGATGTAGATGTTCAAAAAGGCGGAGCCGACCACATTGAGCGGCTGCCCCGTCGCTTCCTGCATGGGGGAGGACACGTAGTCCACGTACCAGCCCGGGGTGCCGGAGCCCGCGAGGTCGACCACGACGCGGTCGAAGGCCTTGTGGCTGCCCACGCGCACACCCGTGACGGCGAGCTCGGCTGGTTCCTCGGGGCGCATGGTCTTCGGCGAGGCGTCCGGCGTGCCCAGCGGGGCGAGCTCGGTGGAGGTGGCCGCGGCTGGGGTGGTGGTTGGCAGGGACGCGACTCGCTCCTCCGAGTTCGGGTCGCCGGGCGCCGGGGCCGCGCAGCCCGCAACGGACGCCGCGACCGCGGTCACGGCGCCCACGAACCCTGCCTTAAAATTCATGAGCATTATGGTAGTGAACACGGGGGTGGATGGGAAATGCCCGGCGGCAAAAAGATCCGATCCCCCGAATGGCCGGGGTTGCGGTTAGGGTTACCTAAAGTCACTACAGTGGGGTGCATGAACGACACGGTGGACATTCTCTGCTCGGACAACGAGGTCGAACCTCTGCCCGGAACCGCGAAGAAGGGGGTGGTCTACGTCCTGTTCGAGTGGCCCGGCCGCTGGAGCCACGACATCCTCGACGGGGACACCTTCGGCCCCGAGCTCACCGCCAAACTCAAGGAGCACATGGCGAAGTGGGGCGCATCGCTGCAGCTGATCCGCCACCCTACGCGCGAGGGGCGGAAGATTAGTGACCACCACCTCTACATCGTCTTCAGCGATATTGGGCTGACAGAGGTCAAGCATGTCGACGGGCCCGAGGCGATCCTCGACCTCGACCTGTCTGGGCCGGGCCGCAACGACGCGATGGCGCGCCTGGCCCCCCTCGTGCTGGTGTGCACCCACGCCAAGCGCGATCGCTGCTGCGCGATCAAGGGCCGGCCGCTCGTCAACGAGATCGAGCGCCGTTACCCCTTCAAGGAGGGCCGCGACGTGGTGTGGGAGACGTCCCACATGAAGGGCCACCGCTTCGCCGCGACGCTTCTGCTCATGCCCTGGGGCTACAGCTTCGGGCGGATGAACCTCGAGGCGACCGTATCCATGCTCGCCGAGGCTATGCGCGGGCTGTTTTTCGTCCCCGGCAACCGCGGGCGGGGTATTTACTCGCCGGTGGGCCAGGCCGCGGAGATCGCGGTGGCCGCCCACCTCGCGGAGGCGGGGCAGCGGGTGATGTACGGCCAGCTGCGCATCGCGGCGGAGGAAAAGGGGGAGGAGGAGGCCGCCGTCACGGTGGCGGACACCACCTCCGGCGCCGAGTACGAGGTGCGGCTGCGGCGCCACGAGGCGTCGGGGATCATCTCCTCCTGCGGCGACGCCCCGAAGGACGGGGCGTACTGGGCTGCGGAGGAGGTTGCGCCCCGCGCGTCGTGAGGTGCTAGCGGCGCATGACCTTCTTCGACAGCCAGTTGCCCAGGAACTGGGCCAGCTGCACGATGACCACGATGACGATGACCGCGGCGAAGGTGACCGAGGGCTGGAACTGGCGGTAGCCGTACACGATGGCGAAGTCACCGATACCGCCGCCGCCGATGTAGCCGGCCATGGCGGACATGTCGATCACGGCGATGAAGATGAAGGTGTAGCCGAGGATGAGGGGGCCGAGGGCCTCGGGCAGGATCACCGTGCGGATGATGTGCCAGGGGCCGGCGCCCATCGAGCGGGCCGCCTCGATAACGCCCGGGTCGATGGCCACGAGGTTCTGTTCGACGATGCGGGCCACGGTGAAGGTGGCCGCGACGCACATGACGAAGGTGGCGGCCTCGCGCCCGATCGTCGTCCCCACCACGTTCAGGGTGATGGGGTAGAGCATCGCGATCATGATGATGAAGGGGATCGGGCGGAAGAAGTTGACCAGGATGTTGATGATCCAGTAGATCGGGGCGTTCTTCAGGATCCCGCTGGGCCGCGTGGTGTAGAGCAGCAGGCCGAGGATGAGGCCGAAGAGGCCGCCGACGACCATGGTGATGCTCACCATCACGAGGGTGTCGCCGATGGCCTCGACGAAAAGCGGTCCGAGCCGGTCCCAGTCCGGCCCGGCAGCGAGGACGAACTGGTTCATCGGGTGATCTCCTCAATGTCGGTGGTGCTCTGGAGGGTGGAGAGGAACTCGTTGATAGCGGCGTCGCTGCCGTTGAGGCGCACCGTCATCTTGCCGAAGGAGTGGTGCTGCAGCGTGGTGATGCCCGCGTGGACCGGCTGCACCGACACCCCTTTGTCCCGCGCGCGGGCGGCGGCGCCGAAGAAACCGGACTCCTCCGTCAGGCTGACCGTAAACAGGCGCCCCGGGGCGTCCAGCAGGGCGGCGACCTCGACCGCGTCGGGGGTATCGCGCAGGCTGGTGGCCACGAAGCGCCGGGTCACCGCCGCCTGCGGGGAGGAAAACACCTCGTAGGTCGAGCCGTACTCGACCACCTTGCCGTCTTCCATCACCGCGACCTTGTCGGCGATGGAGCGGATGACCTCCATCTCGTGGGTGATCACAATGATGGTCACCCCCAGTTCCGTGTTGGCGCGCCGCAGCACGGCCAGCACCTCCTGGGTGGTTTCCGGGTCGAGGGCGGAAGTGGCTTCGTCGGCAAGCAGAAGCGAGGGGTTGGTCGCAAGCGCACGCGCGATGCCCACGCGCTGCTTCTGGCCGCCGGAGAGCTGCTCCGGGTAGTTGCCGCCGCGGTCGCTGAGGCCGACGAAGTCGAGCAGCTCCGCGACGCGTTCCTTGCGCTGCGCCTTGCTCATGCCGGCCAGCTCCAGCGGGTAGGCGATGTTGCCCGCCGCGGTGCGCGATTGCAGCAGGTTGAACTGCTGGAAGATCATGCCCACGTTGCGGCGGATGGCGCGCAGCTTCTTTTCGCTCATGCCGACGACGTCGGTGCCGTCGAGAAGAAGCTCCCCGCCGGTGGGCATGTCGAGGCCGTTGATGAGGCGCACGAGCGTCGACTTACCGGCGCCCGAGTAGCCGATCACGCCGAGGATCTCCCCGGGTTCGACGGTGAGGGTGACGCCGTCGACTGCGGTGACGGTGCGGTCGCCGGCGGTGAAAACCTTGGATACGTCCCGGAGTTCCACCCGGGTACCAGTTGTGGACACGTTAGCTGTACTCCTCCACGAGTCGATCGAGGATCTCGTTGAGCTCCTCCTTGGAGCGCTTCACCTGGACGGCGGTACCGTTTGAGTCGCGGTCGAGAGCCTCGGTGACCTCGTCGGACTGCCAGGCGTCGACAAGCTTGGCGTAGGTTTCGTTGTCAACGTCTTCGGCTCGTACGGTGAAAACATTGATGTAGGGCTCCGCGAGCTCGGAGTTCGGGTCGTCGGCGGCGACCGACGAAGCCGGGTCGATGCCAGCACGGCCGAGCCAGTTGTTGTTGATGACGGCGGGGCGACCTTCGTTGTAGGCGGAAGGAGTCTGGGAGGCGTCAACCGCGACGACCTTGACCGTGGAGGCGGCCTCGTCGATGTCGTTCGGCGTCGGGGTGAGCCGTGGCGCGTTCTCCCGGAGGGAAACCAGCCCGGCCTGCACCAGCACGTTGATGGCGCGGCCCTGGTTGGAGGGATCGTTTGGGATGGCCACCTCTTCGCCTTCGATGCCGTCGAGAGAGTCGTGGTCCTTCCAGTACAGGCCGAGGATGTTGATTTCGCCGGAGCCGATGATGCGCAGATCCTTGCCGGACGAGGCGTTGTACTGGGCCTGGTAGTTGATCGTCTGGAACTTGGAGATCTCGATTTGGTTCTCGTCCAGCGCCGGGTTGACCGGCGGGTATTCGGTGAAGCGGACGATATCGAGGGTGACGCCGTTTTCCTCAGCTTTCTGCTCGAATACCGACCACGCCTCTTGGTCGGCGTCGGTCGTGCCGATTGTCACGGTAACGGCGTCGCCGGAGGCGTTGCCGCCGGATGCGTCGTTGGAATCGTCGGAGCAAGCGACGAGGCTGGTCGCCGCGAGGGTAGCGGCGGTCGCCGCGGCGAGATGGGATAGGCGCATGGCGGTTCCTTGGTGTCCTTCCGGGGCCTAGTTCTGGTTCTCCAGGCGCTCCAGGATGTCGTTGAGCTCGTCCTTGTCGCGCTGGACCGGAACGGAGGTGCCCTTGGAGTCCTGGGCCACGGCCTCGGTGACCTGCGGGTCGTGCCAGATCTCGGCGAGGCGGTTCAGGACTTCGTCGTCGACGCGGTCAGCGGTGGTGACGAAGACGTTGATGTAGGGCTCGGCCTCCGGGGAGTTCGGGTCGTCCTGGAAGATGGCCAGCTGCGGGTCGATGCCGGAGCGGTCCAGCCAGCTGTTGTTGATGATGGCGGGGCGGCCCTCGTTGTAGGCCGAGGGGGTCTGGGAGGCGTCGACCGGGACGACGGAGACCTTGGAGTTCTCGCCGTCGATGTCGGCTGGGGTCGGGGTCAGCGGGTCCTGGACGCCTTCCTTCAGTGTCACCAGGTCAGCCTGGGCGAGCACGTTGATGGCGCGGCCCTGGTTGGAGGGGTCGTTCGGGATGGCCACCTCTTCGCCCTCGATGCCGTCGAGGGAGTCGTGGTCCTTCCAGAACAGCGCCAGCGGCACGATCTCGGTGGAGCCGACGATGCGCAGGTCGTTGCCGGAGTTGACGTTGTACTCGGAGAGGTACTTGATGTGCTGGAACTTGTTCACGTCCAGCTCGCCCTGCGCGAGGGCCTCGTTGACCGGGTTGTAGTCGGAGAAGGAGACGAGGTCGAGCTCGATGCCCTCTTCGGCGGCGAGGTCGGAGAAGACCGACCACGCCTGCTGGTCAGCGTCGGTGGTGCCGATGCGGACGACGGTGGGCTCGCCCTCGGCGTTGTCGGCCTGCTCGGCGTTCTCGTCGGAGCAGGCGGTCAGGCCCGCCGCGGTGACGAGCGTCGCCGCAGCGGCGGCGAAAGCACGGTTGAAGCGCATGAGAGGACTCCTTAAAAGTGTGTGTAGCCGGAAATTATTGACGTGTGACAACTTATCACCCGATATACCGCTTAGTCTATTCCGCGCGGACTCGCCCCATCCGGCGCGTTCGAACGTAGTGGCGATTGCGTGTAGCATGGAGCCATGAGATTCAACGGGGGAGAGGTGCTGTCGTGGTCGCGCCTGGAGCGCATCCTCTCCGGCAGGCCAGGGCCCGTCCCCCTGCCCGTCAATCACGCGAGCTCGCTTGTCGACGCCCCACCGGCGCCCCGCAAGGTGGCCACGCCCTTCGCCGAGCTGCACGCCGTGTCCTCCTACAGCTTCCTCGACGGGGCGAGCGAGCCGGAAGGGCTCGTAGAACGCGCCCTGCACCTCGGCATTGGCGCCCTTGCGGTGCTGGACAGGGACGGTTTCTACGGCGCGGTGAAGTTTGCGGAGGCCGCGGCCGCCGCGGGGATTGACGCCGTCTTCGGCGCGGAGCTCACTCTCGGCGAGCGCATCCTGCCCGTCCTCGCCCGCGGGCCCGAGGGCTACCGGCGGCTGTCGCGGCTGATGTCCCGGGCGCACATGGCAACGCGCGAGAAGGGGCGGGTGTCCTACCCGCCGCTGGAGTCCATCGCCGCCGAACTGGACGGCACCTGCACCGTCCTGGCCGGGTGGCGCTGGGCCGACGACATCGCTCACTTGGTCGAATTATTCGGACTAGACCGAGTGGTCAGGGAGTACGAGGTCTCCCTCACCCCGGAGGACGCGGACCACCACGCGCTTCTCGACGCCTCCCCCCACGTCCCGGCCATCATCACCGCTGCCCCCGCTGCCGCCACCCGGGACCAGGCGCGCCTGGCCGCGGCGAAGCGGTCGCTGGGGCGTCGCCAAGCAATCGATGCCGCCCACGGCGAGCTGCACCCGATGGGCGCGAACTGGCTGCGTTCGGGCGCGCAGCTGCTGGCGCTGTGCCCGGGCTGCGAGGACAAGCTGGCGGCGTCGGTCGAGCTCGCGGCACAGTGCGCCTTCACCCTGAACCTGGTCGCCCCGGAGCTGCCGCGCTTTCCCACGCCCGCCGGCCACGACGAGATGAGCTGGCTGCGCGCCATCACCCTGGCCGCCGCCGAGGTGCGCTACGCCACCCGCCCGGCGGACATCCGCGAGCGGGCGCTGGCGCAGATCGACTACGAGCTGGGTGTCATCGCGGAGCTGAACTTTCCCGGCTACTTCCTCATCGTCCACGACCTGGTGGGCTTCTGCCGCCGGGAGAACATCCTCTGCCAGGGGCGCGGCTCGGCGGCGAACTCTGCGGTGTGCTTCGCGCTTGGTATCACCAACGCCGAGCCGATCGCGGCCGGCCTGCTTTTCGAGCGCTTCCTCTCCCCGGACCGCGACGGCCCGCCGGACATCGACCTCGACATCGAATCGGGCCGGCGCGAGGAGGTGATCCAGTACGTCTATGACACCTACGGCCGCGACAACGCCGCGCAGGTGGCCAACGTGATCACCTACCGCACCAAGGGCGCGGTCCGGGACGCGGCGCGCGCCCTCGGTTACGCCCAAGGCGCGGCCGACGCGTGGTCGAAGGGCACCGCCGACCCGCCCGAGGCCGTGGCGGAGCTGGCGAACCAGCTCAAGGGGCAGCCCCGCCACCTGGGCATCCACTCCGGCGGCATGGTCATCTGCGACCGCCCCATCGCCGACGTCGTGCCGGTGGAGTGGGCGCGGATGGAAAACCGCTCGGTGGTGCAGTGGGACAAGGACGACTGCGCCTCGGCTGGCCTGGTCAAGTTCGACCTGCTCGGCCTGGGCATGCTGGAGGCGCTGCACCACATGATCGACCTGGTGCGCGATACCACCGGGCGCGAGGTCAACCTGTGGGAGCTCGACCTCGCCGACGCCGAGGTCTACGACATGCTCTGCCGCGCCGACGCGGTGGGCGTGTTCCAGGTGGAGTCGCGCGCGCAGCTGTCCACGCTGCCGCGCCTCAAGCCGCGCTGCTTCTTCGACCTCGTCGTCGAGGTCGCGCTCATCCGCCCCGGCCCGATCCAGGGCGGGTCCGTGCACCCCTACCTGCGCCGCCGCGACGGGAGGGAGGCGGTGGACTACGACCACCCGGTGCTGGAGAAGTCCCTGGGCAAAACCCTGGGCATCCCGCTGTTCCAGGAGCAGCTGATGCAGATCGCCGTCGACGCCGCGGGCTTTAGCGGGCGCGAGGCGGATGCGCTGCGCCGCGCGATGGGCGCGAAGCGCTCCCCGGAGAAGATGGCGGCGCTGAAGGCCCGCTTCTTCAACGGCTGCTGGGAGACCAACCGGATCGACGCGGCCACCGCGGACAAGCTCTGGGCGAAGATCGTGGCCTTCGCCGCCTACGGCTTCCCGGAGTCGCACGCGCAGTCCTTCGCCTCGCTGGTGTACTTCTCTGCCTGGTTCAAGCGCTACTACCCGGCGCAATTTTGCGTGGGCCTGCTGCGCGCCCAGCCGATGGGGTTCTACTCGCCGCAGTCGCTCATCCAGGACGCGCGCCGCCACGGCATCACTGCCCTGCCCGTGAGCGTCAACGACTCGGGCGTCGAGGCGCGCTGCTGCGACAACGCGACCATTCGCGTGGGGTTGAACCTGGTCACCGGCCTGGGGGCCAAGGCTGCCGAGCGCGTCGAGGCCGCGCAGCCTTTCACGGGCATCCCGGACCTGGCGCGCCGGGCGGACCTGTCGGTGGAGCAGGTCGCGGCGCTCGCCCGGGCCGGGGCGCTCGACTGCTTCGGCGTGGAACGCCGCCAAGCCCTGTGGCAGGCCGGCGTCGCCGCGACGGAGCGCGAGGGCATGCTGCCGGGCCTGTCGGCCATCGCCGCCCCCGCCCTGCCCGGCATGAACGCCTTCGAACTCATGGCGGCCGACATCGCAGCCACGGGGGTCACCCCGGACAGGCAGCCCATCGAGCTACTGCGCGAGGCATTGCTTCACGACGGCATCCTCACCGCCCAGGACCTCCCCACCGTCGAGGACGGCACCCGCGCCCGCGTCGCCGGCGTGGTCACCCACCGCCAGCGCCCCGGCACCGCCGGCGGGGTGACCTTCTTCGGCATGGAAGACGAGACTGGCCTGATCAACGTCCTCGTCTCGCCGGGGCTGTGGAAACGACAGAAAGTGGTGGCGCGCACGGCGAAAGCCCTCATCGTGCGCGGGGTAGTGCAAAACGCCACCGGGGCGGTCACCGTGGTGGCTGACAAACTCGAGCCCCTGGTCATGGGGGAGTGGCTCTCGCGCGGGTCGCGCGACTTCCACTGAGGCACGGCGCCTTGGCGGGCCAGGCGGCTCAGGTGGCGTTGGCTTGCGTTGGGGTCGACCAGGGGGGGGGCGCTAAACCCCGACTGTGCGTGGGTGCTGGTCGACCGCAGCGAAAACCAGCGCGTGAAACCCCAGGTGGCGAACCCCGGCTGTGCGTTGGGGTCGACCACGAGGCGCTAAACCCCGACTTTGCGGGGGGCCTGGTCGACCGCAGCGAAAACCAGCGCGTGAAACCCCAGGTGGCGAACCCCGGCTGTGCGTTGGGGTCGACCACGAGGCGCCAAACCCCGACTTCGCTCGGACCCTGGTCGACCGCAGCGAAAACCAGCGCGTGAAACCCCAGGGTCGCGAACCCCGGCTGTGCGTTGGGGTCGACCACGAGGCGCTAAACCCCGACTGTGCGTGGGTGCTGGTCGACCGCAGCGAAAACCAGCGCGTGAAACCCCAGGGTCGCGAACCCCGACTCTGCGTTGCGGTCGACCAGGGTCGACCCCACCGAAGAACCAGAACCGCAAACTCCGACCGCAGCGCAAAACCAGAACGCACAACCCAAAAGCCCCCGCACCGGTCGACGCAGCAAGCGCCCAGCCTGTGCATATGTGCCTCCAATGTTAAACTGTCCGCCATGACACACCCGCTGCCAAGGACCGCCGAGGAGATGAACCGCGTTTCGCCGAAGTTGGTGGTCCCCCAGTACGTCACTTTGCTGATGTGGACGGTGATCATTGGCGCTGCGCTGGTGGTCGCGTACCTGATTTGGGGGAAGTGGTGGCTCATCCCGCTTGGTGTTCTGCTCGCGATCGTGCTGGTGCAGGCGGTGCTTATCCCGTTGCGGGTGCGCGCGATGGGGTGGCTGGAAACGGATGATGAGCTCGTGCTGGCACGGGGCCGGTTGTGGCGGTCGATGACGGCGGTGCCGTACGGGCGGATCCAGTTCGTCGATGTGACCTCGGGCCCGGTGGAGCGCGCAGTGGGCGTGAAGAAGCTGGAGGTCAATACGGCGTCGACGACGTCAGTTTCGGCGCTGCCGGGGATTGAGGCGGAGGAGGCCGACGCGCTGCGTGACCGCCTGGCCGAGAAGGCGCGCGAGCGGATGAGCGGGCTGTGATGGACAGAAAAGTTCACCGGCTGACTCCCATCATCAGGGGGTGGACGATTGTGTTCGCCCTGCTCGTTGTCGCGCTGGTTAACGGGTTCACGCCGCTGTACAACTGGGCGCGCGAGGGGGACTTGGGCACAGCGATCATCGTGCGCGTGGTGGTGGTCCTCGTGGTTGGGGTGATCATCCTCGGCGCGGCGTCCCAGTTGTGGTGGGCGAAGATGGGCTTTGGCGTCGGCAAGGAGGAAGTGGGAATGACGCGGGGGCTGTTGACCACGCACGTGCGCACGGTGCGCTACGACAGGGTCCAGGCCGTCGACGTGGTGGAGCCCCTGGCGGCGCGCATTTTCGGCTTGGCGGCGGTTCGCGTGGAAGCCGCCGGCGGCGGGGACTCGGCGCTCGAAATTGCCTACCTGCCCAAGCAGGAGGCCGAGAAGGTCCGGGCGGAGATCATGCACGCGGTCGCCCGCGAGGGCGAGGACGCGGCCACGGCGGGCGGCGAGGCCACTGACTACCTGGTGGAGCCCGTCCCGATTCGGCGCACGATTATTGGCACGACGCTGCAGGTAGGCACGCTGGCTGCGGCGCTGATCGCCGCGATTCCGCTGCTCACGGACCTCACCGCCGGTGCCGCCGTGGTGGTTCTCATCGGTGCGATTCCCCCGCTGTGGCAGATGATCGACCAGTCGTGGCGGTTCAATTCGGTCCAAAGCGGTGAGGAGTCGGAGGTTCTCACCGTTACATATGGCCTCGCTAATCGACGCCGCCAGGTCGTGCCCCTCAACCGCATCCACGCGGTCTCACTGTCGCAGCCCCCGCTGTGGCGCCCGCTCGGGTGGTGGCAGGTCAAGGTCAACGTGGCCGGTTACAAGGTGGGAA
The DNA here is from genome assembly GCF_030408575.1 of Corynebacterium auris. Taxonomy (NCBI): domain Bacteria; kingdom Bacillati; phylum Actinomycetota; class Actinomycetes; order Mycobacteriales; family Corynebacteriaceae; genus Corynebacterium; species Corynebacterium auris. The sequence goes on from NZ_CP047047.1 coordinate 489,165, forward strand.
GCGATGGGGGCACGCTCACGCTGCTGCCCGTGGGCACGCTGGACCAGGCGCTCGCGGTGGTGGACGCGCTGAGCCCGCTGAACGCCCCGGAGCTCGCGGACCTGGACCCGGCCGAGGCAGAGGTCGACGTGCGTTCCCCGCGCCGGGCGCGCTGGGTCTCCCCGATAGACTTCGGGCGCCAGACGCTGGCGCTGCGCCGGGACGTCGTCGTGGTGACCGCGGGCAGGATCTCGCGGCGCTACGCGATGGTGGAGGCCCCCCACATCCAGGAACTCACGCTGAAACAGGGCCCGCTGCAGCGCGCCCTGCGCCTGGCGAGCGTGCAGCTCGACCTCGTGCCGGGGCCGGTGCGGGCGACGGCGCGCGATGTGGACGAGGGGGAGGCCCGGCGGGTCGTCGATACGCTTCGCGGGCGCGCCCTTCCCGGCTGAGGCCGCGGGGCTACACGCCGCCCGGAAAGCCGAGCTGGCGCCACGCCTCGTAGCAGGCCACGGCGGCGGTGTTGGACAGGTTCATGGAGCGGCGCCCCGGCAGCATGGGCACCCGCACTCGCTCGGTGACGCCCGGGTGGTGGGAGTGCGCGCGGGGCAGCCCGGTCGGCTCGGTGCCGAAGAGGAGGGCGTCGCCGTCGCGGTAGGCCACGTCGTGGTAGAAGGTGGTGGCCTGGGTGGTGAAGGCGAAGACGCGGGCGCGGTCAAGCGAGGCGAAGCACGCGTCGAGGTCGGGGTGGATGACCACGTGTGCGAGGTCGTGGTAGTCGAGGCCCGCGCGCCGCAGGTGCTTTTCGCTCAAGTCGAAGCCGAGGGGCTCGACGAGGTGGAGGGTCGCCCCGGTGCCCGCGCACATGCGGATCGCGTTGCCCGTGTTCGGCGGAATCACGGGATTATCAAAGATGACATGGAGTGCGCACACGGGCTCCAAGTCTAGGATGGGGGTCGTGAGTGCGAAGAAACTGGACGGCAAGCTCTACCGCGAGGAGATTTTCGCGGACCTGAAAAAGCGCGTCGCGGCGCTGCAGGAGAAGGGGGTGACCCCGGGCCTGGCCACGGTGCTCGTCGGCGAGAATCCCGCGAGCCAGAACTACGTGCGCATGAAGCACCGGGATTGCGAGGAGCTCGGCATCGCCTCCATCAGGAAGGAGCTGCCCGAAGACACCACGCAGGAAGAGCTCGAGGAGCTTATCGACGCCCTGAATAACGACCCGGCCGTCACCGGCTACATCGTCCAGCTGCCGCTGCCGGAGCACCTCGACGAAAACCGCGTGCTCGGCCTCATCGACCCGGCCAAGGACGCCGACGGGCTCCACCCGGTCAACCTGGGTAAGCTGGTGCTCAACGAGCCCGCTCCGCTGCCGTGCACCCCGAACGGTTCACTCATGCTGCTCGAGCGCTTCGGCGTGGAGCTCGATGGCGCCATCGTCTGCGTCATCGGCCGCGGCGTGACTGTGGGTCGCCCACTTTCGCTCATGCTCACCGCCCGCTCGATTAACGCCACCGCCGTGCTGTGCCACACCGGGACGAAGGACCTGGCGGCGGAGACGCGCCGGGCCGACGTCATCATCGCCGCCGCCGGCAAACCCCACATGCTCACCGCCGATATGGTCAAAGAGGGCGCGGCGGTTCTCGACGTGGGCGTTTCGCGCGTCGACGGCAAAACCGTCGGCGACGTCCACCCCGAGGTGTGGGACAAGGCCGCCTGGGTCTCCCCGAACCCGGGCGGGGTGGGCCCGATGACCCGCACCTTCCTGGTCCGCAACATCGTGGAGCGTGCCGAGCAGCTTGTCTAACGCCCCCGGGGGCCTATCCGTTGACAACCCCCACGACGCCGAGAACCCGCCCTCCCCGCTGCCCCTGTGGGCGCAGCGGGTGATGGCCGGGTTATTTGTTATCGGCTTCGTCGCCTCCTGCCTCTTCGCGCTCACCGAGCACTGGCGCCGCGCCACCTTCACCCTCGGGGCGGCGATGCTCTGGCTGGCGCTCGTGCGCTACGCCTGTGACTCGCGGCTGATCGGCCTTCTCGCCGTGCGCTCCCGGCGCTTCGACGCCCTGTTCTGCGCCGGCCTGGGGGCCGCGATGATGTTCCTCGCGGGCTCGGTGGACGCGCTGGGGAGTTAGCGCGTGTCCTCTGGGTGGCGGGGTTCGTCGGGCCCTGGCCGGTGGCCGCTTTCCGGGGCGCGCGGTTTTTCCATCGCGCTGGGTGCCTCATGTGGCGGCTTCGGATCGGTGGAGCCCTCCGCTCGCTCCAGTTTCCAGATCGACCACGGCGACGTGTCGCCGCGCGTTAGGTAGTTGTAGGCGAAGGGGTAGCCGTAGGCATACCTGTCGTCCCATTCGAAGTTGATCTGCCGTCCGTCTACATCTTCGAAGCGGTGGTCAGGGGTGCGCGTCCACTTTGCGCGCGTCGAGGTACAGTCGTGGCTCCACAAAATCGCCCAGTCGCGCTGCGGGTCGGAGTAGAGGCACTGGCCCGAGGTGACGTCACGGATCTGCATGTGGCCGTCGCCGGTCGTCCGTATTTCCAGTTCGTTGCTGAACGCGGGGTTTTCGTACTGGCAGGCCACCGTCCACAGGTAGAACCCGGGGTCAGTGAAGAGACACACCTGGCCGCCCCACGCTCCGGAGGCGCCGCCGTTCCACCCCTTGATGGTCACGTAATCGTAGTCCGCCACGGCGCTTCCCCGCATGCGCGTGTACAGGCTGGAGTTCAATCCTGCAGGGGGAGTGGCGGGGTCCGGCTGCGCCGTAGTGTTCAGGTAACCCTTGAGGCTTGCGTAGATATCGATGGTGTCGGGGTCGTCGGAGGTAAGCACGTTCGCTCCGATGGAGCGCAGCCAATCCAGGTTGTCTCTCCAGTCGTGTTCTTCCCGTGCGTACCGGGAGGCTTTGCGCCGGTCGTTGAGTAGGTAGCAGCAGCTGGAATCGGCGTTGTAAAAGGCGTCGGTGGCAGGGATGGGGCGCCTATCGCCGTACTTGTTCGGGACGGTGAAGCCTGCCGTGGGCCCATCGGTGTACATCACGAAGGTGGGCACGGGAACGAATGCGCCAAGCTTTTTCTCGTAGAAGTGGACGAGCGATACGAATTCTGCCACGGTGCCGGGCTCCGCGTTGTCTAGGGCAAGCGAAGCGGGAGAGTCGAAGGCGCCGAAGTTGCTCGTCGGGTTGTGCACCTTCTGCGTGAATTCGTGCGAGTCCTTGATGACCACTTCCACGAACGGAGCCCACTGGGGATCCTCCGCGGCCCACGCTGCGACGGCGCGGCTGGCGTTCGAGGGCAGGTGCAGCTCGGCGGGATCCGGGAGCTCAGGCCCCGAGTCGATCTTCGCGGCGTTCCACGGGGCGATGACGGGCATAGCCATGATTGGGCCAGCGGCTCCTGCGGCGTCAACAGCGTCGCGCCATTGCTGCGGGGTGGGGTACTCCGACATAGGCATTTTCACGATGAACCGCTGCAGAAAGTGCTGATCAGGGTACTCTTTGTCCGCGCTGGCCAAGATGCTGATCGCTTTGGTGATCGCCGGGGTGTCCTTCACCTCCAGGTGAATGAGGGAGTCGCTCCGATTGTGCGCCATGAACTCGATGAGGTCGTCTAGGCGGGGAACGACGTGGTGCGTTGTCGTCCGGTCGGGTTTCAGGAGTGGCTTGGAGGCGATGTCCGCGTAGGAGACCTGGTTGATCGGCGGGTTGGGCCCCTCGTTCGTCTCCGGGTTGTACTCCGGTTCGAGCATTTTTCCGATGTGGGTGTCGTGGAAGAGAACCAGCTCGCCATCGGAGGTGAGGCGCACGTCGGTTTCAATGGCCGGGCGACATTGCGCAAAGCCGCGCTTGAATGCCTCGATTGAGTTTTCCGGGACGTCGTGGCTAAACGCCCCGCGATGCTGCGCGGTGATGACCTTCGCGTTCGTCCGCTTGTCGACGACCTGGTCGTACTGGCCCCGCCACGGCAGGCACTGCGGACCGTCTTCGGCCTCGGCGTGCGGTAGCAGGCTGAGCGCAAGCCCTAGGGAAAGCAGCAGAGCTAGGGTGCGATAAGCGCCGGGTTGTAAGCGCGTCATAGGGAATCTCCCTTGTTCGTGTCAACTGCCTTTCAGCTGACCTACCGCGACGATAAAGAGCAGGGCACTCCGGGCAACAGGACGAAGATCTCATTCAGAGAATTGGGAAACGGTGATGGCCTTTCTCGGACGGCGGTCAAAAGTTAGGGTGATTCCGTGGTGAATAATCCGCGAGATTTCCTTGAGCCCGGTGGCCGAATCAACTGTTACCGCTACGGTGAGGCGCACGTGCGGATCCTGGCCGCTGTCGCCGACGGAGTTCGGTGGAACATCCTGCGCCTGTGCGGCTCGCGGAAGCGCACACAAACGGAGCTGCGCTTAATTCTCGGGGTCTCTTCCTCGGTACTGTGCCGCCACATCCAGATCCTGAAGCGGGCGGGACTCATCGAATCCGCGCGACGCGGGCGCACGCGCGAAATCACCGCCACCGAGTCCGCGCGCATGGTGCTGAAGCGCTCGCTTCCGCTTGACGACGCCCACCTGACGTAAAAGTGCCCCACCGCCAGAGGCGGTGGGGCACTTCTTCGGAGGATCTACAAAGCCCGGTAGGAAGCCAGAGCCGGTGTGAAGTCTGTCTGGATGACATCAGCCCCGGCCTCGGCGAGCCGCCCCCATCCCAGGTCCGGATCCTGGAGCACGGATGTCTCGTCGTCCCAGCCCAGGTACATCGGCGTTCCCTCGGCGATGTTGATGGCATTGAGCCAGAGGTAGAGCCCCTTGCTACGGATGCGCTGTAGCGTCTCCGCCGATGCCAGGGTGGCATCGGTGCCGTCGGCAAGCAGCTCGAGGCCCACCATGTTGATCGTGCCGCTGTCGGCGGCCGCCAGTGCTGTCTCCAGCTCCTCGGCGGTCTCGACGATGGGCATGAACATGAACTTCTCGTCGTGGGAGCTCATGAGCTCGAGGGTCTCGGCGTGCGCCGGGCCCTTCAAGATCGAGTTCTTGTGGGCGCGGTGCTGCGCCAAGAAGTCGAGCATCTCGTGCCCGTACTTCCACGACTTGTCCAGGTTGAGCAGGCCGTCGCCGATGCTGTCGAGAACCTCCGACAACCGCACCGGGGTGCAAGGGCGGTTGCTTGCGCGGACGAACCACGCGTACTGGAGGTTGTCGATCTCTTCGGACCGCAGCGTCCTGATGTCGACGTCGAGGTCGAAGTGCATCTTCTCGTAACCGGGGTGGTAGAGGTAGAACACTCCGTCTGCCGAACGCATGAGATCAATCTCCGCGATATCCGCGCCCAGGTTGAAGCAGGCGTTGACAGCCGCAGTCGTGTTCTCGACGATCGTGCCGCCGGGCTGACCGCGGTGCGCGGCGATGAGGAAGGGCTGGTTCGATAGCCGTTCCAGGAGAATCGCGTTGGTTTCCGCGCACTCGGGGAGGCCGATGGAGGAATGTTCGAAGGTCATTACTTACCAGTACCACCTTCGATGTTCGCGGTGACGGCGGGGTTGAGGTCATCCGCGTCCTCGGTCAGCTTACGGCGCAGGATCTCGGAGTAAGCGGAGGACTTCGCGGTCCGGCGGGTGCCCTTGAAAATCGAGGGACCGTACACCAGGTAGAGCACGATGCCGGAGATGATCATGAGCAAAACGGTGTAGACGAACGTCAGCGCCGTAGTGTCGTTGATCGACTCGGAGGTTGTCGCGCTCTGGATGAAGATACCCAGCGGCTGGTAGAAGGGGTGCGACAGGAACACTGCGATGTCGTAGTTGTCCAGCAGCGAGTTGAAGTTCAGGGCGAAAATGCCCATCGCGACCGGGAAGACAATCGGCAGCAGGATCGTTCGGAACACACGGAACGAGGACGCGCCGAGCATCTGCGCGGCCTCCTCCAGGCTGTCGGGGACACCCATGAAGCTCGCCTTCAACATGCGCAGGGTGAAGGGGATCTTCTCGATGATGTAGCCGATCGCCAGGATGATCGTCGTACCCGTCAGCACCAGACCACCCACAAGCACGTTGCTCTGGCTGAAGGTGAGCACGAGCGAGAGGGCGATGAGGGTCGACGGCAGGATCCACGGGATGTGGAGCAGGTACTCGAAGGCCACCGCGATCCAGTTCTTGTGCCTCTGGACGATGCGCGCCACGAAGAGGAGGAAGAACACGACGATCGCGGAGGCGACGGCGGAGTAGATGATCGAGATGAGGAACGGGCGCAGGGCGGCCGCGTCCGTGACGATCAGCAGGTAGTTGTCCAGGGTGAACGAATCGAGCGTCAGCTGGCCGGTAGAGATGGTCTGCGCATCCGTGAAGGAGAAGATGGTGATCAGCACCGGCGGAATTGCGTAGATCACAAACAGCACGTAGGCGAAGAAGTGAACGAGCACATTCGCAACCGGGTTCTCGATCTTCTGCTTCGGCAGAGGCGAGGGGACCTTTGCCACCGAGAAGTAGGTGCCGCCTGCTTCCAGGCGGTTCAGGATCACCAGAAGCAGGATGGTGGCAATACCGAGGAACATCGCCAGCGCAGCCGCGAGGTCGCGCGAGGAGACGGTGTTCGCGAACGTCAGGATCATCGGCGAGATCGTCTGGAAGGTGTCGCCGCCGAGAATCAGCGGTGCAGACATGGCGCTGAGACCCGTGAGGAAGGTCAGCACGGTGATGGAGAAGAAGATCGGCTTCATCACGGGAAGGACGATCCGGGAGATCACGCCCCACGTGCTGGCGCCCATCTGCTTTGCTGCCTCGATGGTTTGGTAGTCGATCTTGGAGATCGCGTTGGTCATGAACAGCAGGTGGTTACCCGTCGTGGAGAACGTCATGACGAGGACCACGGCGAGCATGCCAGTGAACCATTCCCTGTTCATGTCGGGGAAGTAGTTCGAGAGCAGGGAGGTGATAAAGCCGTTCGGACCGTAGATGAGGTTGTAGCCCGACACGAGGACCACGCCGCCGTACAACAGGGTGGTGGCGAAGCCCAGGTAGAGGATTCGGGCGCCCTTGATGTCGAAGTAGCGCGTCACCAGAACGATGAAGACACCGACGATGTTCACGGTGAACGAGAGCACAACGGCGAGCAGGAACGAGTTTCGCAGCGACATCATGGCGCGTTCGGAGGAGAACAGCCGCGGGAAGACGCTGAAGGACCACTCGCCGCCGGGTCGGAACACCGTCAGCAGGAGGGTGACCAACGGGACGATGAGGAAGGCGAGGATAAACCACGCCACGATGATCATCACAATGATGTTCAGGGGCGACCTGAACATCGATTGGATGTCTTTCTTCTGTCGACTCACTTTTTCTCCCCGCTATCCCCGAAGTTTTCGGTCGACGGCGCGTAGCTTCGAATCCACTGGGGATCGATGCCGAGGTAGACCTCGCCTTCGGCCCACTCGAAGTGGCCCGACTCCTGCACGAGCACGCGGATCGCAGAGTCCAGCGCGCGGATGGTGTACACCGAAGTCGTGCCGAGGTAGCTGCGACCCTCGGGAACGCCACGCAGAACGTGGATACCGGCGGGAAGCTCAGCCTGGTTCTGGGTGAAGCGGACCTTCTCCAGGCGGATGTAGTGGTTGTGCTCGGGGTTAAGCCCGGCGCCCTGGTTGTTGAGTTCCGCGACCTGGCCGGGGGAGAGCCGGTTCACGTCGCCGAGGAAGTTACAGACGAACTCGGTGGCGGAGTCGCTGTAGACGTCCTGGGGGCGCCCAACCTGCTCGATCATGCCGCGGTTGAGCACCGCGATGCGGTCGCTCATAGACAGCGCTTCTTCCTGGTCGTGCGTCACGTACACGGTGGTGATACCCGACTGCTGCTGGAGGTCCTTGAGCTGCACACGAAGCTGCTGGCGCAGCTTGGCGTCGAGGTTGGAAAGGGGCTCGTCGAGAAGCAGAATGTCAGGGCGCATGACGAGGGCGCGCGCGATGGCGACGCGCTGCTGCTGGCCACCGGAGAGGGCGGCGATGCCCTTGTCCAGCTGCTCGGGGGTGAGGTTGACCTCTCGTGCCACCTCGGCGACGCGCTCGGAAATCTCGTCCTTTGCAACCTTCGCGGTCTTCAGGCCGTACGCGATGTTGTCGCCCACGGACATGGAGGGGAACAGGGCGTAGTTCTGGAAGACCATGCCGATGCCGCGCTTGTTGCTCGGTGCACGGGTGATGTCACGGTCCTTCGACAGGATTCGGCCGGACGTCGGGTTGATGAAGCCCGCCAGCGTGCGAAGCGCGGTGGACTTGCCGCAGCCGGACGGCCCGAGGAGGGTGAAAAACTCACCGTCTTCAATCGTCAGATTGAACTCGGGCAACGCGAGGAAGTCGTTGTCGTAGCGGACAACGATGTCTTCGAACTTGATCACGGGATTCTTCCTTCAGAGTTGGTGAGCTTAGAGGTAGTTGAGCTCGATCTTTTCAATCCAGGCGGCGAGGTTCTCGGAGACGATCGTCCAGTCGATGTCCTGCTCCTCGAACGCCTCGGTCTGCTGGACCGCCTCCTGGTCCGCGTCCTCGAGGGCCTCCTGGTTGGTCGGGGCCGTGAAGAACTGGTTGGACCACTTGGCCTGGAACTCAGCACCACCGAACCAGTCGATGAACTCCTGCGCGCGCTCCGGCTTATCGGTGCCGGCGACCAGGCCGACCTGCTGCGTTGCCATCGGGACACCCACCGGCGGGTGGACGGCGGTGGTGGGAAGGTTGTACTCCTCCTCGCGGGCGGCCTTACCGGCGAGGTACATCTGGCCCATGTCCACCTCACCGCTGGCCATGTGGCCGTAGAGGTTCTGGCCTTCGACGGCGGGCACACCGTGCTCGAAGTAGGCCTCGATTGCGTCCCAGCCCTCCTGGCTGACGTGGAGGTCACCGTTCGGGTCGAAGTGGCGGGCAAGGATGCCGGAGATCACCAGCTGGGTGGTGGCGCCGCCGAGGTTGCGGGGCACCTCGTAACGGCCGTGGTACTCCTCCTTCTCCCACAGGTCCGGCCAGTCGTCAGGCGCGGTTTCCGGGGTGTACGCGGCGTCGTTGTAGACGAGCATGATGGGTTCGCGGACGATGGGCCAGAAGGTCTCACCGTCACCCATGGAAGGGTCAACCTGGTCGGACCATGCCGGCGTGTACGGCTGGAGCACGCCGGAGGACTTCAGGTTCTCGAAGTAGATGTTGTTGAGGCCGTACACGACGTCCGCGATGGGGTTGGCCTGCTCGGCGATGAGGCGGTTCTGGATGTCGGCGCCACCGAGGTCGACGAACTCAATCTCGAAACCAGCTGCGGCAGCTTCCTCCTGCAGCCACTCGCCGCGGCCGTCGGACACCGAGTTGGAGTAGATCACCAGGGGTTCGTTCTCCGGGTCGGAGCCGCAGGCGCTGAGGGTCGTCGCAGCCATCGTTGCGGCGAGTACGGATGCGGCGGCTTTTGCCAAACCAAATCGCATTGTGGATTCCTTTCCTAGGTCGGTCGACGCGGCATTTCGTGCGAAAATCCGTTCGATCTCTGTTTTTTGGACAGCAAAATAGACAGCGGAAACGAAATGCTCCCCGATAGCTTGGCAGTTAACTGTGGCCTAACTTGAACGTTCCCATGACTATTACGTTAACTTCGCGAAAACCTTGCGGTAATTACATGGCCAGGTGCTTAACTATCGTTTTCGTAGGTTTTCTTGAGGCTGTGCCGCGTTCCGGTTACTGCCCGGTGCCGCACTGTTGTAGCAGCTACCCCCTGAAGGGGGTCTAAGGGGTATCGATTCCCTTATCATTACCATAGGGATCGAATTGACATTCGAGAAAAATGTGACGCGTAAAGATTGCCTAGTTCCGATATGAACTATGACACATTAGGAAATGGCTACAGTCGCCTGAGGGCTACTGTTCAATAGGCAGCTACGCTTTCAGCGCGGAGATGCAAAAACCCGGGTGGCTGCTGTACGGCAGCAGCCACCCGGGTAGAGGGCATGAAATCTAGATGCAGTACTGCCCGCCCGTGGGGTCGTCCTGGGTCAGCGCGATGAACTTGCGCAGGATGAGGTCCATCTGGCGCGCCTCGGTCAAAAAGGCGTCGTGGCCCATGGGGCTGGACAGCTTGGACATGCCCAGCAGGTTGCCCAGGTTGCGCGAGATGTGTTCCTGCTGGTGGTAGGGGTACAGGATGTCGGTGTCTACGCCCACCACCATGGTCGGGACCTGCGAGGAAGCCAGCGCCTTGTTCAGTCCGCCGCGGTCGCGGCCGACGTCGTGGCGGTTGAGAGCCTCGGTGAGGCAGACGTAGGCTCCGGCGTCGAAACGCTTGACCAGCTTTTTCCCTTGGTGCTCAAGGTAGCTTTGGACGGCGAAGCGCTGGTCATCGCTGCGGAAGGCTCCCAGGGGATCCTCGCCGGGCTGGGCGGAGGTGCCGAACCGCTCGTCGATCTCCAGCTCACCGCGGTAGGTCAGGTGCGCCAGGCGGCGCGCCGCCGCGAGGCCTTGATCGGGGGAGTCGTCCGTGTCGTAGTAGTCGCCGCCACGCCAGGCGGGGTCGCGGGTGATCGCCGAGATCTGCGCGCTCTGGATGCCGATCTGCCAGGCGCTGGCGCGCGCGGAGACCGCGATGACGCAGGCGCTTTCCACCATGTCGGGGTAAAGCAGCGTCCACTCCAGGCTGCGCGCCCCGCCCATGGAGCCGCCGAGCACCGCGTGCACTCGCTTAATTCCGAGGATGTCGAGGAAGGCCTTTTCGGCGCGCACCTGGTCGCGGATGGATACGGCGGGAAAACGCGAGCCCCAGGCGCCACCGTCCGGGTGCGTGCTTGCCGGGCCGGTGGTGCCGTAGCAGGAGCCGAGGGCGTTGGTGCAGATGACGCACCAGCGATCGGTGTCGAGCGCCTTGCCCGGGCCGACTGCTTCGCTCCACCACTCGGCGGCGTTGGAATCGCCGGTCAAGGCGTGCTCGACCAGTAGCACGTTGTCTCCGCGGAGGTCCCCCCAGCGCTGGTAGGCAATGCGAACATCGCGGATCAGCGCCCCAGCTTCCGTCTCGAAGTCCCCGATTCGTACCTCGTGGAGCTGTCCGGCCTCCGGGAGAGTCAACGTGTGTGCCTCCTTAAACAGTTGGCGTGTTCTAGATGGCGGCGAAGCCGCGCTCGAGGTCGGCGATGATGTCCTCGATGTCCTCGATGCCTACCGACAGGCGGACGGTCGCCTGGGTGATGCCGGCGCGGGCCAGGCCTGCCTCGTCGGACTGGGAGTGCGTGGTGGAGGCCGGGTGGACGACCAGGGAGCGCACGTCGCCGACGTTGGCGAGGTTCGAGTGCAGGGTGAGCGCGTCGATGAAGGTCCACGCCTTGGCGCGGTCGTTCTCGTCGCCCGCGATGTCGAAGGAGAGCACGGAACCGGTGTAGGGCAGTCCCAGCTTCTCCTTGACGGCGTAGTAGGGCGAGTCCTTCAGGCCGGCAAAGTTAACGTGGGAGACCTTCTCGTGGTTGGTCAGGAACTCCGCGACCTTGAGCGCGTTCTGGTTGTGGCGCTCGAGGCGCAGGCCGAGGGTGTCGAGGCCCTGCAGCGCAACCCATGCGTTGAAGGGGGAGATTGCGGCGCCGGTGTCGCGCAGGATGCCGGCGCGCGCCTTGAGAGCGAAGGCCGGGGCGCCGAGGTCGGCGTACTTCAGGCCGTGGTAGGCGGGGTCCGGGGTGACGAAGTAGGGGAAGACCGGCTTGCCGTCGCGCTCGACGGTCCAGTCGAACTTGCCGCCGTCGACGAGCACGCCGCCGACTGCGGCGCCGTTGCCCGTGTAGAACTTCGTGGTGGAGGCGACGACGATGTCGGCGCCGAGCTCCAGCGGCTTGGCTAGGGCGGCGGTGGCCACCGTGTTGTCCACGATGAGCGGGACGCTGTTGCGGTGAGCCACCTCGGCGACGGCCGGGATGTCCAGGACGTCAGCGATCGGGTTGCCGAAGGTCTCGCCGTAGAAGGCCTTGGTGTTCGGCTGGACGGCGGCCTGCCAGGATTCGGGGTCGTCCGGGTTTTCCACGAAGGTGACGTCGATGCCGTAGCGCTTGATCGCGAACTGGAGGAGGGTCTCGGTGCCGCCGTAGAGGCGCGGGGAGGTGACGATGTGGTCGCCGGAGGTGGCGAGGTTGGTGATGGCGGCGGTCTCTGCGGCCATGCCCGAGGCGAAGGCCACGGCGGCAACGCCGCCCTCGAGGCTGGCAATGCGGTCTTCGAGCGCCTGCTGGGTCGGGTTGGTCAGGCGGGTGTAGATGGGGCCGGGGTCGGCGAGGCTGAAGCGGTCGGCGGCGTGCTGGGCGTCGTTGAAGACGTAGGACGTCGTCATGTAGATCGGCTGGTTGCGAGCGCCGGTGTCGGAGTCAACGGTCTGGCCTGCGTGGATGGAGCGGGTGCCAAAGCCCCACTCGCTTGCTTGCGTGTTGTCGTACTTGGTCATGGGCATCAATGTATCGGCTCCCAAAGCGTTCGTGTACCAAGCTGTCTGTCTACGTCTCTGAGCAGGCATTTTGCGTGAATAAAAATATGCAGAGTGGCACGTGAATGGACCGAGGGGTCTAATGGCGGCATCGCTGTTGGCGACGTGTTATGAACCCCGGGTAAACGCGCGGAATGAAAGCTTGGTGAACATATGTCCGCCTAATTCACGAATGGGCAGCGGCCAATACAGTGGGCAGGGTACATCTCGTGGACCAAGGAGTGAGAAAGTGGCAATAGTTGTCTTCGACATCGGCAAGGTCATCGTCCCCGAAGGGGACCGCGTCCCGCGGCTGGTGAACTTCCTGCGCAGCAACGACGTCGAGGTCGGCGTGAAGGAGCTGATGGAGAGCTACTGGGAGCTGCGAGACGACTACGACCTCGGCCTTGACGACGACACCTACTGGGCGCACGTCCTCGACCGCGCCGGGGCGACAGGCGGCGATATCGACTACCAGGCCCTCGGCCGCCTTGACGGGGAGCGCAACGCCACCGCCGACCCGGCCGTGCACGAGCTGCTGCGCGACCTTGCCGCAGCCGGGCATCGCCTCGCGCTGCTCAGCAACGCCCCGTTTTCAATGGTCAACGCGGTGCGCGAGGCAGACTGGGCGAGCGGAATCGAGGTGAAGATCTTCTCCGCCGAGGCAGGGGTGGCAAAGCCCGACAGGAAGATCTACGAGATCGCCGAGCGGGAGCTTTCCGCGGCCTTCGACGGCTACGAGCGCTGCGCCGTGCACTTCTTTGACGACCGCGACGTCAACGTCAGCGCCGCCCGCGAGTTCGGGTGGGACGCGCACCTCTGGGAAGGAGTTGAGGGCGCCCGCCGCGGCCTTCTCTGACGCGCTCACGACGCGCGCCCCGCCCGGGTTTCACGACCCGGGCGGGGCGGACTCTGCTACCTGAAGTAGAGCAGCGGGGAGAAGCTCTGCATGTCGTTGAAGATGCAGAACGCGGGGGCCTCCAGCTCGTACACCGGGTGCTGCCGGAGCCACGAGGAGTACTCCTCAGCGGCGGCGCCGAGCTCGGGGTCGCGGTCCTCGGACGTCGTTAAGCGGTAGCCCAAGGTGGTGTGGAAGCGGTACTCGCCGGGGGCCTCGACGGGGATCTCCAGCACCTCGCCGGCCTGCTGGCGGAAGCGCTCCAACTCGCGGGCGACCTCGTCGTTGGCGGGCTCCATGCGGATGGTGAGCCTGCCTTCCAGCGGGCAGACGCCCGGGGAGGTCATGGTCACCGACCGCGGTCCGCGGATGCCTGCCTCCAGCAGGCGCCCCAGCATGAGGCGGACCGCCTCAGGGAAGTCCGCGGCACCGTCGAGCCAGGCGGGCCACGCGGCGTCCTGCCCGGCGAAGGTACGCTCCTTCAGGCCTTGCAGAACCGTCATGTGGAAGCTTGAGGGCACGGTCAGGCCGTAGTTTCCGGCCCAGCCTCGCGCTGTGACGTCGTCCTGGATACGGCGCCCGATGGTGTACAGGGGCGAGGTGGCGGGCACCGCGGAGACGAACGTGGACCCCGGGTGGCGCAGCGCCACCCCGGTGGTGTCGAACTTCTCCCACGTGCGCGCGTTATCAACGAAGCCCGCCATTACTGGTTTCCGGCGCGCTCGTTGTAGGAGGCGATGGAGGCGTCCGCGCCCTGCTTGGCGGTCTCCAGCGCGGTCTCCGCGTCCTCGCCGTTGGCGATGGTGGACATGGCCTCGCCGTAGGAGCTGCGGGCGTCGTTGAGGGCACCCGAGTGGCAGCCCGCGGTGACGGTGTTCACCGGGGTGGTGGTCAGCTGGTCAAGCAGCGACTCGAGCTGCGGGGTCAGGTCGGTGAGATCCTCGGCGGCGGAGGAGGTTGTCGGCAGGTAGCCGGTTTCCTCAAATATCGTCTTCTGGGACTCGTCCGAGCCGATGAACTTCATGAACTCCCAGGCGGCGTCCCGCTCCTCCTGGGAGGTGCCCTCCTCGATCGCCCACAGAGAGTTGCCGCCCGGTACGGCGCCGGATTCGGCAGTGTCGCGCGGCATGGTGCGGATGGACCAGTCCCAGTCGATGTTGGCCTGGCTGACGTTGCCGTAGTTCGAGGAGGAGTTCATCTGAATGGCGGCCTCCTGGCTGAGGAACGCGCCGGTCGCCGCCGACCCGTCGTTGCCGGGGTTGTGGATCGCCCCCTTCTCGTACAGCTCGCCGATCCGCTCCCACGTTGCCACGAGGTCGGGGTGCGTGAGGTTGAACTCGGTGGGCTGCTCGGCGCCCACGCCGTTTTCGGGGGAGCAGAACTCGTTGCCCAGCGAGGCCATCAGTTCCTCCATGTACCACCCGGAGTGGTGGAAGGTCAGGCCGGCGCGGCCGGTTTCCTCGTGAACGCGCTCGGCAGCGTCAAGCAGGCCTTCGACCGTGTCAAGGGAGTTCGGGTCAACCCCGGCCTCGGCCAGCAGCGTGTCGTTGGTGAACAGTGCGGGCTGGGAGACCATCGCGGGCATGGAGTAGACCATATCATCCATCGTATAGTAGTTGGCCACGGCGGGAATGAGGTTGGAGAAGTCGTAGGAGTCGTCCTCGTTCGCGAGCTCCTCTGCGGGGATGGCCAGCCCGGAGTCCTTGAGGTAGCGGGTTTGGACGTCGTTGGCCTGCAGGAGCGCGGGCAGGTCGACCGTTTGAACGGAGGCGACGAACTTGGAGATGGAATCCCCGTAGTCGCCCTGGTAGGAGGCGGCAATCTCGATCTCACCCTGGTGCTGCTCGTTGAACTCGTCCACAAGCTGCTGCAGGGTTTGGCCGGCGGCGCCGGAGGAAGAGTGCCAAAAGTCGACGACGACTTCGCCGTCGGCGTTGGTGGGGGTGTCTGCGCCGGAGCCGCAGGCCGCGAGGGTGGTGGCGGTGACGGCGGTCAGGGTGGTCAGAGACAGGATGCGGGTGTACTTCTTCATTACTTGACAGCTCCTTCGGTTAGGCCGCGGCTCAGGTACTTCTGACCAAAGACCACGAGGATGATGGTGGGCAGTGCTGCGATGATCAGGCCGGCGAGGACCAGGCCTGTATCCACAGCTGTTTCGTCCGCCAGCGCCTTGATACCGGGCTGGATGGTGCGGACGGAGGCCGACTGGGTGATCAGCAACGGCCACATGTAGCCGTTCCACGCCGCAATCGCGCCGGTCACGAGTGCGGTCATGCACACGGAACGGTTGAGGGGGATGAGGAACGTGAACAGGAAACGCAGGGGTCCGACGCCCTCGAGGCGGGTCGCTTCGAGGATCTCCTTCGGGAACTGCTTAAACGCCTGGTAGAACAGGAAGATCGTGAAGGACGAAGCGACGTAGGGCAGGAAGATCGCGACCACCGTGTCGTACAGCCCCATTTCGCGAACGGTGAGGTAGTTACCGATCACGGAGATCTCGGAAGGGATCATCATGGGGACGAGGAAGAACACGAGGATCTTGCCCGGCGCGGGGATGCGACCGAACGCGAGGGCGAAGGCCGCGAGCACCCCGGTGATGAACTGGCCGCCGGTTTGCATGATGGTCACGATCACGGAGTTGATCATCTGCTGCCCGACTTCGGACTGATTCCATGCGCGGGGGTAGTTCGAGGCGACGAAATCGCCGAAGAGGAGGCTCTGGATGCCGCCCTGGATGTCAGGGGTGGACCGGAACGAACCGATGACCGCGTAGACGACGGGGAAGATGATGAATACGCAGGCGATGAGCAGCCATATCCACAAAAAGACGGTGGTGACTGGTGAGCGAAGTTGGGAGTTCACGGCCTAGGCCTTCTTTCTGGTCAGTCGGAACTGGATGAGCGTGAGCGCGAGGATGATGATGAACAGCACCATGCCGCGGGCCGAAGCACCTGCGAAGTCGGCTGTACCTCCGCCGAAGGCCTTGTCGTAAATGTCCAGCACCAACGTCCTCGTGGAGTTGCCGGGGCCGCCGCCGGTTAAGACGTGGAAGATGGTGAACTCTTTCATCGCTGACATCGACTGCGTCACGGCCAGGAACAGGAGCATGGGGGCGATGCCCGGGATGACGATGTGCCGGATGTACCTGCCGCCGGTTGCCCCGTCCAGGTTCGCCGCCTCGACCACCTCCGGGGAGATGGTGTCGATGGCCACCATGAGAAGCAGGATGACAAAGGAAATGCCGATCCACAGGTCGACGATGATCGCCGACCACAGGGCAATGTTGGGGCTGGTCAGCCACCCGACCTGGTCGAAACCGAGCGAAATGGCAATCTGGTCGAAAAGACCAACGAGGGGCGCAAACATGTTGCGGAAGACGAGGGTGCCGATCGCCGTGGATACCGCCATGGGCACCAGGACGAGGGAGCGCATCCAGATCGTGCCCCTCAGCCTGTAGCTCAGCGGCAGAGCAATGGCCAGGCCCAGGGCAAGCTTGAGCACGACCGATACCACGGTGAAGATAAGCGTACGAGCAAGGGTGGACAAAAAGGTCGGGTCCGCGAGCATGTCCACATAGTGAGAAACGCCAGCGAAGCCGTTGGGGCGCCCGAACAGGTCCACCGTAGAAAAAGACAGGTACAGGGCGCGGAGGAAGGGGTAAAACTCGAACAGCAGGAACAGGATCAGGCTGGGCACGAGGAACGCCCAGGCGATCCAGTCGATGGACTGCCGCCGAGTTTCCTGCTTGGGTGCGACCGTGGACGTCATTCGGCGATCCGCTCCTCGGTCTCGGCGTCGAAGACGTGCATCTTGGCCCGGTTCACGCGCAGCGAAATCGGTGCGCCCTCGGTGAAGCGCTCGGTGTTGGGCACGCGCACGATCAACTCATCGGTCGTGCCCAGCTCCTCGGCCTTGACGTGGACGAACTTGTCCGAGCCGAAGTTCTCCACGAACACGACTTCCCCGGTGAGGTCGGCCTCGGCCTCGCTGCTCAGTTCCGTGTCTTCGGGCCGG
This sequence comes from Corynebacterium auris, assembly GCF_030408575.1. Lineage (NCBI taxonomy): Bacteria > Bacillati > Actinomycetota > Actinomycetes > Mycobacteriales > Corynebacteriaceae > Corynebacterium > Corynebacterium auris. Next base: position 506,485 of record NZ_CP047047.1, read on the forward strand.
ATGCCGAAGATGACGGCTCGGCCCTCGCCGGCTGAGGTGAGGCGTGGAAGCGGGAGGTAGGCCGAGCCCACGAGGAGCTTGTCCTCAGTGATCATGCCGCGGCGCAGGTTCATCGAGGGGGAGCCAATGAACGTGGCGACGAAGACGTTCGCCGGACGCAGGTAGAGCTCCTCGGGGGTGCCCACCTGCTGCATGTTGCCGCCTTCGAGGACGGCAATCCGGTGCGCCATTGTCATCGCCTCGGTCTGGTCGTGCGTGACGTAGAGCATGGTCGTGCCCAGCGTGCGCTGCAGCTGGCTGATCTGGGTGCGGGTGCTCACTCGCAGCTTGGCGTCGAGGTTGGACAGGGGCTCGTCCATGAGGAAGACCTTGGGCTCACGCACGATGGCGCGGCCCATGGCCACGCGCTGGCGCTGGCCGCCCGAGAGTGCCGTGGGCAGCCGGCCGAGGTAGGAGTCGAGCTCGAGCAGGCGGGAGGCTTCCCTGACGCGACGCTCGCGCTCCTCCTTCTCCACCTTCTGCATCTTGAGCGCGAACGCCATATTCTCCGCGACTGTCATGTGCGGGTACAGGGCGTAGGACTGGAAGACCATGGCGACGTCGCGCTTGGAGGGAGCGGTTTTTGAGGCGGGTTCTCCGCCGATGTAAATCTCCCCGGAGGTCAAAGCTTCCAGGCCCGCGACCATGCGCAGGGTGGTCGACTTTCCTGACCCGGAGGGGCCGACAACGGCAATCAGTTCGCCATCGTCGATCTTGAGATCGAGGTTGTTGATGGTTGGCTGCGGATTGCCGGGGTACTGCAGGGTTGCAGCGTCGAAGAGGATTTCTGACATGACTCAACTTCCCGGTGTGTCTACAAGGGCTGATTCAGTAGCAGTTGCTCGCTGCAGCGGAGCGGAACAAAGACTGTCAGCGGCGTGTTGCCTCGAGCTGTCGAAAAGGTAAACGCGGGGCTAATACGAAATGTTGTGCGTTTGTGCAGGCGAGAGCCTTGGTGAAGCTGAACGTCGGCATGTGAACTGGGCTAATGGCACCGCGGGCGGGGGAGCCCATAGGGGGCAAAGGAAACAAAGGGCGAAAATTGTTCACCCGGGAGTAAACGGGCGGGACTAGTTAACCTGCGGGGTGCTAGATCGGCGTTGGAAAAGTGGGAACTTTCCCAACCTTCGACGCCTCGCGGCGGCGAATTCCGGGACGGGGGTAGGTAATGGGGGTGGTCCTTGCTCGATTAGGTAGCCCGATTGTGCCGAAAAAGGCTCGTTTCCGCGGTCTTGATGGGGAGGCGGCCTCGCCGAGGTGTAAGGAGGCTCCGTTACGAGTACCCTTCGCTGTATGGGAACGTTCCCTATTCCGTATCTGAGTGCTCGATGCGCCCGGCTGTTCTTTCGCGCCGGGGCGGTGAAGGGAATCCACGATGGTTGAAAAGGACGCCAGGCCAACTCTGTCCGACGTCGCTCGTCTGGCGGGGGTGTCGCCGAGCTCCGCCTCGCGGGTTTTTCTCGGGCAGAAGAAGGTCTCCGAGGAGACAAGGCGGCGGGTTCTGAAAGTAGCCAACGAGATTGGCTACGTCCCGCACTCCGTTTCCCGGCGCGTGGCTTTGAAAGACAACCGCACAATCGGGCTTTTGCTTCGCGACGCCGCGAACCCCACCTACGGGTCATTATTTTCTGAACTCCACCTCGCAGCCGCGGAGAGAGGATGGGGCCTTGCGACCATGACCGTCGCGACAGGAAAGCATGACCACGTACAAATCGAGAGCCTGTACAACCTGGTGGGGATGCAGGTGGCGGGCCTCATCGTGTCTACGGGGGACCTACCCAGCGAACTGCTTGCGCCCTTCCTTGAGCAAGTTCCGATCCTGCGGGCGGGGCGCCCCGAGCCGCAGGGGCTGGTGCACGCTGTTTCCTACGACGCTGAAGCGGCGGGGCGGACGCTGGCCCGGCTTGTCTTGGGGGAGGGGCACATTCGCATCGCTGTGATCCGGACCAGAAAGGAGATCTCGCTGCCCGAATGGTTGCGCGCGGAGGCGATGATTACGACGATCCGGGCCGCGGGCCTTGAGCCGTTCGTCGTAGAGGTAGGCAACAACACCGGCGAGGAGTACATTCTCCCGCTCGTGCAGAGCGGCGCCGTGAGCGTTGTCATGTGTCCTACCGACCTGCGGCAACTCGCGTTCCTGAGGTTATTTGACTCTCATGGGCTGAACGTTCCGGAGGATGTCAGCGTGACCGGCTGCGACGGTGCGCTACACGGGGCAGACATTTTGGGCCTCACAACGTACCGCTGGCCGATCCGCCGTTTGGCCCAGGCCACCGTGGACTCCATCATCGGCCTGATCCAACGGCACGGAACCCCCGACAATCCGCGCGAGCTGATCAGTATCAAGATCCCCGGGGAGGTCGTTCGCGGCCGTACCTTGGCCGCGTCGACCGCGATGTAGCGCGAACCCTACTTCGCCGCCAGCTCGTCGATGATCTTGTTGAAGGTCGCGGACGGGCGCATGACGGCGGAGGTCTTCTCCTCGTCGGGCAGGAAGTAGCCGCCCAGGTCGGCGGGGGAGCCCTGCACGGCGAGGAGTTCGTCCGCGATGGTCTTTTCGTTGGAGCGCAGCGCCTCGGCGACGGGGGCGAAGGTGGAGGCGATCTCCTCGTCCTCGCTCTGCTTCGCCAGCTCCTCGGCCCAGTTCAGCGCGAGGTAGAAGTGCGAGCCGCGGTTGTCAATCTCGCCTGCCTTGCGGGAGGGGGAGTTGCCCTCCTCGAGCAGGGTCTCGGTGGCCTTGTCCAGGGCGCCAGCCAGGACGCCGGCCTTGGCGTTGCCGTGGTCGGCCTCCATGCGCAGGGATTCGGCGAGGGCGAGGAACTCGCCGAGGGAGTCCCAGCGCAGGTGGTTTTCCGCCTGCACCTGCTGCACGTGCTTCGGTGCGGAGCCGCCGGCACCGGTTTCGAAGAGGCCGCCGCCCGCCATGAGCGGGACGATGGAGAGCATCTTGGCGGAGGTGCCCAGCTCGAGGATGGGGAACAGGTCCGTGTTGTAGTCGCGCAGCACGTTGCCGGTGACGGAGATGGTGTCCTCACCGGCGCGCAGGCGCTTGACGGTGGTGCGGGTTGCTTCGACAGGCGAGGCGATGGAGATGTCCAGGCCCTCGGTGTCGAGGTCGGCCATGTACTTGTTCACCAGGGAGATGAGGTTGCGGTCGTGGGCGCGGTCCTCGTCGAGCCAGAAGATGGCCTTCATGCCGGACTTGCGGGCGCGGCTGACGGCGAGCTTGACCCAGTCGCGGATCGGGGCGTCCTTGGTCTGGCAGGCGCGCCAGATGTCGCCGGCTTCGACGTCGTGGGAGATGAGCACCTCGCCGGCGGAGTTGGTGACCTCGACGGTGCCGTCGGCGGGGATCTTGAAGGTCTTGTCGTGGGAGCCGTACTCCTCGGCCTTCTGGGCCATGAGCCCGACGTTGGGGACGGTGCCCATGGTGGTGGGGTCGAAGGCGCCGTTTTCGCGGCAGTCATCGATGACAACCTGGTAGATGCCCGCGTAGGAGGAGTCAGGCAGGGTGGCCAGGGTGTCTTGCTCCTGGTCGTCGGCGTTCCACATGTGGCCGGAGGTGCGGATCATGGCCGGCATGGAGGCGTCGACGATGACGTCGGAGGGCACGTGCAGGTTGGTGATCCCGCGCGCGGAGTTGACCATGGCGAGGGAGGGGCCGTCGAGAAGCGCCTGCTCGAAGGCGGCCTTGATCTCCTCGCCGTTGTCTACGGAGTCGAGGCCGTCGAGGATGGCGCCCAGGCCGTTCTCCCCGTTGAGGCCGGCGGCCAGCAGCTCGGAGCCGTAGCGGTCGTAGACGTCCTTGAAGTAGGCGCGCACGACGTGGCCGAACATGATGGGGTCGGAGACCTTCATCATGGTGGCCTTCAGGTGCGCGGAGAAGAGCACGCCCTCGTCCTTGGCGCGCGCGATGGCGTCGAGGAGAAAGGCGTCGAGCGCCTTGGCGGACATGAAGGTGCCGTCGATAACCTCGCCTGCGAGTACCTTCAGCTCGGGCTTGAGCACCTCCTCGCCGCCGTCTTTGGTGCGCAGTGTGATGCGCAGCGTGTCGTCGGCGTCCATGATGACGGACTTTTCGTTGTGGCGGAAGTCGTTGGCGTCCATCGTGGCCACATTCGTCTTCGAGTCCCTGGACCACTCGCCCATGGAGTGCGGGTGCTTGCGGGTGAAGTTCTTCACGGCCTCGGGGGCGCGGCGGTCGGAGTTGCCCTGGCGCAGCACCGGGTTGACGGCGGAGCCGGTGACCGTGGCGTAGCGCTTGCGGATGTCGCGCTCCTCGTCGGTCGTGGGGTTGTCCGGGTAGTCGGGGATGTCGAAGCCCTTGGACTGCAGCTCGGCGATGGCCTTCTTCAGCTGCACGAGGGAGGCCGAGATGTTGGGGAGCTTGACGATGTTGGCCTCCGGCTGTTCGCTCAGCTTCCCGAGCTCCGCGAGCGCGTCGTGGGCGTAGGCCTCGTCCTGTACTCGCTCGGGGAACAGGGACAGGATGCGGCCGGCGACGGAAATGTCGCGCGTTTCCACCTCGACACCAGCGTTGGAGGCGAAGGCCTCGACGATCGGTGTGAGGGAGTACGTCGCGAGCAGCGGTGCTTCGTCGGTGCGAGTCCAGATGATCTTAGCCACTATTTTGCTCCTCTAATTATCTCGTGACAATTCTGTTGCACAGGATACCTATCTCGCCCATTCGGGTAACTCCAAGGCGCGCCCGCCGCCGCGCGGGGCGCACTGTAGTCTGTTGCGCATGAGCCTGAGCATCGCGTCCGTCAACGTTAACGGAATCCGCGCGGCCACCAAGGTCCGCAGCGAGGTCAACCCGGGGATGCTCGACTGGTTAAGGCGCACCCCGGCCGAGGTCGTGCTGCTGCAGGAGGTGCGCGCCTCCCGCGAGCAGGCAGAAGCCAGCCTGCAGCCCGCGCTCGACGAAGGCTGGCACCTCGTCGCCGCCCCCGCCGAAGAGCCGGGGGCAAAGGGCCGCGCCGGCGTGGCCATCCTGAGCCGCGCGCCGCTTTCCGACGTCACAGTCGGCATCCCGGGCTTCGAAAACGCCGGCCGCTTCATCGCGGGCTCGCTTGACGACGGCACCCGCGTCGCCTCCCTCTACTTACCCTCCGGGTCGGCCGGCACGGCCAAGCAGGACGAAAAGTACGCCTTCCTCGACAGCTTCGAGCCCCTGCTGGCCGCCTGGGCCGAGCAGTACGAGAACATGGTCATCGGCGGCGACTGGAACATCTGCCACCGCCGCGAGGACCTGAAGAACTGGCGCACCAACCGCACCAAGTCGGGCTTTTTGCCCGACGAGCGCGCCTTCATGGACGCCGTGTTCGGCGCCTTCCCCGACGCCGAGGCCCAGGACGTCGACGCCAAGCAGACCGCCCAGTGGGCGGGGGCTGTGGAGTACGCGTCAACGGGGCGTCGTGAAGCGAATGCCCACCCCGCGTGGTTCGACGTCGCGCGCCGGCTGCAGCCCGAGGACGCGCCGTACACGTGGTGGACCTACCGCGGGCAGGCCTTCAACAACAACGCCGGGTGGCGCATCGACTACCAGGCGGTAACCGCGGCCATGCTCGAGCGCGCCGAACGCACCTGGGTCGACAGAGCCGGAAGCGTCGAAGAGCGCTGGTCGGACCACTCACCCCTCGTGGTGACGTACCGCTGATGACCAACTACGACACGGACGCGCTCCTCGCGGTCCTCTACCTCATCGGCATCACCGCCGAGGCCATGACGGCGGCGGTCTCCGCCGGGCGCATGCGCATGGACCTGTTCGGCGTGATCACCCTCGGGGCGCTGACCGCCCTGGGCGGCGGAACGGTGCGCGACGTGCTCTTGGACTCCTACCCCCTGACCTGGGTCGAGCACCCCGAGTACCTGATCGTGGTCGTCGTGGCCTCGGTGATCACCTCGCGCATCAGCTGGCTGATGTACCACCTGAGACGCTACTTCCTCATCGCCGACGCGATCGGGCTGGCGACCTTCGTGGTGCTGGGCATCCAGGTCGCCCTGTCGCAGGGCCACGGCTTCATCATCAGCTGCGTCGGCGCCGTCACCACCGGCGTGTGCGGCGGCGTTATGCGCGACGTCCTCTCCGGCCGCGTGCCCCTGGTGTTCCGCAAGGAGATGTACGCCGCCACCGCCGTGATCGGCACCGCCGTGTGGTGGGGGCTCATGCTGCTCAACGTGCCCAATTGGATCGTCGTGCTGGCAACACTTACCGTCGTGCTCACCCTGCGCTTGCTCTCCGTGAAGTACGGCTGGGGGCTGCCCGTCTACGACTACGACGAGGAGGAAATCAAGGACCGCTCCGCCCGCGAGGAGATGCAGCACTTCCTCTACAGCAACGGCCGCCTCATCCCCGGGGCGCGACAGGCCTACCGCGGCCTGCGCCGCATGCGCGAAAGCGGGCCCCGCAACCGGGGCTTACGCCGCAAGCGCCCCAAGCGGACCGACGGGGAGGGGACCTAGCAGGGGGCGCTGCACTAGGTGGCGCTGTGCGGCTGGTCCGCGGCTTTCGGGGAGGGGCCTTATAGAATCGGAAACCATGACTGACAGGCAGCGTGTTCTCTCCGGCATCCAACCCACCGCGGACTCTTACCACCTGGGCAACTACCTCGGCGCCCTGAAGCAGTGGATCGACCTGCAGGAGCGCTACGAGGCCTTCTACTTCATCCCCGACCTGCACGCGATTACCGTCGAGCAGGACCCGCAGGAGCTGCGCGAGCGCACACTCAAGGGCTGCGCCCAGCTCATCGCCCTGGGCATCGACCCGGCGAAGTCCACCCTCTTTGTCCAGTCCCACGTGCCCGAGCACGCCGAGCTGACCTGGGTCTTGCAGTGCATCACGGGCTTCGGCGAGGCCTCCCGCATGACGCAGTTCAAGGACAAGTCCGCCAAGCAGGGCCAGGAGCGCACCACCGTCGGTCTGTTCACCTACCCCATGCTCATGGCCGCCGACATTCTGCTCTACTCCCCGCACCTCGTGCCCGTCGGTGAGGACCAGCGCCAGCACCTCGAGCTGACCCGCACGCTCGCCGCCCGCTTCAACTCCCGCTACGGCGAGACGTTCACCGTGCCCGAGGGCTTCATCCCGGAGGGGGCGGCGAAGATCCAGGACCTGCAGGAACCGACCGCGAAAATGAGCAAGTCGGGGTCGAACCCGAAGGGCATCATCAACCTCCTCGACGAGCCGAAGACCTCCGCCAAGCGCATCAAGTCCGCCGTCACGGACAACGACGGCGTGGTCGCCTACGACAAGGAGGCCAAGCCCGGGGTATCCAACCTGCTCGTCATCCAGTCCGCGCTCACCGGCACGCCTATCGACGCCCTCGTCGCCGCCTACGAAGGCCAAGGCTACGGCGCCCTGAAAACCGACACCGCCGAGGCGCTAGAGGCGTTCACCACCCCGCTGCGCTCCCGCTACGAGGAGTTGATGGCGGACCGCGCGGAGCTGGAAGCCATCCTCGCCGCCGGCGCGCAGCGCGCCCGCGAGGTCGCCGCGCCGCTTCTTGAACGGGTGTACGAGCGCGTCGGATTCCTCGCCCCGCGGCGCTAGTGCGCGCCGCGCGGGGAAGTTCCTCTACGATGAAGTGCTGTTAGACACAATCGGAGGAGGACAACCATGGCAACCGCGACATCGCCCTACGAGGCGTACACGGACGAGCAGGGCATCGAACGCTCCCGCAAGCCGGAGAAGGCCAGCGACAGCGACATCGCGCAGCGCGTCCCCCTCGCCGCCCGCCTGATGCGGATGAACGAGCGCTTCGTGGCCCAGGGCGGAAACCAGCTGGCCGCGGGCATTACGTACTTTTCCGTCCTGGCGATCTTCCCGCTGACCATGCTGCTGTTCGCGGGCCTTGGTTTCTTCCTCGCGGCACGCCCTGACATCCTGCAGCAGGTGCAGCAGCAGATCCTCGACTCGGCCGAAGGCGACGTGGGCGAGGCCCTGGCTGGCCTCGTGGAATCGGCCATCGACCAGCGCGGCGCGGTGGCCGGCATCGGTTTGCTGACCACCCTGTGGTCGGGCCTTAGCTGGATGAACCACTTGCGTATCGGCATTTCCGGGATGTGGAAGATCGGTGGCGACGAAGGCGGCAACTTCGTCAAGAAGAAGCTCGGCGACCTTGTCGGCCTGCTCGTTCTCATCGCGCTGCTGCTGCTCGCTTTCACCGTGACCGGCGTCGGCGCCTCGCGCTTTACCTCGGACCTCATGGACTGGCTCGGCGTCGGCGATTTCCCCGGGGCGCGCTTCGTCGTGTGGCTCGTCGGCTTTGCCGTCGGTCTTGTGGCCAACTTCCTCGTCATGTCGTGGCTGAACATCTTCATGCCGCGCACGTCGGTGCCCCGCAAGTCGGGTCTGCAGGGCGCTCTCATCGGCGCCGTCATCTTCGAGCTGATCAAGCAGTTTGCCACCCTGATCGTCAGCTCCGCGGCGAACAACCCCGCCGGCGCGATCTTCGGGCCGATCATCGCCCTGATGGTCGTGCTCTACCTCATCTGGCGCGTCGTCCTCTACGTTGCCGCCTGGACTGCCACCACGCCCGAATCTCTCGCCGCGCAGCCTGCGGAGGTCCCGGAGCCGGCCGTGATTAACGTGCGCGCCGCCGCCGCGGGGCAGGGCCTGAGCAAGAAGGACCGCAACGGGGCGCTGCTTGGGATCGGCGCCGCGGTGGGGGCCGTCGGCGCCGGCGTGATTTCGCTTCTGACCCGCGACTAGCCGCCCCCAACTTGGCCGAGGCGCGCGAAGTTGTGATTGCCTCCCCTAAAAAACGGCCGTGACCTGCGGTAACGTAGCCTTTCCTTCGTTGCGGCCGGGTGCGGGGCACGCTAGAACTTTCAGTATGACCACACCTGATGTGACCTCCATCGGCCTCAACGAAAAACTGAATAAGCTGCGCGCCGCAGTCCTCGGTGCGAACGACGGGATCGTCTCCACCGCCGCGGTCGTCCTCGGCGTCGCGGGCGCAACTTCCCACGTTGGCGCCATCGCCACCGCGGGCATCGCCGCCGTCGTCGGCGGCGCCGTCTCGATGGCGCTGGGGGAGTACGTCTCCGTTTCCTCCCAGCGCGATACGGAGCGCTCCTACGTGGCCAAGGAGACCGCGTTGCACGAACAGGACCCGGAGGGCGAGTTCGCCCACCTCGTGCGGGGCTACATGCGCGACGGCCTGAGCGCGGAAACCGCCACCAGGGTGGCGCAGGAGCGCACGGCCGCTGACCCGCTCAAGGCGCACCTCGAGCTGCACTACGGCATTGACGAGGAGGACATCGTCAGCCCCTGGAGCGCGGCGATCGCCTCGTTTCTCAGTTTCTTCCTCGGCGCGATGCTGCCCCTGGCCGCTGTCCTTTTGCCCCCGGAGTCGGCGCGCGTGCCCGTGACGTTCGTGGTCACGCTGCTCGCGCTGGCGATCACCGGGGCGATCTCCGCCAAGATCGGCGACGCCGACCCGAAGCGCGCGGTGGCGCGCCTCATCATTGGCGGGGCTCTGGGCCTGGCCGTCACCTACGGCGTGGGCAACCTCTTCGGCACCGCCGCGTTGTAGCCGCCCCGACGGGCTAGAACTTGGAGAAGCGCTTGACCAGCTGGTTCTCCATCTCGCGCCAGGCCTCGACCTTATCGTCGAAGGGCGCGGAGGGGACGTAGCCGGCGGTCTGGGTGGAGCCGAGCATGTAGGCCAAATAGTCCTGCATCCGCGGGTTGGACAGCAAGAAGGCGTTCAGCGAGTCGTCCTTTGCCCAGTCCGCCGCGTCCGCGATCAGCTCGTAGGCCTTGCCCATCTGGGCGGTGTCCACGGCGTCGGGGCCCTTGGCGATGTCCTCGGCGATGCCGGTGAAGGCGTAGGCGTTGTCGGGGTGCACCACCACGTCCAGCTCGCCGGAGTTCGCGGCGGTGGTCAGCTCGGACCACGTCGAAGCGCGGGCGAGGTCGTGGTCGTCGTTCTCGACGATCCAGCGCGTGAGGTGCTTCGCGCTGGGGAACGTGAAGATCTCCCCGTACTTGCCCAGGAACACAGGCGCGCCGTCCATGTAGGTGCGCAGCGTGTAGACGCTCTTGCCCTGCACACTGATACGCACCGGGTCAATGCCGGCCTGGGACCAGATGGAGGTGTCGTAGGGGTCGGCTGCCTCCGCGGCCGCCTTTTTCTCTTCTTCCGCGGCGCGGCGGTCCGCCTCGCGCTGCTCCTGCGCGCTTTCGATGCGCGCCGCGGCCTCGCTCACGGCGGCTTCGCCCAACTGGCCTTCCTCGGCCAGGCGGACGGCCTCGTCGAGGGAGTGGACGACGTTTTCCCAGTTGGTCAGCACAACGCGGCCCACGCCGGACCACTCGCTGGCGCCGTTGGAACCCGCGTAGTGCTCGGAGCCGCGGCTGACGTTGTTGAGGATGGAGTGCGAGGCGAAGAAGATCTGGGCCTGCTCGGCCCCGGTGACGTCGGCGAGCGAGCGCGCGATCTGGAAAACGCGGCTGAGCGCGGCGACGTTGGCGTAGGAGGGGCGCTGCGCGAGGAACTCCGGCGCGCCAATGATGTCGTAGTACTGCTCCTCGGAGGGGACCACCCGGTCGTCGCCGGAGGCCTGGAAGGACTCCCAGGCAGGGTGGTCGCTCAGGTCGTGGCGCGGGGTGGCCTCCAGGTAGGCCAAAAGCTCTGCCGGGGAAGAGAACGCGAGGACGGTATCGCCGTCGCCGAGGAACGCCTGCCACTCGGAGCCGTGTTCCTTCCATGCCGGGGCCCAAAGCGTGTAGACATCGCCCTCGGTCAGGGAGATCTTGACGGGGAGAATTGCGCGGGTGCTCATGCCAGGTAACTCTACTGAACGCCTCCCCGCTTAGCCGGTAGGCCGCCAGAACCCGCGGAAGGGCATTCCGATGTTTTCGGTGCGCACCGGGTTCAGCTGCACCGGGTCTCCCGCTTCGATGTACATGCCGTCGCCGGCGTACATCGCCACGTGCCCATCCCAGACGGCGAGGTCTCCGGGCTGCAGCTCCTGGTAGGTCACCTGCCTGCCGATTGCCTGCTCGTGCGCCATCCGGGGCAGCTCGACGCCCGCCTGGCGGTACGCCCACGAGGTCAGGCCGGAGCAGTCGAAGCCCCCGGGCCCGGTTCCGCCCCACACGTACGGCGTGCCCAGCTGCGATTTCGCGGCCGCTACCGCAGCGCGGCCCGCGGCCGGTCCCTCCCCGTCGGAGGGGGCGGTAACCGGGGTGGCAACGGGGGCGGGCTCGGCGGCCGGGGCCGGTCTCTCCTCTTCCGCGGAGGCCGCGATTGTGCGCAGGGTGTGTGTCGCTTCGTGGGCTGCCGGCCCCGCGGCGATGTCGGGCTGGGTGGCCGCGCGTTGGGCCACCGCCTCCAGTTTTTCGGCCACAGGGGCAAGCTCGCGCTCGAGGCGTGCCAGGCGCGCGTGGGCAAGCGCGAGCGTTTCCGCCGTGAGAGCGACAAGGCCGGCGGCCGCGCCGGGCGCGCTCGGCGGGGTGAGGGCCAGCGCGACGAGAGGGGCTGCGCGCTGCTGGTAGCGGGTGGCCAGGGCAACGAGGTCCGCGCCGGCTTCGGCGGCCAGCAGTGCGGCGGCCGCGCAGCTGCGGGTGATGGTCTCCCGGTCGGCGGCGAGCGAGGCCGCGGCGCCGAGGACTCGGGAGGGGTCCGCGCCGAAAAGGGGAGCGAGCTCCCGGGTGGCGTCGAGAAGCGGCGAGGGCACCGCGACGGGGACGGGGAGAGGGGCGGGCGCGCGGGCGATGATGGCCGCGGCGATCTGCGCTGGGGTCATCACGGGCGCAGCACCCCCAGGGAACGCCCGAGCGAGGTGTCCACGGCCACCGCAGCCGCCGTCGCGGTGTCCACCGCGGAGGCGAGCCGTTCCGCCTCGCCGCGCAGCGCGGCGGTGCGCTCGTTGACGCTTGCCACCGCCGCGGCGCAGGCCTGGGCGAAGGGGCGGAGCGGACCAACGGCAGGCGGCGGGGCCAGGCGAAGAGGAACCAGGCCGACGGCGTCGCGGCGCAGCGCGTCGGTGAGCGCGGCGACGGCGGGTGGGTCGAGATGGAAGACGGCGAGCGGAGCTGAATGTGCGGGCCTCATGCCTTTATTAGACTGCGCGCCGGGGCAAACGGTTCCCTCGCCGCGTGAACCCGGCATTAGCATGAGGGGCATGGAGATCACCGTCATCAACCACCCGCTCGCCGCCGCGCGGCTGTCCATCATGCGCGACGCGCGCAGCGACAACACCACCTTTCGGGCGGCGCTGGCCGACCTTGGAGCAATGCTCATCTACGAAGCGTCGCGCGGCCTCGAGGTGGAAAGCTTCGAGTGCATCACCCCCGTGGCCACCGCTGAGGGCCAGCGCCTGGCGCAGCCGCCGATCATCGTGCCCGTCATCCGCGCCGGCCTCGGCATGATCGACCCCGCCCTGTCGATGATCCCCGACGCCCAGGTGGGGTTCATCGGCCTCGCCCGCGACGAGGTCACCCACGAGCCCGTCCCGTACCTCGAGGCGCTCCCGCAGGACCTGTCCGGCCAGCCCGTGTTCTTGGTGGATCCGATGCTGGCTACTGGTGGCTCCCTCGTCCACTCCATCCGGCTGCTCCGCGAGCGCGGGGCAGACGACATTACGTGCATTTGTATGGTCTCGGCCCGGCCGGGCGTCGCTAAGCTTGAAGCCCTCGGCGGGCCGCTTCGGCTGGTCACGGCGGCGGTTGACCCCGAACTCAACGAGGACGCCTACATCGTGCCGGGCCTCGGCGACGCCGGGGACCGTTTGTACGGGCCGCGCAACATCGACCTGTAGTACTCCGACCTGTAGTACACTAGTGCCACCAATGGGGACGACAGCGGGGGGCTGTGGTGGGAAATGGCTGATGTACTGCCGAAATCGTACTGGGCAAGCTACGGCTACGTGCTTGCCGTGCGGCTGCGCACACTGCGCGTGATGCGGGGGCTGACGCAGCGCCGCCTCGCGGAGCTGTCCGGCCTGTCGCGCAGTCTCATCTCCAACCTGGAGCGCAACCACTACAACTGCGCCCGCAGCGCGGATCCCACCCTGTCTACGCTCTACCGCATTGCCCACGCCCTGCACGTGCCGCCCGCGGCGCTGCTGCCCGGCGTGGGCGACGCGGTGGGCACGCGCTGCGCGGACCGGCCGCTGTCGCTGTCCCCGCTGCGCGTCGAGTGGCCGCTGCTGCCCGAGGACACCGCGCGCTTCGACAGCGCCTACCTGCTCACCGGCCCGGCGCAGGAGCGGCCACCCTTCGCGCTCATGCTCGACTCGGGCTGCGAGCGCGAAGGGGGAGCCGGGGCCATCCACGCTGGTTGCTAAACTGCCGGGAGGCACACGTTAGCCCAAATGAAGGAGGACCCCCGTGCGCATCGCCGCCGCCGTCAACGCCTGGCTGGAAACACATCACGATACAGTCATCGGCTGGCGCAGGCACCTCCACGCCCACCCGGAGTTGTCGAACCAGGAGGTCGCGACCACCCAGTTCATCTCCGACGTTCTCGCCGAGCACGGCTTGAGCCCCGTCCCCTTTCCCGGAACCGGCCTCTACGTCGACCTGGGCCCCGCCGACGGGGAGCGCCTGGCGTTTCGCGGCGACATTGACGCCCTCGGCGTTTCGGAGTTCACCGGCCTCGAGTACGCCTCGGGCACCCCGGGGGTGTCGCACTCCTGCGGCCACGACGTGCACACCACGATCATGCTCGCGCTGGCCTGTGCCCTGGCGGAGGTGGAGCTGGAACTGCCCTACGGCGTGCGCGTGATTTTCCAGCCGGCGGAGGAGGTGATGGGCAGCGGTGCCGTCGACGTCATCGAGTGGGGCGGGCTCAACAACGTCGCCGCGATCTACGCGCTGCACGTCGAGCCCGGCCTGCGCGTCGGCCAGATCGGGGTGCGCGCCGGGGCCATCACGTCCGCGGCGGATACGTTAAGCATCGAGATCACAGGCCCCGGCGGGCACACCTCGCGGCCGCACCTGACCGCCGACGTGGTCTACGCGCTCGGGGCGCTTATTACCCAGCTGCCGGCCCTCCTGTCGCGCCGGGTGGACCCGCGCACCGGCACCGTGCTGGTTTTCGGCAACGTCGAGGCGGGCCTCGCCGCAAACGCGATCCCCGAGCGCGGCCTCGTGCGCGGCACCGTGCGCACCACGGACATCACGACGTGGCGCACGCTCGAGGACCTGCTCGGAGAGCTCGTCGAGCAGGTGGTCTCGCCGACGGGCTGCTCCTTCACGCTCGACTACGTCCGCGGGGTGCCGCCAGTGCTTAACGACGACCTGGCTACCGCCCTGGTCGTCGACGCCGGGCGCGCGATCGACCCGCACGCCGTGGTCTCCGCGCAGCAGTCGTCCGGCGGCGAGGACTTCTCTTGGTACCTCGAGCACGTCCCGGGCGCCATGGTCCGGCTCGGCGCGTGGTCGGGCAAGGGCGCGAAGCAGGACCTGCACCGCGGTGACCTCAACGTCGACGAGCGCTGCATACCCGTTGGCGTGAGGCTTTTCGCGTCGCTGGTAGACAAGTACTTTGCTGCGGTCGCAGGCCAGGGGGAGGGGCTGTACACTGGCCCCTGATTTTGGCCGGGGCGGCTTGCGCTGCGCCGAAAATGTGCCGAAGAGGAAAGTCTACGCCCCGCGAAGGAGAAGAGCTTAGGTGTCAAAGAAGATCGTCATCATCGGTGGTGGCCCGGCCGGCTACGAGGCAGCGCTGGTTGGTTCGACGTACGGGGCCGACATCACCCTGGTGGAAGATCGCGCCATCGGCGGCTCCGGCATCAACTTGGACGTGGTGCCCTCCAAGGGCTTCATCGCGGGAGCAAACATCAAGACGGACCTGCGCCGCGCCGCGGATATGGGCCTCAACCACGGCATCGGCACGGCCAAGCTGCTCTTTACCGCCCTGAATAACCGCGTCGTGGCGCTCGCCTCCGAGCAGTCGCGCGACATCCGCCTCCAGCTGGAGCGCGCGGGTGTGAAGATTGTCAAGGGCCACGGAGCCTTTTCCACCGCGCAGACCGGCCACACCACCCACAGCGTCAAGGTGACGTACCCCAGCGGCGAGTTCGAGCGCCTCGACGCGGACGTCGTTCTCGTCTGCACCGGCGCGAACCCCCGCGTGATCAAGGGGGCCGAGCCGGACGGGCAGCGCATCCTCAACTGGCGGCAGGTCTACGACCTGATTGAGCAGCCCGAACACCTCATTGTCGTTGGCTCCGGCGTGACGGGCGCGGAGATGGTCTCGGCCTTCGCCGAGCTGGGTATCAAGGTCACCATGGTCTCCTCCGGCAGCCGTATCCTGCCCCACGACGACGCCGACGCCGCCGATGTGCTCGAGGAGGTCCTCGCCGGGCGCGGGGTCTCGCTGGTCAAGGACGCCTACGCCGACTCGGTGGTCAACACCGGCGACGGCGTCATCGTGCGCACCAAGGACGGCCGCGAGATCACGGGCAGCCACGCGCTCATGTCCATCGGTTCCATCCCGAACACCGCGGACCTCAACCTCGAGGGCGCCGGCGTGGCCACCACGCCCTCGGGCCACATCCACGTCGACCGCGTCTCGCGCACCAACGTGCCCGGCATCTACGCCGCCGGCGACTGTTCGGACCTCATGCCGTTGGCCTCCGTCGCGGCCATGCAGGGGCGCATTGCCATGCACCACTCCCTCGGCGAGGGCGTGGAGCCGCTGCGCCTGAAGACGGTGGGCAACGCCGTGTTCACCCGCCCGGAGATCGCGGCGGTGGGGGTGAGCGAAAAGCAGATCACCAGCGGCGAGGTCGATGCCGACGTGATCAAGCTCGACCTGTCCACCAACCCGCGCGCCAAGATGCGCTCCCTGCAGCACGGCTTTGTCAAGATCTTCGCCCGCAAGGGCTCCGGCCAGGTCCTCGGCGGCGTCATCGTCGCGCCGACCGCCTCGGAGCTCATCTTGTCTATCACCATCGCCGTGACGAACAACCTCACCGTCTCCCAGCTCGCCGAGTCGATGGCGGTCTACCCCTCGCTCTCCGGCTCCATCACCGAGGCGGCGCGCCGCCTGGTGACCAGCACCGACCTGGACTAGCCCCCGGCGCTACGCCGTGCCCGCCCGGAACGCGGGGAAAGCCCGCTGCGGGCAGCCGGTGCGCGGACAGGTGGCGCAGCCCGGCCCGATAGGTGCGGCGGAGGACGGCGTGAGGTCGAGGCCGTCGGCGTAGACGAGGCGGCCCGCGTGGGTGAGCTCGCAGCCAAGGGCGACGGCGTTTTCCTGGCGCGGCACGCCGAAACCGGCCGTCGGGCCCTGCACCATCCGCGCCACCCACAAGTACGCGCTGCCGTCCGGCATGACGGAAACCTGCCGCGTCACGCGGTTCGGAGTGTCGAACGCGCGGTGCACCACCCACAGCGGGCACGTGCCGCCGGAAACGGCGAAGGGGAACGACGTAGTGGACTGGCGCTTCGAGATGTTACCGGCCCGGTCCGTGCGGATGAAGAAGAAGGGCACGGCGCGCGCGCCGGGGCGCTGCAGCGTGCCCAAGCGCTGACAGGTGGATTCGAAGCTGGTGCCGAAGCGCGCCGAGATGACCTCGATGTCGTAGCGCGTGGACTCGGCTGCATCCAGGATTTCCCCGTAGGGCATGGTCACGGCGGCGGCGAAGTACTGGCATAGCCCGTGCCGGGCGATGCGGCGGGCGGGGCCGGGCTCGCTGGTGCCGGGGTGGGCGTCCAGGTGGGCGTCGATAAGCGTGCTCAAGGTGAGTGAGGCGAAGTGGTAGGCGAGCTCGAAGCACTGCTGTGCCTCGGTGAGCCCCGCGCGCAGGCGCACCTCCCGGTTGGCGGGGTCGAGGAGGGAGCGCGGGCCCTCGGCGGGCTGGTTGAAGCGCACGGTGTAGCCGATGTCGCCGTCGAAGGTGGCCGCGAGGTGGGTCAGGCGCAGCTGGCGCCCCCGCGCCCCGCCCGCGAGTTGCTCGGCGCGGATGTCTAGGTCGTGGAAGTAGTTTCGGTTGTCCTGGAAGAAGGTGCGCACCACCACGTAGGGGTTGAGCGCGGCGGCGCCGAAGGACTCGGGCAGCGCGAGGATCGCGTCGGCGACGCCGGGGTAGCGGGTGGCGAGGTCGCTGAGGGTTTCCGTGGGCACGCCGGGCAGCAGGCCCGCGAGCTCGGTGACCGCGCGGCGCTCGTCGTCGCCGGAGAAGAAGGTTGGCTCGAGGTTGAAGGCGCGTGAGAGCTGCACAAGCACGGAGACCGTGAGCGGGCGGTGGTCGTTTTCGAGCTGGTTGAGGTAGCTGGTGGAGATACCGACGCGCCGGGCCATGTCCACCTGCGTCAAGCCGCGCTGCTGGCGCAGCGTCCGGATTCTGCCCCCCGCGTAGTGCTTCGCCACCGCTGGCCGCCTCCCGTCGTTGTCGTTGAACTGTGCTTTTACAAGTTTTACAAAAATAGCGCTTTGCTGCTGCATATTTTCACTCTTTTAAAACATGGCACGCGACACAGTGGCCTCCCTACTATGAGGTGCAGCATAGAACTCTCGAGTGAGGAGACTGACCTGCACATGATCAACCACGAAGTACGCACCCGCCGCTCCGCCGAAGACTTTCCCATCGAGGAGCACCTGGCCTACAAGGTGGCCAAGGTCGCGGCCGACCCGGTCGAGGTCCCGGAGGAGACGAAGGAGATGATCATCAACAGGATCATCGACAACGCCTCCGTCGCCGTAGCTTCCTTCGCCCGCCGCCCCGTCACCACCGCCCGCGTCATGGCGCAGGCGCACCCCGTCAGCAAAGGCGGCGCCCAGGTTTTCGGCGTCGACGGGAACTACTCTGCTGAGTGGGTCGCCTTCGCCAACGGCACCGCCGTGCGAGAGCTGGACTTCCACGACACCTTCCTCGCCGCCGAGTACTCCCACCCCGGCGACAACATCCCGCCGATCATCGCCGTTGCCCAGCACAAGGGCCTCGACGGAAAGGCGCTCATCCGGGGCATCGCCACCGGCTACGAGATCCAGGTCAACCTGGTCAAGGGAATCTCCCTCCACGAGTTCAAGATCGACCACGTCGCCCACCTCGGCCCCTCCGTTGCGGCGGGCCTGGGCACCATGCTGGGCCTCGACGTGGACACGATCTACCAGGCCGTTGGCCAGGCGCTGCACACCACCACAGCCACCCGCCAGTCCCGGAAGGGCTTGATCTCCTCCTGGAAGGCTTCCGCCCCGGCCTTCGCCGGCAAGATGGCCGTCGAGGCGGTCGACCGCGCCATGCGCGGAGAGGGCGCCCCGGCTCCGATCTGGGAGGGCGAGGACGGCGTGATCGCCTGGCTGCTGCACTCCCCGGAGCGCACCTACGTCGTGCCCCTGCCCGCCGAGGGCGAGGCCAAGCGCGCCATTTTGGACACCTACACCAAGGAGCACTCCGCTGAGTACCAGGCGCAGGCGCCGATCGACCTCGCGCGCCGGATGAAGCAGACCATCGCCGAGGCCGGCCTCGACACCGCGGACATCGAGTCCATCGTCCTGCACACCTCGCACCACACCCACTACGTCATCGGCACCGGCGCCAACGACCCGCAGAAGATGGACCCGACGGCCTCGCGCGAGACCCTCGACCACTCCATCATGTACATGTTCGCCGTCGCGCTCCAGGACGGCACGTGGCACCACGTGGACTCCTACACCCCGGAGCGCGCCGGTCGCGCCGACACGGTGGAGCTGTGGCACAAGATCTCGACGGTGGAGGACCCGGCGTGGACCCGTCGCTACCACTCCACCGACCCCGAAGAAAAGGCCTTCGGCGCGAAGGCGGTGATCACCTTCTCCGACGGCACCGTCATTGAGGACGAGCTCGCCGTTGCCGACGCGCACCCGCTCGGGGCCCGCCCGTTCGAGCGCGAGAACTACATTGCCAAGTTCCGCACCCTCGCCGAGGGCATCGTCGCCCCCGAGGAGCAGGACCGCTTCCTCGCTGCCGTGCAGGACCTGGAAAACCTCACCGACCTGCGCGAGCTCAACATCACGGTCACCGAGTCCGCCGCGGCGAAGGCACCGCAGATCCCCGGGGGCATCTTCTGATGTTCACCCCGGAAAAAACGCCGCACGAGCGGCGGCTGGCGCTGCGCGAATCGCTCGCCGCGCCGCAGATCACGACGCTGCCTGGGGCGTTTTCCCCGCTCGTGGCGCGCCTCATCGAGGACATCGGCGGCTTCGGCGGCGTCTACGTCTCCGGCGCGGTGGTGGCCAACGACCTCGGCTTACCCGACATCGGGCTGACCACCCTGACCGAGGTCGCCCACCGCTCCCGCCAGATCGCCCGCGTGACCAACCTGCCCGTGCTCGTCGACGCCGACACCGGCTTCGGCGAACCCATGAGCGCGGCGCGCACCGTGGCCGAGTTCGAGGCGGCCGGGGTTGCAGCGCTCCACCTCGAGGACCAGGTCAACCCGAAGCGCTGCGGCCACCTCGACGGCAAGGAGGTCGTTCCGCGCGACCTCATGCTGCGCCGCATCACTGCGGCGGTGCGCGAGCGCAGCGACGACGCCTTCGTCATCTGCGCGCGCACCGACGCCGCCGGCATCGAGGGCATCGACGAGGCCATCGAGCGCGCCAAGGCCTACGCCGACGCCGGCGCGGACCTCATCTTCACCGAGGCCCTCTACTCGGAGGCGGACTTCGAGCGTTTCCGCGCCGCCGTCGACGTGCCGCTGCTGGCCAACATGACCGAGTTCGGCAAGACCGACCTCCTGCCCGCATCCAGGCTGCAGGAGCTCGGCTACAACGCCGTCATCTGGCCAGTGACCACCTTCCGCCTCGCCATGGGGCAGACGGAAAAGATGCTGCGCGACATCGCGCAGACGGGCACGCAGGAGCCGTGGCTGGACAAGATGCAGCACCGCTCCCGGCTCTACGAACTCGTCCGCTACGACGAGTACAACCAGTTCGACGAGGCCGTGTTCACCTACTCGGTGGACAGCTACAGCCAAAAGTTCGTGAAATAGAAAGGAAACCCCCATGACTGAGCAAGAAGTGCGCAAGGGCCTCTACGGCGTCGTCGCCGACTACACGGCCGTGTCCAAGGTCAACCCCGAAACCAACTCGCTGCTCTACCGCGGCTACCCGGTGCAGGAGCTCGCCGAGCACGTTTCCTTCGAAGAGGTGGCCCTCCTGCTGTGGAACGGTGAGCTCCCGAGCGAGGAGGAGCTGCAGGAGTTCTACGCCAAGGCCCGCGCCCGCCGCGGTCTCGACCAGGCGCTTATCGACGTAATCATGTCGATGCCCCAGGATTGCCACCCGATGGACGTCCTGCGTACCGCCGTGTCATTTCTCGGCGCCCGCGACGAGCACAAGTTCACCCCCAACGCCGATCACATCCGGGAGATCGCGCTGACGCTTTTGACCAAGCTGCCGACGATCGTCGCCCTGGACATCCGCCGCCGCCGGGGCGAGGGCTACATCGAACCGGACCCCGAGCGCGGCTACGCCGAGAACTTCCTCTGGATGGTCTTCGGCGACGGCGAGGACTCCCCGGCTTCCATCCCCTCCGACGTCGAGGCCTTCGAAAAGTCCATGATCCTCTACGCCGAGCACTCCTTCAACGCCTCCACCTTCGCGGCCCGCGTGATCACCTCCACCAACTCGGACACCTGGTCCGCCGTCACCGGCGCCATCGGCGCCCTGAAGGGCCCGCTCCACGGCGGCGCTAACGAGTTTGTCATGCACAACTTCGTGGAGATCGGCGACCCGGCCAAGACCGAGGAGTGGACCCTGAACAAGCTCAAGAACAAGGAGCTTGTCATGGGCTTCGGCCACCGCGTGTACAAGAAGGGCGACTCGCGCGTGCCCACCATGGAGGCCTGCTTCAAAAAGCTCGCCTCCGAGCACACCGACCGCGACGCCGCCAAGTGGGTCGAGATGTACGACATCATGGCCAAGACGATGTACGACAACACCTCGATCAACATCATGCCGAACCTGGACTTCCCGGCCGGCCCGGCGTACTACATCCTGGGTTTCGACATCGAGTTCTTTACCCCGCTGTTCGTCATGGCGCGCATCACCGGCTGGACCGCGCACATCATCGAGCAGTACAACAACCCGACCATCATCCGCCCGCTGGCCGCCTACAACGGCCCCGACGAGCGCCACGTCCCGGGCGCTTAGGGGCTAGGTGACTCGCGCCGGGGCCGCTGCGGTCGACCGCTGGCGCGTCAATCCCGGCTTTGCGTGGCCCTGGGACGCGCCCTGGTCGACCGCAGCGAAAACCCGGGCGTAAAAGACCAGGTCGCATACCCCGACTTTGCGTTGTGGTCGACCGTGGTCGACCCCAGTGATGAATGTGGCGTGTAAACCCCGACTTTGCTTCGGTCCTGGTCGACCGCAGCGAAAATCCGGGCGTAAAAGCCCAGGTCGCATACCCCGACTTTGCGTTGTGGTCGACCGTGGCGATGACCGTGGCGCGTAAACCCCGACTTTGCGCGCCCCAAAATGCGCCCTGGTCGACCGCAGCGAAAACTAGGACGTCTACGCGTCGGCAGCCTCTGCTTCGGTGCCTCGAGCGTCGGCGTTGAGCTCGCCCATCAGGTGGTCGACGGCCACCTGGGCGTGGAGGCGCACGCCGTAGGCGAGGGCGTCGTCGTTGACGTAGAACCGCGGGCTGTGGTTAGGGACCATGCCGCGGGTGTCGCCCTCGGTGTTTTCAATGCCGCCTTCGGCGGTGAAGGCGAAGTTCTGGCCGCCGAGCAGGGCGTAGACGCCGCCGAAGCGGGCAATGAACTCGGAGACGTCGTCGTAGCCCATGCTCGGCGGGATCTCCATGATGGGCTTGCCGTCGGCGACGCGTTCGTAGGTGGGCAGGATGGCGTCGATCCACTCGGGGGCGTTGACCACCGGGGGGATGTCGTCGAAGAACTCCACTGTTCCCTCGCAGCCGTGGGCGGCGGCGAGGTTGGTCACGTAGCGCTCGATGCGCTGGTTGATGTCGTCCATGACGTCCGTGGTCAGGGAACGCACGGTGCCCCAGATCTCGACCTGGTTGCCGATGATGTTGAAGCGGCCCTGGTCAACGATGTGGCCGAGGGAGATGGAGAAGCGCTCCTTGGTGTCCACCTGGCGGTAGATCTGCCCGATGTTGGAGAGCACGTCGCCGACGGCCGGCATGGGGTCGACGCCCTGCCACGGGGTCGAGCCGTGGACCTGCTCGCCGACGATGGTGATCTTCACGGTCTCGGAGGCGGCGTTCTGGATGCCGCGGGCGTAGGCGATCGCGCCGACGGGGGCGGGGACGATGTGAATGCCGAAGGCCATCGTCGGGGCCGGGTCGAAGAACCCCTGCTCCTCCATCTCCTTGACCATGAGATCCGCGCCACCAGCCTCGCCGGCGGGCGGGCCCTCCTCGGCGGGCTGGAACACCAAGAGGATGTCGCCGTTGATGTCGTCGCGGAGATCCTGCAGGACCTTAGCGGCGCCCAGCAGCATCGAGATGTGGGTGTCGTGGCCGCAGGCGTGGGCGACGGGGAAGGGCCCGCCCGGGTAGTCCTTGTCCACCTTTTCGGAGGCGAAGTCCTCGCCGGAGTTTTCCTTCACGGGCAAAGCGTCGGTGTCGGCGCGCAGCAGAATGGTGCGGGCCTCGCCCTCCGCGCCGCCTTTGATGCGCGCGACGACGCCGTGGCCGGCGATGCCGCTGGTCACCTCGTCAATGCCGAACTCGGCAAGCCAGTCGAGGATGTAGCGCTCAGTCTCTTCCTCGCGGTTGGACAGCTCCGGGTTCTGGTGGAGGTGGTGGCGCCACTCGATGACGTCGTCGGCGATCGCGGCTGCCGCCTCGTCGATCTTGGTGTAGAGCTCGCTGAGCTGGTTGTCGCTCATGGTTTCTCCTTGTCCGTCTTTAACATTCTCGCCCGCCCGCAGCGGTATCTCCCACGTTACGCGCTGTTTTTTGTTTCGGGATGTGAATTGGCGCTCGATCCGGCGCCGCAGAAAGCGACGGCACCGTAGAATCGAAGCGTTAACCCCGCTCGTACGTGTAAAGGAATAGTTCCCAGTGACTCAATCGCTCCCACACTTCAACAAAGTCCTCGTGGCTAACCGCGGCGAAATCGCCGTCCGCGCGTTCCGCGCCGCATTTGAGACCGGCGCGAAGACCGTCGCCGTCTACCCGCGGGAGGACCGTAACTCCTTCCACCGCTCCTTTGCCGACGAGGCTGTTCAGATCGGTCAGGAGGGCCAGCCGGTCCGCGCGTACCTAGACATCGACGAGATCATCGAGGCCGCCAAGAAGTCCGAGGCCGACGCCATTTACCCCGGCTACGGTTTCCTCTCCGAGCGCGCCGAGCTCGCCCGCGCCTGCGCCGATAACGGCATCAGGTTCATCGGCCCCTCGCCCGAAACCCTCGACCTGACCGGCGACAAGGCCGCGGCCGTCAACGCGGCGGAGCGCGCCGGGCTGCCCACGCTGAAGGACTCGGCCCCCTCGACCGACCCGCAGGAGCTGGCGAAGTTCGCGGAGGAGTTCGAGTTCCCGGTCTTCGTCAAGGCGGTCGCCGGTGGTGGTGGGCGCGGGATGCGTTTCGTGGAACGCCCTGAGGACGTCGAAAAGCTTGCGGCTGAAGCCTCGCGCGAGGCGGAGGCTGCCTTCGGCGATGCCCATGTGTACATCGAGCGCGCCGTGATTAACCCGCAGCACATCGAGGTGCAGATCCTCGCGGATGGGCAGGGCAACGTCATCCACCTGTTCGAGCGCGACTGCTCGCTGCAGCGCCGCCACCAGAAGGTCGTGGAGATCGCGCCCGCGCAGCACATCACCGAGGAGCAGCGCGAGACGATCTGCGCCGACGCCGTGCGCTTCTGCCGCGAAATCAACTACGAGGGAGCCGGCACCGTCGAGTTCCTCGTGGACGAAAACGGCAACCACGTCTTCATCGAGATGAACCCGCGCGTCCAGGTCGAGCACACCGTGACCGAGGAGGTCACCGGCGTCGACATCGTGCGCTCCCAGATGTACATCGCGGCCGGCGCGACCCTTGCGGACCTCGGCCTGAGCCAGGACTCCGTCTCGCTGACGGGCGCGGCGCTGCAGTGCCGCATCACCACCGAGGACCCGGCCAACGGCTTCCGGCCCGACTCGGGCCTGATCACCGGCTACCGCTCTCCGGGCGGCGCCGGAGTGCGTCTCGACGGCTCCGTCGGCGTCGGCACCGAGATCACCCCGAACTTCGACTCCCTGCTGGTCAAGATGACCTGCCGCGGCAAGGACTTCCAGGTCGCGGTCGACCGCGCGCTGCGCGCCCTCAACGAGTTCACCGTCACGGGTGTGTCCACCAACATCGCATTCCTGCGCGGGTTGCTCTCCGACCCGGACTTCCGCTACGAGCGCATCAACACGAACTTCATCGCCGACCATCCGCGCCTCGTGGAAACGCCGGTTGCTCCCGACGACGCCGGGCGCATCCTTGACTACATCGCCTCCGTCACGGTGAACAAGCCGAACGGCCCGCAGCCGACGCGCATCAGCCCGTCGAAGAAGCTGCCCGCGTTCGATTACACCGACACCCCGCGCGGCTCCCGCGACGAGCTTCTCGAGCTCGGCCCCGAAAAGTGGGCGCAGAAGCTGCGCGAGCAGACCGCCCTCGGCGTCACCGAGACCACCTTCCGCGACGCCCACCAGTCGCTCCTGGCCACGCGCATCCGCACGAACACGCTCGTCGCGGCCGCCAAGCACGTCGGCCACCTCACCCCGGAGCTGACGTCCGTCGAGGCGTGGGGCGGGGCAACCTACGACGTCGGCATGCGCTTCCTCCACGAGTCGCCCTGGATGCGCCTCGACGAGCTGCGCGAGGCCATGCCCAACGTCAACATCCAGATGCTGCTGCGCGGCCGCAACACCGTGGGCTACACCCCGTACCCCGACTCCGTCACCCGCGCCTTCGTCAGCGAGGCGGCCCGCTCCGGCATCGACATCTTCCGCATCTTCGATGCGCTTAACGACGTCTCACAGATGCGCCCGGCCATCGACGCCGTCCTGGAAACCGGCACCACCGTCGCCGAGGTCGCCATGGCCTACTCCGGTAACCTCATCGACCCCGCCGAGGACCTGTACACCCTGGACTACTACCTGAAGCTGGCCGAGGAGATCGTGGAGACCGGCGCCCACGTCCTGGCCATCAAGGACATGGCCGGCCTGCTGCGCCCGGCCGCCGCCGCGAAGCTCGTGTCCGCGCTTCGCGAGCGCTTCGACCTGCCCGTCCACGTCCACACACACGACACCGCCGGCGGCCAGCTGGCCACCTACCTCGCCGCCGCCAGCGCGGGCGCCGACGTCGTCGACGTCGCCTCCGCGCCGCTGGCCGGCACCACCTCCCAGCCCTCGATGTCCGCCCTGGTGGCGGCCTTCGCCAACACCGAGCGCGACACCGGCCTGTCGCTGCAGGCCGTCTCCGACCTTGAGCCCTACTGGGAGGCCGTGCGCCAGGTCTACGCCCCCTTCGAATCCGGCATCCCCGGCCCGACCGGCCGCGTGTACAAGCACGAAATCCCGGGCGGCCAGCTGTCGAACCTGCGTACTCAGGCCAACGCCCTCGGCCTGGGCGAGCGCTTCGAGCTCATCGAGGACTACTACGCCGCCGTCAACGAGATCCTGGGCCGCCCGACCAAGGTCACGCCCTCCTCCAAGGTCGTCGGCGACCTCGCCCTGCACCTCGTGGGCGCGGGCGTGGACCCGGCGGACTTCGCCGAGAACCCCCGCAAGTACGACATCCCCGAGTCCGTCATCGGATTCCTCCAGGGCGAGCTAGGCACCCCACCCGGCGGCTGGCCCGAGCTGCGCGACAAGGCCCTCGACGGCCGCAGCGAGCTCAACCGCACCGTCGAGGTTCCCGCCGAGCAAGAGGAGGCTCTGACCAGCGAGGACCACAAGGTGCGCCGCGCCACCCTGGATAAGCTGCTGTTTCCCAAGCAGTACGAGGAGTTCCTCGAGCACCGCCGCACCTACGGCATCACCGACCAGCTCTCCGACCGCACCTTCTTCTACGGCCTCGTCGAGGGCGAAGAGAACCTCATCTACTTCGGCGAGGTCGAGGAGGAGCGCACCCCGCTGGTGGTCCGCCTCGAAGCGATCGGTGACCCGGACGAAAAGGGCATGCGCCAGGTCATCCTCACCGTCAACGGCCAGGTCCGGCCCATCTTTGTCCGCGACGAGAGTGCCGAGTCCACCGTTGCCGAGGTGGAAAAGGCCGACGCGTCCAACCCGGGCCACGTCGCCGCGCCGTTCGCCGGCGTGGTCAACATCACCGTCAGCGCTGGCGACGAGGTCGCCGAGGGCGACCAGGTGGCCACTATCGAGGCGATGAAGATGGAGGCCTCGATCTCCGCACCGAAGGCCGGCACCGTCGAGCGCGTCGCCCTAACCCACGCTACGAAGGTCGAGGGCGGGGACCTCGTGGTGGTGATCAGCTAGCGCTCCCGCTGCTCGTTGGCCGGGCCGCGTCCCTGCGGGGGGTGCGGCCCGGTTTTGCGTGTTGCGTTGGGGTCGACCATGGTCGACCGCAGCGCGTTTCGGGGTTTTGTGACCTGGGGTTTTGCGCTTTGGTTTTCGTTGGGGTCGACCAGGGCGCGTTTCGGGGTTGCGCGAAGTCGGGGTGTGCGTTCTTGTGTTGCGTTGGGGTCGACCATGGTCGACCGCAGCGTATTTTGGGGTTTTGCGCCTTGGTTTTCGTTGGGGTCGACCAGAAAGCGACCTGGTTCCCAGCCACGACTGACCGCGACGTTTTCTACCCAGCGTGCAGCCCTAAAAACGCGCTACTTGAGCTCCATGAGCACGGCACCCTTGTTCACCTGGCCGCCCGCTTCGGCGGCGAGCCCGGTGACCACGCCGGCCTTGTGGGCCTTGACGGGGTTTTCCATCTTCATGGCCTCGAGGACGAGAAGGACGTCGCCCTCGGCGACCTCGTCGCCTTCGGAGACATTGACCTTGATCACGGTGCCCTGCATGGGCGCTGCCACGGAATCGCCGGAGGCGGCCGCTGAGGTGCTGGAGGAGCGGCGCTTCCTCTTCTTGCGGCGCGGGCCGGCGCCCAGGACGAGGGAGGCGGGCAGGGCGATCTCGATGCGTCGGCCGTTGACTTCGACGGCGAAGGTGCGGGTTTCTTCGGCGTCTGCGTCCGCGGAGTCGGAGGCGTCGGTGTAGGCGGGGATTTCGTTGGCCCACTCCTCCTCGATCCAGCGGGTGTAGACGCCGAAGGAGGAGCCGTCGCCGACGAAGGCCGGGTCGCTGAGGACGGCCTGGTGGAAGGGGATGACGGTGGGCAGGCCCGCGACCGTGTATTCGGCGAGGGCGCGCTTGGAGCGCTCGATGGCCTCGGTGCGGGTTTCGCCGGAGACGATGAGCTTGGCCAGCATGGAGTCGAACTGGCCGCCGATGGTGGAGCCGGCCCGCACGCCGGAGTCGACGCGCACGCCGGGGCCGGAGGGCTCGGCGTACTCGGTGACGGTGCCCGGAGCGGGCATGAAGTTCGCGCCGGCGTCTTCGCCGTTGATGCGGAACTCGATGGCGTGGCCGCGGGGGGTGGGGTCCTCGGTGAAGCGCAGCTTCTCGCCCTGGGCGATGCGGAACTGTTCGCGGACGAGATCGATGCCGGTGGTCGCCTCGGTGACGGGGTGCTCGACCTGGAGGCGGGTGTTGACCTCGAGGAAGGAGATCAGCCCGTCGGAGCCGACGAGGTATTCGACGGTGCCGGCGCCGTAGTAGCCGGCTTCGCGGCAGATCGCCTTGGCGGAGGAGTGGATGCGCTCGCGCTGCTCGTCGGTGAGGAAGGGGGCGGGTGCTTCCTCGACGAGTTTTTGGAAGCGCCGCTGCAGGGAGCAGTCGCGCGTGCCCACGACGACGACGTTGCCGTGCTGGTCGGCGAGCACCTGGGCCTCGACGTGGCGGGCTTTGTCCAGGTAGCGCTCCACGAAGCACTCGCCGCGGCCGAAGGCGGCGGTGGCTTCGCGGGTGGCGGATTCGTAAAGCTCGGGGATGTCCTCGAGGGTGTGGGCCACCTTCATGCCGCGCCCTCCGCCGCCGAAGGCGGCCTTGATGGCCACGGGCAGGCCGTGTTCTTTGGCAAAGGCGACGACCTCGTCGGCGCCGGTCACGGGGTCTTTCGTGCCCGGGGCCATCGGGGCGTTGGCGGCCTCGGCGATGTGGCGGGCGGTGACTTTGTCGCCGAGCGCTTCGATGGAGGCGGGGGAGGGGCCGATCCAGGTCAGGCCGGCGTCGATGACGCGCTGGGCGAACTCGGCGTTTTCCGCCAGGAAGCCGTAGCCGGGGTGGACGGCGTCGGCGCCGGAGTCGGCGGCGGCCTTGAGGATTTTGTCGATGTCCAGGTAGGACTCCGCGGCGGTGGCGCCGCCGAGGGCGAAGGCCTCGTCGGCCATGCCGACGAACGGCGCTGTGGCGTCGGGTTCCGCATACACGGCGACGGATGCCAGGCCGGCATCCTTGGTGGCGCGGATGATCCGGACAGCGATTTCGCCGCGGTTGGCTATCAGTACCTTCGTCAAGTGAGACACGAAATAATCCCGTCTGCTTCGTTCTGTTAGTTCCCGCTAAACGTTAACGGGATTCAGGGCCGTAGTGTTACCGGCCGCCGGGGCGGCCGGGGAACGTGTGAGTTCCTAACTTACTACTCCGTAGGTTCCGTGTGGGACTTTTCGATGGGGACACGCACCATGTTTCCCCATTCGGCCCACGAGCCGTCGTAAAGCGCGGCGTTGGAAAAGCCGAGGATGTGGCGCAGAACGAACCACGAGTGCGCGGAGCTTTCGCCCATTTCACAGTAGGTGACAGTGCGTTTCGACGGCTCGAAGTCGGCGTAGATCCGCTCGATCTCCGCGCGGGTTTTGAAGCGGGCGTTGGGGTGCACGGCGTTGCCCCAGGGCACGTTGACGGCGCCCGGGATGTGGCCGTGGCGCAAGAAACCGGGGGCCTTGCCGTCGCGGTCCGGCTGCGGCACGCCGGCGTAGGACTCGGGGGAGCGGGCGTCGATGAGCTGCGCCGGGGGAGCGGTCATGATCTCGCTGGCGAAGGCGCGCAGAGGGGCGTCGGTGCGCTCGACGACGGGGTACTGCGTGGGCGGCAGGTCGGGGACGGCGAAGGAGGTGTCGCGCTCTTCTCCCATCCAGGCGTCGCGTCCGCCGTCGAGAAGCCGCACGTCGGGGTGGCCGAAAAGCTCGAAGACCCAGGCCGTGTAGGCGGCCCACCAGTTCGAACGGTCGCCGTAGATCACGACGGTGTCGTCGCGGGCGATGCCGCGCTCGGACATGAGCCGGGCGAAGGCCTCGCCGTCGATGAAATCGCGCCGCACCGGGTCGTTCAGGTCGCGCTCCCAATCGATGCGGACGGCGCCGGGGATGTGGCCGATGTCGTAGAGAAACGCGTCCTCGTCGCTTTCGACGACGCGTAAACCCTCGATCCCGAGCCGGGCCGACAGCCACGCCGCGGAGACGAACTTCTCCGGGTGCGCGTACTCCTGAAACAGCGGGTGCGGATCGAGTTCGACCCCCATTAGCAACCTTCCCTCTCGCGCGCATGCGCACGCTTCTCGACGCTCGACTTGCTACCCGCCAACCTTACCCCGGCTCGATTCCGGCGTTGCCATGTGAGGTCAGCCACCTTTGAATTGCCTTGCCCTGCGGGTGACAGTGAACGCCCATAAACTCCGAGGTGGAACGCGCGGGAACCAGCGGAGATCTCCTCGGCTGTGTTCCGTTTGGACCAACGTCTCACACCACCAACTGAAACCGACTGAAACCGACTCACAGCTACCGAAAGGGAGAGGGAACACGCATGCACAAGGCAATCGTTGTCTTCGAGGTCGAAGGCGGCTCCGACAAGTACTTTGACGGCCACCGCCGCGACACCATGCCCATCGTCAACGCCATCAAGGAGAAGGGCTGGAACGCCGAGGTGGTCTACTTCCGTCCCGAGTGGGCAGAGGACCTTTTCTCTTACGTCTCCGAGAACTTCGACGGCTACATCTCCCGCGTCAACCCCGGCAACGTCCCCGGCGGCGAGAAGGGCTACTTCGACCTGCTGACCCGCCTATCCGAGGCCGGCCTGGTGGGCATGTCCACCCCGGACGAGATGATGGCCTACGGCGCCAAGGATGCCCTGGTCAAGCTCAACGACACGGACTTGGTCCCCTCCGACACCGCCGCCTACTACGAGGTCGAGGACTTCCACAACACCTTCCCGACCTCCCTGTCCTACGGCGAGCGCGTGCTCAAGCAGAACCGTGGCTCCACCGGCTCCGGCATCTGGCGCGTGCGCCTGGCTGATGCCGACCTCGCCGCCTCCGTCGAGCCCGGCACCGCGCTGCCGCTGGACACCGAAATCAAGTGCACCGAGGCCGTGGACAACCACACCGAGACCCGCCAGCTCGGCGAGTTCATGGACTTCTGCGACCAGTACATCGTCGGCGACAACGGCATGCTCGTGGACATGCGCTTTCTGCCGCGCATCGTCGAAGGCGAGATCCGCATCCTGCTCGTCGGCCCGCACCCCGTCTTCGTCGTGCACAAGAAGCCGGCCGAGGGTGGCGACGCCTTCTCCGCCACCCTGTTCTCCGGCGCGAAGTACACCTACAACAAGCCCGAGGAGTGGCAGGAGCTCATCGACCTGTTCGCCGAGGCCCGCCCCGTCATCGCCGAGAAGCTCGGCGGCGACAACATCCCCCTCATCTGGACCGCCGACTTCATGCTTGCCGACGACGACGAGACGGGTGCCGACACCTACGTCCTCGGCGAGATCAACTGCTCCTGCGTCGGCTTCACCTCGGAGCTCGACATGGGCATCCAGCAGCTCGTCGCCGAGGAGGCCATCAAGCGCATTGAGGAGCACGCCGCGTAGGTACGCTACCTAGCGTGGCTTTCCTCCTTTTCATCATCATTGCCTCGCTCCTCGTCATCGCCTTCGCGGAGCCGCTGGGTGAGCGCATTGGAGTGGTCGCGCCGATCATCCTGCTGGTGGTCGGCGCAGCCACCGCGTTTTTGCCGCAGGTGCCGGATATCACCATCAACCCCGAGATCATCCTGCAGCTCATCCTGCCGCCGCTGTTGTTTTCCACGGCGATGCGCATGCCGGCCCACGATTTCCGCCGCAACCTGGGCGCCATCTTCGCCCTCGCGGTGGTGCTCGTCGTGGCCACCGCGCTGTGCGTCGGGGTGGTCATCAACCTCCTCGTGCCCCAGATCCCCCTCGCCGTAGCTGTCGCGGTGGGGGCGGTGGTCAGCCCCTCGGACGCGGTGGCGGTGGGGATTGTCAAACGCGCGGGCGTGAGCAGGCGCATCGTCGCCATCCTCGACGGGGAGGGGCTAGTAAACGACGCCTCGGCACTCGTCGTGCTGGGCACCGCGCTACTGGCGGCGACGCAGCAGGTCTCTGCCCCGGCTGTGGTCGGGCAATTCGTCTGGGCCGTCGCCGGCGCCGTCATCGTGGGCTACGCGGTGGGCAGGCTATTCATGTTCCTGCGCCGCTACGTGCACCAGCCGACCTCCAACACCGTGCTGTCCCTCGCCATCCCGTTCGCCGCGTATCTGCCTGCCGAGGAGATTGGCTCCTCAGGGCTCGTGGCCACGGTGGCGGCCGGGCTCGTCGTCGCCGCGGCAGCCCCGCGCGTGCTCTCGCCAGCCACCCGCTTTTCGGACACCCAAACCTGGGACACCATGGGTCTGGTGTTGGAGTCCCTCGTCTTCGTCATGATGGGCCTCCAGCTGCCCGCGCTTATCGACGCCGCACGAACATCCGGGTTCACCTTCCTTGCCACCGCCGTGGTGGCGCTTGCGGTATGGGCGACCGTTCTGGTGCTGCGCACCCTGACGATGATGCCGCTGGCCTGGACCATCCGCCGCGGCGCCGGGCAGATGCAGGGCCGAGCGCAGCGCCTCGGCGCCCTCGGCCAGCGCCTCGACGAGTTCGCGCAGGACCCGCGCGTCACCTCCAGCCCCCGGGCCTCCCGCCGCGTGCAATCCGGCCGCGCGCGGGTGGCCAGGGGAGAGGCGGACTCCGCCTACTTTGCCGCCAAGCCGCTCGGCCTGCGCGCGGGGGCGGTGATGGTCTGGGCCGGCATGCGCGGAGCGGTGACGCTCGCCGCCGCGCAGACGCTGCCCGCGGATACGCCGGGGCGCAGCTTCCTCATCCTCGTCTCGTTCGCGGTCGCGGCGTTCTCCCTCGTCGTGCAGGGCGGCACGCTCAGCTGGGTCGTCGACGCGCTCAAGCCGGGGACGGACGTGCCCAGCTCGCCGGAGGAGCGCCGCCGAGTCCGCGCGGTGCTGTCTGGCGCGGCCGCTGACGTCGAGGTCCCGTCTGACCTCGCGCGCGCCCTCACCGCCGGTGGGCTGCCCCGGGGGCGTGCACCGCAGGCCACCCTCCTAGAGCTCGCGCGCGCGGCCCGCGACGCGGGGGTGGTACACCAGCTGACTGACTACGCCGTTGCCCGCGTCGTCGCGCAGCGCGAGGCGCTCCTAAGCGAGCGCGACGCCGGGCGCATCGACGCCTCGGACTTCGACAGCCAGCTGCGCCGCCTTGACGTCGAGCAGCTCGCTATTGAGGCGCAAGCCCGCGAGTACGCGGAGCGTCAAGGGGCCTGACCCCAGGCTTAGCTCAGCAGGGCTTCGACGCTTTGCGGGTCGGCGTCGGAAAGCATCTGGCGGCAGCGGTCGTACTCGGGATCGTCGCCGATCGCCTTCGAGGCCAGCGCCAGCATGGCGATCGCCTTGAGAACGCCCTGGTTCGGCTCGTGGCTGGCGGGCACAGGACCCCAGCCCTTCCACCCGTTGGCCCGCAGGCGATCGAGCGAGCGGTGGTAGCCGGTGCGCGCGTAGGCGTAAGCGATCAGCGTGTCACCCTCCTGCAGCTCGCGGGCGGCGCGGGCGGCCCAGACCGAGGGCGAGTCCGGGTGCGCAAGCGCCGTTTCCCGAGCCAGCAGGTCCTTACCGTGCGCCGGATCCTCCGGCAGGTAGACGGGGGGCGGGGCCATCATGTCTTTCATCTTCATGCGCCCCACCATACTGATGGGGCGCGTCGGGACGCCTGGGGTGCCGGTCGACCGCAGCGAAATCTGGGGCGTAAAACCCCAGGTCGCGTGACCCCTTATTGCGTTGAGGTCGACCAGGGGGCGCTAAACCCCGACTTCGCGTGGGTGCTGGTCGACCGCAGCGAAAACCGGGGCGTAAATCCCCAGGTGGCGTGACCCCTTATTGTGTTGCGGTCGACCAGGGGGCGCTAAACCCCGACTTTGCGCGGGTGCTGGTCGACCCCAGCGAAATCTGGGGCGTAAATCCCCAGGTCGCGTGACCCCTTATTGCGTTGGGGTCGACCAGGGGGCGCTAAACACCGACTTCGCGTGGGGCCTGGTCGACCGCAGCGAAAACCGGGGCGCAAACCCCAAGTGGCAAACCCCGATTTTGCGTTGGGGTCGACCAGGGAGGGGCGCTAAACCCCGACTTCGCGTGGGTGCCGGTCGACCGCAGCGAAAACCGGGGCGCAAATCCCCAGGTGGCAAACCCCGACTTCGCGTTGCGGTCGACCGTGGTCGACCCCAACGAAAGCAAGGCGAAAAGGCGCCCTAATCCCAGAACTGCGATGCGGAAAGCCCGAAGGAGTAGAGCGCTTTGCGGAGGAAGGGCATGGATAGGCCGATGACGCTGGTGGGGTCGCCGTCGATGGAGTCGATGAACCAGCTGCCCAGGGCCTCGAGAGTAAATGCCCCCGCGCACTCGAGGGGCTCGCCGGAGCGGGCGTAGGCCTCGATGTCGGCGTCGGAGGCGTCGCCGAAGCTGATCGCGGTGGAGGTGGTGCCGGTAAACCAGGCGCCGCGGTGGTGTACGGCGTGGCCGGTAAGCAGGTGGGCGGTGCGCCCACGCTGGGCTTTCCAGCGCGCGATGGTGGCGTCGATGGTGTGGGGTTTGCCCTGGAGGTGGCCGTCGAGAAGCAGCATGGAATCGCAGCCCACGGTGACGTCCTCGGGGTACGTGCCGGCAACTGCCTCGGCTTTGGCGCGCGCTAGGGCGCCGACGACCTCGGCGGGGGCGGCGGCGGGGAGGGAGGCGATGAGGGCGTCCTCGTCGATGTGCGCTGGGTGGAGCACGGGGGTGACGCCGCCGTTTTCCAGCAGCATGCGCCGCGAGGGGGACTGGGAGGCCAGGACGAGGCGCATTAGAAGTAGTTGATGTTGGCGAAGGCGCCGGGGTTGAACACGTCGGGGTGGCGCAGTGAGGAGGGCCGACCCCACAGGTTGCGCTCGCCGGGGCCGGCGGACGCGGTGGCGGCGGTCTGCAGCTCCGCGAGGACGGTGGTTAGAGCGGCGAGCTCCTCGTCGGTCGGGTTGCCCTTGACAACGCTGAAGGTCGGTGCAGTCATGTGGGGTACTCCTTACAGGGGAATGTTGCCGTGCTTCTTCATGGCAGGGTAGACCACCTTGCGCTCCAGCAGGCGCAGGGCCTCGGTGATCTGGGAGCGGGTGTGGGCGGGTTCGATCACGGAGTCGACGAGGCCACGCTCGGTGGCAACGTAGGGGTTGAGGTTTTCCTCCGCGTAGGCCTCCGCGTCGGTGTTGAGGGCGGTGGCGGCGGTGGGGGCGTCGGAAAGCGCGATTTGGGCGGTGGGCCAGGCGAAGACGAGGTCCGCGCCAAGGAACTTCGAGCCCATGACGGCGTAGGAAGCGCCGAGCGCCTTGCGCGTGACGACGGTGACCGTGCCCACCTGGGCTTCCGCGAAGGCGTAGGCCAGCGCGGCCGCCCCGGATAGGACGCCGGCGTGCTCCTCGTCGGCGGTGGGGACGAAGCCGGGGGAGTCGACGAGGAAGACGAGCGGCAGGTTGAAGGCGTCGCAGGTGCGGACGAAACGCGCCGCCTTGCGCGCGGCGGCGTTGGTCAGGCAGCCCGCCAGGGAGGAGGGCTGGTTGGCCACCACGCCCACGGCGCGCCCGTTGACGTGCGCGAAGCCCGTGACCACGTTGTCGGCGTAGTTGCCGCCGAGCTCGAAGAAGTCGCCGTCGGTGAGGGCGGTGATGATGTCGTGGACGTCGTAGGCCGCGGCGTCGTCGTCGGGGATGAAGTCGTTGAGGTCCACCGGCGCCGGCTCCGCGGGGGCGGACAGCGGGGAGGCGGCGCGGTTGTTCTCCGGCAGGTAGCCGACTAGCTCGCGCGCCAGTTCTACGGCAGCGGTGTCGCTGGGGGCGATGAGCTGGGCCAGGCCCGTCGTGGCCTCGTGGACAGCCGCGCCACCGAGGGACTGCGCGCTGGCCTCGGCGCCGCTGACGGTGGTCACGATGTCCGGGTCGGCCAGGTGCGCGGCCGCGCCGTCGGCCATGACAACAAGGTCCGCGAGCGGGATCTGGGCTGCGGACAGGCCCGCCGTCGGCCCGGCGACGACGGCGATCTGGGGGATCAGGCCGGAGGCCTCGGTGGCGGCGCGCAGGATCTTCGCCTGCATGGCGGCGGCGATCACGCCCTCAACGATGCGCGGGCCGGCGGAGTCGTAGATGCCCACGAGCGGCACGCCGGTCTTGGTGGCGAGGTCGTAGAGCTTGAGCACCTTTTCCGCGTAGACCTCGCCGACGGCGCCGTCGAAGATCGTGGGGTCCTGGGAAAAGACGCACACCCTGCGGCCGTCGACAAGCCCATAGCCCGTGATAACGCCGTCTGTCGGCGGCTTGGTGCGGTCCATCTTGTAGGCCTCGACGCGGTGGCGGGCCAGCGCGTCGGTTTCGACGAAGGAGTCGGCGTCCAGGAGCTTCTCCACGCGCTCCCGGGCCGTGGCCCTGCCCGCGGCACGCGTCGCGTCGACGGCCTCCTGGCCGACCGGCGCCTGCGCCTCCTCCAGGCGGTTGCGCAGGTCCTGAAGGCGGCCAGCAGTCGTGGACATGTCGGGTGTGGAGGAACTCATAGGCCCTTACTCTAATGTGCGGTCGGTGGACACGGTATTCGGCGGCGGCCTCCCGGAAGAAGCGCCGTGGGGTCTATCGGCGGGCCGGGTGGGAATGTTTCCGTCTCAATTGCCAGTCGGTGTGCTAGGCGGGGCTTTCCGACGTCCATTGCTTGTGGCCGATGAGAGAATAAACCTCTTGGGTGAGCGGCGTGCTGTGCCATCTGGCGAAAAGTCCGGAGCGGCGAAACCGCATCATTGTGAGGGAAAAGGTGCGAGCAGCCTGCACGAGTTCCGGGTGAGCTTTGAGCAGCTGCTCGAGTGAGCCGACGGGGTAATAGAGGGTGTCGCAGCTCACTGAGTCGTACTCCGTGAAATCGAAACCGAAAATAGTGGGAGAGAGAACGTCGTGATCCGACCAGTCGACGTCCTCGCTGATGAAAACATTGAGATAGCCGACCGGGTGCTTATCCGGTAGATGCCCGGGCCAGCCCTCTATATCCATGGCGCGCAGGTTACGAGGAAAGACAAGAAACTCTAACGTTCCGGTATTCAACGTCGCATACCGGCCTCCCGCCGTGGAGGGGTAATCCGAAAGTGTCCAAAAAGAGCGCTCGGTGGTTTGCGCGCTTGGTATGAGGAACTCGATGGCATAGGCCAGGTCGGCGACGACTGCTTCGTATACGTCCTTGCGCGCCGCCTCTGCCAGCCTGGTCCTCGGCGTGCGGATCATCGCGTGCGCAGTGAAATCCTGATGGCAGTCGGTTGTCTCTCCCAAAGACCAGTGATTTGCTTTCTCCACCGCAATGATTTGCTCTAGCGGGGATTCTGTGACGCTCTCGGGAACGCCAGTTCGGTTGCGAAGCGGCAGACCGCGATCGCGGAAGTACCGGATGGTCAGTCTCTCCTCCACGTCGAGGTCGCCTTCCGCGACTTCGCGGAAGAGCACGGCAACAATGTCACCCCATGGGCCGTGATGGCGAGAGCCGTGAACGTGACTATTGAAGCGGGAGAGGACGTTGGTTGCTTTTCCTACGTAGCGGGACCCGTCCTCGAACTCGAGGACGTAAATGCCGCGGCGGCGGTCGCTTGCAATGAGTGGGGCCAGGCTGTCGCCCGAGCGGACGGGCCAGGACGTAAAGGTCATGGTCGGTGACGTCTCGCCGGTAGCTTTGTTCGCGTCGTGTGGTGCTTCCATGCCGGAAAACCTAGCGTGCGTTCGCGGGGACTGCGAGGGAAATAGGGGCCTGCCGCAGCACGAGGCGATTTCGCTGTGCTCTGGGCATTTAGTGGGCGCTTCGACGAAATCGGAGCCCTTTTCGCGTTTCGTGTTTACTGGGACGCATTAGTTCTGTCTTATTAAGCGGAGGGAACACATGAAGATCGCAGTGACGGGCGCGTCCGGCAACGTCGGCACCGCAGTGCTGAGGGCGTTGCAGGCCGACGAAACGGTCTCGCAGATCGTGGGCATTTCGCGGCGCACGCCGCCCGAGGTGGAGCCGTACGCCGGCGTGGAGTGGCACAGCGTCGACGTCGGCGCCGCAGCCGGGCCAGACGAGACGATTACCGCCCTGACCAGGGCATTCGAGGGCGTCGACGCGGTGATCCACCTGGCCTGGATCATCTACCCCAATCACGACCGGGAGCTGCTGCGCCGCGTCAACGTCGAGGGCACCCAGCGCACGCTCGAGGCGTGTGCGGCGGCCGGAGTGCCGCACATCGTGGTGGCCTCCTCCGTCGGTGCGTACAGCGCGGATCCGGCGCGCGGGGAGGTCACCGGGCCTACGGACGCCTCGCCGCTGCGGCAGGAGGACTTCCCCGCGCGCGGCATCGCCGGGTCCCACTACAGCGAGGACAAGGGGGCAGTCGAGGAGCTTCTCGACGCCTTCACGGCCGCCCACCCCGAGATCACCCTGGCCCGGTTGCGCCCGGGGCTGATCTTCCAGCCGGCCGCCGCCTCCGAGATCAAGCGCTTCTTCCTGGGCTCCGCCGCCCCGGTGGGGCTGCTGGACACGGTGCGCCCGCCGCTGGTGCCGCTGCCGAAGGGGGTGCGCGCCCAGGCCGTCCACGCCGACGACATCGCCGAGGCCTACCGGCTCGCCGCGACGAAGCGGGCCACGGGCGCATTCAACATCTGCGCCGACGACGTGCTCTACCCGAAGGACCTGGCGGAGCTGGTGGGGCAGGGCCGCTTCGTCGAGGTGCCGCCGAAGCTGGTGCGCTCCGCGCTTGCCGCGGCGCACGCCTCCGGAGCGGTGCCCGCGGACGCGGGCTGGGTGGACATGGCGATGGGCGTACCGCTTCTGGATAATTCCCGCGCCAAACGCGAGCTCGGCTGGGCGCCCACCCGAACGGCGAAAGACACGGTGCGCGAGCTGATCAGCGCCATGATCGAGGGCGCGGGCCACGATTCGCCGAGCCTGTGGGCGGAAAACCGCCCTGCCGCCGCCCCGGTGGTCGAGAGCGCGCAGGTGGCGGGTGGCGTCGACGCCGACCTGCTGGGGGCCTACCTCTCCGACCACATTGCCACGGCCCGCGAGGCGGCGGACATCCTCGACGCGATGACCCTGGACCACCAGGACAGCCCTGTCTTCGCCGAGATCGCCGCCGCGGCGCAGCAGGCGCGCACCGATCGCGACGTTCTGGAGCAGCTGGCCAGCGCCCTCGGCGTTACGCCGAAGACCGCTAGGGCGGGCCAGGTCAAGTCCGCGCACCGGGCGCCGAAGCGCTCGCGCCTGGCGCTGCTGCTCGGCACCGAGAGGCTGCGCGCCGCGGCCGTCGCCACGATCGGTGCGTGGGAGACGCTGCGCACCCACGCGCCTGACCTCGGCCTCGAGGAGGCATTCTTGGACACGCGTATCGACGCCACCCGTGCTCTCCTGGACACCCTCAACGAAATCCACGCGCACGCCACGCTGCGCGCGTTCCGCGGGGCGTCCGCCTAGGGGTCCGGAGCGGCCACAAAGCGGCACGTTCGTGCCGAAAGTGCCGTGCAAGGGCGGAGCGAAAGCGC
The DNA here is from genome assembly GCF_030408575.1 of Corynebacterium auris. Lineage (NCBI taxonomy): Bacteria > Bacillati > Actinomycetota > Actinomycetes > Mycobacteriales > Corynebacteriaceae > Corynebacterium > Corynebacterium auris. The sequence goes on from NZ_CP047047.1 coordinate 545,375, forward strand.
GAAGTTGGTTAAAACGGCACGTTCGTGCCGGAAGTGACTGGAATGCGGCCACCCCGTGTGGTTCAATGGCGAAAGCGGCACGATGTTGCCGGATTGCTACCGGTTTGTGCGCAACATCCGCGTTCCAGAGGGGTAGGTGAGGGTAGGTGGTGGATCTTGCTGCCGCGGTGCGCACACGCCGCCGCGAACTGAACTTGACCCAGGAAGAACTCGCAGACCTGGCGCAGGTGGCGGAACGGACGGTCCGGGCCATTGAGGCCGGCAAGCAAACGGTGCAGCTGGATAAGGCCGTGCAGGTCTTAAGTGCCATCGGGCTCGAGCTCGCGGTGCAAGTTCACGTTCCCGAGGCGCTGCGATGACAGCGACAACCACCGCCTATGTGTGGGTGGGTGAAGCTTTGGCGGCAACCATAACGCGAGACGCCCTGGGAACGACCTTCCAGTACCTCCCGGAGTATCTGGGCGCTGAAGGTCCCGCGGTCGCGACAACGCTTCCGAAAACGGCTCGTGCTTTCACGCTGCCGCCGGGTCAGGTCCCGCCGTTCTTTGCCGGGTTGTTGCCAGAGGGGCGCAGGTTGAGCGCATTGAGGAGGTCCCTGAAGACCTCCGCAGACGACGATCTCGGTCTGCTGCTGGCCGTGGGGGCGAATACTGTGGGCAACGTCTCCGTTTTGCCTGAAGGGAAGCGGCCGCAGGCTGTCCCCGGCAGCGTCGCGCTAGACAAGAAAGATGTCGATTTTTCCCGGATCCTCGCAGATGCCGGTGTTGGGGACCCGAACGCACTGCCGGGGGTGCAAGACAAGGCGTCGGCGCGCACTATCGCGATTCCCGTCGGCGGTGAGGCCTTGGTCAAACTGTCCCCGCCCGAGTACCCGGGTTTGGTGGAAAACGAACTCACGTGCCTGCGCGCTTTTCGCGCCATGCCGATGGCGAAAAACAACGTGGTCGATGCGTCTATCGTGCGTGACGTCAACGGCGTACCCGGCTTAGTGGTGCGCCGCTTCGACGGCAGCTTTCCTCACAAGTACCCGGTAGAAGATGCAGCGCAGTTGCTCGGCATCTACCCGGCGGATAAGTACAACGTCAGTTACGAGGAAGTGTGCGAGCGGGTCCTCGAGGTGGTGTCGGCGCCCGCGCTTGCCGCCCGCGGCCTCATGCTTCAGCTGGCCTTTGCGTGGCTGAGCGGAAACGGAGACGTGCATGCCAAGAACATCTCGGTGATCAACACAGGCAAGGGGTACGAGCTGACGCCGGTCTACGACATCCCTAGCACGGCGCCCTACGGCGATCACTCGCTCGCCCTTGAGGTCGGTGGCCAAACGGCAGGGTTGAGCCGGAAGCGCTTTGTAGCCCTGTGCCACAACGTTGGGGTGTCAGAGAAACTGGCGCACAAGATTGCTGAGCAGGCCCTCGCGGCCACCGATGACCTAGGCCGCGCGCTTATGAGCGCCGCCTCCTTCGATCCCCGCCGCGCCCGCGACCTCACCCGCACCCTGCGCAGCAGGCGGCAGCACTGGTGAGACCGGGCACTGCAAGCGAAAACACCGCGCGCCCAATAGAATCCGCTGACATGGGAAAAGTGCCTCCGCCCCGCCTCGTGAGCCGACGCGACGCCCTCCTCGCGGGCCTGGCATTACCGCTGCTCGGCGCGGCGTCGTGCGCGGCGCCGCAGGGCGCGGGAGGCGGGGAGGCGCCCCCGGAGCAGCCGACGCCCTCGGCGACCAAAACGGCGAGGGTGGACGTCGATAAGCCTCTGCCCGCGGACGTCGCGGCGAAGTACGACAGCGCCGAGCCCCGCGTGTGGGGCTACGACCTGCCGGGGATCGTGGAGGCGCTCGACCCGAGCTCGACGTCGATCGCCCTGACCTTCGACGCCTGCGGCGGGCCGCACGGCTCGCTTATCGACGACCCCCTGCTCGCCCTCCTCGAGCAGCAGGCCGTGCCGGCGACCCTGTTCTGGAACAAGCGCTGGATCGAGCAGAACCCGCAGCGGGCGCGGGACATCGCGCAGAACCCGCTGTTCCAGATCGAAAACCACGGCACCCTGCACAAGCCGCTGTCGGTCAACGGCCGCGCCGCCTACGGCATCCCCGGCACCGAAAGCGCCGCGGAGCTGGTCGAGGAGATCGAGGGCAACCGCCGGTTCCTGCGGGAGTTCCTCGGCGTGGAGTCGAACTGGTTCCGCTCGGGCACCGCCTTCTACGACGACGTCGCGGTGGACATCGCGCGCGAGCTCGGCGTCAGCCTCGCCGGCTTCGCCGTCAACGGGGACGCGGGCGCCACCCTGCCCGGCGCCGCTGTGGCCAGCCACCTGCGGCAGGCCGCCCCGGGGGCAATCGTGCTCATGCACATGAACCAGCCCGGGCGGGGCACGGCCGACGGTGTCAGGGAGGCGATCCCGCAGCTGCGAGAGGCGGGTTTTACGTTTGCGAAGCTGGGGGAGGCGCCCGGCGAGTGCAGAGATCGCACCTGCGGTAAACTCGCCACAACCGCGTGAGCTGTATGCCCTGTGTCCGTTTTCAGGCATCGTGCGGTTCATGTACGACTTGGCAGTCGGCGGCCCCAACGAATCGCAAGGAGTAATGATGGCGGCTTCCCACGGGTACGCGGTGGTGGACCTCGAAACCACGGGTTTCGGTCAGACCGACAGGATTGTCGAGATCGGGGTGGTGCTGCTGAACGCGGACCTCGAGGTTGAGGGGACCTGGGATACCCTCGTCCAGCCGAACCGCGACATCCCGAATACCCACATCCACAAGGTGACGGCCTCTCAGCTCGTCCATGCCCCGGTATTCGCCGACGTTGCGCCCTACGTTGCCGGTCTTCTCAGCGGGCGGGTGCCGGTTGCGCACAACGCGAGCTTTGAAAAACGCTTCCTTACCCGTGAGTTCGAAGCCGCGGGGATCGCACTTAACGTGCGCCACATCGAGTGGCTCGACACCATGGTGCTCTCGCAGCGCCACCTGGGTACTTCCAAGCTTTCGGATTCGATCGCGCTCGCCCGCGTGGAGAACCCCCACGCGCATTCAGCGCTCGCGGACGCCCAGGCTACGGCGGATCTTCTCCGGGTTTTGACGCGCTCACACGGGGCTGTGCTGCCCCGCCTCAGGGCCATCGCGGCCGAATGTCCTCAGGTGGAAAAGCCCCGCACCCTGTCCCGCCAAGATACGGTATCGGGCGAGGAGCACTGGCTGGCGCGGTTGGCCGGCTCGCTGCCTGCGTCCGGGGCCGGCGCCTCGGAGCGCTACCGCCGTGCGCTCGCGGCCAGCTTGGTCGATAACAACCTCTCCGCCTCAGAAATTCAGCATCTGGGCAGCATTGCGCTTGCCGACGGCCTCTCGGTCGATGACATCAAGCAGACACACGAGGAGGTCGTCCGCCAGCTCGCCGTGGAGGCGTGGCTCGACGGAGTCATCACTGACAGCGAACGGAGTGTCTTGACCCGACTCGCCGGCGATCTCGGTGTGTCGGCGGGCCTCGTCGCTTCGCTCCTGGCGGAGCCCGTCGACGGCGACGCCTCCGCGCGCTTCGCCCTGAAAACCGGGGACCGGGTCGCCTTCACCGGCTCGCTGGACCTGCCGCGCGAGGAATGGGAGCGCAGAGCAACCGGGGTCGGGCTGGTGCCGGGCGGTGTGATGAAGAAGACCGTCGTTGTCGTCTCGGCCAACCCCGACTCGATGAGCGGCAAAGCGGCGCGAGCCCGTGAACTCATGATCCCGATCGTCGACGAGCAGAGCTTTGCACGACTTGTCTCGCAACTCGAGCCGCACCCGACCGGGGAAACACCCACGGAGGAGTGGCTCGGTTTCGCGTGGCTCGACCACCTCGGCACCGACGTGTACGGCGGCGCGTTGACTGCCGAGACGGTCGCCGCCCTCTGGATCGAGCACAAAGCCTCCGAACCCCTCTACCGCGTCTCTTCGGTGCTTAGCCCGCGGCACGTCATAGACCTTTCGCGTTCGAGCACCGAGGGCATTGCCCGGCAGTGGGCCTTTCGCTTCGAGCACATGCTCGAAGCCACCGTGCACGATTTGAGAGACATCCCCGGCGTGGGCGCAAAGCGGCTCCAGCGCCTCGTCGAAGCGGTGGTGCTCGCCGCCATCGACGAAGACGGCGCCTATGGCGAGACAAGCGGTTTCCTCGACGGCGACATTTACGCTGCGGAAGACTCCTTGGAAAAGCCGATTGACCAGCTAGAGGTGGTCAAGGGATGGGCCGCGCTCGCCGGAGCACCTTTCCCCGGAAGCGGCGAGGAAACCGTATCTACCCTGCTCAAAGCGTGCCTCAGTGAGCTTGTCGACGTCTGCATCCACGACGCACGCTCCCTCGCGATCGCCTCCCTCCGCTGGCTGGGCGAAGCGACCCTCGACGAACTGGGCGCGCAATTCGGCGTCACGCGGGAGCGAATCAGGCAGATTGAGAAGCAGCTGCGGAACGGTTTTGACGCGAAATCCCAGCTGAGTGCGGAAACCGCGAAACTTTTGGCAAAGCGCCTGGGCCCCCTCGTGCAGGTCTCGGCGGCCCAGGAGATCCTGCCAGGCCTCTGGCAGGAGGAGCCCGTACTCGCGCGCACCGCGGAGGAGTACTTCCGGCACATGTTCAACGCGTGGGAGAATGACGGGGCTTGGATCTCCGCCCCCGGGTTTGCGGACACGGTCGACACACTCCTCGCCAGGAACTCGAACGCCTACGGTGTTTTCAGCCCGGCAGAGGTCGCAGCCGAGCTGCACCTGGCCGAGGAGATTCTCCGCACCTGGTTGGAGGACAAACCCGGCTACATCGACCTCCCCGACGGCACCATGGCGTTGGCTCGAAACCACCAGGACAGGGCAGCGGCTGTTCTCTCGGTGAGCGGCGAACCTATGACGATCGAGCAGATTGCCGAGGCCCTCCAATCGGACGCCAATGTGCGGTCTATGGCGAATCAGCTTGCCGTGGACGACAGAATCTCGCGTGTGGCGAACTCAACCTACGCTCTGACCGAATGGGGATTGGAAGATTTCAGCACGATCGCGGAGTGGATCGGACGGCGGGTGGATGAATCCGACACAGGCTCCGTGCTCTTGAGCGATTTGATCGCGGAGGCAGACCGCCTGCGGATCAGCGAATCCTCCGTGCGGGCGTATGCGGCGTCATCTGACTTTTCGCTGTCTGATGGCGTCGTGACGCGTGCGGAGGCAACCGACGAGGTGATCGCGGACGGGCCGGAAGATTCCAAGCACCTCTACTTCCGCGACGGCGCCTGGCATCTACTGGTAACGGTGAACGCGGACCACCTCCGTGGCTCTGGGTTCCCCGTGCCGCGCGGCGTGGCGGGACTGTACAAAGTCGGCGTCAACGACTCAGTGGCAATTCCGAGCCGCCTCGGAGAACAGCACGTGCGGGTCAACCGGCTGAAGCAGGTCTCCACCTCCACCATCAGGCGTTTCCTCGACTCCCTGCAAACGGCTGCGGGCGAACGCGTGTGGCTACGCTTCGGGGCCGATACTTTCGACGTCGTCTCGGCTCCGCCATTCGACGAATCCCTGCAGGGGCTGGCGCTTCTTCTGTCCACGATGGGCCTCGATCCAGCACTGGCCGAGACCCCGGAGGCGGCGCAGGAATCAATCAACGAGGCCCTTGGGCTTGACCCTGGTGCTCCGCGCCGCCGCAGCACTGCGATTTTCGGCCACCGGCGCCAGGACGACCTCGCGGAAATCCTGCGCAGCCTCTAGACGCGATCCAGGCTGCCGCGGGCCTGGTTCACTCGGTTTCGGCAAGAACAAAACGGCAAGAATCCACCGGAGACGAGCGAAACCGGGGATTCTTGCCGTTTAGTTCTTAACCTGGGGGCGGGTTTACCCGCGCGGGTACACCCCGTCCTCCCCGAGCCGCGCGTCCGGGTCGAGCAGCAGCGCGATCTCGCCGTAGTGAACGTTGCCTTCGGCGAAGCGCCGGTTCTCCACCTGCGTGAACAGCTCGCGGCGGCCGGTCATGCCCGCCTCGAGCCAGCCGGCGCCGGCGCGCAGGCGGGCGGTGGCCCGCGAGCGCCACTCGGAAACAGACGCGCCTGAAGCAGCCAGCGCCGCCTCGAACACGCCCGGGTGCGCCAGCACCACAAGTGCACCGACGTGGCCGAAGCCCAGGGAGGTCAGGGCGGCGGCCTTCACGCTGCCGGCGCCCAGGGCCAGCGGGGCGCGCAGCCACACAAGGTTGCGGGCCTTGGCGCCCACCAGCGGGTCGACGCAGTCGAGCGACGCGTTGGCGGGGACGGTGCCGGTGGTGAGGACGTCGATAAGCCCGCCGACCTGGAACAATGCCGCGCCGGCCTTGGCGTGGCCCGTGAGCGTCTTCTGGGAGATGACGTAGAGGGGCGCGCGGGCGTCGCGGCCGATGGCCGGCCACAGGATGGAGTGCAGCTCGGACTCGTTCGGGTCGTTGGCGTTGGTGGAGGTGTCGTGCTTGGACAGCACGGTGACGTCGTCGGGCGAGAGCCCGAGCGAGGCCAGCGAGCGGGCCAGGCGGGAATCCGTGCCGCCGCGCGCCGCGCCGAGCACGCCCAGGCCGGGCGCCGGGATGGAGGTGTGGGCGCCGTCGCCGAAGGAGGAGGCGTAGGCGATGACGGCGCGCACCGGCAGCCCCAGCGAGGCGGCGACGGTGCCGCGCGCGATGAGCACGGTGCCGCCGCCCTCTGCCTCGAGGAAGCCGCCGCGGCGGCGGTCGTTGGCCCGGGAGATGAAGCGCTCGGAGATGCCCTTCGCGGTCATCGCGGCGGTCTCTGCGGTGGCGTTCATCTGGCCGAAGCCCTCGAGCGACTCGATCTGGACGTCGTCGATGCCGCCGGCGACGACGAAGTCGGCCTTGCCCACGGCGATCTTGTCCACGGCCTCCTCGATGGACACCGCGGCGGTGGCGCAGGCGCCGACCGGGTGGATCATCGAGCCGTAGCCGCCCACCAGCGACTGCATGACGTGGGCTGCGACGACGTTGGGCAGCGCCTCCTGCAGGATGTCGGTCTGGCGCTCCTCGCCGAGCAGGCGGGAGACGAACACCTGGTGCAGGGACTCCATGCCGCCGATGCCGGTGCCCTGGGTGGAGGCGACGTCGACGGGGTGGACGGCGCGCAGCAGCTCGGCGGGGGTGAACCCGGCGCCGACGAAGGCGTCGACGGCGGTGACCAGGTTCCACACGGAGATCCGGTCCATGTTGTCCACCATCTGCGCGGGGATGCCCCAGCGCGAGGGGTCAAAGTCGTCGGGCATCTGGCCGGCGACGGTGCGCGACAGCGTGGCCTTGCGCGGCACGCGGGCGGTGGCGCCGGCGAGGCGGGTGACGGTCCATTCGCCGTCGATAAGCTCGACCTTCGTCTTGCTCGGGTCGGCGACCTCGATGTCGCGGGCCGTGGCCTCGCTGTCGACGGTGAAGGTGATGTCGCGGTCGAGGTAGACCTCGGCGAGGTCGATGGAGCCCTTGTCGGTGAGGAAGTACTTGTCCGTCAGCTCGCGCACGCCGGCGCGGGCGACCACCTCGTCGCGGAAGCGCTCGTAGATGTCCTCCTCGGCGACGGCGTTGCCCTCGGCGTCGTACCAGCCGGGTGTCGGGTCTTCGGACCAGGTGACCAGGCCGGTCATCCAGGCCAGCTCGAGCACGCCGGCGGCGGTGAGGTCGACCGAGCCGTCGCGGCGGATGCCGTACTCGGCCTCGCGGCGGGTGCGCCCGGAGCCCCAGGAGGACACCTCGCCGAGGCCGACGATGACGATCATGTCGTCGAGGCTGCACGCCACCTCGCCGACCTGCGCGCCCTCCGGCTGCTCCGGGGTGGCCACGTTGGGCAGGGCCTTGATCGCGCTGTCGCGTGTCGACGCCCCCTCGGCGCCGTCCTCAACCTCCGCGCCGCGGGCGAGCTCGGCGATCGAGATGCCCGCCTCGCTCAGGCCACCGGTGAGGTCCAGGTCGAGCGGCGCCTCCGCGGCCCGCGCCCGGGCCTCGGGGGTGACCAGCCCCATGAGCTCGGCGGAGATCTCCTCGGGGCTCCACACGTGGATGCCGGCCTTCTCGGCGGCGGGGACGAGCACGTCGTTGTCGCCCATGAGCGCGGTGCCGGCGACCCAGCCGATGCGGGCCTGCGCCAGGGTGACGCCTTCGGGCCAGCCGGTCTCGGAGGACCACTTGTTCACCACCGCGTCGAGCGCGGCCTTGACCTCGCCGTAGGCGCCGTCGCCGCCGAAGGTGCCGCGGTTGGGCGAGCCCGGCAGGACCACGTGGGTGCGGGTGGCCGGGAAGTCGTCGGCGGCCTGCGCCAGCTCGGACAGGCGCGCGATGGTGCGCTCGAGCGACCACAGCAGGAGGCGCGCCTGGGTTTCGGCGTTGCCGCCGACCTCCGCCAGCGAGCCGGACACGCCGGGCGCGGCGAAGGGGAACGCCAGGGTGGGGGTCAGGGCCGGCTTGATCACGCGGACCTCGTTGCCCACCGTTTCGCGCTGCTCGGCGCCGATCCAGGAGGTCAGCGCGTCGATGTCGCGGTAGCTGGACAGGTTCGCCGGCACCAGCCAGAGCGCGGCCCCCGCCGAGGCGTGGTCGCGGTAGAGGGTGCGGGCGAACTCCTTGCGCGCCTGGGAGACGCGCGAGGCCGTCATGATCACGGTGGCGCCGCCCTCGAGCAGCCGCTCCACCAGCGCCGTGGCAATCGAGCCGGGGGCGGCGCCGGTGACCAGGGCGACGTCGCCGGCGTACGGCAGCTGCGGGCTGTCGAGCGCCGCCTCGGCGATCCGCGCCAGCGGGCCGGAGTAGCCGCGCTCGGCGTACCACTGCGCCTGCTCGGCGACGACGGGCCCGGTGCCGGCGAAGCGCTCGACCGCGATGTCGGCCTCTCCGAGGGCCACGCGCGCGAGGTCCTCGCGGGCTTGCGCCCAGCGGTCGTCGAAAAGCACGGCCTGGCGCTCGTCGAAGACCGGGGTGACCTGCTCGACCCAGCCGGCGCCGAGCTCGGCCTCGATGGTGTCGAGCACCGTCGTGTCCGGCGCCTCGACCTCGGGGTAGGCCTCCTCGACGCCGAGCTTGCTCAACAGGGTGCGCGCCGTGGACACGAGCGTGTCGGTGACCTCGGCCCGGTAGGCGTCCAGCGCCGCCGAGTCGACCACCCCGCCGCCGGAGCCGGTGGCGGCCGCGCCCTTGGACACGGCCTGGCCGTGGCGGGCGGCGACGTTGCCCACGGCCGCGTCGACGAGCGCCGCCGCGTCCGCCTTGGAGGCCACGCCCGGCAGCGTGGTCAGCGAGCCGCCGCGCACCGATTCTTCCGCGCGAGTGCCCAGCAGGATCTCCGCCTCCACGTGCGCGCTCCAGCTGGCGGGCAGGCCCCAGGCGCCGGTGACCTGCTCGGCCACGTAGCCGGGCTTCAGGCCCGCGGCGCCGAGGAGTGTGCGCAGGCGGGAGGTGATGGCCTCGCCCAGGACGCTGCCGAAGGGGGAGTAGCCGGGCGCGGCGGTGGTGACGCGCTCGCGCAGGGTGGCCACGTCGGCCTCGGCGGCGCCGTCGATGGCGGGCACGCCCAGCTCGGCGGACATGTCCATGAGCAGCTGGTTGCGGCGCGAGGACACGCCGCCGGTGAGCTCCTCGATGGTGTCCGAAGCGGAGATCTGCTCGGGGCGGATTTTGTTCTGGAAGGCGAAGAGCACCGTGATCGCCTCGGCGGCGCCGAAGGGCAGGTCGGTGGCGGGGGTCCCGGCCGCCTCCGGGGCGGGTTGGGCCGCGGGCGCCGCGGGCTCTGCAGCGGGCGCCGCGGCGGGGGCGGGCTCCGACACGTCCGGCTCCGACACGTCCGGCTCCGGCTCGGCCACCTCGGGCTCCGGAGCGGCGACGACGTCGTTGAGCATGACGCGGTCCTGTTCCGCCTCGACGTTGAGCACCGGCACGTGGCGGCCCACGACGTCCATCTCGCGCTTGGCCAGGTTGGTGAGCGTCGGGGAGGAGGCGAGGCCGACCTCGATGATCTGGTCGACGCGCTCGAGCAGCAGGTCCTGGGTTTCGATCCAGCGCACCGGGGAGGCGAACTGCCAGGCCAGAAGCTCGATGAGGAGGGTGCGCGCCAGCTCGTCGCGCTCGGCGGCGCCCACGTCGAGGCCGCGCAGGCGCTCGGCGGGCACGACGGCGGTGATGGCGTCGACGAAGTCCTGCGTGAGCTCGAAGGGGCGGGCCACGAGGTTGGGCACGTAGCGCCCGACGAGGGTGTCGGCGTCGATGGTGGCGGGCAGCAGCTCGTCGAGCTTGTCGGCGAAGGCGGGCACGCCGTCGCGCAGCACGCGCGAGTGGAAGGGCACGTCGATGCCGGGGACGGTGACGAAGGCGCGCTCGCGCACGGAGTTCGCGGCCTGCGCCAGGGCGGTCAGGCCCTTCTTCGTGCCGGCCACGGAGTACTGCTGGCCGGAGATGTTGTAGTTGACAATCTCCAAAAACTCCCCGGTGCGCTCCGCCACGCGGGCGACGTAGCCTTCGACCTCGTCGGCGGCGACGCCGATCATGTTCGGGCGCAGCGCCCCCATGCCGTACTCGGAGTTGCCCTCGGCGTCGCGCGGCACGAGCGAGCCCATCGCGGAGCCGCGGGAGTAGACGATGTCGATGACGGCCTCGAGGTCGAAGATGTTCGCCAGGGAGGCCAGCGCGGTGTACTCGCCGAGAGAGTGACCGGCGTACAACGCCCCCGACGCCAGGGCGTTGCCCACCCGCAGGCGCTCCGTCTGCGCGTAGGCGACGACGGCGAGCGCCACCTGGGTGAACTGCGTCAGGTGCAAAACGCCCTGCGGGTGCTTGAACTCGGTGCCACGCACCGTGAGGGAGGTCGGGTTCTCGTCTACGATCCGGCGGATGGAAAAGCCGAGGTGGGAGCGGGTGTGGCGGTCGGCGCGGCGCCAGATCTCGCGGGCCGCCGGGCTCGCGTCGCGGTCGGCGGCGCCCATACCCTCGGACTGCACGCCCTGGCCGGGGTAGACGTACGCGGTCGTCGGCTGGGCGAGCAGCGCCTGGCCGCGGGAGACGACCTCGCCGCCGATGCGGCAGGTCACCTCCAGTGCGGGGCGCACGCCGACGCGGCCGACGCGCTCGACGGTGATCTCCACCTCGTCGTCGAGCTGCACCATGCCGTACATGGAGTAGGTCCAGCCGGTCACGGCCCCGTGGCGCCCGGCGAGGTGCTGCGCGGTGGCCGAGAGCCACATGCCGTGCACCAGCGGGGCCTTGAGGCCGACCAGGCCGGAGGCGTTGAAGGAGGTGTGGATCGGGTTGTAGTCGCCCGAGACCAGCGCAAAGGGGGTCATGTCGTGCGGGGCGGTGACCGTGGCGCGGTCGACGAAGGAGCGCGGCGTGGCCTCCACGAGCCCGGCGTCGGCGCCGCCGCCGAAGGCGGGGGCCGGCTGCGGCGGGGTGGCCACGGTGGCGCGCCCGCGGATGGCGAAGCGGTGCATCTGGGTGGCCACGAGCCGCTCGCCGTCGCGGAGCTCGAGCTCCACGGTGACGATGCGCCCGGAGGCGGACTCGTCGATGGCGCTGCAGCGGGAAGTGACGGTGATGGTGCGGCCGTCGGCAAGCTCAGCGAGCGGCACGCGCAGGTCGATGACGTGGTCGAGGTGCACCGCGTTGAGCAGGCCCTCGATGACGGGGAAGCCGCTGGGCAGCAGGCCGGAGCCGAGCGCGGTGTAGATCGCGGGCCAGCACGGCCCGACGAGCGCGTCCGGGGTGCCGGCGGGCACGTCCGTGCCCAGCGCCGCGCCGGTGACGGCGGTGTGCACCCGGAGCAGGGAGGCGGGGAAGGTGAAGGACGAGGTGGCCACGCCGAAGGGAGCGTCGGCGGTGACGGAGCCCTCGGCGATGCGCGGCATCTCGGTGATGGCGTCGCCCGCCTCGGAGGTGGAGCCCACGCCGGCCAGCCCGGCGAGCAGCGTGTACACGGAGCGCGGCAGGCGCTCGTCGGAGACCACCGGCGAGCCGCCAGTGGCCACGCCAGAGGGCAGGTCGATGGGGATGGTCACCTCGCGCACGTAGAAGGGGCGCTGGCTCTCCGGCAGGTCGTCCCAGGCGGAGTCGGTGATCACCCGGATGGCCCAGCCGTCATCCTCGCGGACGATCTCGTAGGCCTCGGGCCGCATCGTGTGCGCGGGGTTGTCCATGAGGTGGCCGTGCCAGACCAGCGTCGGCGCGGCGCGCAGGTACTCCTCGACGCTTTCCGCGTCCGCGAGGCGGGAGTAGAGGCCGTGGACGGGGGTGCCGGCGCCCTGAAGCGACTGCGTTGCCGCTCCTTCGAAGCGGGCGAGCAGCTCGGCGACGGGCTCGTTCTTCTTCGTGATACCCGCCACCGCCACGGGGCCGGGGATGATGCGCACCTGGTCGGCGGTGTAGCGCTCGTCCTGGGCCTGCCACAGCGTGTCCTTGCCAAACCACGATTTCAGGTCGCCGTCGATCGCCGGGACCCACGGCATCGGCTTGGGGTAGGCGTAGTGCAGGCCGATCCACCACGCGGCGTCGCGCGGGGAGACGGTCGCCTCCCGCGCCTGCGGGTAGGCCGCGAGCAGCTTCTCGACGGCCCGAGGGGCGTCCACCCCCGCCTCCGGGAAGAGGGTGTCAATCTCGCCGTGGTCGGCCTCGTTCAGGCGCGCCTCGACGCGCTGGAGCAGCGAGTGGAAGCGCGCGTGCCAGGAGGCGTCGACGAACGGGTGGGCCAGCTCCACGAAGCGTTCGACCCACTCGGCGTACGTCATGGTCTCCACGTCGCCGAAGTAGGGCTTGGAGGTCTTTGCCAGCGCGGCGATGATCTCCTCGCGCCGGGGCTCGTAGTCCTCGATGGGCATGTTGGTGATCAGCCGCGACGCCTTGGCAAAGGAGTTGTCCAGGTCGTGGATGTCCGCCAGCAGGTGGCTCTGGGAGGAGGCGACGCCGTTGCGGGCGGTGCCGCGCGAGACCCAGCCGCCGTTGTCCTCCGGTTTGATCCCGGCGGTGTTGACCAGCAGGTCCTTGACGGAGTCGGTCGCCTTGGCCTCCCTGGTGGCCATGGCGACGGTGCCGATGAAGACGGCGTCGACGGGCATGTGCGGCAGCTCCCAGCGGGCGGCCCAGCTGCCGGTGATGAGCTCGGCGGCGCGCTCGGGGGAGAAGATGCCGCCGCCGGCCGCGAGGTAGACGTTGTCGCGGGAGCGGACCTCGGCGTAGGTGTCAATGAGCATGTCGTCCAGGTCCACCCACGAGTGGTGGCCGCCGGCGTGGCCGTCCTCGATCATGAGGATGATGGGCACCTCGGGGTTGGCGTCCGCGATGGCCAGCGCGTCGCGGATCTGCTTGGTGGTGCCGGGCTTGAAGGCAACGTAGGGGAAGCCGTCGGCGTGCAGCTGCGCGAGCAGCTCGGTGGCCTCCTCGACCTCGGGGATGCCGGCCGAGACGCACACGCCGTTGAAGGGGGCCCCGGCGGCGCGGGCCTTGGGCACCATGCGGGTCTGCCCGAAGTGCATGTTCCACAAAAAGCGGTCGAAGAACATGGTGTTGAACTGCGCGGTGCGCCCCGGCTCAAGCCGCTCCACGAGGGTGTTCTTGTGCTCGTTGAATACGTCCTCGGAGTACATGCCGCCGCCGGCGAGTTCCGTCCAGTAGCCGGCGTTGGCAGCCGCGGCGACGATCTCGCCGTCGGCGGAGGTGGGCGTCATGCCGCCGAGGATGACCGGCGATAGACCCGTGAGCGTGGAAAAGCGCGTCTGGGTGTAGGTCTTGCCGTCGGGCAGGCGAACCAGGCGCGGGGCGTAGCGCGAGTAGTCGGCCGCCTGCGGCAGGCTCGCGCCGGGCACGGCCAGGTTGTCGCGCTTGGCGGCGGAATCGACCGTAACCACGGCCACGCCGGTGCCCGCGGTGAGCTTCGCGGTAATGGTGGACACCGCAGAGTCGAGCGAGAGGATGTGGCTCGGAGCGGCGCCGAGGAGCTCGCGCACCTTCGCGGGCCAGTCGTGGGTGTCCACCAGGATCGCCTGGGCCAGCTCGCGCGGGGAGTCCTCGCCGAGGTCAATGCCGCATTTTTCTGCCCACTCGGCGGCCAGCTCGACGGCCGCGGTGTTGGTGGGCGAGTGGAAGGGGTAGGCGACGGGGAGGGCGTCGAAAAGCGGGGCGATTTCGGAACCGCCGAACTCCGCCGCCTCAAGGCGCGCGTTGTACGCCGCGGCGAAGGCCTCGATGCGCCCGCGGGCGGCGTCGAGCTCGCCGGGCTCGCCCGCCAGCACGACGTGGTGCGGCCCGTTGATCACCGAGACGAGCTCGCCCGCATGCTTGTCGACGTCCCCCCGGTGCAACCCCCGCACGCTGAGCATCCGGGGGGCCGTGTCGCCCGCCCCGTGGGTCGCGGAGGCGGCGGCGCCCAGGATGAGCGCGAAGGCGAGCGCGTGTTCGGGGTGGCGCACCGCCGCCACGCCGAGGCTGCCCTGGGAGTGGCCGGCGAGGATCGCGCCGTCGACGTCGAGGCCCAGCGAGCGCAGCTGCTCCACCGCAGCGATCTGGGCGAGGACGATGCCGGGCACGCTGACGGCGGGGAAGGCGTCGATGTCCGCGGTGTCGGCGGGCTGGTCCGGGTCTATGAGCGTGCGCAGGCGCTGGGCGGCCCCCGGTACCGCGGAGGCCAGCGGGCGGGCGACCGGGCCGGTGAGCTCGCGGGCCGCGGCGAGCAGCCCGGTCAGCTGGGAGTGGAGGAGGGGGCTAGTGGTGGCGTCGGAAAGCGCGGCCTGCCAGGCGCTGCCCTGGCCCTGGAAGACGATGGCGGGGGTGGTGATGGAGGAAAGGGGAGTGAGCGACATCGGCGAAAAGTCTTTCGTGAGAAGAGAAAGGGGCGGGGGTTAAAGCGGCATGTTGCCGTGCTTGCGGGCGGGGCGAGAGACGGTCTTGTCCCGGTACAGGCGCAGGTTGGCGGCCACGGCCTGGCGGGTCTCCGAGGGCAGGATGACGGCGTCGATCAGCCCGCGCTCGGCGGCGCGGTAGGGGTTCAAGATGGCGTCTTCGTACTCGCGCTCGTAGCTCTTGATCAGCTCGGCGAGCTCCTCGCCGTCCATCCCGGACTCGCGGGCGGCCTTGATTTCTTTGCGGTTGATGAAGCCGACGGCGCCCGCCGCGCCCATCACCGCGATCTGCGCGGTGGGCCACGCGAGGTTGACGTCGGCGCCTAGGCCCTTCGAGCCCATCACGCAGTAGGCGCCGCCGTAGGACTTGCGCATGGTGACGGTGATCTTGGGCACCGTGGCCTCGGCGTAGGCGTAGAGCAGCTTCGCGCCGCGGCGCAGGATGCCGCCGTGCTCCTGGCTCGCGCCGGGCAGGAAGCCGGGCACGTCGACGAGCAGCACGAGGGGGATGTTGAAGGCGTCGACGGTGCGCACGAAGCGGGCGGCCTTCTCGCTGGAGTCGATGTCGAGGCAGCCGGCGAAGACGCTCGGCTGGTTGGCCAGGAAGGCGACGACTTCGCCGTCGATACGCGCGAGCGCGGTGACGACGTTCTCCGCGCGCTTTTCCATGATTTCGAAGAACTCCCCGTCGTCGGCGAGGCGCGTGATCACCTCGCGCACGTCGTAGGGCTGGTTGGGCGAGTCGGGGATGATCTCGTCGAGCTCGAGGTCGGCGGCTGTGATCTCGGGCTCGGGGTCCGCGGGCTCGGCCGGGGGAGTGTGGCGCGCGCTCGAGGGCAAGTAGCCGACGAGGTCGGTGACCCAATCGAGGGCGTCCTCGTCGGAGGAGGCGACGTAGTGGCAGTTGCCGGCCTGCGTCATGTGCACCCACGCGCCGCCGAGTTCCTCCTGGGTGATCTGCTCGCCGGTGACGGTGGTGATGACGTCGGGGCCGGTGACGAACATGCGCGACTTCTGGTCCACCATGACCACGAAGTCCGTCAGCGCAGGGGAGTAGGCGTTGCCGCCGGCGCAGGCGCCCATGATCACGGAGATCTGCGGAACGACGCCGGAGGCCTCGACGTTCTGGCGGAAGGTTTGGGCGATCCAGTCGAGGGAGACCGCGCCCTCCTGGATGCGGGCCCCGGCGCCCTCGTAGAGGCCGATGAGCGGGCGGCCGGTGGTGACGGCGAGCTGTTGGATTTTCACCATCTTTTCGCCGTAGACCTCGCCGAGCGCCCCGCCGAAGACGGTGCCGTCCTGGGAGAACACGCAGACCTCGCGGCCGTCGATGGTGCCCCAGCCGGTGACGATGCCGTCGGTGAGCGGGCGCCGCGCCTGCATCCCGAACTCGTGGGTGCGGTGGCGCACCAGCTGGTCGGTCTCGACGAAGGAGCCCTCGTCGAGGAGGTAGTCCAGGCGCTCCCGGGCGGTGAGGCGCCCGGATTCACGCACCTTCTCGTGAGCTTTCTCGCCCATCGGGGTCTGTGCTTCGGCGCGGCGCCTCTTCAGGTCCGCGATCTTCTGGGCAGTGGTCTGGGGCCCGTCGAGGGCGTCCAGTTCGCTGAGGTGGGAAGAAACCGTCATGCGGGGGAGTCTAAGGTTTGGCCGCGCTCGTTAGAACCAGCAAACCACCAAAACCTACGAATTGGTAGGTTACTGAAAGGTAAGTTATGGCGTTGCCGTGCTGATATGCTGCCGGTGTGATTTTCGCCACTCTATTGCTGTGAAGGAGTCAGGATGTACGTCGGGACGGACATAGTGCACATCCCGGGGTGCGCGGAGCAGCTCGCCACGCCCGGGTCGCGCTTTAGCGCGGTCTTCAGCGAGCGCGAGCTGCGTGCCTGCGCCGCCAAGCCCAACCGCGCGGCCTCTCTCGCGGCTCGGTGGGCGGCGAAGGAGGCCTATATCAAGGCGTGGTCCCAGTCGCTCTACGGCTCCCCGCCGCCCGTCGCCGCGGACGCCGTGGACTTCGCCGAGATCGAGGTTGTGCCCGACGCCTTCGGGCGCGTCGCCATCGTGCTGCGCGGCGCGCTGGCGCGGGTGGGGCCGCCTGTGGTGTCGCTGTCGCTGTCCCACGACGGGGACTATGCGGTGGCGGTGTGCGTGGTTCTCCCGCGCGAGAATTCAATGTGATGAACATTAAAGTTCACTAGTTGGAAAAAGGGCGCGCGGGGCTGCTACCGTACCCGTATGACCGATAGGACATCCGCCCCCACCGTGCGCGACATTCCGCGCGAACAAGGCTGTGACGTGGTGTATTTCTCTTCGGTGAGCGAAAACACCCACCGGTTCGTCGCCCGGCTCGACCGGCCCGGCAACCGGATCCCCCTGCGCCCCCGGCAAGACGGCATGATCCGGGTGCACCGGCCCTACGTGCTGGTCGTTCCCACCTACGGGGGAGGCCGGCGCGCCCGGGCCGTGCCGCACCAGGTGATCGCCTTTCTCAACGATGCCCACAACCGCGCCCTCCTCCGCGGCGTCATCGTGGGCGGCAACCGCAACTTCGGCGCCGACTACTGCATCGCCGGGCCCATCATCGCGAAAAAGTGCGGTGTCCCCGTGCTGCACCGCTTTGAGCTCCTTGGCACGCCGCGCGACGTCGACACGGCCAACCGCATTCTGTGTTCCCTCTTCGGCCCCGCGGCCGAACCCTCCCCACGAAAGGAAGTTTCCCTGTGAGCGCCATCAAGCACTCGCTTCTCGACGCCTCCCTCACGCCCCCGCAGTTCGCCCGCGATCCCCGCGCTCGCCTGCGCCCGATTAACTGGAACCGCGTCCAGGATGAAAAAGACCTCGAGGTGTGGAACCGCCTCACCGCGAACTTCTGGTTGCCGGAGAAGGTCCCGCTGTCCAACGACCTGCCCGACTGGAAGCAGCTTCCCGAGCTCCAGCGGCGCCAGACCATCCGCGTGTTCACCGGCCTGACCATGCTGGATACCGTGCAGGCCACCGTCGGCGAGATCGTCCAGATCCAGGACGCGAAAACCGAACACGAGCAGGCCGTCTACACCAACATCGCGTTCATGCAGTCGATCCACGCGAAGTCCTACTCCTCGGTGTTTTCCACACTCACCAGTACCCCGGAGATCGACGACGCCTACGCCTGGGCCGTGGGCAACGACGTGCTGCAAGCGCGCGCGAAGAAGGTCCTCGAGCATTATTTCGGCCCGGACCCGCTGAAGCGGAAGGCGGCCTCCACTCTGTGCTCCTCGCTCATGCTCTACGCCGGCTTCTACCTGCCCCTATACCTGGCGGCGCGCTCGCGGCTGATGAACACAGCCGATATGATCCGCCTCATCCTGCGCGACAAGGCGGTGCACGGCTACTACTCCGGGTACAAATACCAGCGCGGCCTGGACGCCGAGCCCGCTGCGCGCCGGAAGGAAATGGGCACCTTCGTCCACGACCTGCTTGACGAGCTCTACGAACTCGAACTCGAATACAGCCGCGAGCTCTACGCTCCGCTGGGCCTAGCAGACGGGGTGGCGGTGTTTATCCGCTACAACGCCAACAAGGCGATGATGAACCTCGGCTACCCCGCCTACTTCGCGCCCGAGGACACCGAGGTCGCGCCCGAGGTCCTCAGCGCCCTATCCCCGGGGGCCGACGAAAACCACGACTTCTTCTCCGGCTCCGGTTCCTCCTACGTGATGGGCACCTCCGAAGACACCGACGACGAGGACTGGGACTTCTAGCGGCGGACCTACTGGAAAGCTAGCTGGCGCGGGCGAGGTGGCGTCGAAAAGCAATATGCTCGAACGCATGACAGTTCGAGACATCTCTTTTATCCAGGACAAGGTCGCCGAGACGTGGCGCGACGTGCGGTGGGTCGAGTCGGTCGGTTCGACGAACGCGGAGCTGCTTGCCAGCGGCGCGCCCGGCGACATCCTTATTGCCGACGAACAAACCGCGGGGCGCGGCCGGAAGGGGCGCAACTGGGTCACTCCGCGCGGCTCGCAGCTGTGCTTCAGTGCGCTGCTCGAGGCCGACCCAGCCGAGCGGCTCGGCCTCCTGCCGCTGGCGACGGGCCTGGCGGTGGCGGACGTCATCCCCGAGGCGCGGCTGAAGTGGCCTAACGACGTGCTGATACATGGCAGGAAGCTGGCCGGCATCCTCTCCGAGGCGGACTTCGACGCCGCGACCCCACGCGTCGTCGTGGGCGTTGGCATCAACGTCGCGTGGCGGCGCGAGGAGCTGCCGGTGGAGACGGCGACCTCCCTTAACCTCGAGGGCATCGACGTGGAGTGGGACCCGTTTGCCGCTGATATCCTGCTGGCCCTCGGCGAGCGCGTGCGCCAGTGGCGCGAGGACGCGGAGCAGCTGCTGCAGGACTACCGCGCAGTCTGCGCGACGATCGGGCAGCGTGTGCGCCTCGAGCGCGTGGGCGGCGACGTCGAGGGCACGGTGGACGGCGTGAGCGAGACCGGCGAAATCCTCATTGACGGCACCGCCTACTCTGCGGGCGACGTGACTCACCTGCGCCCGGCGAACTAACATAACCGCCTGTGACTGGGATGAAGGTGCGGGAAGGCGAGGTCGTCCTTGCCGATACCTGCGAGCCCACCTCCGGCCTGGTCTTCCCGCTGTTGGAAACGATCGTGGTCACCGGAGTGTGCTGGATAGCGATCGGGTGGATGGACGCGAACGGTATAGCGGCGGGCTTTCGAAACCTCGTTGTAGCGCTGTGGGCGGTGCTGGTCGTGCTGCGGTTTGTGCGCCCGGTCGTGGCGTCGCGCAGGCGCCGCTTCATGGTGACCAACCAGCGGGTGCTGGCGCGCAGCGGGTCCGGCGGCGTGGACTCGATCCCTTTGGAGCAGATCCATTCGGTGCGGCGCTCGCGCGCGGGGTTGTCGCTGTGGGTCCACGGCCTTGACCGGCCGCTTTTGTACCCGGCGGTGGGGCGGGCGAAGAAGGTGCAGAAGATTCTCAACGGCCAGGTGCGCTCGCCCCGCTACCGCTAGTGTCGGCCCTGGGCACTAATGTGGGTGGGCGTGATGGATTCAGCAGACATGCCCACTGTCGTCGTTATCGGCGACGGCCAGCTCGCCCGCATGATGCACCCCGCCGCGATCGAGCTCGGTTTGGAGATGCGCGTTCTGGCCGGCGCCGAGGACGCCTCCGCCGCCCAGGTCTTCGGCGAGGTGAGCCTGGGCGATTACACAGACCTTAAAGCGCTGGAGCAGGTGACCGAGGGCGCCGACGCGGTCACCTTCGACCACGAGCACGTGCCCAACGAACACCTGCAGACGCTGATCGGCGAACACGTCACCGTCGAGCCCCGCCCCGAAGCCCTCCTCTACGCCCAGGACAAGCTGGAGCAGCGCACGAAGCTGCGCGCCATCGGTGCCCCGGTGCCTGAGTTCGCCCCGATCACTTCAGCCGCCGAGGCCCGCGACTTCTGGGAGCTCGTCGACGGCGAGGTGTGCCTGAAAGCTACCCGCGGCGGCTACGACGGCCACGGCGTGTGGTTCCCGGCCTCCGCGGAGGAGTTCGAGTCCCTAGCCAAGGAGCTGCTCGGGCACTCCACGCCCCTCTACGCCGAGCGCAAAATCGCCTTCGACCGCGAGCTTTCCGCCATGGTCGCGCGCACCCGCTCCGGCGAGGTCCGCGCCTGGCCTGTCGTCGAGTCGATCCAGGACGGCGGCGTGTGCCGCGTGGCCATTGCGCCCGCGCCCGACCTCGGCGCCGAGCTGGCCGCGCAGTGCCAGGACCTCGCCGTGCGCATCGCCCAAGAGCTGGACGTCACCGGAGTGCTCGCCGTCGAACTATTCGAAGTGGACGGCACCATCGCGGTCAACGAGCTGGCCATGCGCCCGCACAACACCGGCCACTGGACCCAGAACGGCTGTGTTACCAGCCAGTTCGAGCAGCACCTGCGGGCCGTCCTCGACTGGCCGCTCGGAGCGACGGACTCGGTGGCGCCGTACACCGTGATGGTGAACACCCTCGGCGGGGACCACGACCCGGAGATGCCGATGCGCCAGCGTGTCACCGAAGTAATGCGCCGCTACCCCGAGGCCAAGATCCACCTCTACGGCAAGGACTGGCGCCCGGGCCGCAAGATGGGCCACGTCAACGTCACCGGCACCGACTTGGGCGCCGTGCGCGCGGTGGCCGAGGACGCCGCGCACTTCATCGTCAACGCGGAATGGAGGTAAGCATGCAGCCGCTCGTTGGCCTGATCATGGGCTCCGATTCAGACTGGGACACCGTCGCCCCCGCGGCCGAGGTCCTCGCCGAGTTCGGCCTTCCCTTCGAGGTGGGCGTCGTCTCCGCCCACCGCACCCCGGAGAAGATGCTGGCCTACGCCAAAGAGGCGCACACGCGCGGGCTGAAGGTCATCATCGCCTGCGCCGGGGGAGCGGCGCACCTGCCGGGCATGGTCGCCGCGGCCACGCCGCTGCCGGTCATCGGCATCCCCCGCGCGCTGAAGGACCTCGACGGCCTGGATTCGCTGCTGTCCATCGTCCAGATGCCCGGCGGGGTGCCCGTGGCCACGGTCTCCATCGGCGGGGCGAAAAACGCCGGGCTGCTCGCCGCGCGCATCATTGGCGCCTCCGACCCGGCGGTGCTGAAGAAGATGTCCGACTACCAGGCGGACATGGCCGCAGAGGTGGAGCGCAAGGACGAGGCGCTGCGCACCCGCCTGATGGGTGAATAGCCAGCCCATCCTCGTCCTCGGCGCCCGCGTTATCGACGGGCGCCCCTGCCGCATGCTTGAGGCTCGTTTGTCGACGGCTCATGCCCTCTGGCTCCGCAACCCCCAGCGCCCCCTCGTGGTCAGCGGCAGGGGAGAGGCCGAGGCGATGTCCCGCTGGCTCACCGAACGGGGAGTCCCGCGGGAGGCGATCACCCTCGAACCCGACGCCTGCTCCACCAACGAGAACCTGGAGAAGACGCGCGTTCTCTTCCCCGACGCCGACCACCTGGTGGTGGTCACCAACGCCTTCCACGTCGCCCGCACCCGCGTGTGGGCCTGGCACCTGGGCATCCCGGTGCAGGTGGTGGGTGCCCCGACCCCGCGGCGCTCGCGGGCGAAGAACTACGCCCGGGAGGTCGTGGCCCTGCCGCACTCCGCTGCGCGGGTGGTGTGGCGACGCGTGCGCGCAAGTTGTCGAGCCTCGCCCCGCCACCGGCCTGGCCCAGGGCAATAACGCGCAATGGGTCCGCAAACACGAGGCGGCGTATCGGGCGCCGCAGTGACGGTGGGCGTGCCCGGCTGGTTCCGAGAGTCCGCACTGCGGACTCTCCCGGCACACCCGCCCGGGGACGACCCGTGGGCGAAGGCGCCGCCCTGGGAGGAGCCGCGAGCGCGGTGCCCTTTTCCAGCTACATTCCTTAGGCGCGCAGGCGCCGCCACCGCCGCACCATCAGCCATGTGGCCGCGACGAGTGCGCCGGCGAGCAGGCCGGGCCAGATGGCGGGCTCGGGGCGAAACAGGTTGATCACCGCCTGGATGAGCGCGAGGGCGGCGAAGAAGCCGAGGAAGCCGATCGCGCTCTGCCAGAGGAGGTCCGTGCGGGAATTCACGGGTGCTTATCCTAGCTAGCCCTTGACTCCGCCGGCAGTTAGGCCGGAGACGATGCGGCGCTGGAAGACGAGCACCATGATGATCAGCGGCACGGTGACCAGGGAGCCCGCCGCCATGATCGCCGCGTAGGGGTACTCGAAGGCGCTCGGGCCGGAGAAGCGGGCGATGGCCACGGTGACGGGCTCGGTCGCGGTGGTGGACAGCTGGCGCGCGAGCATGAACTCGTTCCAGGTGGTGATGAAGGCGAGGATGGCGGTGGTAAACAGCGCCGGCGCCGCCAGGGGCAGAAGGACGAGCCGGAAGGCTTGGCCGCGGGTGGCTCCGTCGATACGCGCTGCCTCCTCGAGGTCCCAGGGCAACTGCTGGAAGAAGGAGATGAGCGTGTAGATCGTCAGCGGCAGCGCGAACGAGATGTTCGGGATGACCATCGCCCGGTAGGTGCCAATCCAGCCGAGGTCGCCGAAGAGCTGGAACAGCGGCGTGACCAGCGCGATGCCGGGGAACATTGAGGCGGCGAGAATGATACCGGTGATAATGCCCTTGCCGGGGAAATCCAGCCGCGCGATGGCATACGCGGTGAACACGCCGACGAGCACGGCGAGCGCGGTCGTCGACAGCGAGATGATCAGCGAGTTGCCGATCGCGCCCAGAAAGTCGTTGCCCTTGTCGGTCGCCAGCGCGTCGCGGAAGTTCTCCAGCGTCACGTGCGTCGGCCACGGGGTGGTGTCGAAGGTGTGAGCTTTGTCGCGCAGCGCAGTGACCAGCATCCAGTAGAAGGGCGCGAGGCCCCAGAACATGATGAACAGCACGCCGACGTAGTGCCCGAGCTTTCTCATTTCGCCTCCTTCGCTTCACGACGCCACCACAGCCGCTTCGACGGCTTCCGTGCGCCGCGCACGTCTGCGCCCAGGAAACGGATCATGATGAACGCCACCGCGAAAATGAGCAGGAAGATGAGCGTGGACAGCGCCGAGGCGGAGTTGAAGTTGCCCTGGCGCATGTCCTCGACCACGAGCTGGGAGATGGTGGCGGTGGGGGAGTTCGAGGAGCCGGAGATCATGATGACGGGCAGGTCGTACATGCGCAGGGCGTCGAGTGTGCGGAAAAGCACCGCGACCATGAGCGCCGGGCGCACTAGCGGCAGTGTGATGCGGGTGAACTGCTGCCACCTGGTCGCGCCGTCGACACGCGCCGCCTCGTAGACATCCTTGGGAATCATCTGGAGCCCGGCGAGGATGAGCAGGGCCATAAAGGGCGCCGTCTTCCACACGTCCGCGATGATGACGGCGCCGCGCGCCGCCCAGGGGTCCGTGGTCCAGGCGATGTCGGTGCCCAGCAGGGAGTTGACGATGCCCGCGGGGGCGAACATGAACTGCCACAGCTTCGCCGTGACGGCAGTCGGGATGGCCCAGGGGATGAGCACCGCGGCGCGGATGACAGCGCGGCCGCGGGATTCGCTGTTCATCACCAGGGCCATGACTAGGCCGAGGATGGTCTCGAGAAGGACGGTGACCACGGTGAAAAACAGCGTGATGCGCACCGCCGGCCAGAAGTCGGTGGCCAGCACCCCGGGCGGGCACGGCCCGACCATGCCGGAGGGGGACATGCACCGGTTGGTGATCCAGTAGAGGTAGTTGTCCAGCCCGGCGAAGCCGCCCTCGGTGAACACGCCGGTCGCCGGGTCCAGGCGTCGGTTGGCCTGGAAGGACAGCCAGACCGCGCGGACGATGGGGTAGCCGATGACGGCGGCGAGGACGATCAGCGCCGGGGCGACGAGCCCGGCCGCCTTGGCCGTGTCGCGAGAGTGGGGTTTTTTGATGGCTGTGGTCACAATGTGTTCCTCCACAAACGTCGTGCCGCCCGCACCGGGGAAATCCGGGTGCGGGCGGCGCCGTGTCTCGCTGCGGTCTAGGAGGCCTGGACGATGGCGGAGGCCATGTCGCGGGTGGCGTCGTCAACGCTCTTGCCCGCGGTCAGCGCCGCGTAAGCGTTGTCCTGGATGGCCTTGGAAATGGCCGGGTAGAAGGGGGACACCGGGCGCGGCTGCGCGTTCTCCAGGGATTCCTTCAGCGCCGGCAGGTAGGGGTGCTCCTCGATGAGCGCCTCGTCGTCGTAGATCGAGGCCAGCACCGGCGGGAAGGACTGCTCGGCGAAGCTGCGCTGGTTCTCCTCGGAGATGATGAACTCGATGAACTCCTTGGCGGTCTGCTTCTTCGTGGAGTTGACGTTGATGCCGTTGTTGTACCCGCCGAGGGTGGACACGCCCACGCCGTTCTTGCCCACCAGGGGCTGGACCTCGAAGTTCACGCCGGCCTCGACGGCGTTGGTGTACATGTAGGGCCAGTTGATGGCGAAGGCGGTGTTGCCCTCGGTGAAGGCGATGTTCGTCTCCTCCTCGGTGGCGGCGGTGGAGGACTCGGCGATGGTGCCGTCGGCGTAGGCGTCGACAAGCGCCTGCAGCCCCTCCTTCGCGGCGTCGGACTCGACGGCCGGGTCGCCGTTGTCGTCGAGCACCTCGCCGCCCCAGCCGTTGATGAAGCCGAGCGTGTTCACCGTGAGGCCTTCGTACTGCTTGAGCTGCGTGGTCAGGCAGTCGCCCTCGACTTCCTCGCAGGCGGAGACGATGTCGTCGAAGGTGTCCGGGGCGGTGGGCACCTGGTCGGTGTTGCGGAACAGCAGCTGGCCGTTGGTGTTCTGCGGCAACGCGTAGAGGGTGCCGTTGTAGGTGGCGGAGTCCACCGTCGCCGGCAACAGGTTCGAGGTGTCCACGGCGTAGTCGCCCTCCAGCGGTTCCAGCCACTGGTTGGCGGCGAAGTCGGCCGTCCACACCACGTCGAGCGCCATGACGTCGTAGTCGTCGTTGCCGGCCTGCAGCGACTGCACGAGGGTGTCGCGCTGGTCGTCAGCCTCACCGGCGAGCTCGGCGAGAGTGACCTGCTCGTCCGGGTGCTCCTCGTTCCACTGGTCGATGATCGGGATGATCTTGTCCGTGTCGTTGCGCCCCATGGCGAAGGTGATCGGGCCGCGGCCCTCACCTTCCGCGGCCTCGCCGGTGGCGGCGGGCTCCTCGGAGTTCTCGGCCTCCTGCTCGCCGTCCGAGGAGCAGCCGACCAGGGTTGCGGAGGCGAGGGCCGCCGCGCACAAGAACGCGCCTGACTTACGTGTAGCCGTGAACATCATCAAAAGCACCTTTCACTGAGATGGGTGCCTTAAATGTAATGACTGGGCCGCGGCCGTACGGAAAAAACGGGAAAAATTGCCCGTTTTCGGGGGTGAAAGCGGGCATCCCCCCGCCCGGTTTTAGCGTGCGGAAAGGTGCGCGGTGACGTTCTCGGCGGACTCGATTGAGCTGATGCGTTCCACGGGCGCCAGGCCCGTGACCAGCACAACCGAGCCGTCGGCGGCCAAAGGGGCCATGATGCTGTGCTCGAACTCGGCGCGGCTCGTCCACGGATCGACCCGGTAGCGCTGCGGGCCGGTCCCCTCGCGCGCCCAGGTGCCCAGCCGGGGGCTGGCGCCGGGGTAGTCATCACCGTAGAAGCGCACGGTGGGCCCGAAGTCGACGGTACCCAGCGGCAGCTCGCCGCCGGATTCGACGACGCCGCGGCCGAAGGGGTCAGCGGAGACCACAACCACATCGGGAAGATCCGACCACCTCGCTGCACGCTCGAGGGTGGTGAACACCACGTCCGGGGCGGAGCCGGATTCTGTGTCGGAGAAGGAGGGCGTGCGGGAGGAGTTGTAGGTGCCGAGGGCGATGACGGCCGCCTGCCACGAGGCGGGGACGTCGATAAGCACTGTGGCGTCCCCGGCTAGCTCGAACTCCGCATCGAGCAGATTGGCCACCTTGTTTGCCCAGTTCTCCAGCGTGACGGCGGAAAACTCCATGCGGGTGCCCGCGGCCTCGTCGTAGACCGTCAGGCGCGGACCGGAGGGGTTCGTGCGCAGAAGGGGCGTGAGGATGCTCATGGGCGCCCATCATACGGGCGTCTCACTTCGGGCTGTGTGAGCGAGCGCCGCGCTAGTTAACGCAGCGCGGCCCGTCGCCGCCGGCGTCAATCACGGGGCCCGTCTCGGCAGCGCCGAAGTCCTCGCCCGGAGTGCCCACGGTTTCTTCCGCTTCCGAGGTGAAGTCCTCGGCGTCCGAGCGCGGGCCCGGGTAGTCGTCCGTCACCACGGCGATGAGGCTGGTCGGTTCCAGGCCGTCGTTGGCAGTGATCGGCAGGCCGCCGAGCAGCTGGGCCAGCTCGATCGCGGCGGGGTCCGCCGGGTCGAGCGCGACCACCTGGGAGAAGCTGTAGATGCCGGGCTGGGCGTTGGAGACGTCGGCCACGTGGGCGCCCTGCTCCTGCAGGTGAGCGCCGACGGCGGAGGCGAGCCCGGCCGTTTCGCCGGCGTTGAGCAAGTAGACCTCCGTGCCGGGCAGCGCCGGGGCGGGCGGGAGCTCGCCGGGCTCGTTCTCGCCCGGGGCCCCGGGCTCCTCGCTGGGGGAGTCGCCGTTATCCTCGGCGCCGTCCGTTTCGGGTGGCACGAGGCCCTCCATGAAGTTGTGTACCTGCTGGACGTTGACGGTGACGATGGATTCGCCGTAGTCGCCGACGCCGTTGACGGAGGTCACGGGGATGGTGGTGAACTCCACGTTGCCGCCGGCCAGGCCGGACATCTGCTGGGCGAAGCTCACCACGTCCCACCCCTGGTCGAGGGTGACGGAGCGCCCGGCGGCCTCCGCCAGCTCGCGCAGCGTGCCGGGGCTGGTCAGGGTGCCCGCGGAGAGGATCTTTTGCACCAGCGAGGCCATGTAGGCCTGCTGGCGCACGATGCGGTCGAGGTCGCCGCGCGGCAGGCCGTGGCGCTGGCGCACGAAGGAGAGCGCCTCGGCGCCGTTTAAGGTCTGCTCGCCCGCGGGGAATTGGGCGCCGGAGAGCGGGTCGTCGACCGGCTCGTTCAGGCACACGTCGACGCCGCCGACGGCGTCGGTAAGCAGGGCGAAGCCGTGCAGCCCCACCTGGGCGTAGTGGTCGACCTCCACCCCCGTGAGGTTGGCGACGGCCTCGATGAGCCCCTCCTGGCCGGCGCGGGCGACCTGCTGCTCCAGCGAAGGGCCGGGCTCCATGCCGCGCGCCTCGAGCTCCTCGCGCTTGTCGGCCGCGTACGCGGCGTAGACGCCGTTGATCTTCATGTTGCCGTGCGTCTCGTCGTGGATATAGGTATCGCGCGGGATCGAGGCCGCCGTGGCGCGGGAGCCGTCCTCCGGGACGCGGACGACCATGATGGTGTCGGTGTTGATCTCGCCCTCGTTGACGCCGGCGTTGAGGCGTTCGAGCTCCTCCTCGCTCAGCGGGTTGCCTTGGGCGTCGGTGCGCGAGTCGGAGCCGACCAAGAGGATGTCCACGGCGCCGTCGAGCACGGAGTCCTCGTCCTTGTTAATAGTCAGCTCCGAGGCGGACAGCGAGTTGCCGAGCTGGCCCACCGAGAAGTGGCCCACCCCGGAGACGACGAGGACGACAGCGGAGCCCAGGGCGAGCAGCCCCTTGAGCGCGGGGTGTCCAGACTGGGTCACGTCCCTCGCGCGCGAGGGCGCTGGCCGGATGTCGCGGGCACGCCTGTAGCTGTCATTCACGCGTGGAAGTATACGACATACCCCCCGAACGACCGTGCGCCGTGAGCCGGGGATGTCGGTCCCGGTGGGTATGCTGTTGCGCATTGTGGAACAGGTTGATAGCAAAGATCCCGCTCACGCACCCCTGGCCGCGATTACGGTCACGTACTCGCCAGGCAAGCACCTGGGTCGGCTCGTCGACTCGCTGGACGCGGCCACGGCGCGCCCGACGCTTCTCGTCTGCGCCGACAACGGCTCTACCGACGGGGTCGCCGAGCGTCTGGCCCGCGAGCGGGCGGACGTGGAGTTCCTTCCCACCGGGGGCAACGTCGGCTACGGCGCCGCGATCAACGCGGCGGTGCGCGCCCTGCGGCCGCGCCGCGACGCAGGGGAGATCGACGGGCGCTACCTCCTGGTGACGAACCCGGACGTGCGCTTTCACCCCGGCAGCATCGACGCACTCGTGAACTGCGCCGAGGACGCGCCGGGGGCCGGGGCTGTCGGCCCCCGCATCGAGGAGGCGGACGGTTCGGTCTACCCCAGCGCGCGCGAGGTGCCCGGGCTGGTCACGGGCGCCGGCCACGCGCTGCTGTCCCGGGTCTGGCCCTCCAACCCCTTCACCGCCGCCTACAAGGCGGGGCAGGACATGGACACCCAGCGCAGCGCCGGGTGGCTGTCCGGCGCCTGCCTTCTCGTGCGCTGGGACGCCTTTGAGCAGGTCGGCGGCTTCGATGAGCGCTACTTCATGTACCTGGAGGACATCGACTTCGGCGACCGCCTGGCCAGGGCGGGCTGGGAGAACGTGTACTGCCCTCGGTCGGTGATCGCCCACGACCAGGGCCACGTGGCGGGCAAGCACTCGCGTGTCACGGTGCCCGCGCACCACGCCTCGGCGTACCGTTTCCAGGCGGACCGCCACCCGCGGTGGTGGCAGGGCCCGCTGCGCGCGGCGCTGTGGGCCGGTTTGAAGGTGCGTGGCGCGGTTGCTGCGCGGCGCCGCGGAGAAGAAAGGTAAAACGCATGGCGGACCCGAAGAATACCGACGCGGTGGTGCTCGTGGGCGGGCGCGGCACGCGGCTGCGGCCTTTGACCCTGGCCACGCCGAAGCCGATGCTGCCCACTGCGGGCTTTCCCTTCCTGAGTCACTTGCTCGCGCGGATCGCCCGGGCCGGGATCACCCACGTGGTCATGGGCACGTCCTACCGCGCCGAGGTGTTCGAGGAGTACTTCGGCGACGGCTCCGAGCTCGGGCTGGAGATCGAGTACGTCGTGGAGGAAGAGGCGCTGGGTACCGGCGGCGCGATCCGCAACGTCTACGACAAGCTCCGCCACGAAAACGTGATGGTCTTCAACGGGGACGTGCTGTCGGGGGCGGACCTGCGTGACATCCTGGCCACGCACGAAAAGTGCGGCGCGGACGTGACGCTTCACCTGGTGCGGGTGCCGGACCCGAGCTCCTTCGGTTCGGTGCCCACGGACGCCGAAGGAAACGTCCTGGCGTTTCTGGAAAAGACGGAGGACCCGC
Source organism: Corynebacterium auris (assembly GCF_030408575.1). Classification (NCBI taxonomy): domain Bacteria; kingdom Bacillati; phylum Actinomycetota; class Actinomycetes; order Mycobacteriales; family Corynebacteriaceae; genus Corynebacterium; species Corynebacterium auris. Next base: position 574,902 of record NZ_CP047047.1, read on the forward strand.
CCACCGACCAGATCAACGCGGGCTGCTACGTGTTCAAGCGCTCGGTGATCGAGTCGATCCCGGCCGGGCGCGTGGTCTCCGTCGAGCGCGAGACCTTCCCGGGCTTGCTCGAAAGCGGGGCGAAGGTCGCCGGGCACGTGGACACCTCCTACTGGCGCGACATGGGCCGACCGAGCGATTTCATCGAGGGCTCGTCCGACCTCGTCCGCGGCATCGCCTACTCGCCGCTTCTTGAGGGCAGGACAGGCGAGTCGCTTGTCGACGCCTCTGCGGGCGTCGCCGGGGGAGTCATCCTCATCGGCGGCACGGCCGTGGGCCGCGGCAGCGACATCGGGGCGGGCGCGCGCGTGGACGATTCGGTCATCTTCGACGGCGTCACCATCGAACCGGGGGCGGTCGTGCGCCACTCCATCATTGCCTCGGGTGTGCGTATCGGGGCGAACGCCCGGATCTACGACTGCGTCATCGGCGAGGGCGCGCGGATCGGCGCCCGCTGCGAGCTGCAGGGCGGGATGCGCGTGTGGCCCGGAGTTGAGATCCCGGATTCCGGAGTGCGTTTCTCGCCCGACGCGTAGGCGACACGCCGGAGGGGATGCCGGATAGTTGCCAGGCGGGGGTAGGGGCACAAGATGTGGTACCCCCGCCTCCTACCCCCGCTTTCGCCCCCGTGTTACTTGTGTGACGGGAGTGGTGTGTGACGTGCGCTTTGGGAAAAATCCTCCCCGGATGGTGCGCACAATGTTGCAGCTATGTAGTGCTTCGGTGTGTAATCGCGTGTGTAATCACAGTGATGTAAGCGTGGATTTCGAGCGCCGCCCGCTCAGCGGTTCGCATCACAGGGATCGGCCAAGGACAGACCAACTACAACGGAGGAAGGGGACGGCGTGGACGAAGTTGCTGGGAACGCCATTCTCCGTGGCGCAGCTGCGGGCGGGATGACCCTTGATGAACTGTTTGGCACCGTCGAGCAGGAGTGGCAGGAGCAGGCGCTGTGCGCCCAGACCGACCCGGAGGCCTTCTTCCCGGAAAAGGGGGGCTCGACGCGCGAGGCGAAGCGCATCTGCAAGGCGTGCCCCGTGCGCGACGAGTGCCTGGAGTACGCCCTGGAGCACGACGAGCGTTTCGGCATCTGGGGCGGCCTGTCGGACCGTGAGCGCCGCCGCCTGAAGAAGCAGATCGGCTAACCTACCAGGGGAAATCGGGGTCGATGTCGCGGGGGTCAAGGTTGAGGTAGTCCGCCACCAGGGCGGTCAGCACCCACGTCAGCAGCTCTGAGCGCTCCGCCTTCGTCCTCGCGCGGCGCTCCACCGGCATGCGGAAGACCACGAAACGGGCCCGCGTCGGGTTGCCGTGCCTATCCACGCCGGCCTGAAGCACCCGGCCGAGCGGGACGGGCCCGTCCGCCACGATCTCGTCCGGCAGTACCGAGCTATCCGCCCGCAGCTGCATGCGGGGGATGGTATCCACGGCGAGGTCGACGCCTGACAGCTGCTCGAAGTACGCGTTGTGCAGCGGCGCGTAGGCCTCGAGTACCAGCTGGTCGAAGGCCATGGAGCGGGTGCGGTAGCGCGGCACCCCGACCGGCAGGAGGGGCCCGCGGATGCCGCGGGCGTGCCGGTCGAGCGCGGGGCGCAGGTGGAGCGGCTGGTGGCTGTCCTCACTCGTGGAGCTCATGGGCTACGATGCTATACCGGGTTGTATCAAAGCGGGCCCGGCCGCGCGGGCCGCGTGTCTCCAGCAAAATCTCGAGGAGAGGTTTAGACTTGGCCAGCGTGAATAGCTTCCGTCGTTGTTGCCGTCCCGGCTGCGGCAGGCCTGCTGTGGCCACGCTCATCTACGCCTACGCGGAATCGACGGCCGTTGTTGGCCCCCTTGCCCCCGTCCAGGACCCGCACGCCTGGGACCTGTGCGAGCGCCACTCCTCGCACATCACCGCCCCCGTCGGCTGGGAGCTCGTCCGCGTCGAACAGGTCGAGATTGAGGATGAGGAACTCGACGCCATGAGCGAGGAGGACCTCACCGCGCTCGCCGCCGCCGTGCGCGAGGCCGGGCGGGTGACCACGGGGCTTGTAGAGACGGGGGAGGACCCCATCGAGTACGAGCCCACGCGCGATTTCAACGACCCGGCTACCTCAAACCACCCCGTGCACCGCACGAAGCGCATCGAGGAGCACGTCGCCGCGGCCAAGGCGGTACGCCGGGCACACCTGCGCGTGGTGCCGGATCCCGAGAACTAAGATCGCCGGCATGGCAATCCAGCGCGATCGCGAGAGCATCTCCCACATCATCAAGGCGTACGACGTGCGCGGCATCGTCGGCGAGGACATCGACGAGGAGTTCGTCTCCGACGTCGGGGCCGCCTACGCCACCATCTTGCGCGGCGAGGGCGAGAGCCGCATCGCCGTGGGCCACGACATGCGTCCCTCCTCCCCGGCGCTCGCAGCGGCGTTCGCTCGTGGCGCCAGCGGGCGCGGCCTCGACGTCCTCGACCTCGGCCTGACCTCCACCGACGAGCTCTACTTCGCAGCCGGGACCCTCCGCTGCGCCGGGGCGATGTTCACGGCCTCGCACAACCCGGCCCGCTACAACGGCATCAAGCTGTGCCGCGCCGGCGCGACGCCGGTGAGCACGGACACCGGGCTCGGCGAGATCGCGCGCATGCTCGTCGAGGGCGTCCCCGAGTACGAGGGCAGCCCTGGGGGCGTCGAAAAGCGCGATGTGCTGGGCGACTATGCAGGGTTTCTGCGCGGGCTGGTCGATGTGCCGCGGCGGCGCCCGCTCGTCGTCGCCGTTGACGCGGCCAACGGGATGGCCGGGCTGACCGTGCCAGCGGTGCTCGCGGACTGCGACGTGCGCCCGCTCTACTTCGAGCTCGACGGGACCTTCCCCAACCACGAGGCCAACCCGCTCGACCCGAAAAACCTCGAGGACCTGCAGCGCTTCGTCGTCGAGCAGCAGGCCGACATCGGCCTGGCCTTCGACGGCGACGCCGACCGCTGCTTCGTCGTCGACGAGCGCGGCCGCCCGGTCCCCCCGTCCGCGATCACGGCCCTCGTCGCCGCCCGCACCCTCGCCGAACACCCGGGGGCGACGATCATCCACAACCTCATCACCTCGCGCGCCGTGCCCGAGATCATCGAGGAGCTCGGCGGCACGCCCGTGCGCACCCGCGTGGGGCACTCCTACATCAAGGCAGAGATGGCGCGGACAGGCGCGCTGTTCGGCGGGGAGCACTCGGCCCACTACTACTTTGCGGAGTTCTTCAACGCGGACTCCGGGCTGCTGGCCGCGCTGCACGTCCTCGCCGCCCTCGCCGAGCAGGACGGGCCTGTCTCCGCGCTCATGGCGCGCTACGGGCGCTACGTGGCCTCGGGGGAGATCAACTCGGAGGTCGCGGACCAGGCGGAGGCGACCCAGCGCGTCCTCGACGCGTTCGCCGCCCGCGCCGACAGCGTGGACCGCCTCGACGGCGTGACGGTGAGCCTGGCCGGCACCAAGGCCTGGTTCAACGTGCGCGCCTCCAACACCGAGCCGCTGCTGCGGCTCAACGTCGAGGCGCCGACGCGCGCTGAGGTCGACGCCCTGGTGGAGGAAGTGCTCGGCCTCATTCGCGCCTAAGCGCCGTATCCTGAACCGCATGGACAGCAGCGACTACTTCACAGGCGCCGGCGGCTACGACCGGGAAACGGTGCGCTTTTTCGACGTGGCGCACGAGGGCGCGCAGGTACGCGGCATCGCCCAGCAGTCCGAGCGGCTCGAGCGCCTGCGCGGCCTTGATCCGCGCAGCGTCGTGGTCGTGGGCACTGACCAGGTCTCACGAGCCGCCGCGCGCGCAGCGCTGGAGCTGCGCGCCCCGCTGCCGCTGCCGGTCGTGGTCTCCGCCGTGTTGCCCGATTACGTCGGGCCCCTCGACGTGGTCATCGTGCTCGGCGAGTGCGTGCACGACGCTGAGACGGGCCGGGACACGCGCTCGCTCAGTACCGCCGCGCGCCGCGGCGCCGAGACGATCCTGGCGGGCCCCGCGCGCGGCCCGATCCTCGAGGACGCCCCCGATTCCGTCCACGTCGTTCCCGCCCTGCCCACCACCGCGGGAGCTTCGCCTTTGCGGGCGATGGCCCTGGTGTGGGCTGTGCTCGACGCGCTGGCCCAGCCCGCCGAGCTCACGGCGGAGTTTTTCGGCGCGCTGGCGGGCGAGGTGGACGCGGAGCTCGAGGCGCTTTCGCCGCAGCGCGACGAGACGGTCAACGCCGCCCGACAGCTCCGGGCCTTCGCGGACGCGGCGAACGTGGTGCACACCGGCCACGACCGCGGCGGGCTGGCCGTGGCCGCTCTCGCGGCGCAACTGTGGACGGCCACGGGGATCGCCTCCGGGTACACCGAAGAGCCGCTGGATAACGCCCCCGCGGAGGATATTTTTCACGATCCCTTCATCGACGGCCCCTCCGCGCTGGTACCGTTGAGGACCATTGTGTGGGCGGCGCCGGACACGGCGCTGCCCGCCTCCCGTGCAGAGTACGCCGAGCCCACCGGGCTGGGCGAGGCATCAACGACCGCCCGGCTCGTCGCGCGCGCCTACGCCGCCACCGCGATGGACGTCTGAGCGGCCCCGTTAGGAAAGGACCGAACACACACAATGCAGAAGCTTGAGGGGGTCCTGCGCGCGTACCCGTGGGGCTCGCACACCCTCCTTGCCGAGTTGCGGGGCGCCGAGGTGCCCGCCCGAAAGCCCGAGGCTGAGCTGTGGTTCGGCGCTCACCCCAGCGCCCCCTCGACGATTTCAGGCACGGGGCTTGACGACATCGTCGCCGCCGACCCCGCCGCCACCCTCGGCCCGCGGGTGCGCGAGGCCTTCGGCGACAGGCTTCCCTTCCTGCTGAAGCTCCTCGCCGCCGACGAGCCGCTGAGTATCCAGGCGCACCCCTCCACCTCCCAGGCCCGCGAGGGCTTCCAGCGCGAAAACGGCGCGGGTATCCCCCTCGACAGCCCGTCGCGCAACTACCGCGACGGGCACCACAAGCCGGAGCTTCTGGTCGCGCTCACCGAGTTCCACGCCCTCGTGGGTTTTCGTCCCTTCGACAAGACGCGCACGCTTTTCGACGCCCTTTCTTGCCCCGCCCTCGACCATTACGCCGCGATGATCGACCCGGCGTGCGAGGAGGCAAGCCTGCGGGCGCTGTTTACCACGTGGATCTCCATCCCCGCCGCGCAGCGCGAGGACCTGGTCGCGCAGGTGCGCGACTGCGCCCAGCCGCTCGCGTCCGAGAGGACCTGGATCGGGCGCACCGCCCGCAACTTCCTCTCCATTGCGGAGCAGTACCCGAAAGACGCCGGCGTCCTCGCAGTCCTGCTGCTCAATCACGTGGAGATGCACCCCGGCCAGGCGCTGTTCATTGCGGCCGGCCAGCTCCACGCTTACCTGCGGGGCATGGGGGTGGAGATCATGGCCAACTCCGACAACGTGCTGCGCGGCGGGCTGACCCCGAAGCACGTCGACGTCCCCGAGCTCGTGCGGATCCTCGACTTCCGCGCCCTGCGCGAGCCGTTCGTCGGCGCCGTCGAGGAGGAGGGCGGCGCCGTGCGCTTCGAGGCGCCGTGCGCCGACTTTTCGTTGCGCCGCCACGACCTCGCGGCGGGGGAGGAGTGCGCAGTCGATTCGGACGGCCCGGCCATCCTGTTGTGCACTGCCGGCGGGTGCGTGTGCGGTTCCGGCGTCGAGCTAGCCCCAGGCGAGGCGGCCTGGATCCCAGCCGTCGACGCCGAGGTCCGCATCGCGGCCGGCGGGCAGGGTTGCGAGCTGTTTTACGCCACGGCGTAAGCGGGCAGGGGTTCTTATAAAGGCAGGGACTCGCGTAGGCGGGTCCACCACTTCTGCGCCTCGGACCCGGGGGAGAGGTGCTGCTGCTGCGGGGCCGGCTCGGTCGGGGGCAGCTGCGGCTGTGGCTGGGTCTGCGCCGGTACCGTGTTTGTTTTCGTGTTCGCGGCGGTGCCGTCGGGAACCCTCTGTGGCTGAGTCGGCTGGTGTCCATCCGTCGCAGCGGGCGCGTTCGGAGCCGGGGCCGTGGGCGTCGTCGTCTCCGCCGGTGCGGCAGGTGCGGTGGGCTCGGGCGTGGGAACCGGCTCCGAGGCGATCTCGCCGCCGGTCGGCGGGGTCAGTTGCGGCGCGGGCGCCAGGGGAACGACGTTGGAGGGGCGGTAGACTTGCGTCGGGGCCGAGGCGGGCGGCGCCGGGTGGACCACGGCGTTCGGCGGCAGCAGCGGGTCGTGGGCGGGGTCCTCCCGGCCGTCGCCGGGGGTGGTGTCCGGGCGCATGTCCTCGCCCGCGGGCGTCTCGTCAGCGTGGGTGACGCGCGTCGAGCTGGCCGGCGCCGCCGTCGTCGCCGGGGCCGGGGTTGAATCGCCGGTGGTCTCGACGGTCCCGGCGCTGTAGGGGCCTCCCGGGGAGGCGGGAAGGGAAAGCCTCCACACCGCGAGGCCGGCGAGGATCGCGGTGAGCACACCGATGGCCATGAACGCTGTAACACGACGTCGTGAATTGCCCATGTCCCTCTCCCTTGTCGCTCCCTGCTTGGACCTGCTTGAACCTGCTTGAACCTGTGCGGACGTCACAAACTTATAACAGTCTTGCTTTTTCTTTTAGCACAGTTCATGCCCCTACAAAACTCCCCGGCGGGGGCTTCGACTGTGAGATCGGCCATGGCGTGCGCGGCCTCCATCGCCCGACCGGGCCGTTTTGGCCTTATTGTTGGGGTCGGCCGGTGCCCGCACCATTCAAGCGACGACCGATAGGGAGGACCACATGAGCACCTGGGATACGGAAATCTTCACCGCCGAGGCCAACGCCGAGTTCCTCGAGGACCTCGCGGAGCTCGATATCGAGGAAGTGGAGGCCGCGGTGCGCGACGCGGTCCTGCTTGCAGCCAGCCAGTCCGCAACGGCCGAGGAGGTGGACAACGGCCGCGCCGCGGCGACCATCGCCGCAATCTGGGCCGGGGCCCCCTTCAGTGCGGGGGAAATCGCCGATACCTACGGGTTCCTCCGCAACGGCGCGGCGCAGGTCGACGAGAAAGTCGCCGAAGTCGCGCTCGCGCTGCTCGAAGACGTCGAGGGCGAAGAGGACGTTGACCAGTTCATCGAGGCGCTGTCCTAGGGAGGCGCTGCCCTAAAGAGACACTGCCCTAAAGGCGTCGCGGGAGGGCGTGTCCGCGGCCCCTATTACAGTGGGGTGAACTGGTGAGCGCATGCGGTGGCGTGTGCTGCACATCGGGACCACTAGCGAGATACGAAGCAACCGAGACACGAAGCAACCGAGAGACAAAGCAGGAGAGTGCACACAATGGCAGATGCGCCGCGCGTGAGCGATTACCGGATCGCCGACATCACGCTGTACGAGGCAGGCCGCAAGCAGATTGACCTCGCGGAGCACGAGATGCCCGGCCTGATGCGGCTGCGCCGCGAATACGAGGCGGAGCAGCCCCTGGCGGGCGCGCGCATCGCCGGGTCGATCCACATGACCACCCAGACCGCAGTGCTCATCGAGACGCTGACGGCCCTGGGCGCCGAGGTGCGCTGGGCGTCGTGCAACATCTTTTCCACGGAGGACCCGGCTGCGGCCGCTGTGGTCGTCGGAAAGCATGGCACGCCGGAGGATCCTCGCGGTGTGCCGGTGTTCGCGTGGAAGGGCGAGACCCTCGACGAGTACTGGTGGTGCCTCAACCAGGTCTTTTCCTGGGGCGAGGGCGTCTTTCCCAACATGATCCTCGACGATGGCGGCGACGCTACGATGGCCGTGATCAAGGGCAGCGAGTTCGAGCGCGCCGGGGCCGTGCCCGAGCCCCAGCCGGGCGACGCCGACGAGCAGGTCGCCTTCTACGCCATGCTGCGCGAGGTCCTGGCCACCGACAACACCAAGTGGCAGTGCATAGCCGACCAGGTCAAGGGAGTGACCGAGGAGACGACCACCGGCGTGCACCGCCTCTACCACTTCGCCAAGGAAGGCATCCTGCCCTTCCCCGCGATGAACGTCAACGACGCGGTGACCAAGTCGAAGTTCGACAACCGCTACGGCACCCGCCACTCCGTCGTCGACGGCATCAACCGCGGCACCGACGTCCTCATCGCAGGCAAGAAGGCCCTCGTCTGCGGCTACGGCGACGTGGGCAAGGGAGTCGCCGAGGCGCTCGACGGGCAGGGCGCGATCGTCTCCGTCACCGAGGCCGACCCGATCAACGCGCTACAGGCGCTCATGGACGGGTACCGCGTGGTCAGCGTCGACGAGGCGATTGAGCAGGCCGATATCGTCATCACGGCCACCGGCAACCTCGGCATCATCACCTTCGAGGATATGCTGCGCATGAAGGACCACGCCATTTTGGGCAACATCGGCCACTTCGACAACGAGATCGACATGCACTCGCTCATCCACCGCGACGACGTGGGACGCACCCCCATCAAGCCGCAGGTGGACCTGTTTTCCCTGCCGTCGGGCAGCTCCATCATCGTCCTGTCGGAAGGCCGCCTGCTCAACCTCGGCAACGCCACGGGGCACCCCTCCTTCGTCATGTCCACCTCCTTTGCGGACCAGACCATCGCCCAGATCGAGCTGTTCACCAACCCCGGCAAATACGACAACGAGGTCTACCGGCTGCCGAAGATCCTCGACGAGAAGGTCGCCCGGATCCACGTCGAGGCCCTCGGCGGAACGCTGACCGAGTTGACGAAGGAGCAGGCCGAGTACATCGGCGTCGACGTCGCCGGGCCCTTCAAGCCCGAGCACTACCGCTACTAGGCAGCCATGATCATCGCGATCGAAGGAATCGACGGCGCGGGCAAGAACACCCTGTCGGCGCAGTTGTGCCGCGCGGTGCGGGCGGAGTCGCTCAGCTTTCCCCGCTACGGCGCCTCCATCCACGCCGACCTCGCTCGCGACGCCCTGCACGGGCGGATGGGGGATCTGACGGAGTCGGCCTACGGCATGGCCACCCTCTTCGCGCTCGATAGGGCCGGGGCCAAACAGCTTCTCGACGCCTACGCCGGCGCCCCGGACCGCACCATCGTCCTGGACCGCTACGTGGCCTCCAACGCCGCCTACACAGCCGCGCGCACCGGCGACCCCGCGGCGGCGGAGTGGGTCCACGCCCTCGAGTTCGAGCGCCTCGGCCTGCCCCGCCCCGACCTGCAGGTTCTGGTGGACACGCCCCCAGAGGAGGCGGGGCGCCGGGCGCAGCGCCGCGAGCAGCAGGACACGCAGCGCGCGCGGGACCGCTACGAGCGCGACACGGCGCTGCAACAGCGAACGTTCGCGGCTTACGAGGAGCTCGCGGCGCGGAACTGGGCAGGCCGGTGGGTGCGCACGACGCAAGCGGACACTATCATTCAAGCAGTTGAGAACTTGTGAGTAAGGAGCAGCGATGACGCCGAAGATTTTGGTGGTCGACGACGATCCCGCCATCAACGAGATGCTCACGATCGTCCTGGAATCCGAGGGATTCGAGTCGCGCCCGATCATGGACGGCGCCGCCGCCGTCTCGGCGTTCCGCGACTACGACCCGGACCTCGTCCTGCTCGACCTCATGCTCCCGGGGATGAACGGTGTGGATATCTGCAAGGAGATCCGCCGCGAGTCCGCCGTGCCCATCGTCATGCTCACCGCCAAGACCGACACCGTCGACGTGGTGTTGGGCCTGGAGTCGGGCGCGGACGACTACATCACCAAGCCCTTCAAGCCGAAAGAGCTCGTCGCCCGCATCCGGGCGCGGCTGCGCCGCACCGACGAGGAGCCGGCGGAGGTCCTCGAGATCGGCGACCTCACCATCGACGTTCCGCAGCACATGGTGACCCGCGGTGACGAGGAGATCGCGCTGACGCCCCTGGAGTTCGACCTGCTGCTGGAGATGGCCCGCAAGCCGAACCAGGTGCACACGCGCGAGGAACTGCTGGAGACGGTGTGGGGCTACCGCAACGCCTCCGACACCCGGCTGGTTAACGTCCACGTCCAGCGGCTGCGCGCGAAGATCGAGCGGGATCCGGAGAACCCCGAGATCATCCTGACGGTCCGCGGCGTGGGCTACAAGACAGGCAAGCCGGGGGTGTAGCCCGCTGAAGGTCAACCATCTGCGACGGCTGCGGGAAGGAGTTTCCGAGTCGTGGCGCACGTCCCTGCAGGTCCGCTTCGTCGGGACGGTGCTCATCGTCTCCACCATCGTGATGCTGGTGCTCGGCCTCACGCTGGCCTCGGTGATGACGCAGCGCATCAGCTCGACGAAGATCGACCTGGCCAACGGTGAGGTCGAGCGCGCCCGCGCCGTCGTCGAGGAGCAGATCAATAGCTCGGGCACCTCGGGTTCGCTGCAGACGCGCCTCAACTCCGCGCGCACGGCCGTGACTCAGAGCTCGCAGCAGAACACGGAGGCGCTGACGGTCTACGAGCCCGTCCTGATCATCCGGGGCGCCGGCGGGCCCGTTATGGCCTCCCCGGAGGGCTTTACCATCCCGGAGCGGCTGCAGAACTTCGTGGCCGAGGGAAACGTCGCCTACCAGTTCGCCTCCGCGGACCGAGTAGACGGCAGTGCCTACAACGCCCTGATCGTCGGCACACCCACGAGCGCCGAGGTGCCTGACCTGCAGCTCTACCTCGTGATGAACATGGAAAACGAGGCCGCCACGCTTGCCCTCATGCAGGGGCTTTTAGCCACGGCGTCCATAGTCGTCGTGGTGCTCTTGGTGGGTATCGCCTGGCTTGCCTCGCAACAGATCGTCTCGCCGGTGCGTTCTGCCTCGCGCACCGCCGAGCGCTTCGCGGCCGGCCACTTGCGCGAGCGGATGCCGGTCGACGGGGAGGACGAGATGGCCGTGCTGGCGATGTCTTTTAACAACATGGCCGACAAGATCTCGCGGCAGATCAACCAGCTCGAGGAGTACGGCGACCTGCAGCGGCAGTTCACCTCCGACGTCTCCCACGAGCTGCGCACCCCGCTGACCACGGTGCGCATGGCGGCCGACATGATCGCGGCGGAGGAGGACTCCCTCGAGGGGCACACCCGCCGAGCCTCCCAGCTGATGACGCGCGAGCTTGACCGCTTCGAGGAGCTTTTGGGCGACCTGCTGGAGATCTCCCGCCACGACGCCGGCGTGGCCGACCTGGCCATCACGAAGCTCGACGCGCAGGCCCCGGTGCACTCGGCGTGGGAGCAGACGCAGCATCTGGCCGTCGAGCTCGACGTCGAGGTAGAGTTCTCCATGCCGGACGAGCCCGTGCTCATCGAGGGCGACCCGCGCCGCATCGAGCGCATCGTGCGTAACCTGCTCGCCAATGCGATAGACCACTCGGAGGGCAACCCCGTTCAGGTGGCGCTGACCGCCAACCAGGAGGCGGTGGCGATCACGGTCACCGACCACGGAGTGGGCCTCAAGCCGGGGCAGGAGGAGCTGGTGTTCAACCGCTTCTGGCGCGCCGACAAGTCGCGCAAGCGCCACTCGGGCGGCACGGGGCTGGGCCTGGCCATTGCCCGTGAGGACGCGCTGCTGCACCGCGGCACGCTCGACGCGGCCGGCACGTTCGGGGTGGGGTCGCAGTTCCGTCTGGTCCTGCCCCGCGACCCGGAGGAGGGCTTTGGCACCGCGCCCGTCGAGCTGGAGGCGCCGGGCGGGGCAGCGCAGGAGGACGTAGCAGAAGACGACACACTAAGCGACGAGGAGATCACAAATGCGCACTAGGAGGCTGGCGGCCGTCGCAGTTGTGGCGACGGCCGCGACCGCCCTGGGCTCGTGTGCGACGCTGCCGTCGAATACGGAGCCGCACGTGCTGCGCTCCTTCGAGCCGCAGGCTGCCCAGGCCCCGGAAATCGCGCCGCAGCCCGGCAGCGATCCGGACCTGCTTCTGCGTGATTTCTTCGCTGCGCTCGCCGTGCCCACCGCCAACTACGAGGCGGCGCGCAACTTCCTGCGCGAGGGAACGCGCGAGGCCTGGCAGCCGACGGGCGAAATCCTCGTCGTGGACCGGCTCAACATCACCACGGTGGCAGGCGGCGGCGCCGGTCGGCGCGCCTTCAGCGTGCAGGGCAACGTCATCGGCGAAGTCACCGTCGGCGGCGTGTTCACGCCGGCCCGCGCGCTGTACGACGCGACCATAGAGCTCGAGCAGGTCGACGGGGAGTGGCGCATCTCCTCGCTGCCCAGCGGGGTTGTCATCGAGCGCACCGAGCTGCGCAACAAGTACCAGCCCCACAACCTGTACTTCTACGACCCGAACGCCGCCGTGCTCGTCCCCGACCGCAGGTGGATCTTCGCCGAGTGGGACTCGCTGAGCTCCGTGTTGCTCAATTTGCTTATCGACGGCCCATCCGAGCGCCTCCAACCCGCAGTGAGCTTCACCCTGCCGGCCGACGTCGGGTTCACAGGTTTTGAAAACGGGGCGTACAACTTCACCGGCTTCGGCTCCGTGAGCGAGGCGGATCGGCTTCGCTTCGCCGCCCAGGTGGTGTGGGTCCTGGCGCAGGCGGGGACGAACGGGCCGATCAGCATTACCGCCGACGGCGACCCGCTGGTGCCCGGCATCGACAGCTTCACCACCGACGATTTCGCGGACGTCCACCCAATGAGCGACGCGGCCGGGGAGCAGAGTGCCTACGCGCTATTTGGCGGCAGCCTGTTCCAGCTCAGCGGGGGCCAGGCCGAATCGGTCGCCGGCCCGCTCGGTAGCAGCGGGGAGATCGTGTCGGCGGACGTGAACCGCGCGGGCGACGTCGCGGTCGTCGCCGGGCAAGAGGGAAACCAGCGCCTCGAGCTCGGGAAACTGCCGGATCCCCTCACGGAGGTCGCCACCGCCGGCAGCTTCACGCGGCCCACCTTCGAGATGGGAAGCGCCGCGGTGTGGGTGGTCGCGGACGGCACGCGGGTTCTGCGAGCGGTGCGCTCCGCGGCCACCGGGGAGGTCTCCGCCAGCGAGGTCAACGTCGACCTGCCCGAGGGTGTGGAGGGCAATATGTCCGTGTTGCGCCTGTCTCAGACGGGGGCGCGCGCCGTCCTCGTCATCGACGGGCACCTGTACACCGGTGTCGTCGCGGTCGACGGCGCCGGGGCGCGCAGGCTCGTCAACGTCATTGAGTACGCGCCTGACCTGGGCGGCAGCGTCATCGCGGCGGACTGGAACCTAGACGGGTCTTTGCTGGTGGGCACGAACTCCGCCGGGGCGCCCGTGGTGCGGGTGGAGCAGGACGGCTCCTCGGCGACCGTGCTCTCCAGCGGCAACCTCACAGCCCCGGTGGTCGCGGTCGCGTCCTCCGGCAGCATGTACTTCGCCACCGACGCGAACGGTACGCTGCAGCTGCCTTCCTCGGGTACGCCCGATAACCCGAACTGGCGAGAGGTACCCGGCCTGCAGGGCGTGCGTTCGCTGCCCATCGTGGCCAGGTAGGAAAGCCCCGACGTGCTGGAGTTGCTGCTTCCCCGGCGCTGCGCCGGCTGCGCCGCGCCGGGCGAACACCTCTGCGGCGCCTGCCGCGCGGCGCTGAGCGCGCCGCCGCAGCGGGTCAGCCCTCCCACGTTTCCGCACGTGCCCGTCTTCGCCTTCGGGCCGTACGTCGGCGCCCACCGGGGGCTGGTGCTGGCGATGAAGGAGCGCAACAACCTGGCGGTGCGCCGCCACGCCGGCGCGGTGCTCGCCGCGGGGCTGGAGACGCTGGCGGCGCGTGGGGAGATCCCCGAAAAGGTGGGCCTCGTGCCGGCGCCGACGCGGGCGAAGGCGGCGCGGGCGCGCGGGGGAGACCCCGTGGAGGCGCTGTGCCGCGCCTCTGGGCGGCCGACGTGGCCGGTGCTTTCGCTTGCCTCCGGCACCGCCGACCAGTCGACGCTCGGGGCGCAGCAGCGCCGGGAGAACCTGTCGGGACGGGTCGCGGCGACGGGGGCGCCGGCCGGGGCGCTCGTGGTGGTCGACGACGTGGTGACGACGGGGGCGACGCTGCAGGCGAGCGTCGAAAAGCTGCTTGCGCTCGGTGGGGACGTTGTGGCGTGCCTCGTACTGTGTGCCGCGTGAGGGCGTTCGGGTTCACACCTATTTCCCACCCAATTGGTTATTACCACTTGTATAGTGAGGGTAGTCCCCCGTTCCGACAACCCCAGGGAGGAAGCAGATGACATCTGCAGGCAGCAACGAAGTCCTGAGCCCCGAGGCCCAGGTGACCATCACTGGCCGCAACGTTGAGGTCCCTGAGCACTTCCAGGATCGTGTGAACGCGAAGCTGGCCAAGATCGAAAAGCTCGATCCGACCCTGACCTTCTTCCACGTCGAACTGCAGCACGAGCCCAACCCCCGCCGCGAAGCGCACGCGCAGCGCATCCAGATCACCGCGACGGGCAAGGGCCACCTCGCCCGCGCGGAGGCGAAGGAGGACAGCTTCTACGCTGCGCTCGAGTCGGCCGTCGGCAAGCTGGAGCGCTCCTTGCGCAAGGTGAAGGTGCGCCGCGAGATCTCTCGCTCGGGACACCGCGCCCCGAAGTCCGCTGGCGAGATCGCCGCGCAGCTCGAGGCCGAGGCCCGCGAGGCACGCTCCGCGGCCGAGCAGGAGGCTGGGGCGGACCCCTACGCCCACCTCGTCGAGGACTTCCAGCCTGGCCAGATCGTGCGCCGCAAGGAACACCCCGCCACCCCGATGAGCGTTGACGACGCCCTGTCCGAGATGGAGCTCGTGGGGCACGACTTCTTCCTCTTCATCGACAAGGAAACCTCGCGCCCCTCCGTGGTCTACCGGCGCCACGCCTACGACTACGGCCTGATCGCGCTCGACACCGACTAGCGCGGTAGCTGCCCGCCCCGTTGCCTCCTGAAGGAGTACGGGGCGGGTTTTCTTAGGTTCCTGACAGCGCTGAGGGGGCTGGTGGTCAGGGCCGTGCGTACAATAGCGGGTTGGTACTGGTCCGCTAGCGGCGGGCCCCGGGGAGCCACCCCGGCACACTCGGAAACTAACTCGAACGCATCCCCGAACAAAGGACGAATCGCACGTGTTTGGACTGTCAACGCTGCTGCGCGCCGGCGAAGGCCGGACCGTCAAGCGCCTGAGCAAGATCGCCGACCAGGTCATCGACCTCGAGGAGGAGTACGCCGCGCTCACCGACGCGGAGCTCATGGCCAAAACAGCGGAGTTCCGAGAAAAGCTCGCCGAGGGAGCGACGCTCGACGACATCCTCCTTGATGCCTTCGCCACCGCCCGGGAGGCTTCCTGGCGCGTTTTGGGGCAGAAGCACTACAAGGTGCAGATCATGGGCGGCGCCGCCCTGCACTTCGGATCCGTCGCCGAGATGAAGACCGGCGAGGGCAAGACCCTGACCTCCGTGCTGCCCGCCTACCTCAACGGGCTGGAGGGCAAGGGCGTGCACATCGTCACGGTCAACGACTACCTGGCCAAGCGCGACGCCGAGATGATGGGCCGTGTCCACCACTTCCTCGGCCTGGAGGTCGGCGTGATCCTGTCGGAGCTTCGCCCGCCGGAGCGTCGGGCCGCCTACGCCGCGGACATCACCTACGGCACCAACAACGAGCTGGGCTTCGACTACCTGCGCGACAACATGACCCGCTCGACGGGGGACATGGTGCAGCGCGGCCACAACTTCGCCATCGTCGACGAGGTTGACTCCATCCTGATCGACGAGGCCCGCACCCCCCTCATCATCTCGGGACCGGTGGACGGCTCGAGCCAGTTCTACAATGTGTTCGCCCAGCTCGCCCCGCGCATGCGCGAGGGCATCCACTACGAGGTGGACAGGCGCAAGCGCACCGTCGGCGTGAGCGAGGAGGGCGTCGAGTTCGTCGAGGACCAGCTCGGCATCGATAACCTCTACGCGCCCGAGCACTCGCAGCTGGTCAGCTACCTCAACAACGCCCTCAAGGCGAAGGAGCTGTTCGAGCGCGACAAGGATTACATCATCCGGCAGGGCGAGGTGCTCATCGTCGACAGCTTCACCGGCCGCGTTCTCTCGGGGCGCCGCTACAACGAAGGCATGCACCAGGCGATCGAGGCGAAGGAAAACGTCGAGATCAAAAACGAGAACCAGACGCTGGCAACCGTCACGCTGCAGAACTACTTCCGCCTCTACGACAAGCTCGCCGGCATGACCGGTACCGCCGAGACCGAGGCCGCCGAGCTGCACCAGATCTACGGGCTCAACGTGGTGGCGATCCCGCCGAACAAGACCAACCAGCGCGTCGACCGCGACGACCTGGTGTACAAGACCCAGGAGGCGAAGTTCGCGGCGGTTGCCGAGGACATCGCCGAGCACGTGGCGAAGGGCCAGCCCGTGCTGGTGGGCACCACGTCCGTGGAGCGCTCCGAGTACCTGTCGCAGCTGCTGACGCGCAAGGGCGTCAAGCACAACGTCCTCAACGCCAAGCACCACGAGGAGGAGGGCCGCATCATCGCCGAGGCCGGCCTGCCCGGCAAGGTCACCGTGTCCACGAACATGGCCGGGCGCGGTACCGACATCGTGCTGGGCGGAAACCCCGAGGTTCTCCTCGACGCGAAGCTCCAGGAGCAGGGGCTCGACCCCTTTGAGGACCAGGAGCGCTACCAGGAGGCCTGGAACGAGCAGCTCCCGCAGGCGAAGGAGCGCTCCAAGCAGCTCGGCGACCAGGTCCGCGCCAGCGGCGGCCTGTACGTGATCGGCACCGAGCGCCACGAGTCGCGCCGCATCGACAATCAGCTGCGCGGCCGCTCCGGCCGCCAGGGGGATCCGGGCGAGACCCGTTTCTACCTGTCTATCCGCGATGACCTCATGGTGCGCTTCGTGGGTCAGTCCCTCGAGAACATGATGGACCGCCTCAATGTGCCTGACGACGTCCCGATCGAGGCGAAGATGGTCTCCAACGCCATCAAGGGCGCGCAGGCGCGCGTGGAAAACCAGAACTTCGAGATGCGCAAGAACGTGCTCAAGTACGACGAGGTGCTCAACGAGCAGCGCAAGGTGGTCTACCGCGAGCGCCTCGAGATCCTCGACTCCAAGGACATCAAGGACCAGGTCCGCCGCATGATCGGCGACACCGTCGGCGCCTACGTCGACGGTGCCACCCGGGAGGGCTACGTGGAGGACTGGGACCTGGGCGAGCTGTGGTCCGCCCTGGATTCCCTCTACGGCCCCTCCGTCACGGCCGAGGAGCTCGTCGAGGGCAGCGAGTTCGGCCGGCCGGGCGAAATCTCCGCATCCCAGCTGCGCAGCGCGCTCGTCGAGGATGCCCAGAAGCAGTACGACGCGCTCGAAAGCAACGTGGCCGAGATTGGCGGCGAGGAGCAGATGCGCAACCTCGAGCGAATGGTGATCCTGCCGATCATCGACACCAAGTGGCGCGAGCACCTCTACGAGATGGACTACCTCAAGGAAGGTATCGGCCTGCGCGCGATGGCCCAGCGCGACCCGCTGGTTGAGTACCAGAAGGAGGGCGGCGACATGTTCAACGCCATGAACGAGGCGATCCAGGAAGAGACGGTGCGCCAGCTGTTCATGATGCGCCGCCAGTTCGAGCAGCAGCCGGCCGAGCAGGAGGGCACGACCTCGGCTTAAGTCGGCGCGCGGGGCCTTAGAGCACTTTGAAGGAGACGAGCTTGCCCTCGGCGATGCGCGCGACGTAGGCGAAGCGGCGCTGGCCCGACTGCACGGTGCCGAAGAACTCGCCACCCTCGCGGGCGTGGCAGGAGATGATGCGCACCGGCCCCGTGGGGCGGTTCGCCCGGCGCCGCGCCGCGATGTGGCCGCGAACCCGGGCGGCGTACTGCGCGTGGGCGAGCGAGGACGCCTCACGCACGCCGAAAGCCGCGTCGAGGGCGATGGCGACGAGCGGAGAGGGTCGATCCGTACCGCGTGCCGGGGACCGCGGGGCGGGCAGCGGAGCCACGGCAGCGGGCGGCACGAGGACCTTGATGTGCTGGTGGCCGGGGACGGGGAAGTACATGGTTTCCTCCTCTTCTGCGGGCGCTCGGGGGCGCTCTCGGGAGGGCAGACGCGGTGTGGGGTGAGTAGTATTATGGCACTCGCGCGCGCCGTCGCGCCTTAAAATCGGCACACTATAGTAAGCACGAAAGAGACGGATTGTAGCGAAATGCAGGGACTGATCATTGACTACGCGGGGGTCCTCGACCTCGACGCCGAGGAGCAGAAGCGCTGGAGCGCGCTGATTGCCGCGGTCAAGGACAAGGGCATTGCCACCGCGATCCTGTCCAACGAGGGCGCCGAGGGGCCGGCCGCCGACGCGATCCGCGAGTGGGAGTTCCGCGGCACCGTCGACGCCGCCCTGCTGTCCGGGGAGATCGGGTACGAAAAGCCCGACCGCGCGGCGTTTCAGGCGGCCGCCAACGCCATCGACGCCCCGCTGGTGGATTGCGTGCTTATTGACGACGACATCCTGAACGTCCGCGCCGCCGTGGAGCACGGCATGATTGGCATCCTCCACACGGCCTTTGAGCGCACTGCCGTGGAGATCCAGTCCCTGTTCGACATCGCGGGGGAGTTTTAGGTGCGCGTCTACGTCCCTGCCACCTTCGGCATGCTCAAGACGCTGTCGTCCGAGGGCGTGCTGCACGCCCGCAACGGCTGGGCCTTCGCTGTGACCCCGCAGCTGATCGAGTTCTACGCCTCCGGGTCGCAGGAGGAGCTCGAGGAGGTCGCCTTCGACGAGGCCTCGCGCACGTCGATCCGGCTGCTCACCGTCGGCGACGAGGAACAGTTCCCGCACCGCCGCGTGGTTGTCTCCGCCGACGTGGATGGGGTGACTGGGGCGCCGGAGATGGGGGAGTCCGTGGTGAAGCTCAACGGCCCGGTCGAGTTCGAGCAGGTCGCCGCGATCCACGTGGACATCGCCGAATCCGAAGAGGCCACGGCCAAAGCAATCAAGAATATCGATGCCGCTGAGCTCGGTGACGAGGACGCGGAGCTGGCCGTCGGCGACGCCCAAGACAACTACATGGCCTTCTACGACCCGAGCGAGCTAGCGTTCCTCGTCGAGCTGCTTTAAGTCCCACTCGTTGTTGGAGCGCAGCGCCTCCAGCATGCGGCGCACGGCGAGGGCGCGTCGGCGCGTGACGCTGCCCGGGTCGAGCTCGTCCCAGGCGCACTCCGGGTCGGCGGGCGGGCCGAGGTGGGTGCAGCCCCGCGGGCAGTTTTCGGCGGCCGCCTCGAGATCAGGGAAGACGCGCACGACTTCCTCGGGAGCAACGTGGGCGAGGCCGAAGGAACGGATGCCGGGGGTGTCGATGATCCAGCCGCCGCCGGGCACCTCGAGGGCGACGGACTGGGTGGACGTGTGACGGCCTTTGCCCACCCCGGAGACCTCGCCAGTCTCCCGGTCGGCATCCGGGACGATCCGGTTGACCAGGGTGGACTTGCCGACACCGGAGTGGCCAATCAGGGCGGAGAGCTTGTTGCGGATCAGGCGGCGCACCTCGTCGACGGGGTCGTCGATGCCTACCTCCACGACCTCGACGTCCAGGTCCTCGAGCTCGGCGCGGAAGACCGCGGGGTCGGCGAGGTCGGACTTGGTCAGGCACACGACGGGGGTCACCCCGCCGACGAAGGCGGCGATGAGGGCGCGTTCGACAAAACCGGTCCGCGGGGGAGGGTCGGCCACCGCCACGACGATGAGCAATAGCTCGGCGTTAGCGACGATGATGCGTTCGTAGGGGTCGGTGTCGTCAGCGGTGCGGCGCAGCACCGAGGTGCGCTCCTCGCGTTTGACGATGCGCGCGAGCGAGCCCTCTGCCCCGGAGGTATCGCCCACCACGCCGACGCGGTCGCCGACCTCCACGGAGACGCGCTTGAGTTCGCGGGCGCGCATGCATTGCACAATGGTTCCCGTCTCGGAAAGGGCGACGCCCCAGCGCCCGCGGTCCTTCGTAATCACCATCCCGGAGACCGCGTCCGCGTGGCGGGGCCGGTCCTTGGTGCGCGGGCGTGAGCCCTTCCCGGGGCGAACCCGGACGTCGGATTCGTCGTAGTCGGCCAGCCGCCGCGCCACGCCCCTTACACCCCCACCATGTCGGTCCACATGTCCGCGAAGCCGGGTAGCGTCTTCGCGGTGGTAGCAATGTTTTCCACGCGGACATCGCGGGTGGTCAGACCGATGATCGCACCGGCGGTGGCCATGCGGTGGTCGGCGTAGGAGGCCCACGTGCCGCCGCGTAGGGGGGCGGGGTGGATGCGCAGGCCGTCGGAAAGCTCCTCGCAGTGCCCGCCCAGCTTGTTGATTTCCTCGGTGAGCGCCTTAAGCCGGTCGGTTTCGTGGCCGCGCAGGTGGGCGATGCCGGTCAGCTCGGAGGGTTCCGTGGCCTGCGCGGCCACGGCGGCGACGGTGGGGGTCAGTTCGCCGATGTCGCCCATGTCGACGCGGATGCCGCGCAGCGTCCCGCGCTGCGGGCCGCGCACCTCGAGGTCATGGGTGGCGCCGGAGGCGTGGAGCTCGATCTCGCAGCCCATGCGCCGCAGGATACCGCGGATCGCGTCGCCGGGCTGGGTCGTCGCGGCCGGCCAGTTGGGCACGCGCACCACGCCGCCCGTGACGGCCGCGGCGGCGAGGAAGGCGGCCGCGTTAGACAGGTCCGGCTCGATGATCCAGGTGCGCCCCCCGATGGGTTGAGGGCTGACGGACCAGGAGTTTTCCGCCGCGTTTACGGTCACGCCCGCGTGCGCGAGCATGGCCACCGTCATCTCGATGTGGGGTGCCGAAGGCAAGTTGGCGCCGGTGTGGCGCACGGTAAGCCCGGAATCGAAGCGCGCGCCCGCGAGCAGCAGGCCGGAGACGAACTGCGAGGAGCCGGAGGCGTCGATGTCCACGGCGCCGCCGGGGACCCGGCCGCGGCCGGAGACGCTAAAAGGCAGCGAATCGCCGGTGACCTCGACGCCGAGGGCGCGCAGGGCGTCGAGGATGGTGTTCATGGGGCGGGAGCGCGCTTGCTCGTCGCCGTCGAAAAGCACTGTGCCCTCGGCGAGCGCGGCGACGGGGGGGACGAAGCGCATGACGGTACCCGCCAGGCCGCAGTCGATCTCCGCGCCGTGCAGCGGCGCCGGGGTGACGCGGATGGAGCCGTCGGCCTCGTCCGTGAAACCCGCGCCGAGTGCCGCGAGGGCGGCGCGCATGAGGTCGGTGTCCCGCGAGCGCAGGGCGCCGACAATGCGTGACGGGCCGTCCGCCAGCGCCGCCAGGATGAAGGCGCGGTTGGTCATCGATTTCGACCCCGGCACCGGCTGAGTGTGCGTCAAGGGCGCGGGGGCGAACGGCGCAGGCCACAAGTCAGTCATGGAATCAATCATAATGGAGGCATGTGTGGACGCTTCGTGTTGTTTACCTCGGGCCGCGACCTCCTCGAGGAAATCGGCAATCTGCCCGGCGCGGGTACCGTTGCCGCCCCCGACGGCACCCCGCCGAAGCGCTATAACATCGCGCCCACCCAGCAGGTGCCGCTTGTCCGCTTCGGCGAGGACGGCGCCCGGCTCGACGCCGCGAGGTGGGGGCTTCTACCGAGCTGGAAGAAGGACGATAAGGGCCCCGCCCTGTTCAACGCGCGCGGCGAGACCGTCGCGCAAAAACCCTCCTTCCGCTCGGCGTTTCGGGCACGGCGCGGCCTCATGGTCCTCGACGGCTACTACGAGTGGAAGCAGGAGGGCGAGGGCAAGCAGCCCTTCTACGTCGCCCCCGACACCGGCCTGCTGTTCGCGGCGGCGCTGTGGGATACCGGGTGCGAGCGGCTGTCCACGACGATGGTGACCACCGACGCGGCCGAGCAGATGCGGTGGCTGCACCACCGGTTGCCCCTCTTCCTCGAGCCGGGGGAGGTCGAGCAGTGGGTCCACGGCACCCCGGAGGAGGCCCTCGAGCTGGTGCACCCCTCGCGGGTGGCGGGCCGGCTTCAGGCGCGTGAGGCGGCGGCGGAGGTCGGCAACGTGCGCAACGACTACGCGGAGCTGATGTCGGCGAACTGAGCGCCCGTCAGCTCGGCGAGGGCACCCGGGGCCAGGCGCACGGACAGGCCGCGCTGCCCCGCGGAGACGGTGAGGGTGTCGAGGGCGGCGAGGGAAGCGTCGATAAGCGTGCTCATACGGGTGCGCGTGCCCAGCGGCGAGATGCCCCCGACGATGTAGCCCGTGGACCGTTGCGCGCGGGTAGGCTCGGCCATCTCAGCGCGCTTCCAGCCGAGGGCCTTGGCGGCGCGCTTGAGGCTGAGCTGGCGCGAGACAGGCACGCAGCACACGGCGAGGGAGCCGTCTGGGCCCGCGATCACCAGAGTCTTCGCCACCTCGCCCGCGTCGAGCCCGAGCTTTGCGGCGGAATCCCGGCCGAAGTCGCTGCGGCCGGGGGAGTAGGTGAGCACCTCGTGCGCGGTGCCGGCGAGCACCTCGAGGGCGCGTGTTCTGCGGGCCACTCTTTTCTCCTTGGGGCCGGTAGCGTGTGTTCCCACATCATCGCAGAGGGGTGCGGCGCCCGGTGCGGGGGTGGCCTACAATAGCCGACATGGCCGACACAGCCGATACTGACCTGCGCGAGCGTTTCACCGACGAGGCGATGCCGCTGCTGGACCAGCTCTACGGCGGCGCGCTGCGGATGACGCGCAACCCCCAGGACGCGGAGGACCTCGTCCAGGAGACGTACCTGAAGGCGTTCAACGCCTTTGACAGCTTCAAGCAGGGCACGAACCTGAAGGCGTGGCTGTACCGCATCATGACGAACACGTACATCAACACCTACCGCAAGAAGCAGCGCCGGCCCCTCGAGACCTCCGCCGACGACATCACCGACCATCAGCTCTACACCTCCAGCTCTCACGACTCCACGGGCCTGGAATCCGCCGAGGTGGAGGCGCTGAAGGCCATGCCGAACACGCGGATTTCGCAGGCCCTCAACGAGCTCAACGAGGATTACCGCATGGTGGTCTACTACGCCGACGTCGAGGGGCTGGCCTACAAGGAGATCGCCGAGGTGATGGACATCCCCCTCGGAACGGTGATGTCGCGCCTGCACCGGGGAAGAAAACAGCTCCGCGCGATGTTGAAGGACGTGGCTAACGAACAAGGCATCGGGCTAGAGCCCAAGGACAGCACAGATTCAAGGAGTGGGAACTAATGGGAGCCGGAGACCAGCACAATCCGAGCTGTCAGGAGGCGAGGGAGCTTTTGCTTGAGCTTCTCGACGGCAACCCCGCCCCCGCCCGGGCCACCGCCATCAAGCGGCAGCTGAGCGCCTGCCCCGAGTGCTTCGGCCAGCTCACTGCCGAGCTGGAGGTGCGCGGGCTCGTGCGCGAGTGCTGCGGTCAGGTCCGTGCCCCCGAGCCCTTGCGCCAGCGCATTATCACGTCGCTGACCACCGTCTCCGTCACCCGCTACCGCCTTCAGCCCTGACGCTGCACAATGTGAGACGCCCCTGCCGGACCGTACAGGCCCAGCAGGGGCGTCGTGCTTTAAGCGGGTGAACGCTTTAAGCGTTCGGGCGCTTACCGCGGTTAGCGCTCTTCTTGCGGCGATCCTTGCGCTTGCGACCACGCTTGCTCATCGGGGGCCTCCTTGCTCTGTGTAGCCGGGGTGATTGGTGAACAGGAACTTTACTTTATAGCTCCCGCGCACGCGCCGAAAAATTGGGTGCCTGCTCTTCGCGCCTTTCGGCAGCCGTCTTAGGCGCTCAGGCGCTGGCGGGCGCGCTGCTTGTTGCGGCGCTTGAGGGCGCGGCGCTCCTCCTCGGACAGTCCGCCCCACACACCGGCGTCCTGGCCGGTTTCCAGGGCCCACTTCAGGCACTGGGAGGTCACGGGGCAGCGGTTGCATACCAGCTTGGCCTGCGCGATCTGCGCGAGGGCGGGGCCGGAGTTGCCAACCGGAAAGAACAGCTCGGGGTCTTCGTCGCGGCACATTGCTTCGTGGCGCCAATCCATGGTGAAATCTCCTTTGTATGTCTGTGGTCGAGTCGCGTTCGCGCGCGTCACACAACAGCCCCATGGAGGTGGTGCTGAGTGCTGGCGGCGCCTCCAGGTTTTCGCGCGGCGCGCCCGAGGCTCCGGGGGCCGACGTTCGTTTTCCTGGAGTTAACTCGGTATCGGCCGGGCGTTAAGTCCTGGGCAACCGAGTCTTTATTTTTGCTACCCGAGAATGATGGCACGTAAACGGCGAGCGCGCTAGAGGTAAACGCCAAAAAGTGACGCATATCATAATGGGTGCGCGCATGGAATTGAGGGCACGGCGGGGGGTAAGGCGCCCGTTTCAGGTGTGGGACGCGGTAGACGGTTCGTCTACCTGCCGGTATGTTGTTTCCCTGTGGAACACGTCGAAGGTGCTTAGGGCAAATCGCGGGTGGGTTCCCCCCTGCGCGTTACGTGTTGTTCACCTCCCCGGGTATAGCGGTGCCCGCGCTGTGGTGCCGGGCGGCCGGGCCGACATCCGGGGGCGATACACTGGCGCCGTGAGCGAGAAGACGAACGCAACCCCGGACCCCATCCCTGCGCCCGAGAGCGCCGCTAAAGTGCCCGCGCCCCTGCGTTTCGGTTCGGTGGTGGTGTTGCTGCAGTGCCTCGCCGCGTACGTGTACGGGATCTGGCTCGTCGTGGCCAACCTGAGCGGGGTGGCCGATGACAGCCTCACGTCCGACTCGGCGGCCGTGGATTACGTGGGCATTGGCACCGCGGTGTTCATCTTCATCATCTTCGGCTTCGTTGCCTATTGCGCCGTGCGCCTCATGCGGGGCACCACGTCGGGGACGGGCGCGATTGTGCTTCTGGAGGCCATCCTCGTCGGCGTCGCGTTCTACATGTTCAGCGGCGGGGCCTGGGCGCTGGGCCTGGCTACCTTGCTCTCCGCGGTCCTCGCGGTCGTCGGCGTGTTCCACCCGGCCTCCGGCGAGCACCTGCGCCAGGTGTACGCGCGCAAGACCGGGCGCTAAGCGGCGCTACTGCGCGGCCAGGTAGACGATTTCCGAGCCTCGCTTCTCGACGACCCCCGCGCCCGCCGAGGAGATGCTCACCGGGCCGGTGAACCCGCCGCGGTCGACCGGGATGACCCGCTCTGCGGTCGCATCGGCCCAGTCCACCACGGCCACGCCTTCGGGCGTGGCCACCAGCACCCGCTCGCCGGCGGCTACGCCGGTGCCCAGGGCTCCGTCGAAGGTGCCGGTCAGGCTCAGGTCGGCGGGGTCGAAGAAGAGCAGCTGGGTGCCGTCCGAGTAGGTCATGTGGTGGGGGAGGTCCGCGGTGTTGAGCACGTGCAGTGCGTCCCCGAGGGACTCGCCCTCGGCGAGGGCGGGTCCGGGGCCGGACCACAGCAGGTCCCCCCCGTCGCTGTAACTGGTCACGAGTGATGTAGCCGGGTCGTAGACGGCTGCGGAGTCCTGCCCCACGGCGAGGAGGTAGGCCCCGGCGGGAAGTTCCACGTCCGCCGAGATTTCGGGCGCCCGCGAGTCCTCCGGGGTGGCCTGCTGCAGGCGCAGGTGGGTGCCGTCCGCGCAGCGCTCTGTGACGGCGAGCAGCTCTGTGCGGGTCAGCGCCGAGGTGTGCGTGCACTGGTGTGGCTGCATGCCCGCCTCCTGCGGAGCTTCGACGTTTCCGTATTCCACCGTGCGCACCAGATCGGAGCGCCACAGCTCCGTGCGGGCGGGGGAGGCATAACCGATGCGGTCGTTGGACACGACCCCCGCGACGTTATCGGGTGCGACGGCGGAGCGCGTCCCCGCGTATTCGCCGGTCAGTGTCGTAAGCGCGACGACGTCTCCGCAGCCGGCCGGGCCCCGGTAGGTGGCCACCACCTTGCCCCACGCCTGCGCGAGGGAGCACAGCTCGGCATCCCGGGTGTAGGTCCAGGCGGTCTCGCCGGCGGGTGTCGTCGCGGTGAGCGTATCGTCGGCGTGAGTGATGATCAGCCCGTCCGCAACGACGGGGCGGGCGCCGGGGGAGTCGTCGTGAAGCCTGAATGCCTCCGTCAGCGTGGTTGGGGCGGCGGTAAGGGTGCCTGATTCCGCGAGCTGGTCCGAGAGGTCGGCGGCGGCGGGGGTGAGCTCGGCGTCGCGGATGGGTGCCGTGAAAACGGCGGCGGCGACAGCGGCAGCGCTGAGCGCGGCGATCGCGCCGGTGGCGATAAGGTCGCCGCGGGTGCGGCGCAGAGGGGAGTTCATCGGCGACCCCGCTTTCCGCCCCGCGAGCCCCGCGACTTCTGCTCCTTGGGCACCTGGGAGGCGGGCACGTCCCGGGCCGGGCCGACGGAGGGTCCGGCGCCCGCCGGGATATCGAGCGCCTCGAAGAGTTCGGGCGAGGTGGAAAACCAGGAAGGCAGGTCGCTCATGCCCAGGCCGAGCTCGCTGTTGATCGCCTCCCACTTGCGCTCCTCGTCGAACCCGACCAGGGTGACCGCAATTCCGGAGTTGTTCGCGCGTCCGGTGCGGCCGATGCGGTGGACGTAGGTCATCGGGTCGTCGGGCGTTTGGTAGTTGATCACGTGAGTGACGTCGTCAACGTCGATGCCGCGGGCCGCGACGTCGGTGGCCACGAGGATCTCTGTTTCCCCGCTGCGAAACGCGGCGAGCGAACGCTCCCTGGCCTCCTGGCTCATGTCGCCGTGGACGGCGCCGACGGCAAAGCCCCGGGAGGCGAGGTCCGCGGCAACGTCCGCGGCCGTGCGCTTCGTGCGGGCGAAGACAATCGTCTTGCCGCACCCCCGCGCCTGCAAAATGCGGGCGGTGACCTCGGGCTTGTCCATGCGGTGCGAGAAGAAGACCACCTGGCGCGTCGTCGTGTGGGTCGGGGCGGCGTCGCCCGTTTCCGCACGAATGTGGACGGGCCGGTTCATCAGCGAACGCGCGAGGGAGAGGATCTGGCCCGGCATCGTCGCGGAAAAGAGCATCGCCTGCAGCGGGGGCGTGAGCGCGGACCACAGCTTCTGGATGTCGGGCAAAAAGCCCATGTCCAGCATCTCGTCCGCCTCGTCGAGCACGAAAATGGCCACCTTGTCCAGGCGCAGCTCGCCGCGCTCGTGGAGGTCTATGAGCCGGCCGGGGGTGCCCACCACCACGTCCACGCCCGCGTCCAGGGCCGCGATCTGCTCCTCGTAGGGGCGCCCGCCATAGATCGTCGTCACGCGAAGCGGCGTCTGCTCGGCCGCGGCGGCGAGATCCTCCGTGACCTGGGCCGCGAGCTCGCGCGTGGGTACAACGATCAGGGCGCGGGGGGTGCCGTCGAGCTCGGCGATGTCGGCGTCGTCGAAGACGCGGTCGAGCAGGGGCACGCCGAAGGCGTAGGTCTTGCCCATGCCGGTGCGGGCCTGCCCGATCAGGTCGCGGCCCTCGAGGGCGAGCGGGATCGCCAGCTCCTGGATGGAGAAGGGGGCGGTAATGCCGCGCGCAAAGAGCGCGTCCACGATCTCGGCGGCAACGCCGAGCTGCGCGAACGTGGCCTTCTGGCCGGGGGGTGTTGGACGATCGGCTGGGTGGGGCACACCCGTATCCTAACCGGCGGTCGTTACAATGGGGACACTGCTGTTTTGCAGCGCCTGGAAGCGCTCCTGGAAGCGTTCTTGGAAGCGCCCCTGGAAGCGCTAGCGCAACGGAAAATCTATTAGTCGAAGGACAGTGATTCAGCACCCATGGACATCAAGATCGGGCTCGCCGAAAGCCCCCGCGAACTCGTGATCACCAGCTCCGGCGACCAGGAGGAAATCCTGGGGCGCATCTCCCGCGCCATCGAGGGCGGGGAGCCCACGCTGACGCTTACCGACGACCGCGGCCGCAGCTTCGTCATCCGCACCGAGCGCATCTCCTACGCCGAGGTCGGCAGCGCCACCGCGCGCACGGTTGGCTTCGCCTCCTAAGGCCGGGATACATTAGGTCCCCATGACCCCACGCCACGCGCCCGAACCAGGACACAGCGAGCCCTTCCTCGTGCGCTTTGCCAGGGAGTACGGCTGGCGCGCCTACGCTATTCCGGTGCTCGCCGTGGTGACGGTCCTCGTGCTGGTCAACATGGTTAACAACCCCGGCGACAGGGTCGTGGCGGCGCCCTCCGCGGCAACGCAGGAGGAGGGTGGGGCGGGACACACCCACGAGGAGCAGGCGGCGCGCACCATGGTGGACCTGCCGGAGTCCGTCCCCGCCCTCGATGAGCTGCCCCCCGGCGGCCCGTACACCGAGCAGGGCGCCGGGACGTACCGCGAGGTGGGCGCGCCGGGCGCAGCCGTGGGGCAGGGCGAGGAGCTGGTGGTGCGCTACGTGGTCGAGGTCGAGGACGGCGTGGATACCGCGACGTACGGCGGCGATGACGCCTTCGCCACGCTTATCGACGCCACCTTCGCCGACCCCCGAGGATGGACCAACGACCCGCGCTTCCGTTTCGAGCGGGTCACCGCCGCTGACGATCCCAACCTGCGCATCCAGCTGACCTCCGTGGGAACGACCGCCGAGCGCTGCGGCGGCAACTTGGAGATGGAGGTCAGCTGCCGCACGACCATTACGGGTGAGAGCACCGTGGTGCTCAACGAATCTCGCTGGGTGCGCGGCGCTCGCCCCTTCGAGGGGGATCTGGGCCGGTACCGGCAGTACCTCATCAACCACGAGGTGGGCCACGCGATCGGCTTCGCCGAGCACGAGCCCTGCCCCGCCGACGGCGAGCTGGCGCCGGTGATGATGCAGCAGACGCTGAGCCTGAACAACGCCGAGCTGCACTCCCTGGACCCAGAGGAGGTCTATCCGGACACGCCGGAGACGTGCCTGGCCAACCCGTGGCCGTACCCCCAGCCCCCGGCGCAGTAACAGTTTTGTAGGCTCACACACCGTGGAGATACCCCAGCACGTTCTTTCGGCTTTCCAGGTGGACGACGTCGCGTCCGCCCCGGTCGGCCCTGCCTGGGATAACGGTGTGCGCTTCGGGCGCGTCGTTGTCTCCGCGGCTGCCCCCACCGCGGCCTGGGCGGCGAAGGTGCGCGAGCGCGTCAGCGTCGACGGGCTGCGCGTTGCGCGCCCGGTGCGCTCCACGGACGGCCGCTTCGTCGTCGGGGGGTTCAAGGCCAGCGAGTTCGCCGAGGGGGTGGTGGGCACCCGCGTTGACGAGGCCATTGCCGCTGCGCTTGCCTTCGAGGACGCGGTGGGAGACATTGCGGCCCCGGCGATCGAGCGCGCGGACCGTTTCGCGGAGGCGGACAGGGCTGCGTGGCGAGACGTCGAGGTGAGCGGACCCACCCGTCTCGCCCACGCCGACTTCTTCTTCAGCTGCGTGTTCTCCGGCTCCCTGCCGCCTCTGCTCACCGATATCTCGCCCACCGCCGAGGCCCGCCCAGCGGGCTACACGGCCGCGCTCACGCTTGTCGACGGCCTATTGGCCCGCGCCGTCGACGAGCAGGTCCTCGCCCGGTGGGCGCACATCCCGGGCCTTGGCGAGCTGGGCCTGAGGGCTCTGGAATACCGGGAGATCCTGGCCGCGGGCGCAAAATCGAACATTAGTTCGGATGTTGAGCGGGTGCGGGCACTGCTCGTGTCGGCATAGCCTGACACAATAACGGGCATGGAATCAGCTACCACTATTCCCGGGGCGTCCCTGCCGGCCGTTCCTCGCGCTTTCCTCGTCCCCCGCCCGCGCCACACCCAGCCGCGTGAGTGGGACTATGACCTGCCGCTGCGCGGGACGTGGAAGGTCAC
Source organism: Corynebacterium auris (assembly GCF_030408575.1). Taxonomy (NCBI): domain Bacteria; kingdom Bacillati; phylum Actinomycetota; class Actinomycetes; order Mycobacteriales; family Corynebacteriaceae; genus Corynebacterium; species Corynebacterium auris. The sequence continues at coordinate 604,525 of NZ_CP047047.1, forward strand.
GGGCGAGGCTGGATCGGGCGTGTCCAGCTTTCTCGTGGACACCGCCGTGCACGCCATCGAGCAGGGGGCCGAGCCAAGCGGGCTGGTGCTTCTGACCGCGTCGAAGGAGTCCGCCTCCCGGTTGCGCGTTGAGTTGTCCGACCGACTGGCGGGCAGCGGATTTGTCACGGAGGCCCCTCTGGTGCGCTCCGTGCATTCGCTCGCCTTCGCGCTGGTGCGGCAGGCAGCCAGGGAGCCGATTCGCCTCATCTCGGGCGCTGAGCAGGACGCGGTGTTCCGCCAGCTGCTCCAGGGCCACGCCGCGGATGGGCGCGGCACCTGGCCGGCGGAGCTGCGCCCGGCGCTCGGACTGGTCGGTTTCGCCCGCCAGCTGCGCGACTTTTTGCTGCGCGCCGTCGAGCGCCGCCTGGGCCCGGAGGAGCTGCGCGAGCTCGGGCGCCTCCACCGTCGGCCCATCTGGTCCGCCGCGGGTGACTTCCTGCGGGAATACCAGCAGGTGATGGCTCTGTCGGGGGCGCGCAACCTCTCCGCCTCGGAGCTGGTGTCCGAGGCGCTGCGGGTGCCGTGGGAGAGCCCCTGGCACACGGTGCTTGTCGACGACGCCCAGCACCTCGACCCGGCCGCGGCGGAGCTCGCGCGACGGCTGGTGGAGTCGGCGCAGCTCGGCGTCGTCGCCGGCGACGCGGACCAGACGGTCTTCCACTTCCGCGGCGCCACCCCCGAGTTCCTGCGCACCCTCGGTGGGCTGGAGCACCAGGTCATCGACCTCGGTGCGACGCGCCGCGCGCCGGCCCGCCACGTGGTTCATGCGGACTCGGCCGCCACCCAGAACGCCGTCCTCGTCGACCGGTTGCGCCGCGCCCACCTGGAAGAGGGGGTCCCGTACCGCGACATGGCCGTGGTGGTGCGTTCGACCGGCATGCTCGAACCCGTGCGCCACGCCCTCGTGCACGCTGGCGTCCCGGCGGTGCTCAACCCCACGGACGTGGTGCTGAGCGAGCAGCGCATCGTCGCCTCGCTCCTGCTGGGCCTTCGCGCACTCAATGAGGACCTCACGGCCTCACAGTGGCGTGAACTCCTGCTCGGCCCCGTCGGGGGCACCGACCCCGTCACGCTGCGACGGCTCCTGCGCGGGTTACGCCGCTGGGAACCCGGGCGGCGCGCCGAGGAGACCCTGCGCGAGATCTTGGTCAGCCGCGCCGCCCTGCCCGACTTTGGAGAGATGCTCACCGACCGCGAGCTGAACATCCTCTCCCACGTGCGCGAGATTCTCGATGCCGGGCGCGCAGCCCAGGAGGAAGGCGGCACCGTCGAGGAAGTCCTCTGGGCTGTGTGGAACGCCACCGGCCTGGCGGATAGGCTTCTCGCCACCGCGTTGCGCGGCGGGGCGAGCGGCTCCCAGGCGGACCGCGACCTCGACGCCGCCATGGCGCTTTTTGACGCGGCGGGCGATTTCACTGAGCGTCGCGCCTTCGCGGGAGTCGAGTCCTTTGTCACCTACACCCTCGAACAGGTCCTGCCCACCGGCGTGCGTGACCGGCGCACCGCCACCCCCGACGCGGTCTCCCTGCTCACAGCGCACGGCGTGGCCGGGCGGCAGTTTCGCCGCGTCATCGTGGCCGGCGTGCAGGAGGATTCGTGGCCCTCGCTGGGGGAGACGGGCACCATGTTCGGCCAGGAGGACCTCGTCGACCTGATTGACAACGGCGTGGACCCCGCCGTGCCGGTTTCCCGCAAGACGGAGCGTCTGACCGAAGAGCGCAGACTTTTCGCCCTGGCAACAAGCCGCGCCACCGAGGACCTCCTTGTCACCGCGGTCGATGCCGACGAGGGCGAAGACGTCGTAGAGCCCTCCCGCTTCCTCGCGGAGTTCTGCCGCGAGCACGGGCTCGAGGTGGAAGAGCGCAGGGCCGGTGACTACCAGATCGAAAAAAGCGCGGAAGCCAGCCAGGTGCCCACGCTGCGCGTGCTGGCTCACGACGAGCTGATCGCCGAGCTGCGCCGCGCGCTCGTCGCTGAAGGCAGCGACGAGTCCACTCGCCTCCAGGCCGCACGCCAGCTTGCGCGCCTGGCGGACGCCGGGGTGGCCGGAGCTGACCCCAGCGAGTGGTGGACAACAACGCAGGCAACGACCCGCGAGGCTCTGCCGGCCCGCAACAGGCTGTCGCCCTCGCGCATCGAGAGCCTTCTGCAGTGCCCCATGCGCTCGGTGCTGGAGCGGATGGTCGAGCTCGACTCCTCGCTGAACATGGTCTGGGGGTCGATCGCTCACGCCTACTTCGAGGCGCTGGGCAACGGCGTCGACGAGGTGGTGGCGCGCCGCGCGGCTGTGGAGGCACGTCGCCGCGCCGACGACTCACCGGCCTGGAAGACGCAGCGTGACATCGAGGACTTCGAGGCGATGTTAGGCAGGGCCGCCGAGTGGATACGCGACACGCGCGGCGCCTTTGAGCAAGTCGCCGTGGAGGCCGAGGTCGACGTGGAGGTAGCGCCCCACTTGCGCATCACCGGCAGGATCGACCGCCTCGAGCGCGAGCCCAGCGGCGCGCACCACGTTGTCGACCTCAAGACGGGTGCCGAGGCGACGAAGAAGGAGACGGCGGAGAACCCGCAATTGCAGGCCTATCAGCTCGCGCTCTCGCGCGGCGTCGTGCGCGGGCGGTCCGTCGTGACAGCCGCAGAGGGCGATACACCCCTCGAAGTTGGGGGAGCGGTGCTGCTCTTCCCACGTAAAGATTCCAAGAAACCCACAACGCGCGAGCAGGCGCGCAAAACGCAAGAGGAACTCGACGAGTTCATCGCGGAGATTAGCCCCCTGCCCGCAGAGATGACGGGGCCGGAGCTTATCGCGCGCGCCGGCGCGCACTGCGAGCACTGCGCGGTGCGCGCGCTGTGCCCCGTACAACCCGAAGGACAGGTGATCTACCGTGCCTAGCCCCGCAGCGCGCGAAGACATGAGCCCGAAGGTGCTCTCGCGCTACCTCGGCCAGCAGTTCCCGCCCACCGACCAACAGTCGGATATCATCGGCGCCGCCCCCGGCCCGCTCCTCGTGGTGGCAGGAGCCGGGGCCGGCAAGACGGAAACGATGGCGGCGCGCGTCGTGTGGCTCGTGGCCAACGGCTACGCCCGCCCGGAGGAGATACTCGGGCTGACTTTTACCAGGAAAGCCGCCCGCGAGCTGGGCAAACGCATCCGGGACCGCCTGTCTACTCTTGCCGCGAACCAGGACCTCGTGCGCCGCCTCGACCCAAGCGGGGAGCTCGCGGGGGCGCTCAGCGTCATTGCGCCCACGGTATCTACCTACGACTCCTACGCCGGCGAGCTGGTCCGCGAATACGGGCTGTTGGTCCCCGTCGAGCCGGACGCGCGGCTCATCACCGCGGCAGAGCTGCACGACATCGCCCACGAGGTGGTCACCGACTACTCGGGGCAACTGCTTGCCGCCGAGGGATCGAACTCGGCAGTCGGCACTGTTGTGGACACCCTGCTGGCGCTCGTTTCCTCTCTGGGCAACGAGCTCGCCGCTTCGGCCGACGTGCGCGAGCACGCCGAGACCTTCCTCAAGGAAACCGAGGAGCTTCCGAAGGGGCCGCGGCAGAAAGACGCGTTCAACTCCACCATGCTGAAGTGGCGCGCCGCGCAAGAGGGGCGCGCGCAGTACCTGGCGCTGGTCGACGCGCTCGGTGCCCGGCTGCGAGAGCGCGGCGTGGTGACCTTTAACGAGCAGATGTCGGTGGCCGCCCGCCTCGCCCTCGCTCACCCTCAGGTGGGCCAGTCGCAGCGGCGCCGCTTCCGCGTGGTCATGCTCGACGAGTACCAGGACACCTCCCACGCCCAGCGCGTTCTGCTGCGCAGCCTCTTCGGAGAGGGCCGCGGCGACGCGGAATCTCACGCGCATCCCCTGACTGTGACGGCCGTCGGCGACCCCATGCAGGCGATCTACGGCTGGCGCGGCGCAACCGCCGCCAACCTCGCCGCCTTCGTGGAGGATTTCCCGGGGCCGGACGGCTCGCCCGCGCCGAAGAAGCAGCTGACAACGTCCTGGCGCAACCCGAAGGAGGTGCTCGACCTCGCCAATACCGTTTCCGACGCCCTGCTCGGCACTGGCCCGGGTCGCGCGGTCGCCCCGCTCGCGCCCCGCGATGGCGCAGCGGCCGGAGACGTCACGCTCGGTTTCTTCGCCACCGCCGAGGAAGAAATCTCCTATGTCGCGGACAACCTCGCCGAGCAGTACGCGCGCACCCGCGACGGGGGCGAGGGCTTTTCCGCCGCGGTGTTGGTGCGGAAGAACAAAACCTCTAGCGAGGTTGCGGCGGCACTCGATGAGCGCGGGGTGCCCTACGAAGTAGTCGGCCTCGGCGGGCTTCTCGACGTCCCCGAGGTCGCCGACACCATCGCCATCGCCACGATGCTCGTGCGCCCCGACGATTCCGCCGCCGCGCTGCGCGTCCTCACCGGCCCCGCCGTCGGCCTCGGCCTGAAAGACCTCGACGCCCTAGCGCGACGCGCGGCGAACTTGCGCGGCAGCGCCAGCGAAAAACCTGAGGGCGAGCCCACCGCCGACGACGACCCCACCGGGCACTTACATGCCCAGCTCGCTCACTTGGTGGAGGAAGCGGAGGAGATCATGGCGGGGAGCGACCGCCCCGCCGGGCTGACCGACGCCGTGGCCGACCTCGGCGAGCCGGAGCGCTACTCCCCGGAGGGGCTGGCGCGCCTGCACTCGACCGCCTCGAAGCTTCGCACGCTGCGCACCCGCAGCCTGGGCAAACGCCTGCCGGATCTGTTCGCCGACATCATCTCCGTCTTCGGCATCCGCACCGAGGTCCTCGCCCGGGACTCCGCCGCCGGGACCGTCCACCTCGACCGCCTGCTCGACGAGATCGCGAACTACCCCGGCAACAGCGTCGACGCGCTGCTGGACTACTTCGCGCTGGCGCGCACCCACGAAGACGGGCTCGCGCCGGGCTCGGTTCCTATCCGCACCGACCGCGTCCAGATCCTTACCGCCCACAAGGCCAAGGGCCTCGAATGGGATACCGTGGCTGTGGTGCACGCCGACTCCGCCACCTACAACGCGAAAGCGGAAACCTTCCTCACCCAGGTCAAGCGCCTGCCGGGGGAGGATTTCACGGCCTTTGAGGAGGCGGAGGACCGCTCCGGGTTCGAAAAGGCCGCCAATGCCTACTTGGCGGACGAGCGGGCGAAGCTCGCCGAGGAATCCGCGCGGCTGTTCTACGTGGCGCTGACCCGCACCGAGCGCAAGCTGCTCGTCACGGGGGCGCGGCGGAGCCCAGGGGCAACCAAGGAACGCGAGCCTTACGAGCACCTCGCTGCCCTCCGCGGGCTGGTGGGAGAGGACAGCATCGCCGCGTGG